>NZ_JALBUO010000003.1:0-685410 GCF_022669095.1 Enterobacter sp. I4 | reverse complement strand
TATTGGGTTGAATGGTGGGTGGAACCTTTATCAGTATGCGCCGAATCCGTTGGGGTGGATTGATCCGCTTGGATTATCAACTAGACCTAATAATGGTAACTATAATATTTTCCATGACTATTCTCTTGATCCTAAATATAGGTATTCAAGTGATGGTGTTCAATTTAACAGAGCAAACACGGACTTTATTAATAAAATGAACAGCGATCTCTCATTTAGAAGAGATATGTTAGGGCGTCATCCTGCACTAGGAGAGTGGTTGAACAACCCTAACAAAGCATCAAGTCCTCCTGGCTTAACCTGGCACCATCATGAAGACGTTAATCGACTTGTTTTAGTTGATCGTATAGATCATGCCGACAATCATGGTCTATATCACCCAACAGGAAAAGGTGGTCGTGAGATGTGGGGGGGAGGAGAACCTGGTCGTAGAGGTAAACTGGATGGAGTAACAGGTAAACCTAAAGGGGGGAAATGTGTATGAGTCAGTTAGAATACAGAAAAGCTTATAGTTTGGATGATTTAATATCTAAGCTTATGGGTGGGTATACATTGGATAATTTTTGTGTGTATACAAAAGAATATGAATCATCTGCTAGAGCAGATCTTATCTGTTATTTAGATAGCTATCCTGTCATTAGTGATGACGATGAGGAAGTATATCCTGAGTTTGTAGTCGATAATTCACTGGAATTATTTTTCTATGGCGAACAATTTTTAGATGTATTACGTAATATCACTGTCCAGAGAGAAAATCCATCTAAAGAAGATTTCATCGCAGGTTTGAATTTTTATCTCGAGAACGATAATTTCATTGATCTTTGATGTAAAGGCCGGGATTCTTATTAAGAATCCCGGTTTATTTTTTTAATTGTTTAAGATAGTGCTTCTACAAGTATCCTACTAATTTGATATTAGTTACTTTTAAGCCCTTGGTGCACCATTCAGCTTAATCAGAGGTTTATAAAGTAAAATATTGGATGTTATTTTTATCGTTGAACTATAATTTTAGTTAATGGATTGTAGAACATATGGTAAAAATGAATGCGTTAACATAATTGATTATCGGTTAAAATGATGATTTTTCGTAAAGCGAAATGTTTATTCTTATATTCAGTGCTTGTAAAGTTAAAAAAACATCGAAATATTTTTTTATGTTCATAGATGCTACGCTGTATTATAAGTTATAGTATGAGCGTGTTTATTTTATAGTATGGTGTGGTAGCAAAAACGGATGAAACATACGCATGGATTGAAAAAAATATTAAAACCCCAAAAGGGAGGGATAAGAAGCCATGATAATGGCTTCTTATATCATATATTAAAATTTGAAATGTCCTTTGGAAGCCAAACGCAAATATTCAGAATCAATAATTCCTATCCTCATCCAGTTATTAGCAATGCTGGCCATCTCACTTGTAGCTCTACTGTATCTAATTTCACCAATCCACTCAAAATCTATATTATTATCAGAAAAAATGTATTTTTTTTCTTTCTTACAGGCTCTTACCCGTTGTGTTTCCTTATCAGGTGAAAAACTGTATGTCCTTACTATAGGGTTTCTCTTGTCAAAGAAAACACCTATATCTTCTCCATTTTCAGAGCTAATCACAAGGTTGTATTTTTTACTCGTAGCTGCTGAACCTTCAATAAATACAAATGGTCTTGAGGATGACATACGTAATGTGTCACAAGCCGGTGTAAAACACATCAAGTATTTTTTTTGTTTTTCGTTGTTAATATATGACAGGATTGTTCCCGTGGTAAGTGAAGGTAGCCATTCAGGATTCATTAAACGAGTTGTTGAACCGGTGGACTCTCTTCGGAAAGCAACGAGTTTCGAAAATTCGTTCTGACATTTTTTTGAAACTAGTTCGCTTCCAGTAAGGCTCACAGATAATAAATCCCGTTTTTTTTCTGGGAAGGCAATTCTCGAGCCATCATCGTGCATAAAATCATTATCATTTATACCATTTTTCAAAAGCGAACTAATAAAATCAAGGTTAATATGAATTTCCTTATCCTTATCTTGATATTTAAGAGGTTTAATTTTTTCTTGGTTGTAATTCAACCATTTGGTGATCGTTTTACTTTCGAGATAATCATCGGCAATACGTTCAAGTCCAAGTGCATTATCACATTCAGAAACCATAAGTTCTCGCATTAATTCTGCAACATCACCAGGAGGGTTTGTAATTAATCTATTAGAAACATACGCAGCATCTATATTGGCACTGAATCGGGTTAGCATATGATGCGTATTATTCCGTATTGCTCCAATAGCTGCTAATGCAAAAGATGGAATTAAACCATTAGCGAAGCGAGAAAATATTTGGATTAAAGCTTCAGGTAATGATGATGCAGGTAGTTGATTTTTATTTTTTAAGGTGATGATTGTTGATTTACTATGGGCGCAGAAGTTCTCGCCCGAGATACGGTCAACATCAATTCCACCCTTTTTTAAACTAGCTATAACATCATTAAATATATTATCAGTTAGAGGCTCACCTGTATAAATACATATTAATCTTAAGCGTCCGTTCTCGGCTGAATCAGATTTGGCAATTTCCTCAAGGACTTCCAAGGTAAGTGCTGCACTTTTAGATTCCAGGTACCAGTCTATAACAACTATATCCGAAACTTTAGCGGCATTAATAGCTCGGTTTAATTTCTGTTGCTTATCCTTATTTGCGTCGTCAGGAAGAACAAAAGCACAGGCAATCCCTTTCTCAGAGAAAACATCTGAAATGGCCCGTAAATCTAGATCATGCGCACCACTACTCGTTACAATTTCTGGTGCCGTAAGTTGAGGCATATCTCCATCCATTCCGGTATTTCTTAAATCATTTTCATTTGTTTTTATTTTCTCAGCATCCATTCTAATCCATGGTTGATTATCGATTATAACCGCGGTTTTTAAAAATTTTTTGACTGCGCCCTGAATATGTTCACCCCATTTTATTTTATGAAATTCAGGTGACTGCATGTTTTGGTTATTATTCATCGTTGTTTTCCTTAGGCGAAATTTTAAAAATAGGAGATTCATTTAATCCGAAATTGATAAGCTTAATTTCAAGACCTTCGCGATTAAGAACTTGTTTTGTTATTGCCAGCCCCATACCTCTGCCCCCTGGTTTTGTAGTCTCCCCAAAATCAAAAATACGGATTGAATTCCTAAACTCAATGCCAGGGCCATTATTGCTAATCAAGAAACCATTTTCATCGGCACCAAGATAAATTTCTTTTTTACCTTGAGCTCTACTGTTAAGCCAGTAGATTGCATTGTCAATAACATTAATAAAGGCTCCAATCAAGGCGGATGATTTACAACTTAATTTAAATCTGCGAAATTCAAGGCTTATAATTAGAGTTATCGCTGATGTTTCTAAAATTTCATTAAAAACATGACGGATAACATTAAGTATTTCATCGCCCGATATATCAATAGTAATCCGATTCATTCTACGTCCTAATGGATCAAGTACTTTGAGATATCCATCTAAATGATCAATGTGATTCCGTAATTGTTTATAGATACCAGATAGTTGTGGGTTTTTATCTGACCACGGTTTTAAATCCAGCATGGCTGACTTTATGCCACGTGCCGCAGATTCAAACTCATGCTGTAATATGCCTACTGACATACCCATTTGGGCAAATTCAGAATAAAATTCTATTTGTTCTTTAAGGACTTCATTTTCGGATTCGAGTGCAGCGAATCTATCATCTAAAGTCTCCCTCTCTTTTACGTCTTCAGCTAACTCAATTAACTGTCTTTTAAATGAATCGAGAAGGCTTGCTTCACGCATTCTTAATTCATTGATTTTTCTTTCAACATCATAACGAGATACATCAAGAAGTCTTGGATCATTGGCTGTTTTTTTGCTGAAATCATTGATAAGAAATTCAATATCATATCGAATTTTTGAAAACTCATCTTTAAGCATAGACTTTACAGATGCTTGCATATTTTCTAAAGCCGCGGTAGTATCTTTTTTCAGTATGGATATTTCTTTGAAAGCAGCCTCTTTTTCTTTTTCAATTTCTTTTAAAGCAATATCTCTCAACTCTGAATCTTCAATTTTTCCTCTTGTTATTCTTTGTATTTGATTTTCGAAATCTGCACGCAGAGGGGTAAATAGATTTTCTTTTAATTGTTTTTTTATTTGTTCATAAACAGCTAAATCTTTTTTTATTCGACTGTTTAATGATAAACCGCGAGGAATAGACAATTCTGCTTTATTTTCCAGATTATTTAATTGCTGTTTTATTTCTGATTCAAGATTTTTAATTTCAGAAGAGAGTTCGCCTAAATTATCGATGGAAGATATATTGTGTAGTCTGATTTGTAAGTATTCTTTGATTCTGGTTATTTCTTCATCAAAGAAACTTTTATTGTAATCAGCAAAAAAGCCATCTATTTCTTCTTGAAATTTTCGCCGTCTATGGTTTGCTCTTTCTTGTTGCTTTTTTAAAAGCTCTGCCTGAGCAATAAATAATGATTTACTCTCGTTAAAATCTTCACCTTGAGGAGAAGACACTCTGAAAAACTCATATGCAAGTTGTCTAAAGAAATTAACTAATATACCACGAAAATCTCTATATGCCTGATTTTCCCTGAAACCTTCTCTCCCTGCTTTTTCAGTTAAGCTTTTGTTTTCATTGTGTTTTATTGCAACATAGCCAAAGCCGCGTCGATAAGAAAAATACCAGTCTTTCGCTGCAAGTGTTCTTCTTTTTTCTATATCCAACCAGTCAACGTCTGAGTTTCCATAAGGGAGTATGCGTATTCCATCACGATATATATATAGTCCACCCACTCTTTCTGTTTTGCTTGTTATTTCAGACCAATCCTCAGGAGCGAGGCGAGATTCGTTCGACCGCCCTTGAACATATCCATATCTAAGAGAAAATGCTCCACACCTAGTTCTGCGTCCTTTACCTTCAGGCCAGTTACAAACGAATTCTCTCGGTTTACCATAAATAGAAACTATACCTACAAACTGGCCATATTCATCAAAATCACCCTCGAAATACTGGTCAGTTTTGTTAAAATCTTCATTACTAAAAAAACTACTAGAACCAATTCTTTCTAAAATACCGTCTTTTCCATGGTCCCTAAATTCAGTTTTAATAACAGGGTTATCCATTGCCATTAGATTTGAAAATCCAAGTAGATTTCTTTCTAATTTAGATGATTCTTTATCTGTTCCGCCATCTATATCGTCTTCTAATTCAGGGGCCACCGGCAAAACTATAAAGTGAGTACCGTAACCATCTCCTGATAGAGTTAGTGGATTATCTTTATCCTGATTGAGATTACTATCAATTATATCAGGAGATAAAATTTTTACTTTTTGTAAATCATCCAACAGCTTAAAATATGAATCACGTGAAATGTCTTTTTTAAGAATTTCAATGTTTTTTTCAATCTCTTCTGCAAGCTTACGAATATCTTCACGTGTAGGGAGATTTCCCACTGAAAATTCAGCGATAGGTATGTTTATTTGACTTACATCTATCCCGGGCTGCTCGAATAACCCCCAATGGATTAGAGTAACAACTAAATTATGTAAACCTTCAGGACGAGTAGCACGCGTCATTAAAAGTGTTATAGGGGCTATGACAGCAATTGCTAAGCGGCCTATTCCTTTTTCTCCCATAATAGAACGCCGAGCTAATGTTTTCGGGCCTCGCCATTCTTTATCTGTCAACTCCTCATTAGCATCAACTCTCGATTCAGTGCCCAAGGTCAGCCATCGCGACTCAACATCGTCACGAGTCATTCCGTAACCATCGTCTCTAAGTATTAAAACTTGGTTCCGTCGAAAATAATCAACCTCAACTCTTTCTGCATATGCATCATGAGCATTTTTAAATAATTCATGTATTGCTGTAGGAATGCCAGCTATTTGTTGCCGACCTAACATATCTACAGCCCTTGCTCTGACTCTAAGTTGTGTCATAAAGTCCTCTGGAATGTAATATTTTTCAAATTTTTGAAGTTAGTAATTATTTAGTGCTTTTTTCAATTCTGTTGCTAACGTTTTCATCATTGCAGGAGGTACAGCATTTCCTATTTGCATTGCGATCTGGCTGGCATTACCATGAAAACGATAATCGTCAGGGAAAGATTGCAATCTTGCTGCCTCTCGTAATGTGATCGCACGATTTTGATCTGGATGGGCATAGCGCCCTTTGGTTATATCAGTGCAGCCAGTAGTCAATGTTGGTGCAACATCATTCCAACGCATCCTTCCATAAGTATCTGAAAAAGAACTTTTTTTTGTTTTTTTATGGCACGATAATTGGAGTTCATCAGGTAATGATTCTCTTCCACCTCCATCCTTTGGGATGTATTTTAACCGTTCAATATTTAAAGCAGAGTGTTTTCTAGCGAAGTGTAACGCATCTTTAAGAGTATTTTCAGAACCTATCGGCGGAACAGGCAAATTTCTAATGGCATCACCTACACTCAATCTCTTCTGAGTTTTAATTTTAATTGAATGAACGATTTTATTATCTCTTGATGCTATTAATATAGCACGTACGCGTCTTTGAGGTACCCCTAACTCTGCGGCATCTACGCGCATCGGTTTTAAAACTGTATATCCTTTTTTTTCAAGCCATTTTTTATAATTGTCAAATATTTCGGAGGAGACTAAACCTGGAACATTCTCTAAAAAAACTAATGACGGATTTAAATTCTCAATGAATTTCTGCGATTCTTGCACTAAATTTCTTCGCTTATCAAATTCACTTTTATGTTTGTTCTGACTACTAAAAGGTTGGCATGGAGCACATACGACCAAAAGATCTAATTTATCATTAATTAGATCTTTAAAAATAGATGGATCCACGTTCCTGATATCATCTTCAATGAGACGGACTTTGGGATGGTTTTCTCTATAAGTACGGCATGCCCCTGGATCACAATCAACAGCACCTATGACATCAAAACCAGCTTGACGTAATCCCAAAGTAACTGCACCTGAACCGCAAAAAAGATCTAAGGCTATAGGTTTTTTAAGGGAATTGGCCATTGAATCGATTCCAATATAATATATGTTAAATTAATAATTAAAATTCGCATACTTTAGATAGTATAATTAAATTCCTTCATTGTAATATAATTTAATTGATAAGTCCAGATTTTTAATTGGAATTGGAAATTGATTGTTTTAAGCAACTTATCTAAGTTGCTTAGTTAAATTTATCAATACAAGAATCTTCAAATTTTTAAGATGGTTAATGATGGAACTTATAAAATATTGTGATTATAAAACTTGCATGATATCTTTTTGAAAATTATTAGCCATGATGTTCAATTGATAATATATATTTTCGAAGGTGTTTCTTCATGCTAAACACCGCTCAAGAAGTTTATGATTCCTCCAGATTGACATTTCTGGATTCAGATTTTTCCTGTAATGATCATTTCAGGACAGGATACAACAGTTGTAGCTCCGAAGTATAGGTGAGGGCATCGTCAGTCCCTTAGCATTTTTGCGGACCAGAACAAGTGGATAAGGGGTTGGACTTCCTCATTACCGCGATAAGTTTTTAATTACAGTTGACATTTTTTTATCTAATTTCTATGTTCTGTTGGATTTGCGAACGGCTACATAGGTGACGACCATTAGAATGGTCTACGCTTTTACTAGAGCCTTACAGTCTTCATAATAATAAGCAAGCTGAAGCACTTGTAGAGAATTTTGGCATTAGAAAGATTCCTATCCTTACAGTGTCTATTATTAAAAATCTGAGGGAAATGATACAGGGCACAATGATGAACCGTAAAACTGACCATGAATTAATCCCAAAATACTTGTTAAAAAAATTCAAAGAATTATATTTTTTGCTTGGATACTCTATCGCATTCAATTGTTGATATAAAGAATTTGTTCTAGGCCGGGACTGTACCTAATACATAGCTAAATCCCGGCTTCCTACCACCTAACTCAATGCGCCGAAATATACGGCTCCTTCACAAACTCAGCCAGCAGCCAAACCATATCATGCAGTAGCCCGACGAGTTCTTTCGCCACGCTCGCAGGCAACGTCCCGCCCATTACCGCCAGCGTTAACGCTACGGCATAATCCACCTGCAACGTCGTCTCCTGCCAGCAGTCCGGCACGCAGGAGGTAATCTTTTCCCCTGCGATCAATTGTTCAACCAGATACGAAGGCAGTTCGGCATCGCAGCATTCCCGCAGCCGCTTCAGCACAGCCAGCAATCGCTCGCAGAGCGTGGCAAACGTCACCGCGTCGTCAGTTTCCACCAATACGCTCACATACGCAGTGCAGGCGTCAGCCAGTTCAAAGAGATCCGCAGAATCGGGAAGTTGTACGTGGAGAAGATGATAAACAGCGCTTTCTTCAGTAAGCGCGTAAGAAAATCCAGGGATAGTAGCCATAAGGCATCCTCTTTATGCAAAAAATGTTAACCGCCCGATGAGTTCCTACGCTCAGAGGGGGTAGCGCTGACGGAGGTAGGAATACCGTGCATAAAGAAAAACGGCCAGCCTTTCGACTGCTCCGTCAGCGCCACCGTGATTCTAACGGGATATGCGCTGTCGCGACAAAAAATATCGCTTTATGCTAACGGGTTCCTACGCCCGGTTACGGATGTGCCGCAACGTGGGCACTTTACGACCGTGAAGAAGGGATGAAAAGAGATGCCCCTGAATTACATAAGGTTGCTTGCAGGTTTGCGAGGCGGCTTCCAGAAGGGCATTGCCGGGTGGCGGCTACGCCTTACCCGGCCTACAACAACCACCAACCAAACCCACCGGCCACGACTGCTACCCCTCGCTCATCATCGCCAGAAATCGCTTCACCGTCCGCGAGCGTTCAAAGCGCCGCCAGCAGAGCGCGATATCGGTATAAAGCTCCGGTGAGCTCAGCGCGTGGTAGGTGATATTCGGCGGAGAAATGGCCGCCATCGACTGTGGCACCAGCGCGAAGCCACCGCCGGCGGAAACCATGCTCAGTGAAGAGGAGAGCTGTGAGGATTGCAGCGTATGTTGCATATTGATTCCGGCCCGCTCGCAGCTGCCGTAAACGCGGTCGTACAGCCCCGGCGCGACCTCCTGCGGGAACAGCACTACCGGCGTATCCTTAAGCTCGTCCAGCGCCAGATCGCCGCGCGCCGCCAGCGGATGGTCGCGATGCAGCGCCACCACCATCGGCTCCCGGTCAAGGATTTTTAGCTCGAACACCTTGCTGCTCTCGCACGGCAGGCGCACGAAGGCGATATCCAGCTCACCCTCCGCCAGCATCGTCGTCAGCGAGGACATATTGGCTTCCACCTGGTGAACCTGCACCGCCATGTTCTGCACCTGATACTGGCGGATCAGCGCGAAAATTTTGGGATGAAAAGCGTCGGAGCTGGTGATCCCAATCGACAGGCTGCCGTTCAGCCCGCGCGCGATGCCGCGGGCTTTCTCCAGCGCGGCATCGCTCAGCGCCAGGATCTTGCAGGCGTCCTCGTAGAAGGCTTCTCCCGCCTCGGTCAGCTCCACGCCCCGCGTCAGGCGTCTGAACAGCGGCGTGCCCACTTCCTCCTCAAGCCGTTTGATCTGCTGGCTCAGTGGAGGCTGTGAAATACCCAGCGCTTTGGCCGCCCTGGTGAAGTGTCGCTCGCGTGCAACCGCGACAAAATAGCGCAGATAACGAAGTTCCATATCTAAAACGTCTCAAACCAGCATGGATTCTATATTGGAACTCTATGCTGAATCGGGTCAACATTTATTTAACCTTTATAAATAAAGTTGAAGAGGACGAGCATGATGATGCATTCATCCGCATGCGACTGTGAGGCGAGCTTATGTGAGACCCTGCGTGGGTTCTCTGCCCGGCATCCTGACAGCGTGATCTATCAGACATCGCTAATGAGCGCCCTGCTAAGCGGCGTGTACGAAGGGGAGACCACCATCGCCGATCTGCTGGCACACGGTGATTTTGGGCTCGGCACGTTTAACGAGCTGGACGGTGAAATGATTGCCTTCAGCAGCCAGGTGTACCAGCTGCGCGCCGACGGCAGCGCCCGGGCCGCGAAGCCGGAGCAGAAAACGCCGTTCGCGGTGATGACCTGGTTCCAGCCGCAGTATCGTATCACCTTCAGTGCGCCGGTCAGCCGCCAGCAGATCCACGACGCGATCGACAAGCAGATCCCCTCCGATAACCTGTTCTGCGCGCTGCGCATCGACGGCAACTTCCGCCACGCCCATACCCGCACCGTACCGCGCCAGACGCCGCCGTACCGCGCGATGACCGACGTGCTGGACGACCAGCCGGTGTTCCGCTTTAACCAGCGCGAAGGGGTGCTGGTCGGGTTCCGCACCCCGCAGCATATGCAGGGCATTAACGTGGCGGGCTACCACGAACACTTCATTACCGACGACCGTCAGGGCGGGGGACATCTGCTCGACTACCAGCTGGAAAGCGGGGTGCTCACCTTCGGTGAAATTCACAAGCTGATGATTGACCTGCCCGCCGACAGCGCGTTTTTACAGGCCAACCTTCACCCCAGCAATCTTGATGCAGCGATCCGTTCCGTCGAAAACTAACAGGAGAACTACCGTGAACAGTGATAAACAGTCACGTCAGTGGGCGCACGGCGCCGATATGGTTGTCGGCCAGCTGGAAGCGCAGGGCGTGAAGCAGGTGTTCGGGATCCCGGGTGCGAAAATCGACAAGGTCTTCGACTCCCTGCTGGACTCGTCCATTGAAATCATCCCGGTGCGCCACGAGGCGAACGCGGCGTTTATGGCGGCAGCGGTAGGGCGGCTAACCGGAAAGGCCGGGGTCGCGCTGGTCACCTCCGGGCCGGGCTGTTCAAACCTGATCACCGGCATCGCCACCGCCAACAGCGAAGGCGACCCGGTGGTGGCGCTGGGCGGGGCGGTGAAGCGGGCGGATAAGGCGAAGCTGGTGCACCAGAGCATGGACACCGTCGCCATGTTCAGCCCGGTGACGAAGTATGCCGTGGAGGTTAACTCTCCGGACGCCATTGCCGAGGTGGTGTCCAACGCGTTTCGCGCCGCTGAGCAGGGCAGGCCGGGCGGAGCCTTCGTCAGCCTGCCGCAGGACATTGTCGACCAGCCCACCACGGGGGCGATTTTGCCCGCCAGCACCGCGGCGCTGATGGGCCCGGCGCCGGAGTCGGCCATTAACGACGTGGCGAAGCTTATCGAAAAGGCCAAAAATCCGGTCATTTTGCTTGGCCTGATGGCCAGCCAGCCCGCCAACAGCGCCGCGCTGCACAAGCTGCTGGAGAAAAGCCGTATTCCCGTCACCAGCACCTATCAGGCTGCCGGGGCGGTGAATCAGGAGCACTTCACCCGCTTCGCCGGGCGCGTCGGTCTCTTTAACAACCAGGCGGGCGACCGGCTGCTGCATCTGGCGGATCTGATTATCTGCATCGGCTACAGCCCGGTGGAGTACGAGCCGTCCATGTGGAACAGCGGCGATGCCACCCTGGTGCATATTGACGTGCTGCCCGCCTATGAGGAGCGCAAATATGTTCCTGGCCTGGAGCTGGTAGGGGATATTGCCGCCACGCTGAACCTGCTCGCCAGCCGCATCGATCGCAAGCTTGAGCTGAGCCAGCGCGCCTCGGAAATTCTGGTCGATCGCCAGCATCAGCGGGATCTGCTCGACCGCCGCGGCGCGTCGCTCAACCAGTTTGCCCTGCATCCGCTGCGCATCGTGCGCGCCATGCAGGACATCGTGAATAACGACGTAACGCTCACCGTCGATATGGGCAGCTTCCACATCTGGATCGCCCGCTACCTCTACAGCTTCCGCGCGCGTCAGGTGATGATCTCCAACGGCCAGCAGACCATGGGCGTGGCGCTGCCGTGGGCCATTGGCGCGTGGCTGGTAAATCCCGGGCGCAAGGTGGTCTCGGTGTCCGGGGACGGCGGCTTTTTACAGTCGAGCATGGAGCTGGAAACCGCCGTGCGCCTCAACGCCAATATCCTGCACATCATCTGGGTGGATAACGCCTACAACATGGTGGCAATCCAGGAAGAGAAAAAATACCAGCGTCTTTCCGGCGTGGAGTTTGGCCCGGTTGACTTCAAAGCCTATGCCGACGCGTTCGGCGCGAAGGGCTTTGCCGTGGAGAGCGCGGCTGCGCTCGAGCCGACGCTGCGCGCGGCAATGGATGTCGATGGCCCGGCCGTGGTGGCCATTCCCGTCGACTACAGCGATAACCCGCTGCTGATGGGCCAGCTCCATCTCAGCCAGATTTTGTGAATCAATATAAGGACAGAGAAATGCAAAAAGTGGCTCTCGTTACCGGCTCCGGCCAGGGGATTGGGAAAGCGATCGCGCTTCGTCTGGTGAAGGACGGCTTTGCCGTCGCCATCGCGGATTATAACGAAGAGACGGCGAAAGCGGTCGCGGATGAAATCACCCGCAACGGCGGCAGGGCCGTCGCCGTGAAGGTGGACGTGTCTGACCGCGACCAGGTGTTTGCGGCGGTCGAGAAAGCCCGCACCGCGCTGGGCGGCTTCAACGTTATCGTCAATAACGCCGGGGTGGCGCCGTCTACGCCGATCGAATCCATCACCCCGGAGATTGTCGACAAGGTCTACAACATTAACGTGAAGGGGGTGATCTGGGGCATTCAGGCCGCGATCGACGCGTTCCGCAAAGAGGGGCACGGCGGTAAGATCATCAACGCCTGCTCCCAGGCGGGCCACACCGGTAACCCTGAGCTGGCGGTGTACAGCTCCAGCAAGTTCGCGGTGCGCGGCTTAACCCAGACCGCCGCGCGCGACCTCGCGCCGCAGGGGATCACCGTTAACGCCTACTGCCCCGGCATCGTCAAAACGCCGATGTGGGCAGAGATCGACCGTCAGGTCTCCGAAGCGGCGGGTAAACCGCTCGGCTACGGGACCGAAACCTTTGCCAAACGCATTACGCTTGGCCGCCTGTCCGAGCCGGAAGATGTCGCCGCCTGCGTTTCATACCTCGCCGGGCCAGACTCTGACTACATGACCGGCCAGTCTCTGCTGATTGACGGCGGGATGGTATTTAACTAAAAAATAAAGATAAGCTCTGACATGAACTTTCCCCTGCCCCCGTGCAGGGGCTTTTTTTTGTCTCGTCAGCCATTGTGGATTACACTGCGCGCTGCAAAACTTTAGTCTTGAGATCTGACAGGCGGTAACAGCGATGAACGGTACAATCACAACGTGGTTTAAGGATAAAGGCTTTGGATTTATCAAAGATGAAAACGGCGACAACCGCTATTTTCATGTGATTAAGGTCGCCAACCCCGATCTGATTAAGAAAGATGCCGCGGTGACCTTCGAGCCAACCACCAACAGCAAGGGCCTTTCCGCCTATGCGGTGAAGGTGATCCCGGAAAGCAAGCACCTCTATATTGCGGGCGAGCGCGTGAAGCTCACCTCGATCAAATCCTTCGTGGTGTTCAGCGAAGAAGAGCCCGTGGATGCTAAAATCGACAAAGAGAACGCGGTGCTGTCGGTGGGGCTGCTGATGAACAGCATCAAGCCGAAAACCGAGAAAAAACCGGGCGAAATGCGCACGGTGAAGAAGCTGGCAATCACCACCTTCCAGAACACGACGATGATCTTTACCGAAGATGAAATCGACATCGACGCTACGGTAAAACTGCTGAAGTAACCTTGTGCCGGGTAGCGACGACGCCTTACCCGGCCCGCACGTTCTTCCTTTTCGTCCGCTTTTTAACCTGCTATAACTCACTCCTTACCTTTCAGGGATCAGGGAGTCTCCGTTGTGCCCGAAATCAATCAACATGGTCAAACCGTTAACGATATCGTTCCGGACTGGAAATGCGCCAGGGCCTTAACCCGCACCCCGCTCGCCGGTCAGTATTGCCGTCTGGAGCCGCTGGATGCGGATCGCCATTCAGCTGATTTATACGAAGCCTACGCGCTGGGGGACGACAGCGACTGGACGTGGCTTGCCAGCTCTCGGCCTGAAAGCGTAGAAGCCACCGCGCACTGGGTGCTTGGCAAGGTGATGGATGACGATCTGGTGCCCTTTGCCGTTATGGATTTACGTACCGAAAAGGCGGTAGGGCTGGTCTGCTATATGGCGATAGAGCGCTTTCAGGGCTCGGTGGAAATCGGCCACGTTACCTGGTCGCGCAGGATGAAAGGCTCCCGCATCGGCACCGAAGCGGTGTGGCTGCTGCTGAAAAATGCCTTTGAGCATAAATATCGTCGGCTGGAGTGGAAGTGCGATTCGATGAACGTCGCCTCGCGCAGGGCGGCGGAGCGGCTGGGGTTTGTCTGGGAAGGGCGCCTGCGCCAGAAGCTGGTGCGTAAAGGACGCAATCGCGACAGCGATATGCTCTCCATTATCGACGGCGAGTGGCCGCAAAGGGATGCGGAACTGCGTGCCTGGCTGGCGGCGGATAATTTCGACGGGGAAGGGCGGCAGGTCCGGCGGATTGAGGCATTTCGCCAGCGGAAAGAGGTATAGGGCAGAGGGCACTGTAGCCTCTCTGCCCCTGTACGTTATTTCTCGATCATCTGACTAATTTGATCGCGGTTGATGGCATGTTCATTGCCCGCGATATCTTCGTAAGTAATTAAGCCGTTGTCTTCATCCACTTCCGGTTTTCCGTGGGTGATAATCATTTCACCATTTTTCTTTTGTAAAACATAGTCGCTGGAGCACCCTGCAACCGTCAGGGTCATAAATGCGAGACTTATTACTGCTACTACTTTTTTCATCTTAATGCCTGTAATTAAAAAGACCACAATGGCCGAATAAGGTTACTGAAATTCACTTCACAACCAGGGAGATATCAGTAACGCTGCATATATCAAAAACATAAACAGGAGCGTCACGATAACAACGCGACGTTCTAGGGGCGTAACGCCCGCTTCAGAGACTTCATCTGGTTTCGTAGACATGATTTTCTCTCCATTAACCTGCGAGCGTACCCGACACCTTTACCGGCAGGCGATAGTGACGTGCAATCGATAAGAAGTTATCGACATTAGCTGTACCTGTGTTCCAGCCGTACTCCCTGTTGAGTAATTTATATTTTCCCGTACCGAAACGGTGATAGGGGAGTAATTCCACCCCCTGAAAGTTTTCTCTTCCCTTAGTTAGCGCGGAGATCAGCGACAGTAATTTATCGGCCCGATCCGGGGCATCGTTAAAATAGGGGATCACGGGAATACGGATAATAATCTGTTGCCCGCCCTGTAATAGCCGCGCAAGATTGCGCACAATTGTCTTATTGCTGACGCCGGTATAACGGACGTGCAGCGCATCCTCCGCGCTTTTTAAATCGTACAGGATCAGATCGCAGCCTGACGTTGCCTGATGAATAGCGTGCCAGGAAGCGTAGCCCGCGGTTTCAATTGCGGTATGAATGTCCTCCGCTTTGAGCCGTTCAACTAAAACGCGGGCAAATTCAGGCTGCATCGCCACCTCGCCGCCGCTGAGCGTGACGCCGCCTCCGGACTGGCGGAACCAGACTTCATCAGCCATGACCCTTTCAAAGGCGGTATCCGCGCTAACATGCTCGCCGACAATATTGAGCGCGGCGGCAGGACAGCGCGCTTCACATAACCGACAGCCCGCGCATCTGCGGTCGCGTTCAAGAACATGCACGTTGTGGTCCATGCCGTGCAGCCTCGTCGGGCACAGGTCGGCACATTTGCCACAATGCAGGCAGCGGTCGGCATGGAAGAAAACATCCCGGCCGGTGCTTTGCCCTTCCGGGTTAGCGCACCAGGCACAGCGCATCCGGCAGCCTTTTAAGAAGATGATGCTGCGGATGCCCGGCCCGTCATGTAACGAAAACCGCTGAATGTTTGAGATCCAGCCGTACGTCTGTTCAGAAGTGCCGCTGCGTGGTTCTGCTGATGATCTCATCCTGGACCTCTTTACTTAATTCAACGAAAAAGGCGCTGTAGCCCGCCACCCGGATCATCAGGTTGCGATAGTCTGCGGGGTGCTTTTGCGCCTTTCTCAACGTCTCGTCGTCCACGTAGCTGAACTGGAGCTGGGCATTTCCCAGAATGCTCGCCGTGCGCAGCAGGTGGATCAGGCTGTTCTGGCCTTCAGGCGTCTCCAGCATCCCGTACATGAGCTTGATGTTATGCACCATGCCAATATCCATCTCCTCGACGTTGATCCGGCTCACGGAGTTGATGATGGCAGTCGGGCCGAGGTAATCCGTTTGCTGGGCCGGGCTGATGCCATCGGCCAGCGGTTTACCCGCCAGCCGGCCAGAGGGCAGCGCGCCGGTGATAAGCCCGAACGGGGTGTTGTTGGAAATAGAGAGCGTGCCAAACGCAAACGGCGCATACAGCATCCGGTAGCGGCGGTGCTCCTGCTCGAGAAAACGCACCAGCTCGCGGGCGATTTCATCCACCTCACGAATATCGTTGCCATATTTCGGCGCTCGCTGGCAGGCGGTCAGTATGTCGTCATAGCCGACAAAATTGTGGTCGAGCGCCTCCACGAGCTGCCGCAGCGTGAAGCGGGCGGTGTCGAAAACCAGCGTTTTGATGGCCATTAGCGAATTTACGCAGTCGGCAAGCCCGGTCCAGATGAGGCCTGGCCCTGCGTTGAGGCGTGCGCCTCCCTGAGTGACGTCTTTTGCTGTGGCGATACACCCTTCAATAAAGCATGACATCAGCGGTTTTCTGGCATGCTCTGCATGCAGCTTCTGGACGATAAGCGTCGCCTGCGCGGCGTTTCTGACGATAGCGGCGAGCTGGGCCCGAACCGCGGATTCAACGTCCTCATAACGACTGAACCGGGACACGTCGCCCGTGGAGGGGCCGCACGGCTTCCCGTTTTGGTTTTGGCCGTTATGCAGAGCCAACTCGATAGCCGCGGTAAAGGTGGTATAGCCTACCGACGTCCACTGGTACATTTTTCCTGATTTTTGCGGCTCGACGCAGCCCATCAGGCAGTAGTCCCGGGCATCTTCATAGCTAAACCCTTTGTGCAGCATCATCCGGATATGCGCATCGTCGAAATGGCAGGCCGGAAAACCCATGCCGCTGCGTACCACGTCGACCACTTTGCGCAAAAACGGCTGAGGGGACTGGTTATGTATACGTACCGCTAAACCCGGCTGGTAGATTTTTAAACGCGCTGAACAATCCATGATCGCCAGCGTCAGCGGGTTGGTCGCATCGCCACCTTCGCGCTTCTGGCCGCCAACCACGAGGTTGATAAACGGCTGATAGCCAGCAAAATACATTGCCGTCGATTCGCTGCAAATCCACAGGGTTTCGGCCATTTTTATCAGCCAGCAGCAGAGGAGTTCCTCAGCCTGCTGAAGATTGAGCGTGCCGTCGTTCAGATCGCGCGCCAGCAGCGGCCAGAGGTACTGATCGACGCGGCCGAGGGATATGCCGGTCTGGTTCTCTTCCAGCATAAACAGGGAGTGTACGAACCAGATAGCCTGCAGCGCATCGTGGAAATGCTGCGGCGGCTGCTCCGGCACCCGGCGGCATATCCCGGCCAGATGCAGCAGCTCATCGCGACGCAGCGGATCGCCTTCCTTTTCCGCAAGCGCATTCAGAAAGTGCGCATAACGCCGGGCATAGGTCACCACGCCGTCGCAGGTGTGCAGAATGGCGGTATAAAAATTGAAGGCATCACAGCCCTCGGGCGTAGCGGGATCGAGCGCGAGAAGCCGCGATGCCGCCTCCTCGCGGATCCCCTTTATCCCTCTGGTCAGCAAGATAGTGTCATAACCCGGACAGGAATCGCCGCCGCCGTTTTGGGTTTTGATCGTGACGTCGCAGATGCCGTCATCATGACACCACTCCCACAGCCCGTGGGTCTTGAGCCGCGTTTGCGCCATTTCATCTAGGGAGCGCCCCTGCCAGTAGGGGAATACCTCTTCGCGAAGCAGACGCTTTGTTTCCTCATCAATCTGATAGGGATCCTGCGCCCGCGTGGGAAGGGTCTCCAGCTCTTCCGCCAGCCAGCGCCAGCTGATTTCTGGCGAAACTTCTCCCCCGCGTGCGCCGCCAGCAGGATGGCTGACGATGAGCTCATTCTGCGCTACATGCAGCGGCGCAGTCTCACAGGCACGCTGAAAGGCCAGCGCCCTGAGCAGGCTGTTGTTCATTCCCGGATTGTCTTTATAGACCCGAGTTACGCTCACGGCCCGATGCGCCGAGACGAAAGGTTTTGCCTGAAGGTAGGCGTCACGAAGCTGAACCACGCGCAGTGAAAGCATCTCCGTCGTCATGCCGTTTCTCCTGTTAAAAGGCGACGATCGCCAGCCCGGTCACGATGCAGCCAATCCCGATCTTTTCCAGAATGCTGCTTTTTAATTGATAAAAAATGCCGCTCATCACGGTTATCACCACAATCCCCAGCCCCGCCCAGACGGAATAGGCGACGACAGGTGAAATATATCCCATAAGCATTGACAGAGAATAAAAAGAAATAGCGTAGCAAGCCATGCAGTGAATGGTTAATGGAATATTTTTAAAATGTCTGGTCTCCGGGAGCAATAGCGTGCCGGTGACTTCCATCGTGACGGAAATAATCAGCCAGAAAAGGCAGTTCAGAATAATATACATTTTTAATTGCAGTGTTATTTGTTTTGTTTGATCGCCAGGTTCAGAATAATGGTTCCCGCGATGACCATCCCCAGGCCCACCCATGCCCTCTGGGACACCGCATAGTCAAAGCAGCGGTATTGTATAGCGGTAATGCTGAATAAACCGACCGCTGACCAGATGGCATAGGCCACGCCGATATGAATCCGGCGTAATGCAATCGATAAAAAATAATAGCTTACGCCGTAGCTTATTACCGCAGATAACCCCACTACGGGGCGCTGAAAACTGTTTGATAACGATAATAAGGTTGTGGCGATAACTTCAATGGATACTGCAGCCAGCAGGGCAGCAGCGCTTTTCGTTAACGTCATTAAATAAATCTCACACTGTTAAATAAAAATATAAGCGTGTTTACTGGTGTAAAAATGCGGAACAGCCGCTCGACTGAACTGTTTCACCCGCGTTTAGGCTTCACATCCGTGTGCTTACAGAATAAAGGTTCCTTCAATCATCAGGCACGCTTTGCCCGAGAGTTCGATACGCCCGTTATCCTTAACGTGGCAAATCAGTTCGCCTTTACGGCTTCCGCCCTGTTGCGCGCGTAGCCTCTTCTTCGAGAGTTTTTCACTCCACAGCGGTGCCAGAAAGGTGTGAGCCGAACCCGTCACCGGATCTTCATTTACCCCCACCTGAGGGCCGAACCAGCGTGAGCGAAAATCGAAGGTGCGTGAGGCGGCAGTGACCACCACACCGCGCGCGTTAAACTTTTCCAGCGCGGAAAAATCAGGCTTCAGGGCATCCAGCCTGTCCTCATCATCTATAACCACGATAAGATCGGACGCCAGCCAGGTTTCACCGGCGTTTTCCTCCAGCCCAAGCGCCTTAAACAACCCTTCCGGGGCGGCAATCCGGGACGGGATCGCCTGGGGGAAATCGAGCGTGTATTGCCCATCGTGCGAGGTCACGGTCAGCTCGCCGCTGCGGGTGAAGAAACGCACGCTGTTGCAGGCGTCGTCACGGCTAAAGAGAACGCTCGCAGCGGCAAGCGTCGCATGGCCGCAGAGATCCACCTCTACCGCGGGGGTGAACCAGCGAAGCGCGAAGCCGTCATCCTGTGGAACCACAAACGCGGTCTCGGAAAGGTTGTTTTCGGTAGCGATGCGCTGGAGAACAAGCTCCTCCGGCCAGGCGTCCAGCAGGCAGACGGCCGCGGGATTCCCCGTAAAGGGGCCGTCAGAGAAGGCGTCTACCTGGTAAAACGGGATGCGCCGGGGACTGTTATTTTTCACCCATCACCTCAAGATCGTTATAAACCGTATAGCGGGTCACGCCCAGGGCCTGCGCCGCGTGCTGGACGCCACCCCGCATTTTGAAAATGCCTTTAGCGTGCATTTCAGCGACTATTTTAAGCCGCTGCGCTTTCTGTACCTTTTTTCCCGGGACCGAATGTTTATCGATGATTTCCTGGATTGACTGCTCAATGATGCCCCCCAGGTTCATATCCTGCGGGTCTGAATCGGGAAGTGGGCCGCCCGTTATCGCGTCGAGGCACTTGCGCATTTGGTCGTAAGGCGAGGTATCGATATTGATGCAAAAGGCCATCAGCGGTACCCCTTCCTCACTATAGTAAATTGTCGAGGCGCTGTTGAGGGTCCGTCCGGACGCCGTGACGGTTTTATAATTTTTTACCGTTACCGGGGTGCTGTCCTCGCTTTTTTTAAGCAACAGGGCAAATCCTTTGTCTTTTTCAGGACCGGATAACAGATTGTCACCCGCTTTTCTGCCGCTGACGTGCCCGTTGACAATCTTTATTACGGACCGATCGGGCGTGGTGAGGTTGTGCAGGACTATCTCCTGGTTCGCCGACAGCGTACCTGCAAGAGCTTCCATTGCCGCTTCCAGCGGCCCGGAAATCAGTTCAATCTGTTTTGCGTAATCTGATTTCATCGTTGTTCCTGTATGTTCTGCATGGTCAGATGTCCTGTTTAAATCCTCGCTACTTTCCTTACCCGGCCTTTATGCCGCAAGCGAGAGTCCTGGTAGCGTTAAAGTATATCGATAGTGTTTAATTATCAACAAAAAGTTGATAAAGGCGGCGTGTGCGGGTACATTTTATGCCGAACCAACCGGTTGAATTGACCATAACTGCTTAATGCTTAAAGGATAAAATGAAATTTTTAACTTTGATTGTGGCCGTAACGCTCCTCACGGCATGCCAGCTGGTGCGTCCTTTTGGCGATGCGACCACCTATAAACCTTTTACCGTTTCATCGCATCCCGGTCTGGACGGACGATATCACTGTATGCGAAGCGCGCTCGGCGCCGAAGGCTATGAGGTGGAGTACATCTTCCCCGAGCGGGACACGCCTAACTTTTTTGATATTTCTGAGGGGAACCGGCTGATTGCCCAGGTTGATATGACGCATACCACAGGGGCCAACTTTCTGGATATTACGCTTATCTCGGGGTCAAAGCAGACCAATGAAGAGCTTGGCCGGGTAATTGCACCCTGCGTCAGCAGATGAGCACTCCTGACGAATGACATTTGAGGCACCGGTTGCGGGTGCCTTAATCAGATCTGCAGCGGCATTAATTCAACAAAAAGTTGATTATCTGCTTTGGTGTTGATAGCGTTGCCCTACTGGCAGTCGTCAAGGGGGTTATATGAACACTGTTCGTCAAAAAAACACCAGGTGGGTCAGGTGGACGGAACGAGGTCTGGTTTGCTCGGTCATTTTGCTTTGCATCAGTAACTACGTTTATCAACTCTTCCGCATCTTTTCTGCCTGAAGTCCGTCTGTTTTCGTTGTGTAAGATGTGACGAATATAAAAAATGCATCCTGACAAAAACATAATCACTATCCTTTATGTCGTTACGCTTTTGCGCTTCCGGTATAAACTTCTAAAAAAAATATTTTTTTAGACAAAAAAACTCACAAGTTGATCGCTTATTACAATTCAACATTATCATTTATAAACTGTGGAATTACTGGTGGGGGTGGTTTTTTTGTATGCGCCGAGTGCTTTAAGCAGCATGTATCACTGCTTTTTTGCGTGTTGTGCGGTTTAAGAGATTGATTTTTTCACTGATTGACACATTTATCGTTACTAAACACAATATAACCTCACATTGCGAGTGGTATTAATCCTAAAGGCAGCTCTGGGAGGTGTTGGTATAGAAAAGAATAAGGAACTTGTCGCCTTTCAGGCCGCGTGTAGCGGTTATATTGTGGAATTTAATAACGGATCCCGACTCTGGATTAACCGGGAAACATTGCTCGTTGGATGGTTCGATAATCCGCAGGTACCCCAAAAGGGAAGGATGCGGTTTCAGAAAACAAAAATGAATCTTTTTGCTTATCTTCTGGAACATGCTGTTCGAAAAGAGGTCAGCCGTGATGAATTATTGCATCAGGTATGGGAAAAGTATGGCCTTAAATCATCCAGCAGACAGCTGTGGCATGCAATAGGACAGCTTAAACTGAGCCTGTTTACGCTGGGGATCCCTTACGAATTTATTCAGTCGAATAAAGGCAAGACCTATTCGCTGGAAAAAGTGAGGGTTTTCTTTATTACTCAAGCCGATATTAATGATGATGCATATTAATTGTGTAAGCAGCTAAAATCTTATTTAATGAGATATACATATGTCTGAAAATGTTAAAGTCTTTCTGGCGTTATGCTCTTTTGTTTTTACTGGCACGCTCGCCCATGCCGCGAGTTCAGGCACGATCAGCTTTACCGGTTCGGTAAACAGTGAAACCTGCGCGGCTGTGGTAAATAACGGTACTGCCGATGCAACGGTAACCTTGCCCGCCGTACCAGCATCAGCGTTAAAAACGGCGGGGGCGACCGCGGGGGCAACCACATTCACGATTAATTTAACCGGCTGCGATCCTGCCAATACCAAAACCCGCGCTTTTTTTGAGGCGGGGGGACAGGTTAACAGCACCGGCCGCTTAAACAACTCGGATACAGCGGGGGCGACAAACGTGGAGCTAGAGCTGCTTGATGTGGATGACAACAGTTCCGTCATTAAGGTGGGCGACTATGCGTCACAGTCCACGTCCGGCACCACTATAGATGCGTCGTCCGGTACCGGCACGCTGAATTATGCTGTCCGCTATTATGCTACGGGGGCGGCGACGGCTGGGGCAGTAGCCAGCTCAGTAACGTACAGCATTATTTATCTCTGATCTATTTGTTAGGTACGGATATAACAATAATTAAACAGGGAGTGTTTCTTCTTGAGGTCTGTCGTCGGCCTGAGGAATCAGGCCGTTTTTTACCAAAATGGAAAGGTATGAAATTTAAATTACTCGGTACGTTTATTTTGCTTTGGTTTTTTAGCCATATTGCAGTGGCAGCGGTCTCGCTTTCCGGAACCCGCGTTATCTATCCGCAGGGCAAAAAAGAGATAGCGCTGGAAATTAAAAATCATGGTGCGCAGCCGGTGCTGACGCAAAACTGGATCGATGACGGCGATATTCATTCATCGCCCGATATACTCAATATACCTTTTATTATAACGCCGCCTATAGCCAGAATTAATTCGCAACAGGGGCAATCTTTACGCATCTCTGCTCTGGAGAATACGCTACCCCAGGATCGGGAATCGGTTTTCTGGATAAACGTTCTGGAAATCCCGGCGGTTAATAAAGCGGCAGTAAATAAACTGCAAATGGCATTCCGGACACGCATTAAATTGTTTTATCGCCCTGAAGGGCTTGTCGGAAAACCCGAGGCCGCAGCTCAGCAGCTTAGCTGGCGAAAAATATCCTCCACTCAGCTGGAGGCAAAAAATAACACCCCATGGAACGTTTCCCTGGCAGGCGTGGCCTCCGGCAGGTGGAGGGCTACCGGAGATGTAGTGCCCGCCTGGGGTAAAAAAATCTTCACCATAAAAAGCGGGCAGCTTCTCTCCAGTAGCGGGGACGTCAGCTGGACCTACATCAATGATTATGGCGCTGAACGTTCCGCAAGCGGCTTCCTGAAAAATTAATTCACAGGATTCGGATGTTATGAAGAGGAGATTATCGGTATGGCCTGCGCTTTCAACCGTGGCTTACGGGGTTATTTCTGCTCTGTTTTTCTCTTCCGGAGCTCAGGCTGATGATGACATACAGTTTGACAGTAATTTTTTGCGCATCGCACATCCGGAAAACGTCGATCTGTCGGCCTATATGAACAACGGCCTGCCGGCGGGCCGGTACCGGGCTGATATTTATCTGAACGATAAGCTCATCATGATCGATGACATTCGTATTAGCGGAAAAGGCGCCGCCTCTCAGCGTATTCTTTTGTCGCCCGCTACCGTGGCAGGGTTGCAGTTAAAAGAAAGCAAACTGTGTGCAAATAGCTCAGGGCAATGGTGCGATTTGCATGCGGTTATGCCTGAAAGTCATCTGGAATTTAACGGCGGCAGACAGCGGCTTGATATCAGTATTCCTCAGGCCATGCTGAGCCATGCCGCGCGCGACGCCGTAAACCCGGCACTCTGGGATGCCGGGATCCCCGCGCTGTTACTGGGCTATAACGTGAATGGCTACCGCAGTGAAAATAGCAGTGGAGAATATAACAACCTGTATGCGGCGCTGAATGGCGGGCTGAATATCGGATCCTGGTATTTTCGCCATAACGGGACGTTAAGCTGGCAGCAGCAAAATGGCATGCAGCAGAAAAAATATACGGTGCTCAACAGCTACGTTCAGCATCCGCTGGCGGGTATTGAGGGGAACCTGACGTTAGGTGAATCGAACACCTCCGGGCAGCTATTTGATTCTGTGGCGTTCACGGGGGCTTCGGTAGCGAGCGATGACAGGATGCTGCCCGCCTCCCGGCGGGGCTACGCGCCGGAAATCCGCGGCGTGGCGCAAACCAGTGCGAAGGTAATGGTTCATCAGAACGGAAAACTGATTTATGAAGCGTCAGTCTCGCCCGGAGCATTTGTTATCAACGATCTGTATCCGAGCGGATATGGCGGCGATCTGAACGTCACGGTACGTGAGGCGGATGGCTCGCTACATTTTTTTGACGTCCCCTATGCATCGGTTGCACAGCTTCTGCGCCCGGGAACCAACCGTTACAGCGCGACGGCGGGCAGGCTGAGGGGGGACTATCTTCGCGAACGACCGGCATTTGGTGAAGTGACGTATCAGCGGGGGCTGACAAACAGCCTTACCGGCTCGGGAGGGATCCAGGCTACCGCGTTTTATAAGGCCATGCAGGCAGGTCTTGCCGTGGGGACGCCTGTCGGGGCGATGTCAATCGACACCACCTGGTCACAAACCCGGTTAAGCGATAAGACGCTGCGGGGTGAAAGTATCAGGGTGAGCTACAGCAAATTTATACCGGCAAGCAGAACGCAGCTCTCACTGGCTACCTGGCGATACTCGACGGGAAATTATCTTTCGCTGACCGACGCCTCACTCCTGCGTCAGCGGCATCCGGGGGAGACGGCAAGCTGGCGGACAGGTAAAACACGCAACAGGGTGACGCTAACCCTCAACCAGGGGCTCCCCGATAACTGGGGGCAGCTGTATGTGACCGGTATTCTACAGGATTACTGGGGACGAAAAGGCCACGACCAGCAGTATCAGGCTGGCTATTCCCTGACAACAGGCAAAATGAACTGGAGCCTTGGCGTTAACCGTAGCCGCACGGCGGGAGGCGTGTTTCAAAACACCTGGACGCTGAGCTTCAACATGCCGCTGGGAGGAACTTCCGCGCCGCTGCTTACCGGACAGATTTCACGAGACGGCCAGGGACATTTCAGCGAGCAGATTGCGCTTTCCGGCAGCGCAGGTGAGCGACAGCAGTTTAGCTGGAATGCCGGGGCATCACATCAGCATCAGGCAGGGGATTCGGGACAAATTGGCGGAGCCTGGACCGGGCCGGTTTCCACGCTTACGGCAAACTATGCCCAGGGCAACGCGTGGAAAAGCGGCTCGGTTGGGATGAGCGGTACCGCGGTGGCGCATTCTGGCGGAATCACTTTCTCTCCATGGACAGGCAATACCTTCGCGCTGGTTGAGGCGAAGGGGGCGGAAGGCGCTGATATACCGGGCTATGCCGGTACGCGCGTTAACGGTTCGGGTTATGCGCTGGTGCCAAACCTGATGCCCTATCAGAAAAACAGCGTGTCGATAGATACCGCCTCGGTAGAGGATGACCTGGATCTCGACAGCACCAGCCAACAGGTGATCCCGTACGCGGGAGCCGTGGTGAAGGTCAAATATCGCGCCGCTGAGGGCGTGCCGGTGCTGGTGACGGTACGCCGGAACAACGGTGAAGGTGTGCCTTTTTCTGCCCGTGTCATCAATGCCAGTAATCAGACTGTGGGATACGTCGGGCAGGGGAGCCGCCTGTATGCCCGCCTTACGCAGCAAAGTGGCGTGCTGGAGCTTCGCTGGGCGGACAGCGCAGCGTCCCGCTGCAAAATGAATTATTCACTCCCGTCCACGGCGGGAAAAAAATTGCTGACCTTCGACGCAATCTGTAATTAAACGACGCAATAACGTCAGGAAGATAATGAAAGTTTTAGTCTGTGTATTTACCGATAATGAATTTTTCTTTTCAGCAATGGTGGAGATAATCGCCTCGCATCCCTTTTTAACAGAGAAATATATGCTGTGCAAAATCCGTTCCGATGAGATAGTTAAATGGATGCATACGGCTGATGAGCAAAATATGATTATGGCCGGGCCGGATATGGAGTCGTTGGTCAGGATTTTTTGCCTTGAAAAAAGGTGGGATTATTTAACGACCAGGTTAAATGCCAGTGAGATGCAAGATTTTCTGGTCCTGGGGATAAATCGGCATTATGAAAGAAAGACCAATCTTGTTCAAACCAGGAAAAGTATGAAGCTTTCAAAACAGGAGCTGAACGTGCTGTCATGGTTTTTACTTGGTTTAACTCCTTATAATATGTCAAGATATTATGGTTTGTCAGTGAAAACAATCAGCACCTATAAAAGACGCCTGATGGATAAGCTTAATATAAAGTCGGATGCTGAACTTTTTAAAGTGGGTTCGACCTATAAAATGTATCGAAAAACATTTGGCTAATATAAGGGCGAGGGATGAAGACATTTGGTTGGATTAGAATGACTGTTTTTTTGTGTCTGGTGACTATTTCAAAAACAGTCCTGGCGGTAACGTGTACGCTCGACAGCGCTTCTGTATTTAAAACAGCCAGTAGCGTGACGATGCCGCTTAATTTATCAACCATTTCGGTGAGCAATGATATACCTGACGGGACCATCATTTATCAACAGAAATATTTGCCAAGCTATGCAAGTGCTACGGTGAATTGTGATAATAATGCTACCTGGTTATATGTTATGTCTTTGCTAAACGTTCCGATGCCACTCTCTTCCTGGACCGGTAGCATTATTTCCCCTGAAGACTGGAGAGGGCCAGATTCCTGGGACGGGCATATATACGAAACAGGCGTAGCTGGTATTGGCGTGACAATAACAATGATGAGTTCTCGTATACCTGCTCCGGGCATTGTTGGTACCAACTGTGCTGCAAGTAATAAAAGTTGTACTGACCCCGGTGAATATGCCCGAGCATATATAGCACTGGTAAAAACGGGTCCGATTAGTGCAGGGGTTATCAACGCCGGTAACCTGCCTACGTTTACGGCAGCGCTGGGAAGACAAGAAAGCAATATTCTGCTCTATACCCTGAATTTTTCGGGGGCGATTAACGTAACCCTGCCAACCTGCACGACCCCTGATTTCAGCGTTTCATTAGGGCAATGGTCCACAAAGCGCTTTAATGTCAAAGGGAGTTCCTCGCCATGGATTGCGGCAAACATTACGTTGACTAACTGTGGAGTATTTAGTGGGAGTAATTTAAGTAGTTATTGGTCAGATGATAATAGTTCGGATTCCTCTACCATGCAGTGGAATACATGGGCAGTTTCATTGTCTCCCGTCAGTTCAGTGCTGGACTCAGCCAACGGCATTATGTCTGTTGATACCAGCGATCCCACTGCCGCCACGGGGATCGGCATTCAACTCAGTTCCGGTGATACAACATCGGCTGATTCACACGTTATTGATTTCAGCAGCAGTTTATCCGGAACTTTCACCGCTGATGGTGCCAGCAGTGTAACTATCCCTCTCTCGGCAAGGTATATTCAGACGGAAGATCGTGTGACGGCGGGCAAGGCGAACGGGAAATTAGTCTATACGGTAACTTATTTTTAAAACATTAGAATTAAATCAATTGGCATAATATGAATGCATTAGTCATAAACTGTTGTTTCACAATTCTGTGATTTTTAACGCTACAATACTTGTTCGCCCCTCAATCGCTACGCCTGTTGACGTAGCTGGGGGCGATTCAGCGCCTCAGAAAGAGCACTATTCAACTCTTTTATAACGATCGCCGTTATAGATTAGGCGATCGTCAAAGATGATGAAGTTATCGCCGTTGTAAGCTGACAAAAAATGTTCTTTGTTTGCCATGGCTTTTATTTTCTTCGTATTGTAATGAATTCCCGTTTCTTTATCCCATATCAGGTCAGTTATTTTCACTGCAAAGAGATGATTGTCTCCAGACTTATCCTCAGATATGGTTATTTTGGCGGGAGTTTTGAATTTGAATCCTCAATCCAGTTGCCAATAAAGGCTTTTCCCTCTTCAGATTTACAGCCCGCTAATGAAGCGATAATAACTAACGCAACAGCGCATGATGCCAGACGCATTTCAGTTGCCTCTTTATCTATTTTAAAGTGATTTTTTGTATGACGAATTCTAAAATCAATTAATAAAGAGGGCAATGTGTGACGTGTTTTCCCGGATTATTGTATTTTGCAGGAGGTGGTTGGATGAAAATAAGGGGTTGATTTGTTCGGGTGGTGTTAAATGCTGAGTTTTTATATCTAAGTAGTGAGTTTAGTGGTAGAGAGTTACGTTAGTCGGAGAGAAAAGACTGAGTTTTTTTGTCTGAATATCAACGAATCTAAGCTTTTTATTCTGGTAATAGATTAACGTCTGAAAGCCTCTTAAGAAAGAGGCTCAGGTAATGCTGCTCTCAGCGATTTTGTACGTTCAGACGTGTTTTGCCGTGAGGGCAGGACTTGAAAATGCATCGGGTCGTCGACGAACAATATGGATTTTCAGGTTCTCTGTCACCAGGACAGCTGGACATATTGTGCATTACCCGCCAGAGGGTCGGACTATATTTATCAATCTGGATAATGTTCACCGAGCGCAATTGCCCGGAAACGACAAAACCGTTGTTACTAACCTTAATTTTATCACCCGGTTTGATAAGATAGTCGCCCTTATACCAGAGCAGGTATTTATGATTATGTTGTGTGACTATTTTAGTGAAAAACGTTCCAGTAATAGGGCTGACAATAGTGCCTAATGAAATCCATAATTTAGTTGTTTCCACTCATTTACCTTTTTAACAAATAATATACTCTAAATGCAGTTTAGCTACCTCCGTAAAGAGAACATAATAGTTATTGCCTATCCATCAGATTAACATTGACAAGCACCTAATTAATCAGCTGTCAAATATGAAGGCAATAATTTACATTAATCGAACATTGCATTGAATTTGAACAAAATTAGATATTTGAACATTTTGTAGAAAAAGAGCTGTTCATACAGTGTATATCAGTACGGTTAATGCTCTTCCCACAAGGACAAGACTTCCTCAACGTTTCTTACCCCATCACGAAAAAAATTAACATGACGCTTTTCGATATAAAGAATTTCAAGCGTTAGCAGGAGAACAAGAAACACAGCGAAACAGATTAAAAGATTTTTGATCATAAATTGTACCGGTGACTTGAAATCTGAAGCGATAGAGCAACTCTTCAGTGTCCTGCCGTTTTCGAAAAAAGATTTATCACCACCACGCCGGCAATAATAAGAGCCATTCCTGCCACGGCAGCTATATCCAGCTTTTGGCCATATATAATCCATCCCGCAAGGCTAATCAGCACGATTCCGGCTCCTGACCATATCGCATAGATAATTCCCGTGGGTATTGTTCTCATCGGTATGGTTAACGACCAGAAGGCCGCAATATAGAAAATCACGGTTATAAGGGAAGGCCATAAACGAGTAAAACTGTCGGATAATTTTAATGCAGTTGTCGCAATAACTTCACATGCTATTGATAATAAAAGAAAAACGTAGCTATTCATTCATCTGCCTGCTTCGTATTACTTCGGTTTACCCAATCGTGTAAGAAAATTCTATCAACATTAAGTTGTAATTTAAACTCAATGTTTAATTTTGTGTGAGCCAGCGCACCCTGTCAGGTGCGCAAAATGCCGATTCATTGCGTGGCGGTGGGGGGGAGGGAAGAAAATATGATGCGGAAAAGTTATCAGGCCTGCCGAAACACGGAGAATTTTTTTGTGACGGGCGCAATTGTTTCTGCATCCCCATAAAGCGCAATGGCCACAAACTCCAGCTCTTCCAGGGAGGCGGCTTTGGTTGCCTGGATCTGGGCTTCAGAGGACTTACCCAGCATCGTGGTAGTGAAGAAGTTAAGCATTATCCCCGTTTCCTGACACTTCAGCGCCGCTGTCTTAAGCTGATTGCTGTTTTTTGCCTGTAGGATGACAACCGGATAATGGCTAAGGTAAGCATTCAGATGACTTTCATCGTTTGGGTAATCATGAAAGAGCACGTCATCCGCCTTTCGCATGATCCCGGCGGCCAGATGGGCGGTGGCATTCAGAAGCAGTGCCGGATCCTGCGTGCGGTTAACAATGATATAGAGTTTTTTTTGATTATCTTCAAACATCTCGATTCCTCAATGTCCTGTTAACAGGCTTGTTGTTTATACCGTATATGGTCAATAACGAACGTTAACGAAAGTGTGCCTGCGGCAGGCAGCAGCCAGGCTAGCCCCTGACCGTGAAGCGGCATCCTGCTGCTCAGCGCGTTCAGCCACAATGGTCCCCCCACGGCGTTAAGCGCGTCTGCCAGACCAAAAAGAAAGGTGACAAATGCCGCAGGCACAATCACCAGCGTCGCAGAGCGGAATGATGACCGTAAGAAAAAGGTCAGAATAAGCACGATAAATACCGGATAAATCGCCGTCAAAATCGGTACAGATAAGGCGATTAGCTGAGTCAGCCCGATATTGGATATCAGCATGGAGGCGATGGAAAAAAACCAGATACAGGTTTGATAGCTGAAGCGGGTGCGATCGCTGAACCAGGCTCCACAGGCAGACGTCAGCCCGATAGCCGTGACCAGGCAGGCAAGGGTCATCAGCACGCCCAGAAACAGGTCTCCGGCAGGTCCATAGCTGTAATGCACATAGGCGCTGAGCACCTGGGCTCCATTTGTTGCGCCTTCAGTCAGCCCGCTGCTGCTCAACCCAAGACGGAACAAGCCTGCATAGACCACCACCAGCCCCACGCCTGCAATCAGCCCGGAATACAAGGCGTATCGGGTGATAAGGCCGGGAGAGGTCACGCCTCTGGACTGGATGGCTCTGACAATTACCAAACCAAAGACCAGAGCTGCCAGCGTATCCATCGTCAGATAGCCATTGGTGATCCCCTGAGAAAAGGGCGAAGTGGCGTATAGCCCCTGCGGCGGCATCGGAGCGCCTGCCGGGACGAGTATGGCCGTGAACGTTAGTACCAGCAGGGCGATGATTTTCAGGGGGGATAAAAACTTCCCTACGGTATCGAGAAGGCGTCCTGGATAAAGCGATACCAGAATCACCTGGCTGAAAAAGAGAACGCTCCACAGGGCCAACCCGCTTTTACTCAAATGATAATGCTGCAGTGCCAGTTCGTACGAGACGGTGGCGGTACGTGGAATAGCGAAGATCGGCCCGATACAGAGATAACAGGTAACGGTCAGTGCCAGACTGCAGAGGCGCCCCGTTGGGCTGGTGATGGCCGAAAGCGATCCGCCTGCTTTCGCCATGGCAATCGCGGTAAGAACCGGCAATCCGACACCCGTAATCAAAAATCCCGTTGCGGCATACCAGATTGAGGTTCCCGCCTGTAAGCCGATTAAGGGGGGGAAAATGATGTTACCCGCCCCGACAAACAGCGCGAAGTTAAGAAAACCCAGGATAAAAATGTCTCTGACGCGAAAAGTTGTCATGCGGTTGTCTTCATTCTCATTACAGAACGAGCCACGTACGGGAGTTATTCATTATAAAACACCGCCTGAAACCGTACGTGTCTGCCGGGGGGATTAATGGCGTCCGTGATGGCCATGATGGCCATGAAAATCATGCCAGCCGTGCGCGCGGGAGGATTCATGGTGCCAGGGATGATGATCCGAACGATGGTGCTCGGTTGAGTGATGTTCCCCGATTACGCAGCCGCTGAGTAGCAGGCTCAGGATAATAAGGGAGACGTTCAGACATAACTTACTGTTCAGCATAGTGCGATCCTCTCAATAGCGCCTGGCGAGTAGGAGGCAATGATATTACTTAAACAAAAAGTTGTATTTTCAACATTTGTTGTTTGTTGAAATTAACGGTAACAAAATAATTCAGCCTGTAAGCGCTCATGAATATTACATAACAATTTAACTTCATGTTTTTAATGTGTTTTTATTGAGGCGGGTTAACGCGGCAGTAGAAATATCCGCCATTTATCGTCATTTTGTAAAAATCGTAATAATAAGTAATGGATATTGTCACGCAGCGGGATAATCGGGATAGTGCGCTTCACAGGAACAAAACCACATAAGGAAAATGGTTTATGAAAAAGTTAGTCTCTCTTACTGTACTTCTCGGTCTTGCCTCGTCTTCTGCTTTTGCCGCGACCGCGCCCGACTGCGTAAAGGCTGATAATCAGCAAATTGAAGCGCTCTTTGATAAATGGAATGCCTCGCTTCAGACGGGAGATGCCCATAAGGTTGCGGAGAATTACCTGAGCGATGCGGTTCTGCTGCCGACAATTTCGAATCAGGTCCGGCTGACCGACCAGGAGCGCGTGGATTACTTCCAGGATTTTCTGAAGAAGAAGCCGTTCGGCAAAATAGATACCCGCACCATTCGTCTGGGCTGTAATAAAGCTATTGATACGGGTACGTATACCTTTACCTTCGCCGATAAATCGTCCGTGACGGCACGCTATACCTTCACCTATGCGTGGGACGGAAAAGCGTGGAAAATTTCCTCTCACCACTCCTCCGCAATGCCGGAAGGGTGATCGCCTTTCCCTCTCCCCGCCGGGGAGAGGGATAATGCCTTAGCGGCGAACCGGCGCGCCGTTCGCCACATAATACGCCGCCGTACTTTTCGCCAGCGGCTCGCGCCCGCGGATCGCGTCGGCAATCTTCTCACCAATCATGATGGTCGTGGCGTTCAGGTTGCCGGTAATAATCTGCGGCATAATCGACGCATCCACCACGCGTAATCCCTCCAGCCCGTGAACGCGGCCTTCGCCGTCGACCACCGCCATCTCGCCGTAACCCATCCTGCAGGTGCCGCACGGATGGAAAGCGGTTTCGGCGTGATTACGCACAAACTCGTCCAGCTGTTCATCCGTCTGGCAGTCGATGCCCGGGCTGATTTCGCGACCACGGTACTTGTCCAGCGCGGGCTGGTGCATGATTTCGCGGGTGATGCGGATCGCGTCGCGGAACTCCTGCCAGTCCTGCTCGTGGGACATATAGTTGAACAGGATCGCCGGATGCTGGTGCGGATCGCGCGACGTGATGCGCACGTGCCCGCGGCTCGGCGAGCGCATGGAGCCGACGTGGCACTGGAAGCCGTGCTCCTTCACCGCGTTTGAGCCGTTGTAGTTAATCGCCACCGGCAGGAAGTGGTACTGAATGTTCGGCCACTCGAACTCCTCGCGGCTGCGGATAAACCCGCCCGCTTCGAAGTGGTTGCTCGCACCCACCCCGGTGCCGCCAAACAGCCACTCCGCGCCAATCTTCGGCTGGTTCCACCACTGCAGGGCAGGGTAGAGGGAGACCGGCTCTTTACATTCATACTGAAGGTACATCTCCAGGTGATCCTGCAGGTTTTCGCCCACGCCAGGTAAATCATGCACCAGCGGGATATCAAACTGCTTAAGCAGTTCGGCGTTACCCACGCCGGAACGCTGGAGGATCTGCGGAGAGGCAATGGCGCCGGCGCACAGCAGCACCTCTTTTTTTGCCGTCGCGTTGGACGGGATGGTGCTTTCGCCCTCCAGCCACTCGACGCCCACCGCGCGCTTGCCGTCAAAAAGAATGCGATCGGTCATGGCGTGGGTGCGGATGGTCAGGTTCGGGCGCGGTTTCGCCTGGTCCAGATAGCCGCGCGCGGTGCTGGCGCGTCGGCCCTGCGGCGTGACCGTGCGGTCCATCGGGCCGAAGCCTTCCTGCTGGTAGCCGTTGAGATCGTCGGTGCGCGGATAACCCGCCTGCACGCCCGCTTCCACCATCGCTTCGAACAGCGGGTTTACGCCCGGTTTAGAGGTAGTGACGCTCACCGGACCGTCGCCGCCGTGGTAGTCGTTCGGGCCCACGTCGCGCGTCTCTGCCTTGCGGTAGTAGGGCAGGCAGTTGAGGTAGCTCCAGTGCTCCAGGCCAGGCTCTTTAGCCCAGTTGTCCAGATCCATCGCGTTGCCGCGCACGTAGCACATGCCGTTGATCAGCGAGGAGCCGCCCAGCCCTTTTCCGCGTCCGCACTCCATGCGGCGGTTGTTCATATGCGGCTCAGGCTCGGTTTCATAGGCCCAGTTGTAGCGCTTGCCCTGAAGCGGGAACGCCAGCGCGGCGGGCATCTGGGTGCGGAAGTCAAAGCGATAATCCGGCCCGCCTGCCTCCAGCAGCAGAACGGTGGTGTTCGGATCTTCAGTCAGTCGTGTTGCCAGTACGTTGCCGGCGGAGCCGGCCCCGATAATGATGTAGTCAAATTGCAAATAAACCTCCCGGTTAAAATATGGACTGGAATTTACCCATCTCAACCTGGATGGACTTCACCTGGGTGTAGCTCTGAAGCGTCATGACGCCGTTCTCGCGGCCAATGCCGGAGTGCTTGTAGCCGCCGACCGGCATCTCCGCGGCGGATTCGCCCCAGGTGTTGATCCAGCAGATGCCCGCTTCGAGCTGATGAATGGCGCCGTGCGCGCGGTTCAGATCGGCAGTGACGATGCCCGCCGCCAGGCCGTAGTCGGTGTCGTTGGCGCGGCGAATGGCTTCTTCATCGGACGCGTAGGTGAGGATGGACATCACCGGGCCGAAGATCTCTTCGCGCACGATGGTCATCTCGTCGGTGCAGTCGGTGAACACGGTCGGGGCGACCCACGCGCCGTTGTCAAAGCCGTCGCCCTTCAGCACGTCGCCGCCGCACAGCACGCGCGCGCCTTCATCTTTGCCTTTGGCGATGTAGCGCATCACGCTGTCGCGGTGCGGGAAGCTCACCATCGGGCCAAAGTTGGTGTTTTCATCGAACAGATCGCCCGCGCGGATGCGGCCCACGCGCTCAGCGATTTTCTGCTCAAACGCGGCCTTATATTTCTCGGGCACTAACACGCGGGTGCCGTTGGTGCACACCTGACCAGAGCTGAAGAAATTGGCCATCATGGCGATGTCCGCCGCGAGATCCAGATCCGCGTCGTCAAACACAATCAGCGGGGATTTGCCGCCGAGCTCCATCGTCACCTCTTTCAGGGACGAGGCCGCCGAGTTGGCCATCACCTTTTTGCCGCTGGCAACGCCGCCGGTGAAGGAAACTTTGGCAATCCCCGGATGTTCGGTCAGGAACTGGCCGGTTTCCGCGCCCACGCCCGGCAGGACGTTAAACACGCCGTCCGGCAGGCCCGCTTCGGTGTAGATCTCGGCAAGCTTAAGCGCGGTGAGCGGGGTGACCTCGCTCGGCTTGAAGATCATGGCGTTGCCCGCCGCCAGCGCCGGCGCGGATTTCCACAGGGCGATCTGGATCGGGTAGTTCCACGCGCCGATGCCCGCCACCACGCCCAGCGGCTCGCGGCGGGTGTACACGAACGAGGTGTCGCGCAGCGGGATTTGGCTGCCTTCCAGCGCCGGGATCAGCCCTGCGTAGTACTCCAGCACGTCCGCGCCGGTGACGATATCAACGGTCGAGGTTTCCGAATACGCTTTACCGGTGTCGAGGGTTTCAAGCTTTGCCAGCTCGTCGTTGCGCTCGCGCAGGATATCGACGGCGCGACGCAGGATGCGAGAGCGCTCCATGGCGGTCATCGCCGCCCAGATCTTCTGCCCGCGCGTCGCGCTTTCCACGGCGCGGTCGACGTCCTCTCGCCCGGCGGCCTGCACGCTCGCCAGGACTTCACCGTTAGCCGGGTTGATGGTCTCGAAGGTGCGACCGCTGGTGGCGGATACATAACCACCATTTATATAAAGCTGCTGTTCTGCCATTCGGGACATAATTTCTCCTCGGTTATTCGGTCGGTAAATGCTGGCTGATAAAGTGGCTGGTGAGCGATTGAGCCAGGGTTTTGTCCAGCGGTTTCCCGCTTAACGCCGCGCGCAGCCATAGCCCGTCGATGAGGGCGGCCAGCCCGTAACCCGCCTCCTCAGCCTGTTCACGCGGCAGCTCCCGGCGGAATTCGTACACCAGATTTGAGAGCAGCCGGCGGCTGCTGACCTGCTGCAGGCGGTAGAGCATCGGCTGATGCATGCTGCTCGCCCAGAAGGCCAGCCAGGCCTTCATCGCCGCGCCGCTCACCTGGGTTTCATCAAAATTGCCGCCAACAATCGCCTGTAATCGCTGCTCTGCGCTGCCGTTGGGCAGGGCGCGTAAGCGGCTTAAAACCGCATCGCGCAGCTGGCCGGTGATGTCGCGCATGGTTGCTTCCAGCAGGCCGTTTTTATCTTTGAAGTAGTGACTGATGATCCCCGTGGAAACGCCCGCCCGACGGGCGATCTGCGCGATGGTTGCGTCATGCATTCCCACTTCATTAATTGCTTCCAGCGTGGCGTCGATTAGCTGCCTGCGCCGGATCGGCTGCATCCCCACTTTGGGCATTTTTGCCACTCCATTCATCAGCGTTGGTAATACATTAAAGCGGTTTTTGATTGGACGTTCAATATAAAATGTGTCTTAATTGTTGCGATTTTGGATTTTAATAGTTACAAAAACAGTGGGGATACTGGATGACAGACCTTTCACAAGACAGAGAAAAAGACAAAATCAATCCGGTTGTTTTTTACACTTCCGCCGGGCTGATTTTGTTGTTTTCCCTGACGACGATCTTCTTTAGCGATTTTTCTGCCGAGTGGATTGGCCGCACCCTGAACTGGGTGTCGAAGACCTTCGGCTGGTACTACCTGCTGGCGGCGACGCTCTATATTGTCTTCGTGGTCTGCATAGCCTGCTCGCGCTTCGGCTCGGTGAAGCTTGGGCCAGAGCAGTCCAAGCCCGAGTTCAGCCTGCTGAGCTGGGCGGCGATGCTGTTTGCCGCCGGTATCGGCATTGACCTGATGTTCTTCTCCGTGGCGGAGCCGGTCACGCAGTATATGCAGCCGCCGGAAGGGGCAGGGCAGACGATGGAGGCCGCGCGCCAGGCGATGGTCTGGACGCTGTTCCACTACGGCCTGACCGGCTGGTCGATGTACGCCCTGATGGGGATGGCGCTCGGATACTTTAGCTATCGTTATAATTTACCCCTCACCATCCGCTCCGCGCTCTATCCGATTTTCGGTAAAAAGATCAACGGCCCGATTGGTCACAGCGTGGATATCGCGGCGGTGATCGGTACCATCTTCGGTATCGCCACCACGCTCGGCATTGGCGTGGTGCAGCTCAACTACGGGCTGAGCGTGCTGTTTGATATCCCGGATTCGATGGCGGCCAAAGCGGCGCTGATTGCGCTCTCGGTGATTATCGCCACCATTTCCGTAACGTCGGGCGTGGATAAAGGCATCCGCGTGCTCTCCGAGCTGAACGTGGCGCTGGCGCTTGGGCTGATCCTGTTCGTGCTGTTTATGGGCGACACCTCGTTCCTGCTCAACGCCTTAGTGCTGAACGTGGGCGACTACGTGAACCGCTTTATGGGCATGACGCTGAACAGCTTCGCCTTTGACCGCCCGGTGGAGTGGATGAACAACTGGACGCTGTTCTTCTGGGCGTGGTGGGTGGCGTGGTCGCCGTTTGTTGGCCTGTTCCTGGCGCGTATTTCGCGCGGGCGCACCATTCGCCAGTTCGTGATGGGCACGCTGATCATTCCGTTCACCTTTACCCTGCTGTGGCTGTCCATTTTTGGCAACAGCGCGCTGCACGAGATCATTCACGGTAACGCGACCTTTGCACAGGAAGCGATGGCGCACCCGGAGCGCGGCTTCTACAGCCTGCTGGCGCAGTATCCGGCGTTTACCTTTAGTGCCTCCGTGGCGACCATTACTGGCCTGCTGTTCTACGTCACCTCGGCGGATTCTGGCGCGCTGGTGCTGGGCAACTTCACCTCGAAGCTGAAGGATATTAACAGCGACGCCCCGAACTGGCTGCGCATCTTCTGGTCCGTCGCCATCGGCCTGCTGACGCTCGGCATGCTGATGACCAACGGGATCTCGGCGCTGCAGAACACCACGGTGATCATGGGGCTGCCGTTCAGCTTCGTCATCTTCTTCGTGATGGCCGGGCTGTATAAATCGCTCAAGGTGGAAGATTACCGCCGCGAAAGCGCCAGCCGCGACACCGCGCCGCGTCCGATGGGCGCCCAGGACCGTCTGAGCTGGAAGAAACGCCTGTCGCGCCTGATGAACTACCCGGGCACGCGCTATACCAGCCAGATGATGGAGACGGTCTGCTTCCCGGCGATGGAGGAGGTGGCCCAGGAGCTGCGCCTGCGCGGTGCCTACGTCGAGCTGAAAAATCTGCCGCCGGAAGAGGGCGAGACCCTGGGGCACCTGGATTTGCTGGTGCACATGGGCGACGAGCAGAACTTTGTCTATCAGATCTGGCCGCAGCAGTATTCCGTGCCCGGGTTTACCTACCGCGCGCGCAGCGGCAAATCGACCTACTACCGGCTGGAGACCTTCCTGCTGGAAGGCAGCCAGGGGAATGATTTGATGGACTACAGCAAGGAGCAGGTGATTACGGACATTCTGGACCAGTATGAACGACACCTGAACTTTATCCATCTGCACCGGGAAGCGCCGGGGAATAGCGTGATGTTCCCGGATGTTTGAGTGATGTACAGAGGCATTTGCCGTCGCCCTCATGCCGGGCGGCGGCGATGCCTCACCCGGCCTGCAAATTCAGCTTATCGCGGGCCTGATAAGCGAAGCGCCTTCAGGCGCAGTTTGGCCTCTTCCATCCAGTATTTCTCCTGACCCTTCATTGACACAACTTTAATGATAACCATTTTCATTTAAATATAGCCTGTGCTATACCTTATAGCACGGGCTAATTTTGCTTTGAATTTAACCATATCAGGAGACTTCTGCGATGCACCCACGGCAAGGATTGAAGCGTCTGTTACTCGGCGCGCTGCTCATGACGGCGACCACCACCGGCGCGCTGGCGGCCGAAAAGTTCCGTGTTATCACCACCTTTACCGTCATCGCGGATATGGCGAAAAACGTGGCGGGTGACGCCGCGGAAGTGACCTCTATCACCAAACCGGGCGCGGAAATTCACGAGTATCAGCCCACGCCGGGCGATATCAAACGCGCGCAGAAGGCGCAGCTGATCCTGGCGAACGGCATGAACCTGGAGCTGTGGTTCCAGCGTTTTTATCAGCACCTGAACGGCGTGCCGGAGGTGATTGTCACCAAGGGCATTACGCCGATGGGCATCAGCGAAGGGCCCTATAACGGCAAGCCCAACCCGCACGCGTGGATGTCTCCCGACAACGCGCTGATTTACGTCGATAACATCCGCGACGCGCTGGTGAAGTACGATCCGGCGAATGCGCAGACCTATCAGCGCAACGCTGAAGCCTACAAGCAGAAGATCGTCGCTACCCTTGAGCCGCTGCGCAAGCAGGTGGCCGAGATCCCGGAAGACAAGCGCTGGATGGTGACCAGCGAAGGCGCGTTTTCCTATCTGGCGCGGGATCTGGGCCTGAAGGAGCTTTACCTGTGGCCGATCAACGCCGATCGGCAGGGCACGCCACAGCAGGTGCGCAAGGTTATCGATCTGGTGAAAAAACATCGCATCCCGGCGGTGTTCAGCGAAAGCACGGTATCGGATAAGCCCGCGCGTCAGGTGGCCCGTGAAACCGATACCCACTACGGCGGCGTGCTGTACGTCGACTCCCTGAGCGCGGAAAACGGCCCGGTGCCGACCTATATCGACCTGCTGAACGTCACCACCCGCACGCTGGTGCAGGGCATCCGTGACGGCATGAAGGAGTAACCATGCGCAAGGGGATTGTCGTCACGGACGTGACCGTGACCTACCGCAACGGGCACACGGCGCTGCGCGACGCGTCGTTCAGCGTGCCGGGCGGATCGATTGCCGCCCTGGTGGGGGTGAACGGCTCCGGCAAGTCCACGCTGTTTAAGGCGGTGATGGGCTTCGTGCGGGCGGCGAGCGGCTCCATCACCATTGAGGGGCTGCCGCCTCACCGGGCGCTGCGCCAGAACCTGGTCGCCTACGTCCCGCAGTCGGAAGAGGTTGACTGGTCGTTTCCGGTGCTGGTCGAAGACGTGGTGATGATGGGCCGCTACGGGCATATGGGGTTTCTGCGTCGACCAAAGGAAAACGATCGGCGGATCGTGACCGAGGCGCTGAAGCGCGTGGATATGCTTGAGCTGCGCCATCGGCAGATTGGCGAGCTGTCCGGCGGGCAGAAGAAGCGCGTGTTTCTGGCTCGCGCTATTGCTCAGGAGGGGGAGGTGATCCTGCTCGACGAGCCGTTTACCGGCGTGGACGTCAAAACCGAAGCCAGAATCATCAGCCTGCTTCGCGAGCTGCGCGACGAGGGCAAAACCATGCTGGTGTCGACCCATAACCTGGGCTCGGTGACGGCGTTTTGCGATTACACGGTGATGGTGAAAGGCACCGTGCTGGCGAGCGGCCCGACGGAAACCACCTTCACCGCCGGGAACCTTGAGCGCGCCTTCAGCGGCGTGCTGCGCCACGTGGTGCTCAGCGGCTCTGAGGACCGCATTATTACCGACGACGAGCGGCCCTTTATTACCCACCGGCAGGAGGCAAAATGAACGCGCTTCTTGAACCCTTCGGCTATGAGTACATGCTCAACGCGATGTGGGTCTCGGCGATGGTGGGCGGGCTGTGCGCGTTTCTCTCCTGCTATCTGATGCTTAAGGGCTGGTCGCTGATTGGCGACGCGCTCTCGCACTCCATCGTGCCGGGCGTGGCGGGCGCCTACATGCTCGGGCTGCCGTTCTCGCTGGGGGCGTTCTTGTCCGGCGGGCTGGCGGCGGGCAGCATGCTGTTTCTGAACCAGCGCAGCCGCCTGAAAGAAGACGCCATCATCGGGCTGATCTTCTCCTCGTTTTTCGGGCTGGGGCTGTTTATGGTCTCGCTCAACCCGACCTCGGTAAATATTCAGACTATCGTCCTCGGCAATATCCTCGCTATCGCCCCGGAAGATATCGTTCAGCTGGCGATCATCGGCGCGGCGTCGACGATTATCCTGCTGTTCAAATGGAAAGATCTGATGGTGACCTTTTTTGATGAGAACCACGCCCGCGCCATCGGCCTGCGTCCTGAACGCCTGAAGATCCTGTTCTTTACCCTGCTGGCGGTCTCCACCGTAGCGGCGCTGCAAACCGTCGGGGCATTTCTGGTGATCTGTCTGGTGGTCACGCCCGGCGCGACCGCGTGGCTGCTCACCGACCGCTTCCCGCGCCTGCTGATAATTGCCGTTGCCATTGGCAGCCTCACCAGCTTCCTCGGCGCGTGGGCCAGCTATTACCTGGACGGCGCGACCGGCGGCATTATCGTGGTCGCCCAGACGCTGCTGTTCCTGCTGGCGTTCGTCTTTGCGACGAAGCACGGGCTGCTCGCCAGCCGCCGTCGGGCGCGTCACGTCCAGGAGGCGCAACCATGATGGCGCTGCTTCTCGAACCCTTCCAGTTTGCGTTCATGAACAACGCGCTGCTGATATCGCTGCTGGTGGCCGTGCCCTGCGCGCTGCTGTCGGTTTTCCTGGTGCTGAAGGGCTGGGCGCTGATGGGCGACGCCATGAGCCACGCGGTATTCCCCGGCGTCGTGCTGGCGTGGATGATGGGCCTGCCGCTGGCGCTGGGGGCGTTTGTGGCCGGCCTGTTCTGCGCGGTCGCCACCGGATACCTGAAGGATAACAGCCGCATCAAGCAGGATACGGTGATGGGGATTGTCTTTTCCGGCATGTTTGGCGCCGGGCTGATCCTCTATATCGCCGTCAAACCCGAGGTGCATCTCGACCACATTCTGTTTGGCGATATGCTGGGCATAAACGGGATGGACATTCTGCAAAGCGGTCTCGTTGCGGGGCTGATTGCGCTGGTGATTGGCCTGAAGTGGCGCGACTTCCTGCTGTTCTGCTTTGACGCTCAGCAGGCGCAGGCAAGCGGGCTGCGCGCCCGCTGGCTGCACTACGGCTTACTGTGCATGGTCTCGCTGACCATCGTGGCGACGCTGAAAGCGGTGGGGATTATTCTGTCGATTTCGCTGCTGATTGCCCCCGGTGCGGTTGCGGTGCTGATCGCCCGGCGCTTTCACGCGGCGCTGCTGGTGGCGGTTGCCGTTTCAGCCCTCGTGTCGGTAAGCGGGGTGTATGCGTCGTACTATCTCGACAGCGCGCCCGCGCCGACCATTGTGGTGATGTTCGCGGTCGTGTTTATCGTGACCTTTGTGGTGACCAGCCTGAAGGCTCGTCGGCAGGAGCGCGCGACAGCAGGGTGATCGCCTGTTCGCCGTGCTGTTGCCAGTGGAGGGTGAAGGCGGCGCCTTCGTTAAAGCCCGCCAGCTGACGGGTCAACGCCAGCGTAAGCGTCTTATCGCCGAGCATGGTGACGCGGGCGCTGTCAAAACCCAGACAGGCCTGCACCCGGGGAAAGAGGGCCTTGAACAGGCTCTCTTTGGCGCTGAACGCCAGCGTCAGGGCGAGGGCAAACGGGTATCCCGAACGGGCCAGCACGATTTCTTCCTGCGCATCAATGATGCCGTCTTTTATCTCTCTGGCCTCGTTGTCGGGGAGGATCGTTTCACAATCGATGCCGATAAGGGTCGGGTGTAGCGCGACGACGGCCATGGCCCGCGTGCCGCTGTGGGTGATGCTGCCTGAAATCCCCTGCGGCCAGAGCGGTTCGCCGCTGGGGCCGATGCCGGGGATGGGGTGGCCCGGTAAGGCGTGCGCGGCGGCAATACGGCCCGCCAGGTGCTCGGCCTTGCGTTTGCGTCCGGCGTCAGCGAGCCGCGCGTGATGCGGAAGCCAGAGGAGATCGGCGTCGGTGAAGGTGGTGGGGTCGAAGGTGACGTGGTGGAGGGTGAGGCTGGCGAGCGCGAAGGTGCGGTGGGTGGTGTGCATGGGATTTCCTCTGTCAACGAATAGTGCGGCCTGATGCCCTCACCCCGGCCCTCTCCCACAGGGAGAGGGAGCAAACACTAAAAACGGCAACGGGGTTGCCGTTTTGCTTTTACCTCGACCTCACCCCGGCCCTCTCCCACGGGGAGAGGGAGCAAACACTAAAAACGGCAACGAGGTTGCCGTTTTGCTTTTACCTAGAATCGGGTATTCACGCTCATATACCACGTGCGGCCTGGCTCATTATATGTATAAGCCCCCGCGCCGTACATATAGGCACCCGTCGCGGTATTCCCGGTGGTCTGGGCATTCCCCGCGCGCCACTGGCGCTTATCAAAGACGTTATCCACGCCGCCGGTCAGGCTGACGTTTTTGGTCACGTCCCAGGTCGCGCTCAGGCCAACGATGCTGTACGGGCTGACTTCATCTTTCTCAGACCCGGTCACCGGCTGACCTTTGTAGTTGTACTTCTTCGGCTGCTGCTTGCCGTACCAGGTGAAGGTCGACTGAAGCGACACGTCCTGATGTACCTGCCAGCTCAGGGTTGAGTTCAGCGTGTACTCCGGGATGATCGACAGACGGTCGCCGGTCTCCTTGTTCTTGCTTTGCAGCATGTAGGTGATGTTGTTGGTCCAGCTGATGGTGTCGCTGACCGGCACGTTCAGGGAACCTTCCAGTCCTTCTACCACCGCCTTCGGCACGTTCTCCCACTGGTAGATATCGGTGGTGACTTTACCGGTGGAGGTCTGGCCAATCGGCGCGTAACCCGCTTCGATCTTGTCGCGGTAGTCGTTGCGGAACCAGGTCACGCCCGCCAGCCAGCCGTCGCGTTTCCACTCCAGGCCAATCTCTTTGTTGATGCTGGTTTCCGCTTTCAGATCGTCGTTACCCATCATGTAGCAGCCCACGCCGTCGGAGCTTGCGTAGCAGCCCTGGCCCTTGCTGTATAACAGGTAGTTTGGGTTGGTCTGATACAGGCTCGGTGCCTTATAGGCGCGCGCGATGCCCATCTTCAGCGTGAAGTCATCCCCCAGGCCCTGCGACAGGTTCAGGGACGGGCTCCAGTTGTTACCCACGATGGTGTGATGGTCGAAGCGCAGGGCAGGGGTCAGCATGGTGCTGTCGGTCAGCTCCATGTTGTTTTCAGCGAACAGGGAGAAAATCTCCGCTGACGTGTACGGGCTGCGGTCGTCGCTCATGCCCGGAACGGTGCCGCCCTGCTGGGTTTGCGTGAAGGAGGTGGAGTCCTTCATGCGCTGCTGGTTCCACTCGGTGCCCAGCGTCAGGTTCTGGTTAACGATGAAATCAATCGGCAGGTTGATTTCGCTGTGCAGCATCACGTCGGAGAGATCGGTGTCGGTGAATTTATTGCTGTTGAACAGACCTTCAGTACCGCCCGCCAGCCCTTCGCCCAGACGGGAGTTGCGGGTGTGTTCGTACTGCGCCCAGTTGCTGGTGGTGATGCCGTTATCCCAGCCGCCGTTCCAGGTGACGGCAAAGTTCTGGCGATAGATACGGTTAGTCTCTTTGCCGTAGTTTTTCTTCACCAGCGCGTTGTCGTTGTTGGTGTTCTGCGTGTCGCCCGCATACAGGTTGTTCTGGCGGCTGTAGCCCGCCTCAAACTCCAGGGACTGCATTGGCGCGAAGTCCCAGCGCACCACGCCGTTGATGTCTTTGTTCTCTACACCCTCACGGCCTGCGGGCAGGGTGTTGGCGTAAGCGCCCGTGCGGTCAGACTGGTGACCCTGGTTGATGTCCCACGCGTCGGCCTGGGTTTTGTCCAGGTTACCGAACATGCGGAAGCTGAAGTCGCCGCCCAGCGGGCCGCTCAGGCTGAAGTTGGTGCGTTTGGTAGAACCTTCGTCTTTATGCTCTGGCGCGTTCAGGTAGGTGTTCCAGGAGCCATGCCACTGGTCGTCGAACTTTTTGGTGATGATGTTCACCACGCCACCTGCCGCGCCGTTACCGTAGCGGGCGGCGGCCGGACCGCGAATGACCTCGATACGCTCGATCATCTCAGGCGGCACCCAGCCGGTGTCGCCGCGGGTGTCGCGCTCGCCGCGCCAGCCCAGACGGATGGAGTTACGGCTGGTTACCGGCTTGCCGTCGATCAGGATCAGGGTGTTTTCCGGCCCCATGCCGCGAATATCAATCTGACGGTTGTTACCGCGCTGGCCGCTGGTGGAGTTCCCGGTCAGGTTAACGCCCGGCATGGTGCGGATGATTTCCGCCACGTCGCGCGCGGGCGGGTTTTTGCGGATCTCGTCGGCGGTAATGGTGGAAACCCCCGGCGCCTGCAAATTCTGCTCGGCGGCGGTGATTACCATGGTGTCTTCGTGCTGCGCTGAGGTGGTGCTGTCGTCTGCCATGGCGGGCAGCGCGACGCCGTAAATCCCTAAATTGACCAGCAAGGCCAGAGAGTGAATCTTCTTATTCATTAGATGTCCCGCTTTTATGGTTGCTTTTGAGCGCGCTTCCCACAGCGCGGGCACTACGCTATTGCAAATGCAAATAGTTATCAATAATATTATCAATAAAATTTGCTCTGAAACAAAAAAGACTGTTAAACATGGGGTTATAAGGGTGACGGCGTTAACAACGGGAAGTGAAGCGTGGTGGCAGTCAAAAAACGGGCCTGAGTGGGAGCGCCATAAGGAGAACTATCGCGTCACCTTCTGGTGGCGGGACCCGGCAGGAACGCAGGACACGTCTACGGTGAAACGCGTCTGGCTCTACATCACCGGCGTGACCGATCACCATCAAAATGCCCGCCCGCAGTCCCTTGAACGCATTCCGGATACCGACGTCTGGCGGTGGCAGGGCGAGTTCAGCCCCGAATGGCGCGGCAGCTACTGTTTTATCCCCTCCGTGAATGAAAACGATTTTGCCGGTGCCGTGTTTGAAGGCGAGCAGCCGGACCGCATGGCGCTGCGTGAAGGCTGGCGCAAACTGCTGCCGCGCGCGGTGTCCGATCCGCTCAACCCCATTAGCTGGCGCGGCGGGCGCGGCCATGCCGTCTCGGCGCTGGAGATGCCGGACGCGCCCCTTCAGCCCGGCTGGGATCGTCCCGATACGCCGTATCAGGCGCCGCTCTGCATTGAGTGGAACAGCGCGCGCCTGAAGAACCGCCGCCGCGTGTGGATCTTTACCACCGGAGACGTCAGCCCCGAGCGCCCGCTGGCGGTGCTGCTTGACGGGCAGTTCTGGGCGGAAAGCATGCCCGTCTGGCCTGCGCTGACGGCGCTGACCGTTGACGGCAGGCTGCCGCCCGCGGTCTACGTCCTGATCGACATGATTGATACCGCACACCGCAGCCGCGAGCTGCCGTGCAACCCCGATTTCTGGCTGGCGGTGCAGGAAGAGCTCCTCCCGCAGGTAAAAAGCATAACGCCCTTCAGCGACCGCGCCGACCGTACGGTAGTCGCAGGTCAGAGCTTCGGCGGTCTCTCCTCTCTCTATGCCGCACTCAACTGGCCGCAGCGCTTTGGCTGCGTGCTGAGCCAGTCCGGCTCTTACTGGTGGCCGCACCGCGGCGGGCAGCAGGAAGGGCTGCTTATCGCCCAACTCAAAGCGGGTGAGAAAGCCGCACGCGGCCTGCGCATCGTTCTTGAAGCCGGGCGCAACGAGCCGCTCATTTTGCGCGCGAATCAGGCCATTTACGCCGAACTACACCCACAGCAGCCGGTTGTCTGGCGTCAGGTTGACGGCGGACACGATGCGCTTTGCTGGCGCGGTGGGCTGACGCAGGGGCTGATGACCCTCTGGCAGCCGCTTATTCAATAACGGAGTCTGTATGGAATTCAGCAATCCTTTCGATAATCCGCAGGGGCAGTTCGCCATTTTGCAAAATGACCAGGGGCAGTACAGCCTGTGGCCGCAGCAGTGCGAATTGCCCGCAGGCTGGCGCGTGGTATGCGAGCCGCAGTCCCAGGAGGCGTGCCGGCAGTGGCTGGCTGAGCGCTGGCAAACGCTTGTCCCGTCCCATTTTGCGGGGGAGAGCGCATGAACCGTCTTCCTCTCGTCGCCGCCCAGCCGGGCATCTGGATGGCGGAACAGCTTTCCACCCTGCCGAATGCCTGGAGCGTGGCGCACTATACCGAGCTTAAGGGCGACATTGACGCGCCATTGCTGGCAAAAGCGATTGCTGAAGGCATGATGCAGGCCGATACCCTGCGGATGCGTTTTGCCGAGGATAACGGCGAGGTGTGGCAGTGGGTTGATGAAGCCATAACGCTGCCCGAGCCGTCCATCGTTCGCGTTGACTCTCACGAGGCCGCCGTGGCGCTGATGGAAAGCGATCTTAATCAGAACCTGCGCGTGGACGGCGGTCAGCCGCTGGCGTTTCACCAGCTGATTCAGGTCGGCGAGCGCCAGTGGTACTGGTATCAGCGCTATCACCATCTGGTGGTGGATGGCTTCAGCTTCCCGGCCATTACCCGCCAGATTGCCGCGATTTACGCCGCCTGGAAACGGGGCGAACCCGCGCCTGCCTCGCCGTTTACGCCGTTCGCTGAGGTGGTTGACGAGTATCAGCGCTATCGCGACAGCGAGGCTTATCAGCGCGACGGTACCTTCTGGGCCGGGCAGCGCAGGCAGCTTCCTCCTCCGGTCTCGCTCTCCTCCGCGCCGCTGCCGGGACGCGCCGCCACCACCGACATTCTGCGCCTGAAAATTGCAATGGACGGCCGCGCCTTCAGCCAGCTTGCGCAGGCGGCAGGACAGGCGCAGCGCACCGACCTGGCGCTTGCGCTGGTGGCGCTGTGGCTGGGCCGCCTGACCGGACGGCCGGACTACGCCGCCGGGTTTATCTTTATGCGCCGCATGGGCTCCGCCGCGCTGACCGCGACCGGCCCGGTGCTCAACGTGCTGCCGCTGGCGGTCAATATCAATCCGCAGGAGAGCCTGCCGGAGCTGGCGCTTCGCCTGGCGAACCAGCTGAAAAAAATGCGCCGCCATCAGCGCTATGACGCCGAGCAGATCGTGCGCGACAGCGGGCGTGCCGCAGGCGATGAAGCCCTGTTTGGCCCGGTGCTGAACGTCAAGGTATTCGATTATCAGCTGGATATCGACGGCGTGGAGGCCACCACCCACACGCTGGCCACCGGCCCGGTCAACGACCTGGAGCTGGCATTGTTCCCCGACGAGCAGGGCGGATTGAGCATCGAGGTCCTCGCCAATAAAGAGCGTTACGACGAGGCGACGCTTGCCCGCCACGTTTCGCGCCTGAACGCGATGCTGGCGCAGTTTGCCGCCAACCCGGACCTGCGCTGCGGTGAAGTGGAAACCGTTACAGAGCAGGAATACGCCCAGCTGGCGCGCATCAACGACACCGGGCTGGCGTTACCGTCCACCACGCTCGCGGATCTGGTGGCGGAGCAGGCGAGCAAAACCCCGGACGCCCCCGCGCTGGCGGATGCAAACGTTGAGCTGAGCTACCGCCAGATGCGCGAGCAGGTCGTCGCGCTGGCGAACCTGCTTCGCGAACGCGGCGTGAAGCCCGGCGACAGCGTGGCGGTGGCCCTGCCGCGCTCGGTATTTCTGACCCTGGCGCTGCACGGCATCGTCGAGGCAGGCGCCGCGTGGCTGCCGCTGGACACCGGCTACCCGGACGATCGCCTGCGGATGATGCTGGAGGACGCCAGGCCCTCGCTGCTGATTACCACCGACGAGCAGCTACCGCGCTTTAGCGATTTGCTGATTACGACGTTTAGTTACAACACACTGTTACCGACCGCAGGTGCTGAACCGCTGCGGCTGGCGAAGCCGGAGCAGACCGCGTACATCATCTTTACCTCCGGTTCGACGGGGCGTCCGAAAGGGGTGATGGTCGGCCATACCGCCATCGTTAACCGCCTGAAGTGGATGCAGGACAGCTACCCGCTGGCGGCGAATGACGTAGTGGCGCAGAAAACGCCGTGCAGCTTTGACGTGTCGGTCTGGGAGTTCTGGTGGCCGTTTATCGCCGGGGCGAAGCTGGTGATGGCCGAGCCGGACGCGCACCGCGATCCGCAGGCGATGCAGAGCTTCTTTGAACAGTACGGCGTGACGACGACCCACTTCGTGCCGTCGATGCTGGCGGCGTTTGTCGCCTCGCTGACGCCGGAAAACGTGGCGTGCTGCGCGTCGCTTAAGCAGGTGTTCTGCAGCGGCGAAGCGCTGCCTGCCGGGCTGTGCCGCGAGTGGGAATTGCTCACCCATGTGCCGCTGCACAACCTCTACGGCCCGACCGAAGCGGCGGTGGACGTCAGCTGGTATCCGGCATTTGGACCAGAGCTGGCGGCAGTTTCAGGCAACAGCGTGCCGATCGGCTTCCCGGTGTGGAACACGGGGCTGCGCATTCTGGACGCGATGATGCGCCCGGTGCCGTTTGGGGTGGCGGGGGATCTGTATCTCACCGGCATCCAGCTGGCGCAGGGGTATCTGGGCCGTCCCGACCTCACCGCCAGCCGCTTTATCGCCGATCCGTTTGCCCCCGGCGAGCGCATGTACCGCACCGGCGACGTTGCCCGCTGGCTGGACAATGGCGCGGTGGAATACCTAGGCCGCAGCGACGATCAGCTGAAAATTCGCGGCCAGCGCATCGAGCTTGGCGAAATCGACCGGGCGATGCTGTCGCTGCCGGACGTGGCTCAGGCCGTGGCGCACGCCTGCGTGTTCAACCAGGCGGCGGCAACGGGCGGCGATGCGCGCCAGCTGGTGGGGTATGTCGTCTCCGAATCGGGTCTGCCGCTGGATCGCGACGCGCTGCTGGAATCGCTGAAGGCACAGCTGCCGCCGCACATGGTGCCGGTGGTGCTGCTGCAAATCAGCGCGCTGCCGTTAAGCGCGAACGGCAAGCTCGACCGCAAGGCGCTGCCGCTGCCGGAGCTGACCAGCAAAACCTCCGGCCGCGCGCCGGAAGGCGAAACCGAAGTTACCGTGGCGCAGGCGTTCTCGGCGCTGCTGGGCTGCGAGGTGAACGATATCGAAGCCGACTTCTTTGCCCTCGGCGGCCACTCGCTGCTGGCGATGCGCCTGGCGGCACAGCTCAGCCGCGCGTTTAGCCGTAAGGTCACGCCGGGGCAGGTTATGGTCGCCTCTACGGTCAGCAAGCTTAGCGTCCTGCTGGACTCGCAGATGAGCGACGAGCAGGCGCAGCGTCTGGGGTATGAAACCCTGCTCCCGCTGCGCGAGAGCGACGGCCCGACGCTGTTTTGCTTCCATCCGGCGTCCGGCTTCGCCTGGCAGTTCAGCGTGCTGGCGCGCTATCTCAGCCCGCGCTGGTCTGTTACCGGCATTCAGTCGCCGCGCCCGGACGGGCCGATGCAGCAGTGCGCGGATCTGGATGGGGTGATCGAACATCATCTGAGCACGTTGCGTAAGCAGCAGCCGCAGGGGCCGTACTACCTGTTCGGCTATTCCCTCGGCGGCACGCTGGCGCAGGGGATTGCGGCGCGTCTGCGCGAGCAGGGCGAAACCGTAGCGTTCCTCGGCCTGCTGGACACCTGGCCGCCGGAAACCCAGAACTGGGCGGAGAAAGAGGCCAACGGCCTCGACCCGGAGGTGCTGGCAGAGATCGAGCGCGAGCGTCAGGCGTTTATTGCCGCCCAGCAGGGGCAGGGCTCCAGCGCGCTGTTTAACGCCATTGAGGGCAACTACGCCGACGCGGTGCGGCTGCTCACCACGGCACGCAGCTCACGCTTTGACGGAAAAGCGACGCTGTTCGTTGCCGAACGCACGCGAACGATGGATCCGCAGGTCGCGTGGGCGCCGTGGGTGGGTGAACTGGAGGTGTACAGCCAGGACTGCGCCCACGTGGATATCATTTCACCGCAGGCGTTTGAGAAGATAGGACCGGTGTTGAAGGAGATTTTGGGATAATTGTTCCCCTCACCCCAGCCCTCTCCCCAAAGGGGAGAGGGTGTAATCGTCCCCTCGCCCCTTTGGGGAGAGGGTCAGGGTGAGGGGCCATCAGACCGCATGCTTGCCCAACGGCACCACCAGCGGCGTGCCCGCCACCGGATCGTCAATAATCATGCAGCGCATGCCGTAGATCCGCTCGATCAGCTCTGGCGTCACAATCTCCTTCGGCGCGCCCTGCGCCACAATCTCGCCGTCGCGCAAGGCAATCAGATGCGTGGCGTAGCGGCACGCCTGATTCAAATCATGCAGCACCGCCGCCAGGGTATAGCCCTGCGTGCGGTTCAGCTCGCTCAGCAGCTCCAGCAGGTCAATCTGATGGCTGATGTCCAGCCAGGTCGTCGGCTCGTCCAGCAGCATGATGGAGGTTTCCTGCGCCAGCACCATCGCGATCCACGCCCGCTGCCGCTGTCCGCCGGAGAGGGTGTCCACGCTTTGCAGGGCGAGATCGGTAATCCCCGTCGCCCGCATCGCGCGGTTCACCGCCTCGTCATCTTCCCTGCGCCAGCGGGTAAACAGCGGATGGTGCGGATAGCGTCCGCGCGAAACCAGCTCCTGCACCGTGATATCCCCCGGCGTGGTGGCGTTCTGCGCCAGCAGCCCGATGCGCCGCGCCACCTCTTTGTTGGCGAAGCGCTGGATCTGCTCGCCGTCGAGAAATACGCTGCCCTCAGCCGGGGCCATCAGGCGGCTCAGGGTGCGCAGCAGCGTCGATTTACCGCAGCCGTTCGGGCCGATGATCGCCGTAAAGTGGCCGTCAGGTACGGAGACGGTCAAATCACGGGCAATGATTTTTTTGCCGTAGGCGAGGGTGAGGTTTTCGCCGCGCAAGCGGGTGGTTGAGTCTGTCATTTCTTGCGTGACTCCTGAACGAGCAAAACGATAAGGTAAATTCCGCCGAGGCTGACGGTCACCACGCCTACCGGAAGTTGATAAGGCATAAACAGCCGCTGGGCGCAGAGATCGGCAGCCAGCAGTAACGTCGCCCCGCACAGCGCGGCCTGGGTTAACCCCCAGCGCGCCGTACCGCTAAGACGCCGCGCAATGTGCGGGGCGACCAGGGCGATAAACGAGATCGGTCCGGCAATCGCGGTGGAGGCCGCGGTGAGCAGCACGGCCACCAGCATCAGCATCAGGCGCGAACGCTCTACCCCCACGCCCAGCGCGCAGGCGGTGTCGTCGCCCATCTCCAGCAGCCGCATGCGCCGCACCAGCAGCAGCGCGGCTATAAACATCAGCAAAATCAGCGGCGCGGCGGGCCAGGTTTTGCCCCACGTCAGGCCGTTGAGGGAACCGGCATACCACAGCCCGGCCGAGAGCGCGGTTTCCAGCGAGGCCTGCAGTAAAAGCCAGGTGTTAAAGGCCATCAGCATCGCGCGCACGCCGATACCGATAATGATCAGGCGGAAGGTGTCGATGCCGTTGCGCCAGGCAAGCAGCCAGATAGCCAGCGACGTGACAATGCCGCCGGCCATCGCCGTAAAGGTGATGGCCGTCAGGTGCTGGCCAAACAGCACCATCGCCACCAGCACGCCGCTCCAGGCTCCGGTATTGAGGCCCATCACGTCCGGGCTGCCGAGCGGGTTGCGCATCAGCGACTGGAAAATCGCGCCGCTGACGCCGAGTGCCGCGCCCACCAGAATGGCCATCGCCACGCGCGGCAGTCGCCACTCCGTCACCACCAGGGTGATATTGCGCGGCGCGCTGCCGGTGAGGGCGTGAAGGACCTGCGCGAAATCGAGCGTGACGGCGCCGCTTTGCAGGCTCCAGACCGCCAGCAGCAGCAGGGCCATGACCAGCAGGGAGACGCTGGTGACCAGGCGACGGGACGGGGCCATCATGCGCCACCTCCGCGTCTGCGTCGTACCAGGAAGATCAGCACCGGCGCGCCGATAAAGGCGCTCACCACCGAGACGCGCAGCTCTCCGGGCACCAGCAGGCGGCCCAGCACGTCGGCAAACAGCAGCAGGGCCGGGGTGGCCAGCAGCGTCACCGGCAGCGACCAGCGGTGATCCGCCCCCACCAGCCAGCGCGCCACGTGCGGCATCATCAGGCCGATAAAGGCAATCGGACCGACCACGGCGGTCGCGCTGCCGCACAGCACGGTGATGGCGAGCAGGCCAGTCAGCTGCGTGCGCGCCACGCGGTTACCGAGCGCGGTAGCGGTGTCGCTGCCGAGGCTCAGGCTGTTCAGCGCCCGGCTTAAGCACAGCGCCACGGCGGCGGCAATCATCACCGGAATAACCACCACCTTTAGCGTATCCAGGGTGCGAATATCCAGCGAACCGGCCTGCCAGAAGCGCAGCTGGTCGTAGACGTCCGGGTTGAGCAGGGCGATGCCGTTCGATAAGCCTTCCAGCACCGCCGCGAGCGCTACGCCCGCCAGGGTTAAGCGCACCGGGCTCAGCTGCCCGCCGCCCTGGCTGCCGGTAAAGGCGACCACCAGCGAGGCGGCCAGCGCGCCGCAGAAGGCCATCACCAGCTGTTCAGAGGGTGACGTTAATCCGAACAGCGCCGCGCCGAGCACGATGGCAAAGCTGGCGCCGGAATTGACGCCGAGAATGCCGGGGTCCGCCAGCGGGTTTCGGGTAAGGGTTTGCATCAGGGCACCGGCAAGCCCGAGCGCGCCGCCGGCCAGCAGTCCCGCAAGGGTGCGGGGCAGGCGAGCGTCGAGCACGATGGTGCAGTCGGCGCTCTGGCAGGTACCGGAGAGCGCATCGACAATAACGGACGCGGGCAGCGGCCTGGCGCCGACCAGCAGGCTGAGTGCAATCGCAAGGATTAGCAGTAGCAATAACGCGGGCACGGCAACGGCGCGCACCGCAGAAGAGGAAAACGACATAGCAACATCCATGATTTGATAATGATAGTGATTATCGTTATCTATCTTATTTGGCTATGTTAGCATGTGCGCCCATGGAATTGGTAGAAATAGACTCAAGGCCTTGTCATGAATCAAAAATCCTGGCTGCTTAACCTCAGCCTGCTCAAGACGCACCCGGCATTTCGCGCCGTCTTTATCGCCCGCTTTATCTCCATTTTATCCCTCGGCCTGCTCGGCGTTGCCGTGCCCGTGCAGATCCAGGCCATGACCCACTCCAGCTGGCTGGTGGGGTTATCCGTGACCTTAACCGGCGGGGCGATGTTTATCGGCCTGATGGTCGGCGGCGTGCTGGCGGACCGCTACGAGCGTAAAAAGCTGATCCTGCTGGCGCGCGGCACCTGCGGCGTGGGCTTTATCGGGCTGTGCCTGAACGCCATGCTGCCGGAGCCGTCGCTGATTGCCATTTACGCGCTCGGCCTGTGGGACGGCTTTTTTGCTTCGCTGGGCGTAACGGCGCTGCTGGCGGCCACGCCCGCGCTGGTCGGGCGCGAGAATCTGATGCAGGCCGGAGCGATCACCATGCTCACCGTGCGCCTCGGCTCGGTGATTTCGCCGATGGTTGGCGGATTATTGCTGGCAACCGGCAGCGTGGCGTGGAACTACGGCCTGGCGGCGGCGGGAACGTTTATTACCACCCTGACGCTGCTGCGTCTGCCGCTGCTGCCCCCTCCGCCGCAGCCGCGCGAGCATCCGCTTAAATCCCTGATGGCGGCAATCCGCTTTCTGTTCAGCAGCCCACTCATCGGCGGCATTGCGCTGCTCGGCGGCCTGCTGACGATGGCGAGCGCCGTGCGCGTGCTATACCCGGCGCTGGCGGGCGAGTGGCGGATGAGCGCCTCGGAGATTGGCGTGCTGTACGCCGCCATTCCGCTCGGGGCAGCGTTCGGGGCGCTCACCAGCGGCAATCTGGCGCAGAGCGCGCGCCCGGGCTTGATTATGCTGGTCGCAACCCTGGCCTCGTTTATCGCCATCGGCTTCTTCAGCCTGATGCCGGTCTGGGCGCTGGGGGTTCTGTGTCTGGTCATTTTTGGCTGGCTGAGCGCTATCAGCTCTCTTCTACAGTACACCCTGATCCAGACCCAGACGCCGGAAGGGATGCTCGGGCGCATTAACGGCCTGTGGACCGCGCAGAACGTGACGGGCGATGCCATTGGCGCGGCGATCCTCGGCGGGCTGGGGGCGATAATGACCCCGGTAGCCTCGGCGAGCAGCAGCGGGTTTGTACTGGCGATTGTCGGCGTGATTTTGCTGGTGGTATTAGCGGAATTGCGGCGGTTCAGGCAGGAGGTTGTATTGAACGACGGTGCAGCCTGATGCCCTCACCCCGGCCCTCTCCCGCGGGGAGAGGGAGGGAAAAGGCCTATTTAAATAATGCGTTTAATCTCTCTAACACCAGCATCGCGCTGTAATAATCCAGGCGGAACGTCTCCGTTCCCAGCGCCCAGACGCGCTTGTTTTTCACCGAAGGCAGATGCGCCAGCAGCGGGTTGGCATAAATCGCGTCCACGTCTTTCTGGTCACCGGCAAACACAAACAGCCCTTCGCCGTTCAGCCCCGTTGCCAGGTTTTCACCGCCCAGCTGAATAATGTCGTGGCGCTTGCCCTGGCTTTTGGAGGTGTGCAGCCCGGCAGGCAGGTCCGCCAGCGTGAAGCCCAGCTGGTGCAAAAGCTTGCCCTGCGCCGATTCGGTGGTCCAGAGGTTAGCGCTGTGCGCGGCGGCGGTGTAGACGATAGCGTTTACCGGCTGCGGCGGCAGCGTCATCTGCTGCTTCACCTGCGCGAGCTGCTTATCGAAGGCGGCAACGCGTTCGGCGGCCTGCTTTTCGTGTCCGGTAAGGGTGCCGAGCTGCGTCAGCAGTTCCTGCCAGCTTTTGTCGTCGTAGTTGATGACGAGCGTCGGGGCGATGGCGGAGAGCTGATCGTAGAGCGCCAGCGCGGAATCCCCGCCGGTGGCGCTAATTAGAATCAGGTCCGGCATCTGGGCGGCCACTGCTTCCGCGCTCGGCTCGCCAATGTACAGACGGGCAACCTTGCGCTGCTTTGCAATCTCGCCCCACTGGCGCAGGAAGCCCTGCGCGTCCGCAACGCGGTTGTTGGGCGTGGTGGCGCCGCTGGCGATAACCGGGGCGTCAATCGCCAGCAGGGAGCCGGTTAAGGTCACGCTGGTGGAGACAATGCGCGTCGGTTTGCTCTCAAGGGTGTGCACGCCGCGGCTGTCGGTGACCTGACGCGGCCAGTCGGCGGCGGCTGCTGAGGTTAGTCCTAAAACAAAAAGTCCTGTCAAAAGAAGGGCATTACGGCAAACGGCAGCGAATTTCACAGAGCGGCATCCTGTTTTTACTGAAGATAATGCTTCTCATTTTCATGGTTGCGGATAAGGGATGCAAGCATTTGTCGCACAAGTTGTTTGCCCGGCGGTTGACAGCGGGGCGCTGTGGGATTAGGTTAGCCGACGAAAATATAAATGATAATCATTATTGCTTCTTTTATCATTTTGAGGAGGATGATATGGACACGTCCCTGGCTGAGGAAGTTCAGCACACCGCGACCGCGCTGCAATCAGACAGCTTTTTCTTTATGTCGCCTTACCGCAGTTTTACCACCTCAGGCTGTTTTGCCCGCTTCTCCGAATCCGCCGTCGGCGGAGACGACCCGTCGGGTCACTTCCAGCAGAAATTGGCTCAGGCTTTCCGTCACGCGAAAGACAGCGGCATTGCTCACCCGGTGATGGTAGGGGCAATTCCCTTCGATACCCGCAAACCCTCGTCGCTGTTTATTCCGCAATGCTGGCAGACCTTTTCGCGCCCGGCGCGCCAGCAGTCGGCACGCTACGCCTCCGGCGCACAGACGCTGAACGTCCGGCAGCGCACCGAAATTCCGCCGCAGCCGGTTTTCGAAGAGATGGTATCCCGCGCCGCGGCGCTGACCGCCACACCGCAGGTGAACAAGGTCGTGCTGTCGCGCCTGATTGATATCGCCACTGACAGGCGAATCGATAGCGGCGTGCTGATGGAGCGTCTTATCGCCCAGAACCCGGCCAGCTTCAACTTCCACGTGCCGCTGGAAGACGGCGGCGTGCTGCTGGGCGCCAGCCCGGAGCTGCTGCTGCGCAAAGAGGGTGCCCGCTTTAGCTCGCTGCCGCTGGCAGGCTCCGCGCGCCGTCAGCCTGACGACGTGCTGGATCGCGAGGCGGGCACTAAGCTGCTGGCCTCCGAAAAGGACCGCCACGAGCACGACCTGGTGACGCAGGCGATGAAGGCCGTTCTGGAGCCGCGCAGCCATCATCTGAGCATGCCCGCGTCCCCGCAGCTCATTACCACGCCGACGCTGTGGCATCTGGCGACGCCGGTAGAGGGTGAAGCGCGTGAAAACGAGAACGCCCTGACGCTGGCCTGCCTGCTGCACCCGACGCCAGCCCTGAGCGGTTTCCCGCACCAGGCGGCAAAAGAGCTGATTGCCGAACTGGAGCCGTTCGACCGCGAGCTGTTCGGGGGCATCGTCGGCTGGTGCGACAGCGAAGGTAACGGCGAGTGGGTGGTGACTATCCGCTGCGCGCGTCTGCACCAGAATACCGTTCGCCTGTTTGCCGGGGCGGGTATCGTGCCGGCCTCCTCGCCGGTGGGCGAGTGGCGCGAAACCGGCGTGAAGCTCTCCACCATGCTCAACGTTTTTGGTTTGCACTAAGGAATACCCATGACCATCCCCTTTACCCGCTGGCCTGAGGATTTTGCCCGCCGCTACCGTGAGAAAGGCTACTGGCAGGATCTGCCGCTGACCCACATTCTGACGGATCGCGCGGACAGCGATGCGGTCGCGATTATCGACGGCGATCGTCACATTACCTACCGCGCGTTTCATCAGGCGGTGAACAACCTGGCGTCTGCCCTTCAGGCGCAGGGGCTGCACCGCGGCGAAACCGCGCTGGTGCAGCTCGGCAACGTGGCCGAGTTTTACGTTACCTTTTTCGCGCTGCTGCAGATTGGCGTCGCGCCGGTCAACGCGCTCTTTAGCCATCAGCGCAGCGAGCTGAACGCCTACGCGGCGCAGATCAGGCCCGCCGTACTGATTGCCGACCGCGGCCACGCGCTGTTCGCGGGCGATGAGTTCCTCAACGCTTTCGTGGATGAACACCGCTCGGTGCGCGTGGTGCTGCTGCGCGGTGACAGGGCCGAACATGCGCTGGAGGCGGCGATTGCCCGCCCGGCGGACAATTTTATCCCCAACCCCACGCCTGCCGACGAGGTGGCGTTCTTCCAGCTCTCCGGCGGCAGCACCGGCACGCCGAAGCTGATCCCGCGCACGCATAACGACTACGACTACAGCATTCGTCGCAGCAACGAGATCTGCGGCATTACCGCCGAAACCCGTTACCTGAACGCGCTCCCGGCAGCGCATAACTACGCCATGAGCTCGCCGGGATCGCTAGGCGTGTTCACGGCGGGCGGCTGCGTGGTGCTGGCGAACGATCCGAGCGCCACGCTCTGCTTCCCGCTGATCGAACAGCACCAGATTAACGTCACCTCGCTGGTACCGCCGGCGGTAAGCCTGTGGCTGCAGGCGATTGCCGACGGGGCGGGAAATGCGCAGCTTGCGTCGCTGAAGCTGCTCCAGGTGGGCGGGGCAAGGCTTTCCGCCACGCTCGCCGCGCGTATTCCGGCGGAAATAGGCTGCCAGCTGCAGCAGGTGTTCGGCATGGCGGAAGGGCTGGTGAACTACACCGCGCTCGACGACGCGCCGGAACGCATCATCAACACCCAGGGCCGTCCGATGTGCCCGGATGACGAAGTGTGGGTGGCGGACGAGCACGGCAACCCGCTGCCGCGCGGTGAGGTCGGGCGTCTGATGACCCGGGGCCCGTATACCTTCCGCGGCTATTTCAACAGCCCGGAACACAACGCCAGCGCCTTTGACGCCAACGGCTTTTACTGCTCCGGCGATCTGATCGCCATTGACGAGCAGGGGTACATCACCGTGCAGGGGCGCGAGAAGGATCAGATCAACCGCGGCGGGGAGAAGATCGCCGCCGAAGAGATCGAAAACCTGCTGCTGCGCCATGACGCGGTGATCCACGCCGCGCTGGTGAGCATGGAGGACAGCCTGCTGGGCGAGAAGAGCTGCGCGTATCTGGTGGTGAAACAGCCCCTGCGTGCGGTCGAGGTGCGCCGCTTCCTGCGCGAGCAGGGCGTTGCCGAATTTAAACTGCCGGACCGCGTGGAAAGCGTGGACGCGCTTCCGCTAACGCCGGTCGGCAAAGTCGATAAAAAACAGTTGCGCCTGTGGCTCGCTGAACGCGCCCGGGGCTGAGGAACAGAGAATGGCCATTCCAAAATTATCCGCATACGCGCTGCCAACCGCCGCAGACCTGCCGACTAACAAGGTGAACTGGGCGTTTGAGCCGGAGCGCGCCGCGCTGCTGATCCACGATATGCAGGAATATTTCCTGAACTTCTGGGGCGAAAACAGCGCGATGATGCAGCAGGTGGTGGCGAACATCGCCAGACTTCGCGCATTTTGCAAGGAACACCATATCCCGGTGTACTACACCGCGCAGCCGAAAGAGCAGAGCGATGAGGATCGCGCCCTGCTGAACGACATGTGGGGGCCGGGCCTGACCCGCTCGCCGGAGCAGCAGCGCATCGTAGCCGAACTGACCCCGGACGAAGCGGACACCGTGCTGGTGAAGTGGCGCTACAGCGCGTTTCACCGATCGCCGCTGGAGCAGATGCTGAAAGAGACCGGCCGCAACCAGCTGCTGATCACCGGCGTTTATGCCCACATCGGCTGCATGACCACCGCCACCGACGCCTTTATGCGCGACATCAAGCCGTTCTTTATCGCCGACGCGCTGGCGGATTTCACCCGCGACGAGCACCTGATGTCGCTGAAATACGTGGCCGGGCGCTCGGGCCGCGTGGTGATGACCGACGAACTGCTGCCGTCCGTACCGGCGACCAAAGCGGCGCTGCGTGAGCTGATCCTGCCGCTGCTGGACGAGTCCGACGAGCCGATGGATGACGAAAACCTGATCGACTACGGTCTGGACTCGGTGCGCATGATGGCGCTGGCCGCCCGCTGGCGCAAAGTGCACGGCGATATCGACTTCGTGATGCTGGCAAAAAATCCTACCCTCGATGCCTGGTGGGCGCTGCTCTCCCGCGAGGTGAAGTGATGAGCTTTGACTTCACGGGTAAAACCGTCTGGGTGACGGGCGCGGGCAAAGGCATTGGCTATGCGACCGCGCGGGCGTTTGCGGAGGCGGGCGCGCGGGTGACCGGGTTCGACATGGCCTTCCCGCAGGGCGATTATCCGTTTGCCACCGAGACGCTGGACGTAGCGAATGCCGCGCAGGTAAGTGAGGTGTGCGGGCGCCTGCTGGTCTCGCTTGAACGTCTGGACGTGCTGGTCAACGCCGCCGGCATTCTGCGCATGGGGGCCACGGACCAACTCTCGCAGGAGGACTGGCAGCAGACGTTTGCGGTCAACGTTGGCGGCGCGTTTAACCTGTTCCAGCAGACGATGGGCCAGTTCCGCCGTCAGCAGGGCGGAGCGGTGGTGACGATAGCCTCAGACGCGGCGCATACGCCCCGCATCGGCATGAGCGCGTATGGCGCCTCGAAAGCGGCGCTCAAAAGCCTGGCCCTGACCGTCGGGCTGGAGCTGGCAGGCAGCGGCGTGCGCTGTAACCTGGTGTCGCCCGGCTCAACGGATACCGACATGCAGCGTACCCTGTGGAAAAGCGACGACGCGGAACAGCAGCGCATTCGCGGCTTCGGCGAGCAGTTTAAGCTCGGCATTCCGCTCGGCAAAATCGCCCGTCCGCAGGAGATTGCCGCCACCGTGCTGTTCCTTGCGTCCGACGCCGCCAGCCATATCACCCTGCAGGATATCGTGGTGGACGGCGGCTCCACGCTGGGGGCGTAATGATCTGGAAACGTCATTTATCGCTTGAGGCGCTGAACGCCACCAGCCAGAACACCATGGTGGCGCATCTGGGCATCGTCTATTCCCGCCTCGGGGACGACACGCTGGAAGCCGAGATGCCGGTGGATGCGCGCACCCACCAGCCGTTTGGCCTGCTGCACGGCGGCGCGTCGGCGGCGCTGGCGGAAACGCTGGGATCGATGGCCGGTTTTCTGATGACCCGCGAGGGGCAGAACGTAGTGGGCACGGAGCTGAACGCCACACATCACCGCGCGGTGTCTCAGGGAAAGGTGCGCGGCGTTTGTCAGCCGCTGCATCTGGGACGTTCCAGCCAGAGCTGGGAGATTGTGGTGTTCGACGAGCAGGGACGGCGGTGCTGCACGTGCCGGTTGAGTACGATGGTGCTGGGTTAATTTTGTGCGGCCTGTTGCCCCACCCCTCACCCCGGCCCTCTCCCCAAAGGGGCGAGGGAGAAAAGAGGGAGCTGAGCCGTCCCCTCTCCCCTTTGAGGAGAGGGTTAGGGTTAGGGTGAGGGGTAGGGAAAACCTTACAGCATCGAAACGACCCGCTTCAGTAACCGAATTCTCGGCGCAATCGACGCTTTATCCAGCCACTCCGCCGGGCTGTGGAACCCGGCGCCAATCGGCCCTAGGCCGTCGAGCGTCGGGATGCCGAGCGCGGCGGTGTGGTTGGCATCGCTGCCGCCGCCGACCGCCTGCCAGGTAATGGTGATACCTTCCTCCTTTCCGGCCGCTTCAACCAGACGCATCAGCGCCTGAGTGTCTTCACTCGCGGCCATCGCCGGTTTATGGTTAACCCGCGTCAGCGTGGTGGTCACGCCGTCTGAAAAGCCTTTTTCGCATAATGCTTCAAGCGCCTGGTTCACCCGGTTGTACTCGTCGTTTTCCCAGAAGCGGACGTCCAGTTCGGCCACGGCGTGGTCCGCCACCACGTTGGCCGCGCTGCCGCCCTGTATAACGCCGACGTTCAGCGTGGTGCCGCGATCCCAGTCCGTCAGGGCACTGATAGCGATAATGCTGTTTGCCAGCGCGGTAATCGCAGAGCGGCCTTTCTCCGGGTCGTTACCCGCGTGCGCCGCCACGCCGCTGAACGTCAGGTGATAGCCCGCCATCCCCTTACGCGCTTTCACCAGCGAGCCGTCCGCTCTGGCGGCTTCGCATACCAGCACGCAGCGGGAACGTTTAGCCAGCTCGCCGATCCATTCGTGGGAGTAGACCGAGCCGGTCTCTTCATCCGGGTTCATCGCCACGGCAATAGCCAGCCGATCTTTGTCTGCGGCATCAAGCTCGCGCATCGCCCACAGTATATTCAGAAGTCCGCTCTTCATATCCGAGACGCCGGGGCCGTACAGCCGGGTATCGTCTTCGCTCATCGGGCGCCCGGCGACGGTGCCGGGGGCAAACACGGTATCCAGATGCCCCACCAGCAGCACGTCAAACCGTTCAGCCTGAGGTTTGTTGCTGACAAACACGCCGGGACCAACCTTTTCGCCAAGATCTACCCGTTCGGTATGCCAGCCTTCGCGCTGCCACAGCTGCTGCATGATGTCCGCCACGGTTGCGACACCCGCAAGGGTCTGGGTGCCGCAGTCCACGTTCACAAGGGTCTTCAGCTCTGTAATATAATCATCAAGTTTCATATTCACGTCCTGTTCAGAGAATAATGCGCATCAACAGCATGGCTAAGAAAGCGTTGATCACCGAGATGGCGATCATCAGCGGAATACGTTTGGCGCGCGTGCCGATCACGCCCAGAATGCGGCCCAGGTACTGCACCTGCGAGCCCATCAGGTAGATAGCGGGCGCCAGGATAGCCAGGTGCTCGCCGGTAAGAATGCCCTTATCAAACAGGCCGATGGCAACGCCGATCCCGCCGCCCATCGACATCCAGCCGCCAATCAGCACGGCGGCGGCCTCACCCGGCAGGCCAAACAGCCCCATTAGCGGAGCGAAGACCAGGCCCAGCCCTTTTAGGGCTCCGGTAATTTCCAGCGCCTTGATGATGATAAACGCCATCACCACGTTGGGCAGGGTGCTGCTGGTGGCGATGCCCCAGCCTTTGCGCGCGCCTTCTATAAACACATCGGTAATGACGGGATTAGACTGTGGGGCGCTCATGCGGCGTCTCCTTTACCGGTGAAGGACAGGATCAATCGCAGCAGATTTGCACCCACGATTTTCATGATGAACATGACGGCGATACAGGCCCCGATGGAGGCGGGAACCGCTGCCGTGCCGTCTGCGGCCACCAGCGTAAAGAGGATTGCACCCGATGAGAAAAAGTTGGTGATCATCGCTCCGGCAGAGAACTGGAACATAGCGAAGACGTCTTTCTCTTTTTCGCTGATTTGCCCTTCATCAGACAGGTTTCGGGTGAGGGACGCGCCCACGTCGGTGCTTTGCAGGCTGCCAATCAGCGCCAGCCCGGCGGTACCGGGAATACCCAGCAGCGGGCGCAGCAGAGGGGTTAAGAGTCTGCGGGCGGCACGGAGCGCGCCGTAGTGCTCCAGCACGTTGATCGTCCCCAGCGCAAACATGACCGCCGGAATTAAACCAAGCGCGAAGAGAAAACCGTCCATCGCGCCGCTGCCGCCGACGCCGCGAAAGGCGCTGCTGGACGTCGTTAGCGTGCCGTCGTCCAGACTGGCTTTGCTGACCACTTTGCCAAACGCGCCGTTGAGGGTGGTGAAATCAAAGACGCCATACCACTCTTTTCCGCCCAGCAGGCCGGAGAAGAAAACGGCTGCAAACGCCAGCGCGAAGTACGCGCCGGGCCCGACCTTACTATCCTGAGGTACTGAACTGTTCATATCCTTTTCCTTGTATGCACGCGATTGCGCAGGATCATTCTGGCGAGGTTATGACCAAAAAAAATGATACAAATCATTCCGTAAGACGGTGCCTGGACGAAAAAGGCAAAAGTGTGACCGAGGACGTCACGAAAGTGATCGGCTTAACACTGTGGTGTAAATCTCTGGTTTGACCACGCATTATTGCGTTTCAAAGTTGTTAAATCTTATCCGTTGTTCTAGAAACAAAATGTAACATCTCACCGTTTCACAACACCGGACAACAGCTATGAATAACTCAGGGAAATACCTTACATGGGCGGTGCTCTCCGTTGTGGGAGCCTTTGCCCTGGGCTATATCGCCCTCAACCGGGGGGAGCAGATCAATGCGCTCTGGATCGTCGTTGCCTCCGTCTGCATTTATCTGATTGCGTATCGTTTTTATGGCCGCTATATCGCGAAGAACGTCTTAGGGGTTGATGCCACGCGCATGACGCCCGCGGTCCGTCATAACGACGGGCTGGACTACGTGCCGACCGATAAAAAGGTGCTGTTCGGTCACCACTTCGCGGCCATCGCCGGAGCGGGCCCGCTGGTGGGGCCGGTGCTGGCGGCGCAGATGGGCTACCTGCCGGGAATGATCTGGATCCTGGCGGGCGTGGTGCTGGCGGGCGCGGTGCAGGACTTTATGGTGCTGTTCGTCTCCACCCGCCGCGACGGCCGTTCTCTGGGTGAGCTGGTGAAAGAGGAGATGGGCGCAACGGCAGGGGTGATTGCGCTGGTGGCCACCTTTATGATCATGGTGATCATCCTTGCGGTGCTGGCGATGATCGTGGTGAAGGCGCTAACCCACAGCCCGTGGGGGACGTATACCGTAGCCTTCACCATTCCGCTGGCGCTGTTTATGGGGATCTACATCCGCTACCTGCGCCCGGGGCGCATTGGTGAAGTGTCGGTGATTGGCCTGGTGTTCCTCGTGTTCGCCATTATCTCCGGCGGCTGGGTAGCGGAAAGCCCGACCTGGGCACCGTTCTTCGACTTTACCGGCGTACAGCTGACATGGATGCTGGTGGGCTACGGCTTCGTGGCGGCGGTGCTGCCGGTGTGGCTGCTGCTGGCCCCGCGCGACTATCTCTCAACGTTCCTGAAAATCGGTACCATCGTCGGGCTGGCGATCGGCATTCTGATTATGCGCCCGACCCTGACCATGCCTGCGCTGACTAAGTTCATCGACGGCACCGGCCCGGTCTGGACCGGCAACCTGTTCCCGTTCCTGTTTATCACCATCGCCTGCGGCGCGGTCTCCGGCTTCCACGCGCTGATTGCCTCGGGCACTACGCCGAAGATGCTGGCGAATGAAAATCAGGCCTGCCTGATCGGCTACGGCGGCATGCTGATGGAGTCCTTCGTGGCGATCATGGCGCTGGTCTCCGCCTGCATTATCGATCCAGGCGTCTACTTCGCGATGAACAGCCCGATGGCGGTGCTGGCCCCGGCCGGAACCGTTGACGTGGTTGCCTCTGCCGCACAGGTGGTGAGCGGCTGGGGCTTTGCGATTACCCCTGAAACGCTGACGCATATCGCTAACGAGGTGGGCGAGCAGTCGATTATCTCCCGAGCGGGCGGGGCGCCTACGCTTGCGGTAGGCATGGCCTACATTCTCCACGGCGCGCTGGGCGGGCTGATGGACGTGTCGTTCTGGTATCACTTCGCCATTCTGTTTGAAGCGCTGTTTATCCTGACGGCGGTGGATGCGGGTACCCGAGCGGCGCGCTTTATGCTCCAGGATCTGCTGGGGGTGATCTCCCCGAACCTGAAGCGCACCGATTCGCTTCCGGCTAACCTGCTGGCGACGGCGCTGTGCGTGCTGGCGTGGGGCTACTTCCTGCATCAGGGGGTGGTGGATCCGCTGGGCGGGATTAACACCCTCTGGCCGCTGTTCGGTATCGCCAACCAGATGCTGGCGGGCATGGCGCTGATGCTCTGCGCGGTGGTGCTGTTCAAGATGAAGCGCCAGCGTTACGCGTGGGTGGCGCTGGTGCCTACCGCGTGGCTGCTGATCTGTACCCTGACGGCGGGCTGGCAGAAAGCCTTCAGCCCGGACAACAAGGTGGGCTTCCTGGCGATTGCTAACAAGTTCCAGGCGATGATCGACAGCGGCGCGATCCCGCCGCAGTATACGGAGTCGCAGCTGTCGCAGCTGGTGTTTAACAACCGTCTGGATGCCGGGCTGACCATCTTCTTTATGGTGGTGGTTGTGGTGCTGGCATTGTATTCTCTCAAAACCGCGCTGGCGGCGCTGAAAGTCGACAAGCCGACGGCGAAAGAGACACCGTATGAGCCGATGCCTGAAAACCTGGACGAGATTGTGAGCCAGGCTAAAGGGGCGCATTAATTTAACCAGATATACCCCTCACCCTAACCCTCTCCCCAAAGGGGAGAGGGAACTTAGAACCCCCTCTCCCTTTGGGGGGAGGGCCGGGGTGAGGTGAAAACAAACGAGAAATGACCTATGTTCGACACCCTTTCCAAAGCAGGTAAGTACCTGGGCCAGGCCGCCAAAATGATGATTGGCGTGCCGGACTACGATAACTACGTTGAGCATATGCGCGTCAACCATCCGGACCAGACGCCAATGACGTACGAAGCATTTTTCCGCGACCGTCAGGATGCCCGCTACGGCGGCAAGGGCGGGGCGAAGTGCTGTTAACCCTCTTTCGGTAAATAGAGGCTGATCTGCTCCTGCTTACAGCCGTAAATCGCCGCCAGCTTCTCACGGGTGCGCTTTTGCGGACGGGAGTCCAGCGCTTCCAGCTGTGATACGGCGGACTGGCTGATGCCGAGTTTCTCCGCCACCTCCTGCTGCGACATGCCGCGCAGGATGCGCCAGGCGGCCTGCAGGCTGACGTTTTGGCTGTGCATTACGTTGCAGACCTCTCCCGGTAGGCCTACGTTATCGTAGATGTCTGACTCATAAGGAATATCCTCCCAGTCGTTTTCATCGTCGTCGTCGTACTCCAGCATGGCTAAGCGCATACGAAAGTATTCACCGTAAGGAATGACGACATACTGGTTTTTTCCTTCTTCATCCTTTATGAACTGAATAGCCATATTCCGTATGTTCCTCATGAAGGTAGGTGGTAGTTGTTCGGCGTTTTACTGCCACTACGTAGCAGGTATCGCCCGGCGGATCCCCAAAGGTGTAGATGACCCTGTAATCACCTAAACGCAGCCTGTAGTGGTTTTCGGGAAAAGATAATTTCTTGATATCCGATACAGGTGAAGCTTTATCGTCCATCTTCTCCAGCCTGAATTTAATGCGGTTCTGATACCGGTTATCGATTTTAGAAAATTGTTTCTCTGCCGTTTTTGACCAGACAATCTTCATCCGTACCTCCACTGTACGCCCACACAAAACATAAGGAAATAATAAGACTATTAGATAAATTCCGAATTTCTTATGGGGAACTGTAGAGCGGAGAACAAACGCAGGTAAGAGGCAAAACGCAAACCGTCGGGGCGGCTCGAAAACGCCTCTGCCGGGCGACAGAGGCTTACAGAAAATGTGCGATCAGGCGTTCAAACCGCCGTCCACGTCCAGCCCCGTACCGGAGATCTGTCCGGCGGCCGGGCTGGCGAGGAAGGTGACCGCCGCCGCGATGTCTTCCGGCTGGCCGTAGTGACCGACGGCAATCATCCGGCGCTGGGCTTCCGCCTGCTCCCCGTCCTCGGGGTTCATGTCGCTGTTTGTCGGTCCCGGATGAACAAGGTTAACGGTGATGCCGCGCGGGCCTAAATCGCGCGCCAGGCCGCGGGTGAGGGAGTTCAGGGCAGATTTGGTCATGGAGTAAACGGCAATGCCGGGCTGCGCCACGCGGTTTGCCAGACAGCTGCCGATATTGATGATGCGCCCGCCGTCGGACATGTGCACCAGCGCTTCCTGAATGGCAATCACCACGCCGCGAATGTTGACGTTGATAAGCGCGTCGATGTCCGCCAGCGTCATGGACTCCAGCGGGCCACCGCGCGCAATCCCGGCGTTATTGACCAGAATATCCAGCCCGCCGAGGGCGCGTGCCGCCTGGGTGACGGCGTCCTGAATCGCCTGCGCGCTGGCGCTGTCAGCCTGAATGGCCTCGCCGTGCCGCCCCAGCGCTTTTATCTCATCGGCGACCGCCTGGGCTTTATCGACGGACTTTTCATAGGTGATAACCACATCGGCACCGGCGCGCGCCAGCGACAGCGCGATAGCACGGCCCAATCCCCGGCTGGCGCCGGTAACCAGCGCTTTCTTACCTGATAAATCGATCTGCATGATGACCTCGTTACGAGAGTGGTGAGAATCATCATTAGGTATAGCCCGTCGGCGCGATTAACGGCTGAAGGATTCCACCTTTTCAAACGCGGCGCGCAGAACGTCTGGCGTGAGCGTAACCGGTAAATAGTGAATCGACTCCACCGGGCGCAGGGTGTGGGCAATGACCTTGTCTAGCTCGTCGCGGTTATGGATATCGACCTCCAGCGCGCGAAGCGTGGTCGGCAGGTTAAAGCGCTGATAGGCCGCTACCAGCTGGCCCAGCACGTCGTCCTGGCCGAGCAGGGCGCTCTGCACCAGGATGCCGTAGGCCACCTTCGTGCCGTGGAGGTATTTTTCCGTCTGCGGCAGCACGGTTAAGCCGTTGTGCACCGCATGTGCCGCCGCCACGCGGGTATAGCGTTCGCCCAGACCGCCGACCATACCGCCACCGGCGATAACGGCGTCCACCACGTCCCGAAACGCCTGCGTCTGGTCGCCGCGCTGCTGGTCGGCCAGCGCCTCTTCGCTGCGCTCCAGCAGCACGTCGCGGATCGCCAGCGCGCCGTTGAGGCCAAGACGCACGGTCAGCGGCAGGTTTTCAGGCTGCGGCGCGAGTACGACCGCCTCATACCATTTCGCCAGCGTATCGCCTATCCCCGCCAGCAGGTAATCCGCCGGGGCGTTAAGGATGATCTGCGGCTCCACCAGCACCAGGAAATTGGCGTCGTCAAAAATCTCGAACTGCAGCGCCTGACCGGCATCGTTGTACCAGACGGAGAGCGGCGTCCACGCAGCACAGGTAGCGGCAATCGTGGGAATGCCAACGAACGGCACCCCTAAACGACGCGCCACGGCCTTAACGGTATCCATTACCGCACCGCCGCCGATGCCGATCGCCACGCGGGTATCGCTGCCGGCGTCGTTCACCAGACGGGTGACGTCGCGCTCGCTGCAGTGGCCCTTAAACAGCAGGTGCTTTGCTCCCGGCGCGCTAAAGCTCTCCGGCAGAAAAGGGCGCGCGCCTTCGATAGCGCGCTCGCCGTAGATCCACACCGCGCGGGAGAGCTGCTCCGGGGTAAAAAAGTCATTCAGATGCGCAAGGCTTCCAGGGTGCGAGAAGTAGTTCGCCGGGCCGGGTACGACGCGGATATCGGTGTTGATCATGGTGTTGTCCTTTTTTAGCAAGCGCTAACCCGATGTTATGTCTGGACATCCGGATGGCTAATAATATTTCGCTTTATCTTATGCCTTTTCCGTCGTTGTCAGTCAACCGGAGCTGTGAAAAATTCGATAAATCAGAAGAGTAATGAAGGATTTACGCGGATGGTTTCCAGTCGCCTTGAGATGCGCGGTATCAGCCTGGCCTTTTCCGGCTTTCAGGCGCTGTCGCGCGTGGACTTTACCCTGAACGGCGGATCGGTGCATGCGCTGACCGGCGCCAACGGCGCGGGGAAATCGACGCTGATGGCGGTGCTGTGCGGAACGCACGGTCATTACGAAGGCGAAATCTGCATCAACAACCAGCTGGTAAGCGTGCGTGAACCGCTTGACGCGAAGCGGCTGGGCATTCACCTCGTGCAGCAGGAGGTGGACGTGGCGCTGATCCCGGGGTTAAGCATCGCCGAGAATATTATGCTCGACCAGCTGGCGCAGCCGGGGCACCGCTACAGCTGGTCCGCCGTTCGCCAGCAGGCGCGGCAGGCGCTGGCGCAGCTCGACGTGGCTCTGGACGTGCGCCGTTCCGTCGACGGCTGTTCGCTGGCCGAAAAGCAGCAGATTTTGCTGGCGCGGGCGCTGTCGCACCACTGCCGTTTTTTAATTCTTGATGAGCCCACCGCGCCGCTGGACGCACACGAAAGCGAGCGCCTGTTTGCGGTGGTGAGGCGCTTAAAGCAGCAGGGCATCGGCGTGGTGTTTATTTCTCACCGCATCCACGAGCTGAAGGCCATCTGCGACACCCTGACGGTGCTGCGCGACGGCAGGCTGATTGAGTCTGGCCCGATGGCGGACCTCAGCGGCGAAGCGATCGTCGAGAAAATGCTCGGCCACGTGCTGAGCGATATCTATCCGCCTCCGCGTCCCCCGCACGGTGAAGAGACGCTGCTGCGGGTGGAGGGGCTGCATGACGACGCGCTGCTGAAAGATATCTCCCTGCACCTGCGCAAGGGCGAAATCCTCGGGATTGCCGGGCTGGCGGGCGCGGGGAAAACCGAGCTCTGCAAGGCGCTGTTTGGCGCCACCAAAAGCCGCACGGCGTGCGGCGAGCTGAATCATCAGCCCTGGAAACCGCGCGACCCGGCCGACTCGGTGCAGCGCGGGCTGGCGCTGGTGCCGGAGGAGCGGCGCAAGGAAGGCATCTTTATTGACGAGCCGGTGAGCATGAACCTTGCCGTGTGCGCCGATAACAGCTTCTCGCGCTGGAGCCTCTTCGGCCATCGTCAGGCGTGGCGCTGGGCGGAAGAGGTCATTGCCCGCGTCGGCGTGCGAACGCGCGGGCCGGGGCAGGTGCTGCGTCGTCTTTCCGGCGGCAACCAGCAGAAGGTCGCGATCGGCAAATGGCTGCGCAATGATGCCAGCGTGCTGATCTTCGACGAGCCGACCAAGGGCGTGGACGTAAAGGCCAAAACCGATCTGTTTCAGCTGATCGACGGCCTGGCGCGGGAAGGCAAAGGGGTGATTTACGCCTCCGGCGAGTTTGCCGAGCTGGTGGGGCTGTGCGATCGCATCTGCGTGCTGTGGGACGGGCGCATCGTGGCGGAAATCGCCGGAGCCGAAGCCCGGGAAGAGACACTACTTTTTTATTCAACCGGAGGAACGGCGTCGTGAGCAAGGCCCTTTCAGTAACGGCGACGGTATCTGGCCGTCAGCAACTTTTCGACTTTCTCTACAGGTGGGGCATGCTGCTTACCGTCGTCGCGCTGGTGGCCATCTTTGGCCTGGCGTCGGACAGCTTCCTCGACCCGAACAACATCATCAACATTCTGCGCTCGATCGCCATCGTGACGGTGATCGCCGTCGGCGTGTCGATTTCGCTGACCGTTGGCGGGTTCGATCTCTCCGTTGGCTCCACGGCGTCGCTGGCGAACGCGCTGGTGATTTCGCTGTTCGTCTGGCACGGCTTCGGCACCACCGAGTCGATCCTGATCACCCTCGCGCTTTGTACGCTGGTCGGCCTGTTTAACGCCTTTCTGATCGTCATCCTGCGCATCCCGGACATGCTCGCCACGCTTGCCAGCCTGTTCGTCATTCAGGGCGTGGCGATGACCTACAGCTACGGCGGCTCGATTACCGAAAACATGGTGCTGCCGAGCGGCGACATGGCGGAAGGCACCATTCCGGCAGCGTTTGGCCTGCTGGGGCAGGTGCCAACCATCGTCATTATCATGCTGGCGGTGACGCTTCTGGCGCAGCTTGGGCTGTCGCTGACCACGCACGGCCGACGCATGTACGCCATTGGCGGCAACCCGGAGGCCGCGCGCCTCTCCGGCATTCGCACCACGCGCTACAGGGTGACGGCCTACGTGATTGCCTCGCTGCTGGCGGGGCTGGGCGGCATTCTGCTGGCCTCGCGCATCGGTTCGTCGCAGGTCAATGCGGGCGGTGGTTACCTGATGGATGCGGTAGCCGCGGCGTGGATCGGCTTTTCGCTGGCCGGGTCCGGCAAGCCGAACGCGCTGGGAACGCTGGTGGGGGCGGTGATCCTCGGCGTGCTGTCGAACGGGCTGGTGATGCTCTCCGTGCCGTATTACGCCATGGACATTATAAAAGGGCTGGTGCTCGCCGTGGCGCTGGCCATTACCTACATACAAAAACGCTGACAACGCAACGGGATAAAAAATGAAAAAGATTGCACGCTCTCTGGTGGCGCTTGGGTTACTGACTTCTTTGCCGGGCTTTGCGGCCGCGCCGGTGCCGTCGGCCATTGCTAACCACGACGGCCCGATCCGCATCGCGGTGATCCGCAACCTTGGCTCCGACGACAACACCACGCAGTTTGTCGCCGGGGCCATTCAGGAAGGGAAGAAGCTTGGCTTTAAGGTCAGCACCTTTTTAAGCAACGGCGATGACGCCAAATTCCAGGACTTTGTGAACCAGGCCATCAGCCAGAAATATGACGGGATTATTCTCTCTCAGGGCCGCGACCCGTACTCGACCGCGCTGGTGAAGAAGGCGGTGGATGCCGGGATTAAGGTTTCGGTGTTTGATACCGCGGTTAACGGCGACATCCCCGGCGTAACCGTCACCCGGCAGGACGATGCCTCCCTGACGACTCTCTCCTTCGGCCAGCTGGCAAAAGATTTCAACGGCAAGGCCAATATCGTCAGGCTGTGGGTGGCGGGCTTCCCGCCGATGGAGCGCCGTCAGGCGGCATATAAGGAGCTGCAAAAACAGTACCCGGACATCAAAGAGCTGGAGTCCATCGGCGCGGTCTCCTCTGACGTGCAGGGCGATACCGCCAACAAGGTGGGTGCGATCCTGGCGAAATACCCGAAAGGCAAAATCGACGCCATCTGGGGCACCTGGGACGCCTTCAGCCAGGGCGCGTACAAGGCCCTCAAAGAGAACGGCCGCACCGAGATCAAGCTCTACAGCATCGACATCTCCAACCAGGATCTGCAGCTGATGCGCGAGCCGGGCAGCCCGTGGAAGGTGAGCGTGGCGGTGGATCCAAAGCTGATTGGGGCGACCAACGTGCGCCTGATTGCCAACAAGATTGCCGGGGAAGCCACGCCAGCAACCTATGACTTCAAGGCCGCCGCGATCCCGCAGGCGCTCCTGACCGCCCAGCCGGGCGCGGTGAACGTGGCGTCGCTGGGAAAAATCATTCCGGGCTGGGGCCAGACGGAAGATTTTATTGCGCCGTGGTTTGCGACGCTTGCCGCTAAAAATAAATAAACCAGTTCCGGTGGCGTCAGGTGAAGCCTGATGCCCTCATCCTGGCCCTCTCCGACAGGAAGAGGGGGAAAACCAACAGGAGCTAACGGTGACGACACTGCCACCCCCAGAGTACAGCCGCAATATGCGGCTGATTGGCCATAGCGACCAGGGCGGTCGACCGGACGGCGTGCAGCTGATGGTGCATCGCGGTTTCGCCTATATCGGGCATATGGTGTCGCAGGGCTTTTCGATTGTTGACGTGCGCGACGCAAAAAATCCAAGGCCCGCGGGCTACGTGCCCGCGCCGCCGGGTACCTGGAACGTGCACCTCCAGGCGCACGACGATCTGCTGCTGGTCATCAACGCCCGGGATCTGTTTGCCGATGCCCGCTTCGCCGACGAGAAGGTCTACTACACTCGCCAGGTGGGGGAGACCGTCAGCGACGTGCAGGACAAAGGCTGGAGCGCGGGCCTGCGCGTATTTGACATCTCCGTGCCGGACGCGCCGCGTGAAATCGGCTTTCTGTCGCTGAGCGGCATTGGCATACACCGTATCTGGTACGTCGGCGGGCGCTGGGCGTACGTGTCGGCGCTGATCGACGGTTTTACCGATTACATCTTCCTGACCATCGACCTGGCGGATCCGCGCAGGCCCGAAGTGGCGGGGCGCTGGTGGCTGCCGGGGATGAATCAGGCCGAAGGTGAACGGCCGGACTGGCCGGAAGGCAAACGCTACGCGCTGCATCACGCCATCATCGCCGGGGATACCGCCTACGGCAGCTGGCGCGACGGCGGCCTGACGCTGCTGGACGTGAAAGACCGCGCGCAGCCGAAGCTGATTAGCCACCGCAGCTGGAGCCCGCCGTTTGGCGGCGGGACGCACACCGCGCTGCCGCTGCCGGACCGCTCCCTGCTGGTGGTGCTCGACGAAGCGGTGCTGGATAACCAGCAGGACGGCGAGAAGCTCATCTGGCTGTTTGATATCCGCGAGCCGGCTAACCCGGTGAGCATCTCCACCTTCCCGCAGCCGGATGAGCGTGACTATGTGGCAAAAGGCGCGCACTTCGGCCCGCATAACCTGCACGAAAACCGGCCGGGGAGCTTCGTCAGCTCAACGCTGATTTTCGCGACGTATCAGAACGCGGGCGTGCGCGCGTACGACATTTCGAACCCGTACCGGCCGGTAGAAACGGGGGCGCTGGTACCTGCTGCTCCTGAAAGGATGATGGATACGCGCCCGAACCGTCCGCAGGTGATCCAGTCGTGCGACGTGTTTGTGGATGCGCAGGGGATTATTTACAGCACGGATTATAATGCGGGTTTATCGGTGATTGAATATTTGGGATAAAAAAGAAGGGGGCTGAAATATATATTTGGTGAATGATTATATTTATGGATTCTTAAAATAAACGCACCGACTTTATCTTTAAGTCCTGATACGTACTATGGCTCTTTTTTATTCAAGGATGAATGTAATGAGCCTGAAAAAATGTGCAGCCTGGTTGCAAATAGCACTGCAGCTGCTTCCGCCGTCGTTATTTTCGCTGGGAGCGACGCCCGTCGCCGCTCAGGATAAGGTATCCGAGCCGCAAAGCACCGAGCGGGTGGTAGCGCAAACCGCCGTGCAGGCGGGGTCGCTGCTGGAGAGCGGCAGCGGCCATTCTGTCGCAAGCGCAATTACGTCCCAGGCAACAAATACCGCCACGCAGGAAATTGAGTCCTGGTTAAATCAATTTGGTACCACGCGTCTGAATATTGGTACCGATGAGCATTTTTCCATTCAGGACGCGGCGCTGGATCTGCTTATCCCTTTATATGAGCAACAGTCCTCGCTGGTGTTCACCCAACTGGGCGGGCGTCGTCACGATGACAGAAATATCGTTAATGCCGGATTGGGCTACCGCGAATTTAATTCCAGCTGGATGTGGGGCGTGAACGCCTTTTACGATCGTCAGGTGTCGGCGAACCAGCATCAGCGGCTGGGCGTGGGGGCTGAGGCAGGCTGGGACTATCTGCGGCTTTCTGCGAATGGCTATTATCGCCTGAGCGACTGGATGTCGTCTTCACGCTATCAGGATTATGACGAACGCGTGGCGAACGGTTTTGACCTGCGTGCAACCGGCTATCTTCCAGCCTATCCGCAGCTTGGGGCGAACCTCATCTACGAACAATACTATGGCGAGCACGTCGGGCTTTTCGGAGACGATGAAAACGATCGTCAGAAAGATCCTTACGCGGTGACGGTTGGTCTGAACTACACGCCCGTTCCGCTGATTACCCTGGGCGTAAACCAAAAAATGGGCAAAGGCGAGGCGTCGGACACGCAAATAAGCTTCGCCCTGAACTGGGCGCCTGGCGTGCCGCTGAGTGCCCAGCTTGACGCAGATCGGGTAGGGGCTCAACGCACGCTGATGGGGTCACGCAAGGCGCTGGTTGAGCGTAACAACAATATCGTTCTTGATTATCGCAAGCAGGAGCTGATTTCGCTCTCGCTGCCTGAAAATATTGCCGGTGAGGAGAACGCCCGGCAGACCGTCACGGCAAAAGTGACGTCAAAATACGGGCTCGAGCGCATCGAGTGGAGCGGCGACAGTCTGATCCGCCACGGGGGGAAAATTACCGTGGGTGCCGATCCGGCCCAGGCGGTGATTACGCTTCCTGCCTGGCAGAGCAGCGGCTCAAACGTCTATCCGCTAACCGCTACCGCCACCGACAAACACGGCAATACCTCTAATACCGCGCGAATGGAGGTGAGCGTTAACGGCATAGACGTTAACGCCTTACAGTCCAGCCTGACGGCATCACCCGCCAGGCTTCCGGCGGATGGTACCAGCCAGTCTGCGCTAACGCTGACGCTGAAAACCGCCTCAGGAGAAGTTGCCACCGGCCTGGCGGAGCGCCTCAGTACAGCGCTTACGCTAAAAAATAGCGTGGCGTCTGCTGCCGCGGCGGTAGCGCCAGAGGTAAGCCAGTTCCGCGAATCGGCGCGCGGCGTTTACACGGCGACGCTCACCAGCGGCACCACTCCGGCGACCATCAAGGTGCAGGCGCTGATCGACGGAACGGTTAAACTCGCTACCGCGTCTGTTACTGAGGAGGCGATTTCCGTTAATCCTCAGATCGCTACCCTTGAGCCGTCGACGCTGAGTGCGCCAGCAGATGGGGTAACGCCGGTCTCGATTGTCGCACGCGTAGTCGACCAGTATGGCGCTCCGCTGTCAGGGCAGGTCGTGATGTGGTCTGCGGATAATGCAGCGGCTCTGCTGTCAGACAAGCAGTCCACCACCAACGAACGCGGGGAGGCCAGCATCCGGCTGACCAGCCGCGATGTGATTTCAACCGTGGTGAGCGCGCAGCTGGAGGGGGGAAACACGCTCTCGACACCAGCCCTGAAATTTATTGCGGATGTTGCCAGCGCCCGGGTGGAAACGGTAACTGCCGATAAGCAGAAGGTTGTGGCGAATAATAGCGACAGCGTAACCTACACCGCACTGGTTGCTGACGGCAGCGATCATCCCCTTGGCAACGTTACGGTCAACTGGACCGTTAAGCGTGAGGATGGGACTCAGGTAGCGAGCAAAACCTCAGTGACGGACAGCGCGGGTAACGCCACGTTATCTTTATCGTCGGCAAAGACGGGCGTTGTCTGGGTTTACGCCGACGTGAACCAGAAAAATGTCATGAAAGCCGAGGCCGTGACGTTCGTGGCCGATACCAGCACGCAGCGCATTGCCGCGGTAACAGCAGATAAACAAGAGGCTATAGCAAACGGCAGCGACGGTATTACCTGGACGGCGCAGGTGCGCGATCTGCAGGGTAACGCGATTTCGGGCGTGGCGGTTAACTGGTCGGCAGATAACGCTGACGTTAAGCTCGCCGACAACGCTACGCTGACGGACGCGCGGGGAAATGCTTCGCTGGTGGTTACCTCGCTGAAATCAGGCAGCGTGGTTATAACGGCCCGGACCGCAGAAAGCGCACCCGTTCGTGCTGACAGCGCGACCTTCACGGCCGATCTCACGACCGCGAAACTGACGGAGATGGCCGCCGACAGCGTGACCGCGGTTGCCAACGGCACCGACGGTATTACGGTGAGCACGACCGTTGTGGATGCCAATAATAACCCGGTAGTCGGGGCGCAGGTTGACTGGGAGGTGAGCCCTTCCGGCGCGACGTTATCCGATACGGCCAGCGTTTCGGATGCAACCGGTAAGGCGAGCGTGACGTTACGCTCTGACACGGCGGGGAACTATGCTCTCCAGGCAACGCTTGGCAGCAGCAGGTTAAGCGTGTTGAATCTGACCTTCACGGGTGACACCACGACGGCAAAGATAGCTACCGTAACTGCGGATAAAACGACCGGCATCGTGGCCGACAGCGATACCGTAGTATTAACCGCAACCGTGGTGGATAGCCATCAGAACCCTGTACCAGGCGCCGCCGTTAGCTGGAGCAGCACTCATGCCGCCGACGTGACCCTGACGCCAGCTTCAGCAATGACCAATGCGCAAGGGCAGGCTGAAACGCGCTTCTCATCGCGCAAGGCGGGAAACATGACGGTTACCGCAACGGTGAATGGTAGCGGTCAGACGCTTACTCTCTCTGTGATCGGTAATCCGGCGACAGCGCAATTTACGAGCCTCAGTGCGGATAAAAAAGAGGCGGTGGCTGACGGGAACGCGACCATACGCTGGACCGCCACCGTCGAGGACGCCAACCATAACCCGCTCAGCGGTGTGGATGTTGCGTGGCGTGTAGATAACAGCAGCGTGAAGCTTGCCAGCACCAGCACGAAAACCAATGAAGCGGGTCAGGCGGCTGTAACGGCGTCAACGACAACGGCCGGAACGGCAACGGTTAGCGCAACAGTTGTCGGTTCAACGGCGGCGATAAACGCGGAGCCAGTAACATTCACTGGCGATGCGACCACCGCCAGGGTTGAGAGCCTCAAGGCCAGTTCTGACCACGCGGTAGTCAACACCGACCGCATTACCTACACCGCGGTGGTGAAAGACGTAAACGGTAATGCCGTTAAAAATGCGACGGTCAGCTGGAGCACCACGCTTAATACGCTTTCAGCGCAAACCAGCGTGACTAACGGCAGCGGCGCAGCGACCGTGAAGCTGAGCGGCCCGGATACCGGTACGGCAAAGGTGAGCGCTGCAATCAATAACGCCGCTAAAACCGATCAAACGGTGGTGTTTATTGCCAGCTATTCAGCCATGTGGAGCATCACCGGTTCGACAGGGGCATTCAGTACGGGCGCAATATTTGGCTTCCCTTCGCTGGGGTTCGTGGCAACGGGAAGCACAAAGGGGCCGACGTCTCTGGTGTGGACCGCAGAAGGTTACAGCACGCTTGTCGTGCCGATGAAGGACGAACAGGGCAATACCCGGGACGTGAAAATTCGCGCGCAGCGCGGCTCTGACTGTTCCACCCGTCCGTTCAACGTGGCGGTTTTGTGTAGCACGTGGGAAACCACGGGCTATCGCGCCAGCCTGAAGTATGTGCAGGCCGATAACCCGGATCTCCCGAGCGGGGTATACCGGGGAGATATCAAGTTTGCCGGTAAGGACTGGCATTCGTCGTGGTCACTTGATTACACCGTGTCCACCACGCTCACCCAAAAATGACGCCTAAACCTCCCGAAAGGGAGGTTTTTTTAGCCGTACTGACGCACTCTCGCCACCAGCTCTTCCGCGCTGTCGATACGGTCGGCAACGACAATCAGCGCCTTGCCGAGCGTAATCGCGTGGCGCAGGCATTCGTGGCGCATGGCGTCATCCGCAATGGTGTCGATATCCGCAACGTGAGAAAGCCCCACGCTGCGGCGAATCAGCTCGGTGCCGCAGAAGCCGATGGCGTCGTGCCAGACCTTTTTCAGAAACGCGGAGGCATAGCCCGGCGCGCTGAGCGCGGCGTCGCGCGCTTTGTCGTTCACCAGCGCCTGGAAGCGTTCCGCGAAGGTATTCCACAGCTCCTGAATATCGCTCAGGCGCTGCTCGCGCGCGGCAGCGGCATCGCGAATGCCCAGATGCCCCGGCAGGCCGCAGAAGTTCAGCAGCAGGTTGCCGATGGCGGTGCCCACGTCAAAGCCAATCGGGCCGACGTAGCCGAACTCGGCGTCGATGGCCTTCAGGCTACCCTCTGCCACGAAAATCGATCCGCTGTGAATATCGCCGTGCAGGAGCGCTTCGGCGTGCGAGAAGAAGCGGTGCTTGAGGGAGGCCACGGCAATTTTCAACTGGGCGTCGTCGCGCAGGGCGGCGACGTCATTTTCCAGCTCGCCAGGGTAGCTGTTGCGTTCGTGGATCAGGTACGGATCGTTGAAGAACAGATCTTCGGTGATCTCGCACATCTCCGGGTTAATGAATTTCGCCACCAGCGCCTTTTTGTCGTGCGGATGCAGGTAAAAGTCGCTGGTGTGGAACAGCGCGTGCGCGAGGTATTCACCCAGCTGACGCGCTGCCTGCGGGTAGTAAGTGTTGTTAATCAGCTCGCCGCGCCAGATGCGGTAGCTGGAGAGATCTTCCATCACCATCACCGCCAGCGCCGGATCGTAGTGGTGGATTTTCACCGTATGCTGCGGGCTGTGCCGGTAATGCTCGACCAGGGTTTGCGCCTCAAGGCGGGCGCGGTCCAGCGTCAGCGGCCAGGACTCGCCGACGCAGCGCACGTAGGGCAGCGCCTGCTTAACGATGATGCGGCTTACACCCTGAGCATCGAAAATTTTGAAGACCAGATTGAGGTTGCCGTCGCCCACCTCGTGCGCCTCTACCAGCGATGACGGATCGTCAAGACCGCCAAACTGCCTGGCATACTCCACGGCGTCCTGAGCGGTAAAGGTACGGTATTGCGACATGGCCTGCTCCTCACGAGTTTTACTAATTAAGACATGTAGACGTCTATACATCTGGATTTCATCCTGACACAATGTGCTACAACAACGCAACAGGGAATTAACGACATGCAGACATTACAGACGACCAGCCTGCGGGTGGCGGATAACCGGCTATTTATTCTCGACCAGCAGGCCCTTCCGCAGGAGAAACGCTGGCTGGACGCTTCTACGGTAGAGGCGCTGGTCGGGCATATTCATGCCCTGCGGGTGCGCGGCGCGCCGCTGATTGGTCTCTCTGCAAGCCTGCTGCTGGCGCTGCTGGCGGAAAAAGGTAAACCCCGCGACGAACTGGCGGTGGCGCTGGAAACGCTTCGCGCGTCCCGTCCAACCGCGGTGAACCTGATGAACAATCTCGACCGCATGAGGCTTGCGCTCCGGCAGGACGATTTTGTTTCAGCGCTCGCAACCGAGGCGTTACGCCTGATTGATGAGGACAAGCGGCTTTGTGACGCCATCGCACGGGCGGGCAGCGCGCTGGTGAAGCCCGGCAGCCGCCTGCTGACCCACTGCAATACCGGCGGGCTGGCTACGGCGGGCGTCGGTACGGCGCTGGGGGTGATTGCCCGGGCGCATCAGGAAGGTAACGTCAGCAACGTCTGGGTGGATGAGACGCGCCCGTTGTTACAGGGCGGGAGGCTGACCGCCTGGGAGCTTGGCGAACTGGGCGTGCCGTATCGGCTGATTACCGACTCCATGGCGGCCAGCCTGATGGCAAAAGGGGAGGTGGATGCCGTGTGGGTGGGGGCAGACCGTATTGCCGCCAACGGCGACGTGGCGAACAAAATTGGCACCTACTCGCTGGCGGTGCTGGCGAAATTTCACGGCATTCCGTTCTACGTCGCCGCGCCGCATACCACGCTCGATCCGGACTGTCCGAACGGTGAGGCGATCCCGATTGAGCAGCGTGCCGCCAGCGAAGTGACCGGCGTGGCGGGAAGTTTCGGCGCGGTCCAGTGGGCGCCGGAAAACGCGCAGGTTTATAACCCGGCGTTTGACGTCACGCCAGCCTCGCTGATTAGCGGCTGGGTGCTGGATACGGGCGTGGTCACGCCGCAAGAGGTGGCGAAAGGGAAATTGGCCTGAGTACGGCTATCCTTTAAGGGGTTCCCTAAAGAGGACGATATCGTGACGCTCGATCCTGAAACTGACTTAAAACTTGAACGCGTGGTGGACGCACCGCGCGACCTGCTATGGCTCTGCTGGACCACGCCAGAGCATATCAAGAACTTCTTTATTCCTGCCCCCCATAAGGTGATCGAATGCGATCTCGATCTGCGCGTGGGCGGACGGTTCAATACCGTTTTCGACGTGGACGGGCAGCGGATGGATAACCGGGGCGTGTTCCTTGAAATCGATCCCGGCAATAAGCTGGTCTTTACCGACGGCTATACCGAAGGCTGGAAACCGGCCGGGAAGCCGTTTATGACGGCGATTTTATTGCTGGAAGATGTCGGAGAAGGCAAAACCCGCTATACGGCGATTGCGCGCCATCCAACCCGGGAAATTCGCGAGCAGCATGAGCAGATGGGCTTTCATGAAGGGTGGGGGATAGTGCTGGATCAGCTGGTGGGGTATGTGAAGGGATTGAAGGGGTAATGCGCGCTGATGCCCTCACCCCAGCCCTCTCCCACAGGGAGAGGGAGCAAACATTAAAAACCGCAGCTATAGCTGCGGTTTTGCTTTCACCTGGGCCAGGCGCGGATACGCATCCGCAATTGCATCACCGGTAAACTGGGCCACCCAGCCCTCCGGATTATCGAATATACGAATGGCCGTAAAGTTAGGCTCGGAACCCATATCAAACCAGTGCGGCGTGCCCGCCGGTACGGAGATCAGGTCGTTTTTCTCGCACAGCACCTGATACACCTCATCGCCAATGTGCAGGCAGAACAATCCCGCGCCTTCCACGAAAAAGCGCACTTCGTCTTCCCCGTGGGTATGCTCGTTCAGGAACTTCGCGCGCAGCGCGTCTTTCTGCGGGTTGTCGGCGCGCAGGCTAATCACGTCCCAGCTCTGATAGCCTTTTTCCGCCACCAGCTTATCGATCGCATGCTGATAGGCTTCGATCACCGCCTCTGGCGCGGGATCCTGTCCTATATCACGATCCGCCGCCCAGCGCTCAAAACGCACGCCTTTGGCGTTGAGCCGTTGGGCGATTCCGGCAGCGTCGGTGCTGTGCCACAGGGGCTTACTCGCGTCTTTATCAGAATAAATGGTCAATGCGCTCATGAAGGGATCTGCTCCGGGTTAATCTCGTCAAACTGGTGAACCTGATGGTGATGGCTCGCGCCGTCATCTTCACCGCGAATCAGCTGCAGGGTGCGGAAACCGGCCTGTTCAGCCGCGTCCAGCTCCTGATGAATATCCGACAGGAACAGGATCTGCGACGGTGCGATGCCCGTTTGCGCCGCTATGTTCTGATAAGACTGCACCTCGCGCTTGGCACCAATGTGCGTATCAAAATAGCCGCTGAACAGATGAGTAATATCACCTTCGTCGCTGTAGCCAAATAACAGTTTCTGCGCGGCCACGGAGCCAGAAGAATAAACATACAGATCAATACCCTGCGCTTTCCATTTTTCCAGCGCGGGCAGTACGTCCGGGTAGAGATGGCCGTTAAAGTCGCCGTTCACGTAGCCGTCCTGCCAGATAATTCCCTGCAGGGCCTTCAGCGTCGTGGATTTACGATCTTCATCCATAAAGGCGAACAGCGTATTGATAAGGTCGCTGATGCTGGCGTGGGGAACGTCGATTTCTTCGCGCAGGTTGTCCAGAATTGATTTGACCGGCTCGGCGTACTGCTGCGCGGTCACAAAGGCCTCCAGCCGCTCACGCGCGTAGGGGAACAAAACGTCATGGACAAAACGAATATCGCTGGTGGTCCCTTCAATATCCGTCACAATCGCGCGAATCATACTCTCTCCAGTTGTCGTAAACGCATTTCGCATTCAATTAAGAATTCTAGTCCTTCCAGATGACGGCGGGCTTCGCCCACGTCACGTCCCCAGCAGGTTAAGCCATGGCCGCGCAGAAGAAAACCATAATTAAGCGGGCGTTCCTGCGCGTATTGGGCGATTCGCGAGGCGAGGGCGTCGATGTCCTGGTCGTTATCAAACACCGGGATGGCGACCGTATCCAGATGCGTTGTCTGCCCGGTGAGGGATTTTTGCATCTCAAAACCGTGGATCTTGAGCTCGTCCTCGTTGACCAGACGCGACAGCACCGTGGCATTCACCGTGTGAACGTGCAGCACGGCGTTGGCCTCCGGGAAAAGGCGATAAATCAGGGTGTGCAGCCCGGTCTCTGCCGACGGCTTACGGCCAGACGGCGCGCGGCTGGTGGCTATCTCCACCTGAAGAAAATCGTCGGTGGTGAGGCTACCCTTGTCTTTGCCGGATTCGCTGAGCCAGCACAGACGTTCGTCCTGACGCACCGACATGTTGCCGCCGGTGGCGGGTGCCCAGCCTCTGGCGCCAATCCAGCGGCAGGCCTCGACCAGCTGTGTGAGTTGCAGGTTGTCTGTCATTTCCTTTCCCTCCCGGGCGGCCGGGAATATTGATATAGTTTAGACGTCTAAGCGTCTTGATTGCCAAAGACTAACATCGTGTTATAGTGTCAGCAACATAAGTATTACATGCAGGTACTGCACCGTGAGCGATAACGCATTGATTCCGCAGAGTAAACTACCCAGCCTCGGCACCACGATCTTTACGCAGATGAGCGCCCTGGCGCAGCAGCACAACGCCATTAATCTCTCGCAGGGGTTCCCGGATTTTGACGGCCCGACCTTTTTGCAGGAGCGTCTGGCGTACCACGTTGCGCAGGGATCGAATCAGTATGCGCCGATGACCGGCGTACAGGCGCTGCGCGAAGCCATTGCAGATAAGACGGCTGAGCTGTACGGCCACAGGCCCGATGCGAACAGCGATATTACGGTTACCGCAGGGGCGACCGAAGCGCTGTATGCGGCGATAACCGCCCTGGTGCGTACGGGCGATGAGGTTATCTGTTTTGACCCGAGCTACGATAGCTACGCCCCGGCGATCGCGCTTTCAGGGGGCGTGGTAAAACGCGTGGCGCTCCAGCCGCCGCATTTCCGCCCCGACTGGCAGGCGTTTGCCGCGCTGCTGAGCGACAAAACCCGGCTGGTGATCCTGAATACGCCGCACAACCCGTCGGCGACGGCGTGGCAAAAGCGCGACGTTGAAGCCCTGTGGCAGGCCATCGCCGAACGTGAAATTTATGTTCTGAGCGACGAGGTGTATGAGCACATCTGCTTTGCAGAGGAGGGGCACGCCAGCGTGCTGGCCCATCCGCAGCTTCGCGAGCGTGCAGTTGCGGTGTCGTCATTCGGTAAAACCTATCATATGACCGGCTGGAAGGTGGGGTACTGCGTGGCGCCCGCCGCCATCAGCGCTGAGCTGCGCAAAGTGCACCAGTACCTGACGTTTGCGGTGAACACGCCAGCCCAGCTGGCGCTGGCGGATATGCTGCGCAGCCAGCCCGGACACTACCGCGAGCTGCCGGATTTTTACCGCGCGCGTCGGGATCTGTTTGTAAATGCCCTGCGCCAAAGCCGTCTGGAGATCCTGCCGTGTGAAGGCACCTACTTCCTGCTGGCCGACTACAGCGCCATTTCCGATCTGGATGACGTCAGCTTCTGCCGGTGGCTGACGAAAGAGGTGGGCGTAGCGGCAATCCCGTTATCCGTTTTTTGCGCCGATCCCTTCCCGCACAGGCTGATTCGTCTCTGTTTCGCGAAACAGGAATCGACGCTGCTGGCGGCGGCTGAACGCCTTAGCGCGCTCTGATTATTTTACCGTCCAGGCTTCGGAGTAACGACGGTCTGCAAAGAGTTCCAGCAGGCCGTTGATTTGCTTGAGCCGCAGCACCTCGTCGCTGTCCATCCCCAGCTCCTGACTGATTTTCACGTCGTCCCAGCCAAGCTGCACCAGTTCACGCACGATGTCTGACATGGCGTGAATCTGATGCCGGCCGCGCGCGCGATTGTGGCGAATGGTGGCCGCCATCCGGTCGAACTTTTTCTGCCGCTCTTTGCGCAGGCAGGTGACCGGAAGATACCCTTTAAGCTGGCGTTTCAGCCCTGCCCGGGTGGTCCCAATTTCATGGCGATGGAAGCCATCGACGATTTCATAGTGGCGGTCACCACTTTCCGTCACCACGATGGGCTGGGTGAAGCCGTCCATCTCCAGAGAACGACACAGCAGCCGCTTTTCAGGAGGCGCGACGTTATTGGGGTTGTAATCGTTCGCGCCGATCTCGTCCTGTTTGATCCACAGCACGCAGTCGACAGGCTGTTCGCGAAAAGGGCTGTTTTCATGGATGGCCTGACGAAAGGCGTTAATGGCTTCAATACGTTCATCTTCGGAAAGCGACTGAAGATAGTTATTCAGTTCGCTTATTAATCGCTGTTGCATAAGATCCCCCACTCCTTGCGTTTTGATTTGATCCGTTCGCTGTACCGCTGATAGTGCTTCGGTTTATTGGGACTAAATGAAAGGGCACGACACCAGTAGTCATTATTGAGCAATACTTTGCACACCCGTCGCCAGGACGGAATATCCCTGGCGCCGATATCGCCCTCCTGGGTGTCGGGAATATCGGCCATGCCTCTCTTCTGATACCAGTGCAGATAAACGGCGATTTTATTGCGGTAATGTTCCGCTGTGGGCTGCGGCATACTGTCCAGGAGCAGCATGGCGTACGCTCGCCAGCTGAGCGCGTCGGGTTTCAGGATTTTGCGGTGGCCATAAAAGTGATTGTCCTGCCCGGCGTAGATGCCGCCGCTGCGCACGCCGCTTGCGCGTTCGCACATGGTTGCCCAGCGCTCCGGCTCGACGACGTGATACAGCCACAGGCCCTGACGCTGCTCGGGACCGAAGGGTTCGCAGATGCGCATATAGCGCGGGGGGACGCCGGCCTGAAACATCAGGTCATACAGTGGGTTATAGCAGCCGCCCGTTTTGGCAAACCATGTCCAGATATCGGCGGTTTTCCAGTCGTAAAGCGGATAGACGTACCAGGCGTGGCCGCCGGGAGCGACGGTCGTCCAGGGTTTGTCATCAGCAAAGCGCTGCTTGCGCGCGTTGGCGATAGTCAAAAAGCGATTGTAGGATTCGTCGGCGCGGATGCCCACCATCATGGCGGCAGGGCGTTTTTTGGCAAACCAGTCGGAAAAGGCGCGGACGAAGGCTTCAAACGTCATGCCCGGCTGATAGAAATCAAAGTAGTCCGGGCTGGTCACCGCACCAGCAGGCGGCTGGCGCACCCAGTTTTTACCCGGCTCCCAGCACTGCCATTCTGGCTGGAATTGTGAAAGCGAGTTCTGCGTGGTCAGCGGCAGGGCTACCCACCAGCTTTTCTCGATGATATCCGCGTACAGCGCGAGCATGTTATTCACATGATCAATAGTGGAGGTGAACTGCGCTTCCCAGTCAATAAAGAGCACGTGGATTTTCTTTCCCATTATTCGGGCCTGCTGCGCCGTTAAATGGAGCATGACGGTGGAATCCTTGCCCCCTGAAAATGAAACGCAGACTCTGGGTAAATGCTCAAGTGCCCACGTAATGCGCTCTGTCGCGGCTTCAAGGACATTTTGATTGAGTGGATACTTATAAATTGACAAGGGCAAACTCCTCCTGGAAATAAATACCGGATGGTTGTGTCAATACAGGAGAGAGAATAATAATAGTGAAAATAAAGACAGGTAAATGAAAAATAAAAATGTTTTCGATAACTATAAGTTGGAGTGATATTTAAGAGCAATGTACTGGCTGTGAAGTCCACAGCCATATCACGTCATTTCTCGGTAATTTCATCAATGAATTTCGAGAATACTGAGCTGTTAAGCGCGGAACGGTTGTAGATCATAAATACTTCGATAGGCGGTAGCGTGAAGGACGTTTCAATTCTTTTAAGGCGTAATACGTCCTGATATTTGGTAAACAGCGTTTCTGGCACATATCCAATTAAATGAGACGCGCTTACCATAGCCATGATTGAAAACAGCGAGTCGGTGCGAAAACCGATCGTCCTGTCAGCATGGACCTCTTCCGTTTTTGACTGATAGTGTTTGACGCCCGCCGCATCGCTCATAAACATCGTAAATTTTTCGGCCTGAAGTTCTTCTATAGTAGCAAAGTCCTTTATACGCGGATGATCCTGGCTGCACACGTGTATCACGTCGAAGCGAGCATAGGGAACGCAAACCATAGAGCGGTTGCTGACGGGAGCCATCGAGAAAATGAGGTCGGCTTTGCGGTACGCAAGCAGGTCTTCGGCGGAGTCAGCAGAGAGAAGCATGTCGTGGAGTTCAATCTCGTAATTATCCTCCCTCATCAATAATTTCATGGGGTTAATAAGATTGTTCGTTGTCAGAACCTGAAGGCAATAGATAACAAAATTCTTCTTAAGCGCTGACCCATGCATAATATTGATGGTTTGCTCAAGCTGATTAAGGTTTTGCTCAAGATGATGATGAAGATTGACCCCAACGGTCGTGGGCGTGATCCCTTTGCCCGAGCGGATAAACAGCGGATCGTTGAGCTGGTTACGCAGCCGCTGTAGCGACTGGCTGACCGCTGATGGCGTAATGTAGAGCGTTTCTGCTGCCTTACTGATGCTGAGATGTTGGTATATGCATTCGAATATGACCAGCAGGTTAAGGTCGAATTTTTTGAGATCGTAGAGGTTTGCCATTTTTCATCCTGAGCGTGCTGCGTTGCGTTATCTCATCACTGATAACTATAGAACTTAGTTAACCATTTACCATCCTGGTGGTTAACTCGCTTAATTATCATTAAATATGGGCTTAATATATCACGATGATAGATTAATGAAATAGTTCTTCAAAGAGTATTAAGGTATTTTTATCTTTAAAAGAGAAAACAGAATTGAATAAAAATAGTGTCATTTATATATAGACAAGTATTTATCACTCATTCTTATTTTTCCCGCCGGTGCGTCTGTACGGGCATCATATGCCGCGTTCGGTAAAACCTATCACAGCCATAGACACGAATGCCCCTCTGGCGGATTGCTCCGTGCCGTTGGCGGTGTTGTAATCAACGTGCTGTTACGGCCTTGATATAAAGGTATGTAGAGCGCAACGCAACGCCAGCTCAGGCTGGCACTGAAAGTTCCTGTGGGAAGTTCAGGTATCAGGGCCGCCCCAAGGGGCGGCCTTTTTACTTTTGCGCCTTTCCCGCATTTCGTTCACATGGTTGTCTTGTTCGGGTTGTTAGGTTTGGCTGATTGATTTGATAAAGCATACGCATTAGCCCCGATGAAGAAAGTTGGTTACCTTACATCTCAACGAAAACACGGAGGAAGTACAGATGTCCTTGATTAACACCAAAATTAAACCTTTCAAAAACCAGGCGTTCAAAAACGGTGAGTTCATTGAAGTAACCGAGAAAGATACCGAAGGCCGCTGGAGCGTGTTCTTCTTCTATCCGGCTGACTTCACCTTCGTTTGCCCGACCGAACTGGGCGACGTGGCAGACCACTACGAAGAACTGCAGAAGCTGGGCGTAGACGTTTACTCTGTGTCTACCGACACCCACTTCACCCACAAAGCGTGGCACAGCAGCTCTGAAACTATCGCGAAAATCAAATACGCGATGATCGGCGACCCGACTGGCGCCCTGACCCGTAACTTCGACAACATGCGTGAAGATGAAGGCCTGGCTGACCGTGCTACCTTCGTTGTAGACCCGCAGGGCATTATCCAGGCTATCGAAGTTACCGCTGAAGGTATCGGCCGTGATGCGTCTGACCTGCTGCGTAAGGTGAAAGCGGCTCAGTACGTTGCGTCTCACCCAGGCGAAGTATGCCCGGCGAAATGGAAAGAAGGCGAAGCGACGCTGGCTCCATCCCTGGACCTGGTCGGCAAGATTTAAGCCTGCAAAGCCCGGCGGCACTACGCCTGCACGGGCCTACACATGGGCGCACCTGCGCCCATTTCATTCCAGCACCATGATGCAAGTTGCATTCAGGCGGCCCTGTAAGGCGGCTTGCATGATGACGTTTTAAGAGAGGGAAGAATAATGCTCGACGCTAACATGAAAACCCAGCTCAAGGCCTACCTTGAGAAACTGACCAAACCAGTTGAGCTGATTGCCACGCTGGACGACAGCGCGAAATCGGCAGAAATCAAGTCGCTGCTGACAGAGATCGCCGAGCTGTCGCCGAAGGTGACCTTCAGGGAAGATAACGCGCTTGCCGTCCGTAAGCCTTCTTTCCTGATCGCCAACCCGGGCTCCGACCAGGGGCCGCGTTTTGCCGGCTCTCCGCTGGGTCACGAATTTACCTCACTGGTTCTGGCGCTGCTGTGGACCGGTGGACACCCGTCTAAGGAAGCGCAGGCGCTGCTGGAGCAGATCCGCGATATCGACGGTGATTTTGAGTTTGAAACCTATTACTCACTCTCCTGCCACAACTGCCCGGACGTGGTGCAGGCGCTGAACCTGATGTCGGTTCTGAACCCGCGCATTAAGCACACGGCGATTGACGGCGGTACGTTCCAGAACGAAATCACGGAACGCAACGTGATGGGCGTTCCGGCGGTTTATCTGAACGGCCAGGAGTTCGGCCAGGGCCGCATGACGCTGACCGAAATCGTTGCCAAAGTGGATACCGGCGCAGAAAAACGCGCGGCGGAAGAGCTGAGCCAGCGTGAAGCATACGATGTGCTGATTGTCGGTTCCGGCCCGGCGGGTGCGGCGGCTGCGGTTTATTCCGCACGTAAAGGGATCCGTACCGGCCTGATGGGCGAACGTTTCGGCGGCCAGGTGCTGGATACCGTAGACATCGAGAACTACATCTCCGTACCGAAAACCGAAGGCCAGAAGCTGGCAGGCGCGCTGAAAGCGCACGTCAGCGATTACGATGTGGACGTTATCGACAGCCAGAGCGCCAGCAAACTGGTTCCGGCGGCGGTGGAGGGTGGCTTACACCAGATTGAAACCGCCTCTGGCGCGGTGCTGAAAGCGCGCAGCGTGATTATTGCCACCGGTGCGAAATGGCGCAACATGAACGTGCCGGGTGAAGATCAGTATCGTACTAAGGGTGTGACCTACTGCCCGCACTGCGACGGCCCGCTGTTCAAAGGCAAGCGCGTGGCGGTGATCGGCGGCGGTAACTCCGGCGTGGAAGCGGCTATTGACCTGGCCGGGATTGTTGAACACGTTACGCTGCTCGAGTTTGCGCCAGAGATGAAAGCGGACCAGGTCCTTCAAGACAAAGTCCGTAGCCTGAAAAACGTCGACATTGTGCTGAATGCCCAGACGACGGAAGTGAAGGGTGACGGCAGCAAGGTGACCGGCCTGGAATACCGTGACCGTATCAGCGGCGATGTGCATAGCGTCTCGCTTTCGGGGATTTTCGTACAGATTGGTTTGCTGCCTAACACCACCTGGCTGGAAGGCGCGATTGAGCGCAACCGCATGGGCGAAATCATGATTGATGCCAAATGCGAAACCAGCGTGAAGGGCGTATTTGCGGCGGGCGACTGTACTACCGTACCGTACAAGCAGATTATCATCGCAACCGGCGAAGGTGCGAAAGCCTCTCTGAGCGCGTTTGATTATCTTATCCGCACCAAAACGGCATAATAAAAGAAAGTAAGACGACACCTGCAATACAGGAGGCCACCCAAAGGTGGCCTCTTTTTTTATCTGACGACCATCACCGGAATGTGGGTGTGGCGGATCACGCTGGACGCGTTCGACCCCAGCAGGTGAGTCGTGATAGACGGGTTGCGCGAACCGATCACCACCACGTCCGCGTTCAGCTCCCCGGCAAGCTCGTTAACGGCGTCGCGTACGCTACCGAAGCGGACGTGCGTTTTAATGCGGGAAGGATCGATGCTGAAATGCCCGACCATGGTTTGCAGGCGCGTTTCGGCTTCGTGCTGCAAATGCTCTTCGAAGCGACGCACGTCGGCGGCAAAGCGGTGCAGGCTCAGGCTGGCCGAGCCCGGCAAAACGTGCAGAAGATGAATAATCCCGTCCTGCTGCGCGAGAAATTCCGCGTGACGTACAGCCTTATCACTCAGTTCCATTTCGAAAACATCAACCGGCATAATGATTGTTTGATACATAACCGTTTCTCCTTGTTTATGAACGCTGTAATCATTCAACCACAAAATATAAATGGTTTCTGTAATCCCGACAGCACTTTTTTATCTCGCCAGGATAAATCTCAAAACAGCCGGAATCCGGGGCAGATCCCGTGAGGTAGCTACCCTTTTATAAGCTTACCCACACCCTTTCGGAGGTTGCATGAAAGCTCTTACCTATCACGGTCCCCACCATGTTCGGGTCGATAATGTTCCCGATCCCGGCATTGAACAGCCAGACGATATCATCCTGCGCGTAACCGCCACGGCAATCTGTGGCTCCGATCTGCATCTGTATCGCGGAAAAATTCCTAAGGTTCAGCACGGCGATATCTTTGGTCATGAATTTATGGGCGAAGTGGTGGAGTGCGGGAGCGAGGTGAAAAACGTGCAGAAGGGGGACCGGGTGGTGATCCCGTTTGTGATTGCCTGCGGTGACTGCTTCTTTTGCCAGATGCAACAGTACGCGGCCTGCGAAAACACGAACCGCGGGCAGGGCGCGGCGCTGAACAAAAAGCAAATTCCCGCCCCTGCGGCGCTGTTTGGCTACAGCCATCTTTACGGTGGCGTACCGGGCGGACAAGCGGAGTATGTGCGCGTGCCGAAAGGCAACGTGGGGCCGTTTAAAGTACCGCAGCTGCTGTCTGACGACAAAGCGCTGTTCCTGTCAGATATTCTGCCTACCGCCTGGCAGGCGGCGAAAAATGCCCAGATCCAGAAAGGCTCCAGCGTTGCCGTATTCGGTGCCGGGCCGGTGGGGCTATTGACCATTGCCTGCGCGCGTCTGCTTGGGGCCGAGCAGATTTTCGTGGTTGACCATCATCCCTATCGGCTGCGGTTTGCCCAGGAGCGCTACGGCGCCATCCCCATCAACTTCGATGACGATAACGACGCGGCGGAAAAAATTATCGAGCAGACGGCCGGGCAGCGCGGGGTGGATGCGGTGATTGATGCCGTCGGATTTGAGGCCAAGGGCAGCACGACGGAAACGATCCTCAGTAACCTGAAAATTGAAGGCAGCAGCGGCAAGGCGCTGCGTCAGTGTATCGCTGCGGTGCGCCGCGGCGGCGTGGTCAGCGTACCGGGCGTCTATGCCGGCTTCATTCACGGCTTCCTGTTTGGCGATGCCTTCGATAAGGGGCTGAGCTTTAAGATGGGGCAGACGCACGTGCATGCCTGGCTGGGAGAACTGCTGCCGCTTATCGAGAAAGGGCTGTTGACGCCGGAGGACATTGTGACCCATTACCTGCCGCTTGCGGATGCGGAGCGTGCCTATAAGATTTTCGAAAAGCGGGAGGAGGAGTGCCGCAAGGTCATTCTGGTGCCCGGGGCAGATACGCCGGAGGCAGCGCAGCAGCAGGTGAAGGGGCTGGTGAATGCTTTCCCGGGCGGCGTCGTGTGATGTCGCTCACCGGTGGCGTTTAAGCGACAGTACCGCCGCGACGAGGTTGCGGAAAGAGGATGCAGGTGCATCCTCTGTGCAAAGCGGGAGCGCTTGTTCAGAAGGGATTAACGTAGGTAATCGCCGGCAGCTTCAGGCTGGTAGAGCAGCTCGAGCACTTCGAGATGGGCAGAGGCTCCGCCCGGCAGTTCCCAGTGGATGGTATCGCCCGTGCGTAACCCAAGCAGCGCCGCGCCCACGGGAGCCAGAACCGAAAGCTGCGTGCTGCTGTCGGTCATCTGCGCCGGATAAACCAGCGTGCGGGTCAGCTCTTCCCCGGTGGTCAGGTTACGGAACCTCACCCGGCTGTTCATGGTGACCACATCGTGCGGCATGGTCTCAGGCGTACACATCTGCGCCCGGTCTAACTCCTCGTTCAGCGCATCGGCGACCGGCAGAGCGGCAAATTGTGGTTTTTCCAACAGGCGGTCAATACGTTCTGCGTCGAGTTCGTTGATGATAATTGTGGGTCTGGACATTTTTACTCCATGTCGTTAATGCTGCGCGTAACGCAGAAACCAATCCAAAAGAAAACCCTCGCCGTCTGGCAGCGAGGGTTTAACGTGTCTGATGATACTGTCTGAACCGGTAAGTTTGAAGTGATGAGCGTCACATTCATGCGCCATATGAATTTTTGGCAATAATCCAGGCGTTCCGGTTCACGCTGCACTGAAATTTGGTTACGCTGGGGAAACCGAACCAGGGCAACGCGCATAGCGGCCCCACCGCAGAGAGAGCAATATGTACTTTTACCAACCTTCTCAGGGACACGGCCTGCCGCACGACCCGCTGAACGCCATTATCGGCCCGCGTCCCATTGGCTGGATCTCGTCCTGCGACAAGGCCGGCCAGCTGAACCTCGCCCCGTACAGCTTCTTTAACTGCTTTAACTATCGTCCCCCGATAATTGGATTTTCCAGCAACGGCTGGAAGGACAGCGTGCGCAATATTACCGAAACGGGGGAGTTTGTCTGGAACCTCGCCACGCGCGATCTGGCCGGGGCGATGAATGAAACGTCCGCCACGCTTGCGCATGGTGAAGATGAATTTACCTTTGCAGGCCTGACGCCCGCAGCCAGCCAGCTTGTGGGCGCGCCGCGCGTGGCTGAAAGCCCGGTCAATTTTGAATGCCGTTTATCACAGTGCATTCAGCTTACCGGCGCCGATGGCACGCCGATTGATACCTGGCTGGTGCTTGGCGAAGTCGTTGGCGTTCATATTGCCGAAACGCTGCTGGAAGAGGGGATTTACCAGACCGCGAAAGCGCAGCCCATACTGCGGGCGGGCGGGCCGTCGGCCTACTACGGCATCAGCGACAGCCATCGTTTTGACCTGGTGCGCCCGGACGCGCGTCGGGGCTGAGATGCCGCACCGTGCGGCATCTGCCCGCAGGAGCATCAGTACCCGGCTTTATCAATCACAAACTGTTTGCCGCAGTTGCCCGGATGTGGCTGTGGTGCAAAAGAGCCGGCAGAGAGCGGATTGTTAATGGTGTCGGACTTAAGCGAGATCTGCATCTCGGTCAGATAGGCCGGATTGCCATGGCAGGTGAGCTTGAACGCTTTCACGTTCTGTTTGCCCCAGCTTTTAGCCACGGCGGCATCAAAGTCGCTGCGGCGTACGGTTTTGCCATAGTTTTCCGCCAGAAATTGTCCTGCCGCGCTGCTTTTCACTTCCTGATTCAGGCGCACCATGGTGCCGAAGTAGGCGTCTGGATCAAAACCGAAGCAGACGCCATGTTTCGCATATTCGTAACGTTCAAGGCAGGAATTCCCGCCCGCGCCGGGCATCACGCTGTTCAGCTTCGCCGCGCCCGACAGGGATAGCCCGGTCTCTGCGGCGGCGCATTTGCGGCTGGCTTTTGCTTGCGGCATGTCGGGCACGGGGCGGGTTGCGCAGCCGAAGCGCATCCAGCGGCGCTCATCCACCCCGCGCGCGGCGATGGATTTAGGCAGGCCGGGCCACAGGCCGTGGACGGTCAGAAAATCGGTTTTATTGCTGCTCTCTTTTTGCAGCCGGCATTCGTCCGGCTCGTTGCGGTTACGTTCGACCATGCTCTGGCAAAATCCGGTTTGCCAGGAAAGGGCCAGAACGTAGCGATCGAAATCGGCATACTGCGTTGCCCTGAGCGGGTCTGCCTGCGTTGAGAATACGCAGAGTGCAAGCGCTATTGCGCCAGACGGGATAACGATATCCTTCCTGAACATTTTCTTTCCTGATTGGTTGGGCGCGATTAATTTCTGGGGGTTATTAAAGCACAAAAAGCGCCAACAGGCGCTTTTTGGAAATCAGGAATTTCGCTTAGGCAGCGCCTGGGACCAGCACTTCGGTAGCGATAATGACGATAATCAGGCCAACCAGCACCGGCACCGACGTGCGTTTTACCACTTCAAAAGGCGAGATTTTTGCCATTCCGGCAACCGCCACCACCACGCCCGATACTGGAGAGATGGTACGACCCAGGTTAGAGGCCTGAAGCATCGGAATGGAGAGATAAGCCGGGTTAATGCCGGAGGAGTGTGCCAGTTTAGGGATCATCTCGACGAAGGCGTAGAACGGGGCGTTACCGGAACCGGTGGTCATTGCCGCCAGCATGGTCAGCACGACCAGCACCAGCATCAGGATAATGCTGGCCGAGCCGAACGAGGTGGCGATGGAGATCAGACTCTGGATAAAGCCGATGGTGCTCAGCCCCTGGGCAAAGACGCCTGCGGCCACCAGCAGCATTACCACGCCCGCGAAGGCATCGGCCATTCCGCGGTAGGCGACTTCCAGACCGGAGAATACTTTCTGCGTATTGAAGCCACGCACAAATTCCAGCAGGGCCGCCAGCAGCATGCAGATCACCAGAATGGTGATGATGTGCAGCTGCGGGCCCCATTTGCCGTCAAAGATAAGCACGCCAATAATCGGGGTGAACGGCAGGATGGAATAAAACGCCGGGGCAGTGGTGGTGATTTCACTCACGTCCATCATCTCGTGGCTGATGTTCTCCTTCTTGTCGAGATAGCGCTGCCAGAAGAAATGCGCCACGCCCATGCCGAGAATGGCCGTAATCGAGATCGGCAGCGTGGTCTTGAAGGCGAAGTCAATCAGCGACATTTCCGCCGCTTTCGCGGCCAGCACTACGTCACCGGAAGTAGGGGAGAGGATAATCGCCGCCGGAGAGGCGCAGATAGCCGCCGCCGCGCCGCGGCTGATCCCGACGTTGACCATCACCGGGAACAACGTCGCCATCAGCAGCACGCCAAGACCCGTGGCGGAGGAAACGGCTAACGACATCAGGCAGGCCAGGAAATAGGCCGCGACCATCAGCAGGTAGGGGGAGTTGATATATTGCAGCGGCTTAGAGGCCAGCTTTACGACCATATCATTGGCGCCGATATGGGTCATATAGGCCGCAAAACCGCAGAGCATCATGATCATCATGCCCAGATCGCCGCCGCGGCTCATCAGCAGAATTTTAATATATTCCACAATATCGGTGGCGGTATATCCGGTGCTGGCTTCGCTGGCCGGTAAAACCTGATGGCCCATTAGCGCGCTGATAATCAGCAGCGTCAGGCCGCCAACGAAGAGCACGCCGGTGGCCGAGTACCCTTTGATGATGTAGCGCGCTACACCGACAATGACCACGACTCCGATGAGGAGTTCGAGAAAAGTAAGCATGATTTCCCCTGTATCCTTGCTGCCCGAGAGCACAAATAATCAATAGAAAAAGAAGCCTGAAATGTGCCGAATAAATGGCCTGTTCTTGCTGATTAAAATCAAGAAAGCGACTACTAAAGGCGATGATGACGATATTTTTGCTAACCCTGCATCATTTATATTAAGTCGTTATTGACCTGATTAATAGCGATTACATGTCATTAATTTGAGGGTGAAGTGTTAATCTTTTGATTATTACTTGCCGTTTGCCGTACCGCAAGCCAGAGCGCGTTTGGCAAAGCCGGTCGTGTAGACCCGAGAACCGCTTCCGCTCCGGCATTTTCGTCGGTGAGGCAATCCCGGGAGGTGATAGCCTGGACATCCTCGCGCTCGCCATGAGCTTAAACGCGCAACGGCCACGCTCAAAATAGCCCTGCCTGTTGCGCTGATATTTATAATCTTCATTGTATGGTTAACGCTTTAAGCGGATAACCGGTGTCCTGATAATAATAGCGGCCTTAGCGGTCTGGTTTATTTGCTTTTCCAGAATGGTGGAAGAGTTTCACGTAATTATGGTTCTCTTTAAATCTTGCGAATAATAAATATTCCAGCGTTAAGCCTGAGGGGGAATACCGTGCCGCGCGAGTGTCCGAAGATAGCCTCCGCTATGGGAGGGGCCGTCGTGTAGGGCGGTGGGCGTGGTCCGGAGCCGAACCGGCGCGTCGCGGCGCAGTGTGAAATGTTACGCCAGCGTTAAATATGTCACCTGCTCGTGCTTATTCAGGCACGCTGGTCTTATCTTATAAGAGTGTTCTTAATAGTACGTGATTAATTAGGAATAACACCAATGCCGTTAAGCATTCATTCAAGTATTCTGTGCTAAGGTCTGTACCGAATACTAAATATGGTAATGGCATTGTGATTGTACGAATTAAATTCCCCCTGATTTTATTGTTTATTATTGGTCAGCTCTCTTTCGCATCCGTTGTTAATGCGCAAAGCAGCACTGCGGATAAAGGCTGGTTCTCCACGTTCACCGACAATGTTGCGCAAACGTGGAACGAACCCGAGCATTACGATCTCTACATTCCGGCCATTACCTGGCATGCACGTTTTGCCTACGACAAAGAAAAAACGGACCGCTATAACGAGCGTCCGTGGGGAGCCGGGTTTGGTCAGTCTCGCTGGGATGAAAAAGGCAACTGGCATGGCCTGTACCTGATGGCGTTTAAGGACTCCTACAACAAATGGGAGCCCATTGGCGGCTACGGCTGGGAAAAGACCTGGCGACCGTTATCAGACGATAACTTCCGTCTGGGGCTGGGCTATACGGCTGGGTTTACGGCACGCGATAACTGGAAATACATTCCTGTTCCGGTGCTTCTGCCGCTCGCCTCTATCGGTTATGGCCCGGCAACGTTCCAGATGACCTACATACCGGGCACCTACAACAACGGAAACGTTTACTTCGCCTGGATGCGTTTTCAGTTTTAACTGAATTTGCACGGTGAGCTGGACAAAAAATGCACTGGTAATGAATTGTAAAGGATAAAAATCGGACAGCGAAAATTAACGCGACTTTTGTCACTTTTTATCAAAGATCCGCTGGACAAAACGCCTCACAATTGTTGTACTGATACCCGACACAGCATTTGTGTCGTTTTTTAATGTAAAGGTAATTTTGATGTCTAAGATTAAAGGTAACGTTAAGTGGTTTAATGAGTCCAAAGGATTCGGTTTCATTACTCCTGAAGATGGCAGCAAAGACGTGTTCGTACACTTCTCTGCAATCCAGTCTAATGGTTTCAAAACTCTGGCTGAAGGTCAGCGCGTTGAGTTTGAAATCACTAACGGTGCCAAAGGCCCTTCTGCTGCTAACGTAATCGCTCTGTAATTCAGACGCGTCAGCAAGAATTTCAAAACCCGCTCACTGAGCGGGTTTTTTTCGTTCTGAATCAACCTGTAAGATAGATTTTCAGAAAGCTGGCGACGATTAACACGCTCAGCACTACCATTCCCGCGCTTAGCAGATTTTCCTTCATGCTATCACCCTCGTTCAGTTTTGCGCCAAGAGTGACAGAGAAAAATTAAGCCAACATTAAGGCTGGCGGGCTTAGTGCGCGCTGGCGGTAGAAAATAACCAAAACGCGATCGCGGTCATCGCAAACGATCCAAGCATGTTAACGGCAATGTTCGCCAGCGCCCAGCCCACGCGGCCTTCCTGAAACAGAAACACGACTTCCGCAGAGAAGGTCGAAAACGTCGTTAACCCGCCGCAGAACCCGGTCGTGATCAGCACTTTCCACATTGGGTCGATAGACGTCATGCGGTTAAACCAGGCCAGCCCCATTCCGATAATAAATGCGCCAATCAGGTTTGCTGCCAGTGTGCCCATCGGTATGGCCTGATGCAGAGGGTTAAAGCGCATGCTTAAGAGCCACCGTGCAACGCTACCCGTGCCCCCGCCAATAAAAACGGCTATAAGTAGTTGTAACACTGTCAATACCTGCTATTTGATGTGTGAGTGCGTCGAGTGTAACGCTGTTTTTAACCGGGAGACAATTATGTATGTTGCGGTAGGGCAGTTTGCGGTAACGCCGGACTGGAATGAAAACGCGCGTAAATGCGTCTCCCTGATGCGTCAGGCGAAGCAAATGGGGGCGTCGTTGCTGGTGCTGCCTGAGGCGTTACTGGCACGCGATGACAGCGACCCGGATCTGTCGGTAAAGTCTGCGCAAATGCTGGAAGGGGCGTTTTTAAAGCTACTTCTGGCCGAGAGCGTCGGCAACTCGCTCACCACCATATTAACCATCCACGTGCCCTCCACGCCCGGGCGGGCGGTCAACACGCTGGTGGCCATACGTGAAGGCGCAATTGTTGCGAGCTACGGCAAACTTCATCTGTACGATGCGTTCAGCATTCAGGAGTCGCGCCTGGTCGATCCGGGCAGCGTTATTCCGCCGCTGATTGAGGTGGCGGGTTTTAGCGTCGGGCTAATGACCTGCTACGATATTCGTTTTCCCGAGCTGGCGCTGAACCTGGCGTTGCAGGGAGCCGAGGTGCTGGTTCTGCCTGCTGCCTGGGTCAAAGGACCGCTTAAGGAGCACCACTGGGCGACGCTGCTTGCCGCACGCGCGCTGGATACCACCTGCTATGTGGTAGCCGCGGGGGAATGTGGTAACAGGAATATCGGGCAGAGCAGAGTAGTCGATCCGCTGGGGGTTACCGTTGCCGCGGCGGCGGAAGCGCCCGCGTTACTGATGACGGAGATAAGTTCAGCGCGAATAGCGCTTGCGCGTCAGCAATTACCCGTTCTGCGTAACCGCAGGTTTGCGCCACCGCAATTAATATGATGTTTTTTTCAACAATGCTTGATTCACCTTGTTACAGATTGCTATTGTGTGCGCGCGCCAAATGTCCGTTAATACGTTCAGGTTTTTGGCGCTGACTTGCAGCCTGTTTCATGTAAAGAAGGTATTTATGGGTGAGATTAGTATTACCAAACTGCTGGTGGTTGCCGCACTGGTCGTCCTGCTGTTCGGTACCAAGAAGTTACGCACGCTGGGTGGAGACCTGGGTGCTGCCATTAAGGGCTTTAAGAAAGCAATGAACGATGATGACGCGGCAGCGAAGAAAAGTGCCGAAGACGACATCACGGCACAGAAGCTGTCCCACAAAGAGTAATGGCAATGCTGCAAGGCTTGCATAAAAAAACCGGCTAACGAGGCCGGTTTTTTTTATAACTGTAAAAAAGTATGTCAGGGCTTATTTTACTTCTTCGCCTTTCGCCTGCATATCGGCGTGATATGACGAGCGAACGAAAGGACCACAGGCCGCGTGGGTAAAGCCCATCGCCATCGCTTCGGCTTTCATCTCGTCGAACTCGTCCGGGCTCACGTAGCGCTGCACGGGCAGATGGTGACGGCTTGGCTGCAAATACTGGCCCAGGGTCAGCATCGTGACGCCGTGGCGGCGCAGATCGCGCATCACTTCAATGATTTCGGCATTCGTTTCCCCCAGGCCAACCATCAGGCCAGACTTGGTAGGAATATGCGGATGTGCTTCTTTAAAGCGCTCCAGCAGCTTCAGGGACCAGTTATAGTCCGCACCAGGACGCACCTGACGATAAATACGCGGTACGTTCTCGAGGTTGTGGTTGAACACGTCTGGTGGCGTTGCGGTCAGGATATCGAGCGCGCGGTCCATACGTCCACGGAAGTCCGGAACCAGCGTCTCAATCTTAATGTTCGGGCTTTTTTCGCGGATCGCGGTAATGCAGTCAGCAAAGTGCTGAGCACCGCCATCGCGCAGGTCATCACGGTCGACGGAGGTGATAACAACGTAACGCAGCGCCATATCGGCAATCGTCTGCGCCAGCTTCTGCGGTTCATTCGCGTCAGGCGCAACGGGACGGCCATGGGCAACGTCACAGAACGGACAGCGGCGGGTACAGATGGCACCCAAAATCATAAACGTCGCGGTACCGTGATTGAAACATTCAGCAAGGTTAGGGCAGGAGGCTTCTTCACAGACGGAGTGAAGGCCATTTTTGCGCATCGCCGCTTTGATCCCCTGGATACGCGAAGAGTCAGCCGGAAGTTTAATTTTCATCCATTCCGGTTTTCTTAACAGCGCCTCGCGCTCTGTAGCCACGTTTTTAACCGGGATAAGGGCCATTTTATCGGCATCGCGGTATTTAACACCGCGTTCCATCACAATGGGTTTACTCATAGCGTGCGTGTTCCAGTTGCGAATATCGAAGGAAAGCGTTTCATTTCAAGGGAATGTTGTAATTATCAACTATTTTTGAACGAACGACAGGCAGTATATCATTTAAAGGGGCGATAAAGCAGCCTGCCAGGTCGCCAATTTGTAAAATAGTTGTTGTTTTGTGCCTTTTGCCCCGCGTGCGGCAGGGGCTTGTGCTGAAAGGCGGGATCAGAAAGCCTGGCGGATGACGTTAATGACGTTTTCCAGTACCGGATCGCGAAGGCTGAGCTTGTTGTAATGCAGTGAGATTTCAACAGATTCTGTATTGAGCTGACCCAGCGGAATGTTCTCGAGTGGCCAGCATTTCTGGAGCAGATCGAAGAGCCTTACGGGCATGATACAGAGCAGGTCGCTGCTGCCAATCAGGGCCGCAACGGTAAACATATTGTAACTGCTGAAGCTAACCAGACGGTCCGGGAACAGCTCCTCAATCCGCTGTCGCAGCGGATCCTGCCTTTGTCCCTCGGCCATAAATGACGCATGTTCATACTGGCGCAAATTTTCTGGCGTCAGCGGCGCGCCTAACGCCGGATGGTGTTGACGGCAAACGAGCGCCAGGCTGTCGGAATAAAGGACGTGCTGCCCCAGCGCCCTGGCCTGGAAGCTGTTGCTGTCGATGATCAGATCCGTCTGGAACTGCGCCAGCTGGGTTTCCGGATCGCTGACGGGCACGTTGCGGATCAGCAGCTGTGGCGCATGCTGTTTTATCGCCTGATAGATAGCCGGCATTACCAGAACGCCCACCGAGGGAGAGGTGCCAATGGTGATGGTTCTTTGCTTGTCATAGCTGCCGGTAAGATCCAGCGCGCCCAGAATCGATTCCAGACCCTGGCTGATATACTCATGGAGGTGAGTGGCGTACGCGGTTGGCGTTACCCCCTGGCCTTTACGAATAAATAAAGGGTCGGGAAATATAGCGCGCAATTTTTGAATGGACTGGCTAATAGCGGAGGGCGTGAGATTAAGAATTTTCGCAGCATTAACGATACCTTTATGGACATATACCGCCTCAAAAATAGTCAATAAATTGAGATCAATATTACGTAAAGTCCGAAAAATTTGCGGCTTATCTTCGCCGCTGGTTTCATTCAGGCGTTTGGCTGGTAAATTAGTAGGCTCCACGCTCTTACTCCGTATCCATTCACAATATGAATGATAGTTGAATTTATTTAATATGCTTGCAGAGATTCGTAAAGTGTTCGGTATGTTTCCCTTAATTATCGAAAACAAGCAGTTGGGTGATTGTCACGCATGTTACAGGCTACCGTCGATGGTCCTATTAAGGTTCTAATTAATATGTAGCGCTAATATATGGGCGACTCGAAAATATAGAATATGCGGTTTATTGTAAAGCGTAAATGCGGGAATTAAGCAGTGGCTCAGCAAATAAATGAGCCACTGTCGGAAGCGGGTTAAGCAGCAATATATTCGTGGGCAGGATTGTTAAGCAGTGCTAAAAAGTTCTTCAGAAGCACGGGCCGGATAACCTCAGGCGTGGCGCTTTCGACCCACTGGCACATTTGCGTCATCTCCATGCCGGCGTATCCGCAGGGGTTGATGCGCTGGAAGGGGGCGAGATCCATATTGATATTCAGCGCCAGGCCGTGGAACGAGCAGCCCTTTCGGATACGCAGGCCCAGCGAACAGATCTTCATTTCACCCACGTAGACGCCCGGCGCATCAGCGCGGGGGTGAGCGTCGATGCCGTACTCAGCGAGCGTGTTCACTACGGTTTGTTCCAGCAATGTCACCAGCTCGCGCACGCCCAGTTTTCTGCGTTTCAGGTTAAGCAAAACATACATAACCTGCTGTCCCGGACCGTGGTAGGTTACCTGTCCACCGCGATCGCTCTGGATCACCGGGATGTCGCCCGTCATCAGCAGATGTTCGGCTTTTCCTGCCTGGCCTTGCGTGAACACCGGCAGGTGTTCAACCAGCCAGATTTCATCAGGGGTGGCGTCATCGCGCGTATCGGTAAAGTCATGCATAGCCTGAGAGACAGGCTCGTAAGGCTGTAGCCCAAGATGGCGGACAAGAATTTTATCCTGGTACAAAAGGATGTCTCCGAAAACAGGGGAGAATAGGTAGCGGGGATTATATCACAGCGGGAAGAGGGGTTACCCGGCAAACCGGGCAACCGCAGAGGGACTACAGCACCATACGAACAATTTCGATGTTGCCAAGCTCTTCGTACAGCGTTTCAACCTGCTCAATGTGCGTGGCGGTGATGGTGATTGAGACCGAGTGGTAGTTACCTTTGCTGCTCGGTTTTACCGACGGAGAGTAGTCGCCCGGCGCATGGCGCTGTACCACTTCAACCACCTGATCAACCAGCTCAGGTTTCGCCAGACCCATCACTTTGTAAGTAAATGGAGTAGGGAATTCAAGCAGTTCGTTAAGTTTGGTTTTCATGTCAGCTCCGGCGTGTGTGTAAAAAATAATAACTCCCGCCACGGGGCGGGAGTTTTACTGATACGTAGTATATGGGGATCAAAATCACACTTTCAAGTGTTCAATTTTCAACCAAACCAGTGGTGGAACATCAGCTTAATGTAATCAATGATTTTGCCGAAGAAATTGCCTTCCGGAATTTCATCCAGCACCACCAGTGGACGCTGATCGATGGTTTTGCCATCCAGCTGGAAGTTGATGGTGCCAACGACCTGGTTTTTATGCAGCGGCGCGTGCAGCTCGGTGGTGTTCAGCACGTAGCTGGCTTTCAGATCCTTCATGCGGCCGCGCGGGATAGTCAGATAAAGATCTTTATCGACGCCCAGGGAAGCGCGGTCATTGTCGCCAAACCAGACGGGTTCTGAGGCAAACTCTTTACCGGCCTTCAGCGGATTCACGGTTTCGAAGAAGCGGAAGCCCCAGGTCAGCAGCTTTTTGCTTTCCGTTTCGCGTCCTTTAAAGGTGCGGCCCCCCATCACGGCAGAGATCAGGCGCATCTGGCCTTCGGTCGCGGAAGCCACCAGGTTGTAACCGGCTTTGTCGGTGTGGCCCGTTTTAATGCCGTCAACGTTCAGGCTGTTATCCCACAGCAGGCCGTTACGGTTAGTCTGACGGATGCCGTTAAAGGTGAACTCTTTCTCTTTGTAGATAGAGTACTCGTTCGGCACGTCACGGATCAGCGCCTGACCAATCAGCGCCATGTCACGCGCAGAGCTGTACTGGCCCTCTGCGTCCAGGCCGTGTACGGTCTGGAAGTGGGTATTTTTGAGGCCCAGCGCGGAGACGTAGCTGTTCATCAGGCCGACAAACGCATCCTGGCTACCCGCCGCAAAATCGGCCATTGCCACGCAGGCGTCGTTACCGGATTGCAGGTTAATACCACGGATCAGCTGAGAGACCGGAACCTGCATGCCTGGCTTCAGGAACATCAGGGATGAACCTTTAAATACCGGGTTACCGGTTGCCCACGCGTCGTTACCAATAGTCACCAGGTCGGTTTCTTTGAATTTACCTGCCTTCATTGCCTGGCCGATAACGTAGCTGGTCATCATCTTGGTCAGGCTGGCCGGATCGCGACGGACATCGGCATTCTGTTCTGCCAGAACTTTGCCAGAGTTGTAGTCAATCAGGATGTAGGATTCCGCGTCGATCTGCGGAACGCCAGGGATCATGGTCTTGATGTTCAGGTCATCCGCGTGTGCTGCGGAGAGTGCAGCAGCGCAAAGGGCCGTGGTCAGCGCGATGCGCTGCACAAAACGAGCAGAAAAAGTGGTCTTCATGGTCAGAACTACGACATCCGTGATGGAATTAAAAAAAGTGCCTTACTATAGCAAAAGCTATACAGGCAGGCATCCGACTTTCATCATGAGAGTGTTAACGTCATTTACACAAACTGACATTTCGGATACCACCGATTAATTACTTCGCAACAGTGATAAACGACTGAAGTTGCGCCTCGCTCTGCAGGCGCTGCTGCAGTGACGCAGCCTGCGATTTACCGGCAAACGGACCCATCTGGATACGCCATACCGCACCGTTTTGCTCTACGCGGCCAGGCACGCCAAACTGCTGGCTTAAACGCTGCTGATACTGCTCTGCACGGGCTCGATCGCTGACGGCGCCCACCTGAACTACGTAGCTGCCGCTTGCCGCAGCGGGTGCAGCAGTTTGGGTGGCAGCAGGGGCGGTCACCGGAGCGGGTTGTGCTGCGGGGGCCGCAACGACAGGCGCGGGAGCGGGTTCATCTGATTCAATCACGCCAGAGGCTAACGTGGTGGGAGCGCCGAGAAAGCCGCTGCTTTTCACCGGAGCGCCTGTCGCATCGTCGCTTTGCAGCGTATCGTTGCTGATGGCGCGCACTTCGCCCTGCGGCTGAGCAGGCTCTGAAGGCGTTGACGCGCCTCCCATGCCGCCGCTCAGGTCCGGACGAGCGGGCAGGGCGTAGGTCTGTTTTGCAACGGTGGTACAGGCGGTACCCGGGCCGGACAGCGTACCGTCCTGCGCCACGATGATTGGGTCAATACGCACTTTGGTATTATTAGAGGTGTTGAGACGATCGGCCGCCGCGCGCGACAGGGAGATAACGCGGTCGTTACCGTAAGGGCCACGGTCGTTAATACGCACTACGATCATGCGACCATTCGCCAGGTTAGTGATGCGCGCGTAGCTTGGGATTGGCAGCGTCGGGTGTGCCGCCGTAATCTGCATCGGATCGAAGGTTTCACCTGACGCGGTCAGGTTGCTGCCTGGCTCAGCATCATAGATGGCGGCAAGGCCGGCCTGGCTAAAACGGGCGGGATCCTGAACGATTTTGTAGCTTTTGCCGTCGCGCTGATAGTCCTGATTCACGCTGGGGTTCAGCGGTTCATAAACGGGATCGGCACCGCTAATTTCAACAATCGGGCCGTTACAGACCGCAGGCTGCGGCGGCGCGACGGTTGCCTGTTGCTGACCATCATCACTTGTGCAGGCTGCAAGTAAACTTGCAGCGATGCAGATCCCCAGCCACTGCTTACGCATTGCGATCCCCTTATTTTTATACGCTTTTGGACAACATTTTCCTGTGGGTATGGATCGACATTACGATACCAAACCCGGCCATCAACACGATCAGTGCCGAGCCCCCGTAACTCACCAGCGGCAGCGGCACGCCTACAACCGGCAGAATACCACTCACCATACCAATATTTACGAAGACATAAACGAATAAAATTAACATTAATCCACCCGCCATTACCCGGCCAAAGGTGGTCTGCGCCCGTGCGGCAATATAGAGCCCGCGCATGATCAGCAGCAGGTACAGCCCAAGCAGAACCAGGATACCAACCAGCCCTAACTCCTCAGCCAGAACGGCAAAGATAAAGTCAGTGTGGCGTTCCGGTAAGAATTCAAGCTGTGACTGCGTACCGTGCAGCCAGCCTTTTCCGCGCAGGCCGCCGGAGCCAATCGCAATTTTCGACTGAATAATATGATAGCCTGCACCCAGCGGATCGGTCTCTGGATCGAGCAGCATCATCACGCGCTGGCGCTGATAGTCATGCATCAGGAAGAACCAGAGAATAGGGATAAAGGCAGCCAGCAGGACGACCGCGATGCCGATCAAACGCCAGCTCAGGCCGGACAGGAACAGTACGAACAGACCGGAGAGGGCGATAAGAATCGAGGTGCCGAGGTCCGGCTGCGCGGCCACGAGGAGCGTTGGCAGGAAAATCAGCACCAGCGCAATGGCGGTATTTTTCAGCGACGGCGGACAGACGTCGCGGTTGATAAAGCGTGCAACCATCAACGGGACGGCGATTTTGGCAATTTCCGACGGCTGGAAGCGAACAATCCCCAGATCCAGCCAGCGTTGCGCGCCTTTGGATATGGCACCGAACGCATCGACTGCCACCAGCAAAATAATACAGAAAATATAGAGATAGGGCGCCCAGCCTTCATAGACGCGGGGCGGTATTTGCGCCATTACCACCATAATGACCAGGCCCATAGCGATCTGGCCGATTTTACGCTCCATCATGCCGATGTCCTGACCGCTGGCGCTCCAGATAACCAGAGCGCTGTAAACCAGCAGAGCCAGCAGGATCAGCAGCATGGCAGGGTCGATGTGGATCTTATCCCACAACGATTTTTTATTTGGATTATCCGTCATGATTATTGGTCCTCCGCCGCAGCGGCTGCCGGGTTTTCGGCTGGCAGTACGGTGTTGTTATCGCCCAGCATGATGTGGTCGAGGATTTGACGCATGATGGTCCCCACCGCCGGGCCTGCGCCGCCGTTTTCCAGAATCATCGCCACCGCAACCTGCGGGTTATCATAAGGCGCAAACGCTGTCATGAGCTTATGGTCACGCAGACGTTCGGCAATTTTGTGCGCGTTATAGGTTTCATTCGCTTTCAGACCGAAGACCTGTGCAGTACCCGATTTGGCCGCGATTTTATACGGTGCGCCAGCGAAGTATTTGTGCGCCGTCCCGTTAGGGCGGTTGGCGACGCCATACATTCCGTCTTTCGCGATTTCCCAGAAGCCTGAGTGGATATCGCCCACCGGCGGCTCGTGCGGCTGTATCCACGGCACTTTTTTGCCGTTTTCAACGGTACTTTGCAGCAGGTGCGGCACTTTCACCACGCCATCGTTAATAAGGATCATCATCGCCTTATTCATCTGCAACGGCGTTGCCGTCCAGTAGCCCTGGCCGATCCCTACCGGAATGGTGTCACCCTGATACCAGGGCTTTTTAAAGCGCTTCTGTTTCCATTCGCGGGTTGGCATATTGCCGGAGCGCTCTTCCGCGAGATCGATACCGGTGTAGTGCCCGTAGCCGAATTTGCTCATCCATTCAGAAAGACGGTCAATACCCATGTCGTAGGCGACCTGATAGAAGAAGGTATCCGCAGACTCTTCCAGCGATTTGGTTACGTTCAGATGGCCGTGGCCCCATTTTTTCCAGTCGCGGTAGCGTTTTTCAGAGCCAGGCAGCTGCCACCAGCCCGGGTCAAACAGGCTGGTATTACGGTTAATGACGCCCGCGCTCAGGGCAGAAACGGCGACATACGGTTTAACCGTTGAGGCCGGAGGATAGACCCCCTGCGTCGCGCGGTTCACCAGCGGGGTGTTTGGATCGTTGAGCAGGCCGGAGTAGTCCTTGCTGGAGATGCCGTCCACGAAGAGGTTCGGATCATAGCTTGGCATAGAAACCATCGACAGGATGCCGCCCGTTCTCGGGTCGGTCACGATAACGGCAGCACGGCTACCCGCCAGCAGCGTTTCGATATACTGCTGAAGCTTCAGGTCGATCGTCAAATAGACGTCATGCCCCGCCTGCGGCGGCACCTCTTTTAGCTGACGGATCACGCGGCCACGGTTGTTTACCTCAACTTCTTCATAGCCGGTCTGGCCGTGCAGAACATCTTCGTAATAGCGTTCGATCCCCAGCTTGCCAATGTCGTGCGTGGCGGCGTAGTTGGCCAGCTTGCCGTCTTTATCAAGGCGTTCGACGTCTTTATCGTTAATCTTGGAGACGTAGCCAATCACGTGCGTCAGCGCGGAGCCGTAAGGGTAGTATCGGCGCTTATAGCCTTTGACTTCCACCCCGGGGAAACGGTACTGGTTAACGGCAAAACGGGCGACCTGCACTTCCGTCAGGTTGGTTTTAACCGGAATCGAGGTGAAGCGGTGAGAACGTGCGCGCTCTTTTTTGAACGCGGCGATGTCGTCGTCATTGAGGTCAACGACGCTTCTCAGCGCGTTCAGCGTATCCTGCACGTTATCGACTTTCTCCGGCATCATCTCTATCTGGTAGATGGTGCGGTTTAGCGCCAGCGGGGTGCCGTTACGATCGTAGATAATGCCGCGGCTGGGCGCGATGGGCACCAGCTTGATACGGTTTTCGTTTGAGCGGGTCTGGTAATCGGTATAGCGGACAATTTGCAGATTGTAGAGGTTGGCGATCAGCACGCCGGTAAGCAGCAAAATCCCCGTAAAGGCGACCAGCGCCCGGCGCACAAACAGCGCGGACTCAGCCGTATAGTCGCGAAAAGAATTCTGTAGTTTCATCCGCTGCTTAAATTACCCTGGTCAGTCATTACTCGCGGTGATAAGGGTGGTTGGTAGTAATGCTCCATGCGCGATACAGACTTTCTGCCACGAGAACCCGCACAAGCGGGTGGGGCAGCGTCAGCGCAGAGAGTGACCAACTTTGTTCTGCTGCCGCTTTGCAGGCGGGAGATAACCCTTCCGGTCCGCCAATCAACAGGCTGACGTCACGGCCATCCTGTTTCCAGCGCTCCAGTTCGTGCGCCAGCTGCGGCGTATCCCAGGGCTTGCCCGGGATGTCGAGAGTCACGATGCGGTTTTTGCCTGCGGCAGCCAGCATCAGCTCTCCCTCTTTATCGAGAATACGTTTGATATCCGCGTTCTTGCCGCGCTTTCCTGCTGGGATCTCCACCAGTTCGAACGGCATATCTTTAGGAAAACGACGCAGATATTCAGTAAAACCGGTTTGTACCCAGTCAGGCATTTTGGTGCCGACGGCGACCAGCTGCAACTTCACGCATTAACCCCAGAGTTTTTCCAGCTCATACAGGCGACGGCTCTCTTCCTGCATGACGTGGACAATAACATCGCCGAGATCGACAACCACCCAGTCAGCGGTCGTTTCACCTTCAACGCCCAGCGGAAGCAGCCCTGCCGCGCGCGATTCCTGAACAACATGGTCAGCAATCGAAACAACGTGACGAGTTGAGGTACCGGTGCAGATGATCATGCAGTCGGTGATGCTGGATTTACCCTTAACGTCGATAGCGATGATGTCCTGACCTTTCAGGTCATCAATTTTGTCGATAACAAAATCCTGGAGTGCTTTACCCTGCAAGTTTTCCCCCTGGGTGAATGAGATTGTACAACTGTGAATTCGTGGTCAGACAGTATACCTGAACTGACGTCAGCCGCGGGACAAATGTCACCGCCCGGCTTTTGAAGGCGGGTATCATCCCACCCTCCGCCTGAGATTGCATCGCCATTTTTGTAAAACAATTTCTGTAAAGCAACGACTGGCGGGAAAGTCTGGCAGCGGAGGATATCAGTATGGCTTAGCCTGTCAAGGCAGGATAATCAATAACAGACAATTTCGCCGACGATGTTCAGGCCTCTGTATTTTTCTGATACAGCCCCTGTGCGTGGATATACGCCAGCACGGGTGGGGGCAGCAGATCGCTACAGTCTAAACCCTGCTGGAGCCGCTCGCGGATGAGCGTTGCGGAAATATCAAACCATGGCGTTTCCGCGAGATAAATTTTACCGGCGGGCAGCCTGTGCAGGTCTTCGATATTGTCCGTCAGGTGCGCGTCCAGCCACCGCTGATGCTGCGCTTCACGCATGGTCAGCGGATAGCCCGGACGGCGGCAGACCAGCAAATGGCTGTTTTCCAGAATGGTGTCGTACTGATACCAGCTGGGAAAATTGAGCAGGGAATCCTGGCCGATAATAAACGCCAGCGGTTTCACTGGGCCCTGTTCAGCGCGCCATTCGCGCAGCGTCTGGGATGTCCAGGATGGCGTATCCCGGCGCAGCTCGCGCTCGTCAAGCGTAAAGAGGGGCTTATCGGCGATGGCCAGGGCGAGCATCGCTTTGCGCTGTGCGCTGGTCGCTTCCGGCTGAGGACGGTGCGGCGGAACGTTATTGGGCATGACGATCACCCGCTGCAAACCAATCAGATTCGCGAGGATTTCAACCGGCTTAAGATGCCCATAGTGCACCGGGTCGAAGGTGCCGCCATACATTGCCTGTAAAGATTGCATATCACCCTTCGATAAATACATCTGCCAGCGCCTTATGGCAGAGCAGCAAAGAAAGGCTTTCCAGCTCCGCCCAGACGGACTGGCCGTAATCCTGCTTCAGCGTCAGCTCGGCGCGCATCAGAAGCTGTACGGCCTGACGCAGCTGCTCGTGGCTCAGGCGGTTTATCGCTTCCGTCGTCATCGCCCGGCGGTTTTGCCAGACGCGATGCTTGTCGAACAGCGTACGTAATGGCACATGGGCGGACTGGCGCTTGAGGTTGTTCAGCAGCAGTAACTCACGCTGGAGCGTGCGGAGCAGGATGACCGGCTCACTCCCTTCCAGGCGCAGCTGTTGCAGAATATGCAGCGCTCGCTTGCTTTTCGCCGACAGGAGCGCGTCAACCCAGTGGAAGGGAGTAAAGTGCGCGGCATCGTTCACCGCCTGTTCGACGCGCGGCAGCGTCAGCTTTCCGTCAGGCCACAGCAGGGAGAGCCTGTCCAGGGCCTGCGCCAGCGCCAGAAGGTTGCCTTCATAGCAGTAGCAAAGAAGCTGATTGGCTGCATCATCCAGCTTCAGATTATGCTGTTTCGCTCGCGCGGCAACCCATTTTGGCAGATGCGCCTGTTCTGGCGTCTGGCAGGTGACCAGCACCGCGTGAGTGGCGAGCTGGGTAAACCAGGCCGCATTTTCCTGCGCTTTGGTAAGCTTGTTGCCGCGCACGATCAGCAGCAGATCGCTGTGTAGCAAACTTACCAGCATGGCCAGCTGTTCATTGATGGCGGCGTTAGGGCCGTTCTCCGGCAGCAGGATCTGAATAGTCTGGCGCGAAGCAAAGAGGCTCATGGCCTGACAAAGCGAGAAGACAGCGTTCCAGTCGGTGCTGTTATCAATCTGGAAAGTGTGGTGCTCGTCAAAGCCCTGCGCTGCGGCCGCATGGCGAACAGCATCAAGGCTTTCCTGAAGCAAGAGCGGATCGTTACCGAGCAGCAGATAGGCCGCGCGCAGCCCTTCGTTGAGCTGCGCGCGGAGTTGTTCAGGATACAACCTGATCATCAGTTACCCAGCGACGTTGGCATATCGGGCGTGCGGGCATCCGGTGTTTCGATAACGTCAGAGCCTGCCTTCGTCGACGCTGTGATAGTAGGCAGTTTACGGATCAGCTGATCCGCCGCCCTATCGTACATCTCCTTGATGATAATCTGCTGTTCGGCATCTTTTGCCAGCGCCGTTTGCGGGTTATCAAAGAACGAGCGGTAGACTTTGGTACTGATAGGATAAATGTCTTTACCCGGGATCAGGACCGCTGCGTTAACGGTCAGCACCATCTGATATTCCGCCGTTCGCCCGTCCTGGAAGATCGACGCCGTGTCTTGTACCAGAGATGATGTCAGGACGCGAAGCGAAGGCACATCCTGGCGCAGGGTTCCTTTCTCAATTAGCTCAACGTCGTTCAAGCGCAGCTGATTACGGATAGCCCGGCTCAGTGGTCCGTTTGGATCGGACGAGTCGAAGATCATCGTTTTCATCTGAGGTGGCACTGCCGTAGTGTTGCGCAGGTGCCAGCCGCAGCCAGCGGTGACAAGCACCGCCAGAGATAAGAGTATTGTTGCCAGTTGTCGCACGTTTCCTCCCGCGCTTAGCCAACGACCAGATTTAGCAGTTTACCCGGTACGTAGATCGCTTTACGTACGGTAACGCCCTCAAGGTATTTCGCGACCAGATGCTCCTGGCCTGCGCGCTCGCGAACCTGTTCTTCGGTTGCGTCGACCGCGACGGTGATTTTACCGCGCACTTTACCGTTAACCTGCACCACAACCAGGGTGGTGTTTTCCACCATAGCGGATTCATCAGCCACCGGCCACGGCGCGTTGTCGATATCGCCTTCGCCCTTCAGCTCCTGCCACAGGGTGAAGCTGACGTGCGGAGTGAACGGGTTGAGCATGCGAACAACCGCCAGCAGCGCTTCACGCATTAATGCGCGATCCTGCTCGCCGTCCTGCGGGGCTTTCGCCAGCTTGTTCATCAGTTCCATAATAGCCGCAATTGCGGTATTGAAGGTCTGACGACGACCAATATCATCGGTCACTTTCGCAATTGTTTTATGAACATCACGACGCAGCGCCTGCTGATCTTCCGTCAGAGCAGCCACGTTCAGCGCTGGGGCCTCACCCTGAGAGGTGTGCTCGTATACCAGTTTCCAGACGCGTTTCAGGAAGCGGTTTGCCCCTTCCACGCCGGATTCCTGCCATTCCAGCGTCATATCCGCCGGGGAGGCGAACATCATAAACAGACGCACGGTGTCGGCACCGTAACGCTCAACCATCACCTGCGGGTCAATACCGTTGTTTTTAGACTTGGACATCTTGCTCATGCCGGTATAAACCAGTTCATGACCTTCAGCGTCCTTCGCCTTAACGATACGGCCTTTCTCGTCGCGCTCAACGATCGCATCAACCGGAGAAACCCAGTTGCGCTCGCCGTTTGCGCCAACATAGTAGAAGGCATCTGCCAGCACCATGCCCTGACACAGCAGCTGTTTCGCTGGCTCGTCAGAGTTTACGAGGCCTGCATCACGCATCAGCTTGTGGAAGAAGCGGAAGTAGAGCAGGTGCATGATGGCGTGTTCAATACCACCGATGTAGATATCTACCGGCAGCCAGTAGTTTGCCGCTTCGGAATCCAGCATGCCTTCCTTGTACTGCGGGCAGGTGTAGCGCGCGTAGTACCAGGAAGATTCCATAAAGGTGTCGAACGTGTCGGTTTCACGCAGCGCGGGCTGACCGTTAACGGTGGTTTTTGCCCATTCAGGATCGGCTTTGATCGGGCTGGTGATGCCGTCCATGACCACATCTTCCGGCAGGATCACCGGGAGCTGATCTTCTGGCGTTGGCATTACGGTGCCGTCTTCCAGGGTCACCATTGGAATTGGCGCACCCCAGTAACGCTGACGGGAAACGCCCCAGTCGCGCAGGCGATAGTTCACCTTACGCTCGCCGACGCCCAGCGAGGCCAGCTTGTCGGCGATAGCGTTGAAGCCCTCTTCGAAGCTCAGACCGCTGAATTCGCCAGAGTTAAACAGGGTGCCTTTTTCGGTCAGCGCCTGCTCAGACAGATCGGGTTCGGAACCGTCTGCGGCCAGGATAACGGCTTTGATCGGCAGGTTGTATTTGGTGGCGAACTCGTAGTCGCGCTGATCGTGACCCGGAACCGCCATTACCGCACCGGTGCCGTACTCCATCAGAACGAAGTTTGCCGCCCAGACCGGGATCGCTTCGCCAGTCAGCGGGTGCTTAGCATAGAAGCCCGTCGCAACGCCTTTTTTCTCCATCGTCGCCATGTCCGCTTCGGCCACTTTGGTGTTGCGGCATTCGTCGATGAAGGCTGCCAGTTCCGGGTTGTTTTCGGCCGCTTTCTGCGCCAGCGGGTGACCGGCGGCAACTGCCAGATAGGTCGCACCCATGAAGGTGTCCGGACGGGTGGTGTAGACGGTCAGGGTCTGGTCGTAATTCTCGACGTTGAAGGTAATCTCCACGCCCTCGGAACGGCCGATCCAGTTGCGCTGCATGGTCTTAACGGTGTCAGGCCAGTGATCCAGCGTGTCCAGATCGTTCAGCAGCTCGTCAGCGTAAGCGGTGATTTTAATAAACCACTGCGGGATCTCTTTACGTTCAACTTTGGTGTCGCAGCGCCAGCAGCAGCCGTCGATAACCTGCTCGTTCGCCAGAACGGTCTGGTCGTTCGGGCACCAGTTAACGGCTGAGGTTTTCTTGTATACCAGGCCTTTTTTGTACAGCTCGGTGAAGAACTTCTGCTCCCAGCGGTAATATTCCGGGGTACAGGTCGCCAGTTCACGGCTCCAGTCATAGCCAAAGCCCAGCATTTTCAGCTGGTTTTTCATGTACGCGATGTTGTCGTACGTCCACGGCGCCGGTGCGGTGTTGTTTTTAACCGCCGCGCCTTCAGCAGGCAGGCCGAACGCATCCCAGCCGATAGGCTGCAGCACGTTTTTGCCCAGCATGCGCTGGTAGCGTGCAATCACGTCGCCGATGGTGTAGTTACGCACGTGGCCCATGTGTAGTCGACCAGAAGGATAGGGAAGCATCGACAGGCAGTAATACTTCTCTTTGCTCTCGTCTTCGGTTACTTCAAAGGTGCGCTTCTCGTCCCAGTGTTGCTGGACTTTTGATTCTATCTCTTCCGGGCGGTATTGCTCTTGCATGGCAGCCAGTGGTCCTGTGTTCAATACAGCTACAAATGTAGCCAATGGATGTGGTGATTCAGATCCGCATAGCATAGCCCAAACGTCTTCGTCAAAACAGCCTTTCGCACAAATGCGCTTTGCAGGAATTTACCGGGTCTGTGCTTCACCTGACAAAGCGGCGGCGAAATAAGGTCTATTATTAGAAATAGTTACTTACCCGGGAGGCAAAATGATGAACAAGGTTGCTCAATTTTACCGCGAACTGGTGGCGACACTGACGGAACGGCTGCGTAACGGCGAGCGCGATATCGACGCGCTGGTTGAACAGGCCCGCGCGCGCGTGACGCAAACGGGTGAGTTAACGCGAACCGAAGTGGAAGAGGTGACGCGCGCCGTTCGCCGCGACCTGGAGGAGTTTGCGCGTAGCTACGAAGAGAGTCAGGACGAGATTACCGACAGCGTCTTTATGCGGGTCATTAAGGAGAGCCTGTGGCAGGAGCTGGCGGATATTACCGATAAAACCCAGCTGGAGTGGCGCGAGGTGTTCCAGGATTTGAACCACCATGGCGTGTATCACAGCGGCGAAGTCGTGGGGCTGGGAAACCTGGTCTGTGAGAAGTGCCATCACCATATTGCCGTTTATACGCCGGAGGTGCTGTCCCTCTGTCCGAAGTGCGGGCACGATCAGTTCCAGCGTCGGCCGTTTGAGCCCTAGGTAAAAGCAAAACGGCAATCACGTTGCCGTTTTTAGTGTTTGCACCCTCTCCCTGTGGGAGAGGGCCGGGGTGAGGGCATCAGGCCGCAAAAGGTAAAAGCAAAACGGCAATCACGTTGCCGTTTTTAGTGTTTGCTCCCTCTCCCCGTGGGAGAGGGTTGGGGTGAGGGCATCAGGCCGCACTATAGTATGCGAGCCTTTCCGCCAGCAGATCCACAAACGCTTGCCTATCGATATCCACCATTACCGTCGTATTCGGCTGATTTCCCGTCAGCGAGTAATAGTCCACCACCGTCATCCCCTGGGTATATTTCCCCTGTGTTTCCACGCCAACCCAACGCTCGACCGTCGTAAACATTTCCGGCTTCAGCAGCCAGGCAATGGTGCACGGATCGTGCAGCGGCGCGCCCCGGAAGCCCCATTTTTCCGCTTTGTGATACTCCATAAAGAAATCAAGCAGCTCTGCGACCGTGGTGGCGACCGGGTTATCTATGGCACGGAAGCGCTCAATATCGTCCGCCATAATCTGTGCCCGATGCGTCACATCCAGCCCCGCCATCACAATCGGCAGGCCCGACTGGAAGACGATTTCCGCCGCTTCCGGGTCAACATAGATGTTGAACTCCGCCGCTGGCGTCCAGTTTCCCAGCCCCATCGCGCCGCCCATCATGACGATCCGGGCGATTTTGCCGTGCAGTTCAGGATGGCTGTTGAGCAGCAGGGCCACGTTCGTCTGCGGGCCGGTGGCGACCAGCGTTACGGGCTCGGCGCTTTCACGCAGCACCTTTGCCATCAGCTCCACGGCGGTGCAGCGTTGTGGCGTAAAGCCCGGCTCCGGCAGCGCCGGGCCATCCAGGCCACTCTCCCCGTGAACGTTGTCCGCAATGATGAGATCGCGCATCAGCGGCTTAACAGCGCCGCCGGCGACAGGGATATCGGTACGTTTCAACAGCGTCAGCATGCGCAGCACGTTGCGCAGGGTTTTATCCGGCGTCTGGTTCCCGGCGGACGAGGTGACGGCTTTGACTTCAAGTTCAGGGGAGGCAAGAGCGAGGACGAGTGCAATCGCGTCATCATGACCCGGATCGCAGTCGAGAATAATAGGCTGTGCCATGGCGTTCTCCGTACGTAGCGTTATTTTGTGACAAGGTTAACGCTGCCCCGTGACGCCGACGAGAACAAGAACGTGAAAGCGTGAGGCAGTGCGCAATCCGCGGATTGCGCACTGAGAGGATTAATGCAGGATTTTGGCGAGGAAGTCTTTCGCGCGTTCGGATTTCGGGTTTGCGAAGAACTCTTCTTTCGGTGAGTCTTCAACAATTTTACCTTCATCCATAAAGATGACGCGGTTAGCCACTTTCCGGGCGAAGCCCATTTCGTGGGTCACCACCATCATGGTCATCCCTTCGTGCGCCAGCTCCACCATCACGTCCAGCACTTCGTTGATCATCTCAGGATCGAGCGCGGAGGTAGGTTCATCGAACAGCATTGCCACCGGATCCATGCACAGCGCGCGCGCGATAGCCACGCGCTGCTGCTGGCCGCCGGAAAGCTGAGCCGGGAATTTATCCGCATGCGCAGAAAGGCCAACGCGTTCCAGCAGCTTCAGCCCCTTTTCTCGCGCCGCTTTTTTATCGCGCTTCAGCACTTTTACCTGCGCCAGCGTCAGGTTCTCAATGATGGAAAGGTGCGGGAACAGCTCAAAATGCTGGAACACCATCCCAACGTGGGAGCGAAGCTGGGCAAGGTTGGTTTTCCTGTCATTAACTTTGGTGCCGTTAACGACAATTTCGCCCTGCTGTACGGGTTCCAGACCGTTAACGGTTTTGATCAGCGTGGACTTACCGGAACCGGACGGACCGCATACGACCACCACATCGCCTTTTTTTACTTCCGTTGAGCAGTCGGTCAGCACCTGAAAGTGCCCATACCATTTAGAAACATTTTTCAGGGAAATCATTATACCGTCCTTTTCTTCAGCCAGCTGACCAACAGCGATGCGCTTAAACTAATCACAAAATAGACCCCGCCCGCGAAGAGGATCATCTCAACCTGCGTTCCGTCACGTTCGCCAATGGTGGAGGCGGTACGGAAGAAGTCTGCCAGGCTCAGCACGTAAACCAGAGAGGTATCCTGGAACAGTACGATGCCCTGCGTCAGCAGCAGCGGAACCATGGCGCGAAACGCCTGCGGCAGAATTATGAGCTTCATGGACTGCCAGTGCGTCATCCCGAGCGCCAGCGCAGCGCTCGACTGCCCGCGCGAGATGCTCTGAATACCCGCACGAATGATCTCGGAGTAGTAGGCGGCTTCAAACATGGAAAACGCCACCATGGCGGAGATCAGGCGGATGTCGGTTTTAGGCGACAGCCCCAGCACGTTCTGTAAAAAGCCGGGAACAATCAGGTAAAACCACAGCAGCACCATCACCAGCGGGATAGAGCGGAACACGTTAACGTAAGCCGTGGCAAACCAGGCGAACGGCTTAAAGCTCGACAGGCGCATCACCGCCAGCAGGGTGCCCCACACAATACCCACGATAACCGCAATGACGGTGATCTTTAAGGTGATTGCCAGCCCGTCCAGCAGATAGGGCATGGAGGGAACAATAGAACTCCAGTCAAATTCGTACATTATTTGCCCCCCAGGTTGCCCGGCAGGCGTACTTTGCGTTCAACCAGGTTCATCACCAGCATGATGAAAGCGTTAATCAGAACATACGCGAGCGTAATCGCCGTAAAGGATTCCCACGCGTGAGCGGAGTAGTCCAGCAGCTTGCCAGCCTGCGCCGCCATATCGACCAGACCAATGGTCGAGGCGATGGCCGAGTTTTTCACCAGGTTCATCATCTCAGAGGTCATTGGCGGAACGATGACGCGGTAGGCGTTAGGCAGGAGAACGTAACGGTAGGCTTGTGGCAGGGTCAGCCCCATCGCCAGCGCCGCATTCTTTTGTCCGCGAGGCAGCGACTGAATGGCGGCACGCACCTGCTCGCAGACGCGCGCGGCGGTGAACAGCCCCAGACACAGCATGGAGGAGACAAAGAATTGTACGTTAGGATCCAGTTCTGCCTTGAACCACATGCCGAGATCTTCCGGCAGCAGTTCCGGGATCACCAGATACCAGGTAAAGAACTGCACGATCAGCGGAACGTTACGGAACAGTTCCACATACAGCGTGCCAATCGAAGAGAGAAAACGGTTAGGTACGGTACGCAGAATGCCGAACAGCGAACCGACAAAAAACGCGATGATCCACGCCGTTATCGATAACGCAACGGTAACCTGAAAGCCGCTCCACAGCCAGCCAAGATAGGTGGTGTTGCCGAACGGGGCCTGTTGCAGGAAGATGCCCCAGTTCCAGTCAATTGACATAGTAAACTCCAGAAAAAAGAGGGTAGCAGCGCTACCCTCGAAGATTGGTGAGAAGCTCAATTTTTGCGCTGAGTGGGGAACGACCACTCAACGTATAGTCTGTCCATGCTTCCCGACAATCGAGAGGGCAGGAGATCCCGCCCCTGTCGTTCTAATTAGTTAAGAGCTTTGTCGTTTGGTGATTTGAACAGCGCCTTCATGTCGTCAGACAGTTCAAAGTTCATGTTCAGGTTTTTTGGTGGAATCGGGTTTTTGAACCACTTGTCGAACCATTTGGCTGCTTCGCCAGAGGTTTGCGCCTGAGCGATGGTGTCGTCGATCAGTTTCTTGAAGTCCGCGTCGCCTTTACGCAGCATACAGCCGTACGCTTCTTTCGACTGCGCGGTACCTACGATCTCCCAGTTGTCTGGTTTTTTCGCCTTCGCGCGCTCGCCCGCCAGCAGCGCGTCATCCATCATAAACGCGACGGCACGGCCGCTTTCCAGCGTACGGAAGGAGTCGCCATGGTCTTTCGCGCTGATGATGCGCATGTCCATTTTCTTCTCGTCGTTCAGCTTGTGCAGCAGCACTTCGGACGTGGTACCGGAGGTCACGACAACCGCTTTACCTTTCAGATCAGCGAAATCTTTGATGTCGCCGCCTTTTTTGGTCAGCAGGCGGGTGCCCACAACGAAAATGGTGTCGGAGAAGGCAGCCTGCTTCTGGCGCTCAAGGTTGTTGGTGGTGGAGCCACACTCGAAATCAAATGTGCCGTTTTGCAGCAGGGGAATACGGTTCTGTGAAGTGATGGGGATCAGCTTCACCTGCAGGTCAGGTTTGTTCAGCTTTTTCTTCACAGCTTCAACGATGGCGTTGGAGTAGTCCTGTGAATAGCCCACGACTTTTTGCGTGTTGTCGTAGTAAGAGAACGGGACAGAAGATTCACGGTGGCCGACCACGATCACGCCGTTTTTGGCAATCTTGTCGAGGGTGCTTCCTGCTGCCGGAGCGTCTTCAGCGTGAACGACGCCCGCGGACATTCCCATAACCAGCATTGCTGTGGCCAGTTTACGTAATTGCATACCCAACTCCTTTCTTATCAGCGCCAGTGACGCTTTGATACCCATTGTGATGTTGTTATATCTCGCGCAATGCGAGTGCAGTGTTATGCAAGCTTGTTAACATTTAGTCTGGCTTAATGTAAAGATTTTGCTGCGTTATTGTTTATTTTTGCGAAGCGCGCCGCACCATTCAGAGGCAATAATCTCTCGTTGCACCGTTTCGGTGCTACCGACGATCGTTGCTGGTGCAACAGGGTTGCACGTTAAGCCAGACAGCGTGTGCGTGATTAATTAAAGCAATAGGCGTGCCAGAATCGCCCCTCTCCCTGGAAGGGAGAGGGGAAAAGGCGGAGCTGGATGGTGAAACTGTGCGTGGACTCTTCCCTCTCCCAGGGGGAGAGGGCTAGGGTGAGGGGTTATTTACGATGCTGACGCAGACTCATCAGCACCGCGGCAAAACCGAACAGCGCGGTCAGGATCCACAGTGGCCAGTTGCCGGTACGGGCGTACGGCGTCAGGCCCGTGGCAGGCGTGACCTTAGTGGTCAGTACTTCACGGGTGAACTGCGGGATCATGGCCTGGATTTCGCCCTGCGGGCCAATCACGGCGGTGATGCCGTTATTGGTGCTGCGCAGCAGCGGACGCGCCAGCTCCAGGGAACGCATTCGCGCCATCTGGAAATGCTGCCACGGGCCAATCGACTTGCCGAACCACGCATCGTTCGAGATGGTCAGCAGGTAGTCGGTATCCGGGCGGAAGTTATCGCGCACCTGCTCGCCGAGGATAATCTCGTAGCAAATGGCGGCCGTCAGGGCAAAACCGTGCGCGTGCAGCTGCGGCTGAACGTAAGGGCCACGGCTGAACGAGGACATCGGCAGATCGAAGAACGGTGCCAGCGGGCGCAGTATCGACTCCAGCGGAACAAACTCGCCAAACGGTACAAGGTGGTTCTTGTTGTAGCGATTGGTGGAGGTATAGCTGTATTCGCTGTCCTTACCGAGGGTGATGATGGTGTTGTAGGTGTCGTAGCGGTTCTGCTGGTTCAGACGCGCGTCCACGATGCCGGTAATCAGGGTACTGCCGCGTGCGCGCAGCAAATCGTCCATCATCTTCAGGAAGGGCTGCTGGTTGATCTCCAGGTCGGGGATTGCGGACTCGGGCCAGATGATGAGCTGCGATTTGCCCATCACCTGTTCGGTGGCGTTAGCGTAGATTTTCAGCGTGTTCAGCAGCTGATTCTCGTCCCATTTCATTGACTGCGGGATATCGCCCTGCACCAGAGAAACCTGCGTGGCGCGGGCGGGCTCCAGCGTGAACCACTGGATATAACGCAGCGGGAAGGGCAGGGCAAAGAGGATTAGCCCGGCTGCCAGCGGTTTCCAGCTGCGCGTAGCCAGCGCCAGCACCAGCAGGCCGCTGACCACCATCAGCAGAAAGTTAATCGCCTCCACGCCCATGACCGGGGCCAGGCCTTTCAGCGGGCCGTCTATCTGGCTGTAGCCGAACTGTAGCCACGGGAAGCCGGTGAGTACCCAGCCGCGCAGAAACTCGGTGATTTGCCAGACAACGGGAGCGGCTATCGCCACGCGCAGCCAGGTCGTTTTTGGCCACAGCCGGGACAGGATCCCCGCGAACAGGCCGGTGTAGAGCGAGAGATACGCGGCGAGCAGCACAACCAGGAAGACGTTAACCGGCCCCGGCATGCCGCCAAACTGCGCGATACTGACGTAGACCCAGTTAATACCAGAGCCAAACAGCCCCAGGCCCCAGAAGTAGCCGATGGCGGCGGCCTGTACCGGACGACGGTTCAGGGTCAGACCCTGTAGCCCCATCAGCGAGAGAAGGGCGGCCGGCCAGATATCGTAAGGAGAAAAAGCCAGCGTACCGCTGGCTCCGAGTAATAGCGCCAGCAGCAAACGGACGCGCTGGCGTTCAAATAATGGGGCAAATGCCATTTACATTAATCTTCCAGTTTTGGCACCGGTGAGTCGTCCGGCATTCTGACGTGGACCTGAATAATACGTCGGCTGTCGGCCATGGCGACCTTAAACTGGTAACCATCGATGTCGACGGTTTCACCGCGGGCCGGAAGATGGCCGAAGGCCTGCATCACCAGACCACCAATGGTGTCCACCTCTTCATCGCTGAAGCTGGTGCCAAAGGTGTCGTTGAAGTCCTCAATAGAGGCCAGCGCGCGCACGGTCCAGGTGTGGCGGCTCAGCTGACGGAAGTCGATATCCTCTTCTTCGTCATACTCGTCTTCGATTTCGCCAACGATCAGCTCAAGGATGTCTTCAATCGTGACCAGACCGGAAACGCCACCAAATTCATCAATCACAATCGCCATGTGGTAGCGCTGGGAGCGGAACTCCTTCAGCATCCGATCCACACGTTTACTTTCCGGCACAACCACCGCCGGGCGTAACACTTTTTCCATACTGAAGGCTTCGGCATCGCTGCGCATAAACGGCAGCAGATCTTTCGCCATCAAAACCCCTTCAATGTGATCTTTGTCTTCGCTGATGACCGGGAAGCGCGAGTGGGCCGATTCGATGATTACATCGAGGCACTCGTCCAGCGTCTGGTTGCGTTTCAGGGTAATCATCTGCGAGCGGGGGATCATAATGTCGCGGACGCGCTGGTCGGCGATGTCCATGACCCCTTCGAGCATTTCGCGCGTATCTTCGTCGATAAGGTCGTTTTGCCCGGAATCACGAATCAGCTCCAGCAGTTCATCACGGTTTTTCGGTTCGCCGTGGAAAAGCTGGTTCAGAATGAGGGAGAAAAATCCCTTTTTAGTGGTTGTCGTGTCGCTACTGTGTGAATTGTCGTCGCTCATGGCGTTTGTAAAGGGTTCTCTTGTTAGTTCAACGTTAACCGCCGCGCTCTATCCCTGCGCGGCGGCATGGTAGTCAGTGACTGACTATTCTTTCTCGGCAATGTACGGATCCTCATAGCCCAGAGCAAGCATTATCTCTGTCTCGAGGGATTCCATCTCTTCCGCTTCGTCATCTTCAATATGGTCGTAACCCAGAAGATGCAGGCTACCGTGCACGACCATGTGTGCCCAGTGCGCCTCCAGCGGCTTTTGCTGCTCTTTGGCTTCCTGCTCAACCACCTGACGGCAGATGATCAGATCGCCCAGCAATGGCATCTCGATGCCCGGAGGAGCTTCGAACGGGAAAGAGAGCACGTTGGTCGGTTTATCTTTCCCGCGATAGGTCAGGTTAAGCTCGTGGCTTTCCGCTTCATCCACCAGGCGAATCGTGACTTCCGATTCTTCCTGAAACTGGGGGATAACGGCATCCAGCCATTTCTGAAACTGTGCCTCTTCCGGCATGCCGGAATTATCTTCACAGGCCAGCTGTAAATCGAGGATCACCTGACTCATTTCTGTTCATGCTCCTGCGCTTCGCGCTTACGTTCTGCGGCCAGCTCGGCCCTGCGCTTCTGATCGGCCTCTTCCCAGGCCTCATAAGCGTTAACGATACGCGCGACCACCGGGTGGCGTACCACGTCTTCGCTGTGGAAGAAGTTAAAGCTGATTTCGTCCACCTCGGCCAGCACTTCGATGGCATGACGCAAACCCGATTTGGTGCTGCGCGGCAGGTCAATCTGGGTGACGTCACCGGTAATAACCGCTTTCGAGTTAAAGCCAATACGCGTCAGGAACATCTTCATCTGTTCGATGGTGGTGTTCTGGCTTTCATCCAGAATGATGAACGCATCGTTAAGCGTACGGCCACGCATGTAGGCCAGCGGGGCGACTTCAATCACGTTACGTTCGATGAGCTTCTCAACTTTCTCGAAGCCCAGCATTTCGAACAGCGCGTCGTACAGCGGGCGCAGGTAAGGATCCACCTTCTGGCTTAAGTCGCCCGGCAGGAAGCCGAGTTTCTCACCGGCTTCTACAGCAGGACGGGTCAGCAGAATACGGCGAATCTCCTGACGCTCCAGCGCATCTACCGCAGCGGCAACCGCCAGATAGGTTTTACCCGTACCCGCCGGGCCCACGCCGAAGGTGATGTCATGGTCGAGAATGTTGGCGATGTACTGCGCCTGGTTTGGGGTACGAGGCTTAATCACGCCGCGCTTGGTTTTGATATTGATGGCCTTACCGTAGTCCGGCACGCTTTCTGCGCTCTGCTCGAGCACGCGCGCCTCTTTGATGGCAAGGTGAATTTGTTCAGGTTCAATATCCTGAATTTCGCCACGCATCGGGGCGGTATCAACATACAGGCTGCGCAGAATATCCGCCGCGGCGTTGACGCAGATAGGGCGTCCGGTGAGTTTGAAATGGTTATCGCGACGATTGATTTCGATACCCAGACGTCGCTCAAGTTGCTTGATGTTGTCATCAAACGGCCCGCACAGGCTCAGCAGGCGAGCGTTGTCTGCGGGCGTTAGGGTAATTTCACGCGTATCTATGTTCAAACTGTTCCTCTTTGATTGGTTAACTGACCTGAGGCCACACGGCGTAATAAAATGGTCATTACCGAAATTATTCACGCCATAGAATAAAGGCGCAAGCGTTGCGGTAGATATTGGGGGTGCTGAGAGGAAATACAAGGCCTGCCGGACAGGCAGGCCAGAAGGATTATGGCTGGTAAATGCCTACGCCAGAATCGTTGACTTTGCGGGTGCGAGAGATAACGGATTCCGGGGTCTCAGCAATGCGCAGACCCATTTCGTCTTCGGTACGCACCAGCTTCGCGCGCAGCGAGTTGGTGAGCACGTCGACAATCTCCACGTCCACAAATTTGCCGATCATGTCCGGGGTGCCTTCAAAGTTCACCACGCGGTTGTTCTCGGTACGACCGGACAGCTCCATAATGCTCTTACGGGAGGTACCTTCCACCAGAATACGCTGGACGGTCCCGAGCATGCGACGGCTCCAGGCGTTGGCCTGCTGGTTAATACGCTCCTGCAGAATATACAGACGCTGCTTTTTCTCTTCTTCCGGCACATCGTCAACCATATCGGCCGCCGGGGTTCCGGGACGCGGAGAGAAGATGAAGCTGTAGCTGACGTCAAAATTGACTTCGCCGATGAGCTTCATGGTGCGCTCGAAGTCTTCAGCGGTTTCGCCTGGGAAACCAACGATGAAGTCGGAGCTGATCTGGATATCCGGACGCGCTTCGCGCAGCTTACGGATGGTGGATTTGTATTCCAGCACCGTATGTGGACGCCCCATCAGGTTCAGCACGCGGTCAGAGCCGCACTGAATCGGCAGGTGCAGGAAGCTCACCAGCTCCGGCGTATCGCGGTAAACGTCGATGATGTCGTCGGTAAACTCCATCGGATGGCTGGTGGTAAAGCGAATACGGTCGATGCCGTCAATCGCGGCCACCAGGCGCAGCAGTTCTGCAAAGCTGCCCGTGGTACCGTCGTAGTTTTCACCGCGCCAGGCGTTCACGTTCTGGCCCAGCAGGTTTACTTCACGCACGCCCTGCGCGGCAAGCTGCGCGATTTCGAACAGAATATCGTCTGCCGGGCGGCTGACCTCTTCACCGCGGGTATAAGGCACCACGCAGTAAGTACAGTATTTATTGCAGCCTTCCATGATGGAGACGAACGCGGTCGGGCCATCGGCACGCGGCTCCGGCAGACGGTCAAACTTCTCGATCTCAGGGAAGCTTACGTCCACTACCGGGCTACGATTGCCGCGAACCTGATTGATCATCTCTGGCAGGCGGTGCAGGGTCTGAGGGCCAAAGACGATATCCACATAGGGTGCTCGCTGGCGGATCAGCTTACCTTCCTGCGATGCAACGCAGCCCCCAACGCCAATGATCAGGTCCGGATTTTTCCGCTTAAGCAGTTTCCAGCGGCCTAACACATGAAAGACTTTCTCCTGCGCTTTTTCACGAATTGAACAGGTGTTCAGCAGCAGCACATCGGCTTCTTTCACATTTTCAGTCAGCTGGTATCCGTGGGTGGTATCCAGCAGATCGGCCATCTTGGATGAATCGTATTCGTTCATCTGACAGCCCCAGGTTTTTATATGGAGTTTTTTAGTCATCGACTTGCTCAGCTCAGGATTGCAAGCCGCGTATTGTAATGCTTTGGTGCGGTTGTGACCAGTATGAAGGTTGTCAACCTCAGGACCGCAAAAATCCGGTAAACTTAAGGCATTCTCCAATAAGGAATAGTGACCATGACACTCCAACACACCGAAGTTGCCGTCGTCGGCGGCGGTATGGTCGGCGGCGCGCTGGCGCTGGGGCTGGCGCAGCAGGGATTTGACGTAACCGTTATTGAACAGGCTGCTCCGCCGGCATTCGATCCCGCCAGCAAGCCGGACGTGCGCATATCCGCCATTAGCGCGGCGTCCGTTGATTTGCTTCGCGGGCTGGGCGTCTGGGAGGCGGTACTGGCGATGCGCGCGCACCCCTATAGCCGTCTTGAAACCTGGGAGTGGGAAAATGCTCACGTGTCGTTTGATGCCGCCGAGCTGAAGCTGCCGCGCCTGGGCTATATGGTAGAAAACAACGTCTTGCAGCTCGCGCTCTGGCAGGCGCTGGAGGCGCACCCGAAGGTGACGCTTCGCGTTCCGGCCTCGCTGAAAGCCCTTCATCGTCATGACGGCGGCTATCTTCTTACGCTGGACAACGACGACGAGCTCGCCGTGAAGCTGGTGGTGGGGGCGGATGGTGCAAATTCGCAGGTCAGGCAGATGGCGGGCATTGGCATCCATGCCTGGCAGTATCATCAGTCCTGCATGCTGATCACCGTCCAGTGCGAGACCGCGCCGGGCGAAAGCACCTGGCAGCATTTTACGCCGAACGGTCCGCATGCGTTCTTGCCGCTGTTTGATAACTGGGCTTCGCTGGTGTGGTACGACAAGCCGGCGCGTATTCGCCAGTTACAGGGGCTGAGCATGGAACAATTGCAGCGCGAGATTATGCTGCACTTCCCGGAATGCCTTGGGCAGGTCACGCCGGTTGCTGCGGGCGCATTCCCGCTGATGCGACGCCATGCGTTGCAGTATGCCCGTGAAGGGCTGGCCCTGGTGGGGGACGCGGCGCACACCATCCATCCGCTGGCAGGGCAGGGAGTCAACCTGGGATACCGTGACGTCGACGCGCTACTGGATGTGGCAGGTAACGCCCGCGCCCACGCGGAATCGTGGGCCAGCCATCAGGTGCTGAAGCGCTACCAGACGCGCCGTATGGCGGATAACTTCATTATGCAGTCGGGGATGGATCTGTTCTATGCCGGGTTCAGCAATGACGTTGGTCCGGTGCGTATATTGCGAAATATTGGATTGATGGCGGCGGAACGCGCCGGTGGCCTGAAGCGTCAGGCCCTGAAATACGCCCTCGGACTCTAATCTTTGCTCCGACTATTCCCTCGCCCCTCCGGGGAGAGGGTTAGGGTGAGGGGCCCAGACCGCACTGACGACAAAAACAAAAAAGCCCGCAGAGCGGGCTTGTTTGTTTTAAGTGGCTGGGGTGCAGGGATTCGAACCCCGGAATGCTGGTATCAGAAACCAGAGCCTTACCGCTTGGCGACACCCCAATTGCGTTAAACGTACTGCTTAACGACTTTAAAGTGGCTGGGGTACGAGGATTCGAACCTCGGAATGCCGGAATCAGAATCCGGTGCCTTACCGCTTGGCGATACCCCAACAATGTTCAGTTTACCGAATAGTATTCGATAACGTAAATATGGTGGCTACGACGGGATTCGAACCTGTGACCCCATCATTATGAGTGATGTGCTCTAACCAACTGAGCTACGTAGCCAGTACTGCAATCTTCGATGGCTGGGGTACCTGGATTCGAACCAGGGAATGCCGGTATCAAAAACCGGTGCCTTACCGCTTGGCGATACCCCAATACCGCGGAGAACCGCATAATCGAAGAAATATGGCTGGGGTACCTGGATTCGAACCAGGGAATGCCGGTATCAAAAACCGGTGCCTTACCGCTTGGCGATACCCCATCCGTGCAACGCTTACCTGGGAATGGTGCGGGAGGCGAGACTTGAACTCGCACACCTTGCGGCGCCAGAACCTAAATCTGGTGCGTCTACCAATTTCGCCACTCCCGCAAAAAAGATGGTGGCTACGACGGGATTCGAACCTGTGACCCCATCATTATGAGTGATGTGCTCTAACCAACTGAGCTACGTAGCCATCTTTTTTTCGCGTTACCTTATCGGCGTTGCGGGGCGCATTATGCGTATAGACCCTTGCAGCGTCAACACCTTTTTCAATGAAAATAGCCGGAATGTGACTGTTTGGTTAGGTTGCGAACAGCGAGGCCGAATATTCGACAATTATTGGTTATTAATCGATTTTATGCGGTGAAAAGTGAGGCAAAAAAAATCAGGCCCCGGAGGGCCTGATGACAATCTGAACGTTATTTATAGGCTGACTGGTGTACGCCTACCGCCCGTCCTGACGGATCGTTCATGGCCTTGAAAGATTCATCCCATTCAATGGCTTTGGCTGACGAGCAGGCGACAGATGGACCACCCGGAACGCACTCGGCAGCGCTTGGAACCGGGAACAGTTCTTCAAAGATTTCACGGTACAGATACGCCTCTTTCGAACCCGGCGTGTTGTACGGAAAGCGGAAGCTCGCGGTTTCCAGTTGTTGGTCAGAAACCTGTTTCGCCGCCACCTCCTTCAGGGTGTCGATCCAGCTGTAGCCTACGCCATCGGAGAATTGCTCTTTCTGACGCCACGCCACGCTTGCCGGCAGGTAGGATTCAAAACATTCGCGCAGGATATGTTTTTCCATTTTGCCGTTGCCGCACATTTTGTCCTGCGGGTTGATGCGCATCGCCACGTCGAGGAAATTCTTATCCAGAAACGGCACGCGGGCTTCCACACCCCAGGCGGACATCGCTTTGTTGGCGCGAGCGCAGTCGAACATGTGCAGCGCCTGGAGCTTGCGCACGGTCTCTTCATGTAGCTCTTTGGCGTTCGGCGCTTTGTGGAAGTAGAGGTAGCCGCCGAACACCTCGTCTGAACCCTCGCCGGAGAGCACCATCTTGATACCCATCGCTTTGATCTTACGCGACATCAAATACATCGGCGTGGAGGCGCGGATGGTGGTCACATCATACGTTTCAATGTGGTAGATCACATCGCGAATCGCATCCAGGCCTTCCTGCACGGTGAAGTGAATTTCATGGTGCACGGTGCCGAGGTGGTTCGCCACCTCCTGCGCGGCTTTCAGGTCAGGCGCACCTTCCAGGCCCACGGCAAAGGAGTGCAGCTGCGGCCACCAGGCTTCAGAGCGCTCCTGATCTTCCACGCGGCGCGCGGCGAATTTCTTGGTGATGGCGGAGATCACGGAAGAGTCCAGCCCGCCGGAGAGCAGCACGCCGTACGGCACGTCTGACATCAGGTGGCTCTTAACGGAATCTTCCAGCGCCTGGCGCAGTTCGGCTTTATCCGTAACGTTGTCTTTTACCGCGTCGTAGTCAAACCAGTCGCGCTGGTAGTACTGACGGATTTCGCCATCTTTGCTCCACAGGTAGCTGCCTGCCGGGAACTCTTTAATGGTGCGGCAAACCGGCACCAGCGCTTTCATCTCTGACGCGACATAGAAGTTGCCGTGCTCGTCGTGGCCCATGTACAGCGGAATGATACCGATATGGTCGCGGCCAATCAGGTAAGCGTCTTTTTCGCTGTCGTACAGGGCGAAGGCAAACATGCCCTGCAGGTCGTCGAGGAATTCCGGGCCTTTCTCCTGGTACAGCGCCAGGATCACTTCACAGTCAGAGCCGGTCTGGAAGGCGTAGCGGTCGCCATACTCGGCGCGCAGGGCCTGATGGTTGTAGATTTCACCGTTCACAGCCAGCGCGTGCGTTTTTTTCTCGTTATACAGCGGCTGTGCACCGGCGTTGACGTCAACAATGGAGAGACGCTCGTGAGCCAGAATCGCTTTATCGCTGGCATAAACGCCGGACCAGTCCGGACCGCGATGGCGCATCAGGCGGGACAGCTCAAGTGCTTTTTTACGCAGTTCGCCCGCGTCAGTTTTAATATCCAGTACGCCAAAAATAGAACACATAACCTTCTCCGTTAACCCTGTTGCGTTGTGATGTTGCTTGCTAATGAAAATGCCGCAAAAGGGGGAGAGGGCGCAAGCGTTTTACGGGTGAATACGCAAAAAGTGCAATGACGATTGCGGAATCTTAAAAAATGAGTATGTTTCGTGCGGTTTTATTGATGATTATTCAATGGAAGGTGCTTTTTGTTAGATTTGACTGTGTTTTTTGGCTACAGAAATAAAAAACCACGCCCTGAGGCGTGGTTCTGAATCAAATAACGTCGATTTCGTCGACGGAAGGGTATATCCAGCTTGGGCGGAAGGGCATGGTGTCGATATCGTCAATCGTCGAGACGCCAGAGAGCACCAGTATCGTTTCGAGCCCCGCCTGGAAGCCGGCCAGAATATCGGTGCGCAGGTTATCGCCGACAATCACGGTCTCTTCAGAGTGGGCCTGCATCGTATTCAGCGCTGCACGAACGATCCACGGGCTCGGTTTACCGACAACAAACGGCTTACGGCCGGAGATTTTTTCGATACCGGCGCACAGTGCGCCGCAGGCCGGATAGAAGCCGCGGCCGTGCGTATCCGGGTTGGTGGCGATAAAGCGCGCGCCGCTGGCGACAAAGTAGGCTGCTTTATGCATCATCTCCCAGTTAAAGGAACGCGTTTCGCCCACGATGACAAAGTCCGGGTTCACGTCGGTAATGGTAAAGCCCGCTTTGTAGAGCTCATGGATCAGCGCACCTTCGCCGACCACGTAGGCTTTCTTGCCTTCCTGACGCTTCAGGAAGTCAGCCGTTGCCATGGCGGAGGTATAAAACACGCTGTCCGGTACGTTAACGCCCGCAGTCGCAAAGCGGTTTGCCAGATCCTGACCAGTCTGTGAAGGGTAGTTCGTGAGAAGAACCAGTGGCATTCCTTTGTCGATGATGCGATGAAGAAACTCCGCAGCACCCGGCACGGCAACGTTGTCGTGCATCAGCACGCCGTCGATATCACAAATTACATTCTTAATGGTCATGGTCAACCCGACATCAAAAAAAGAAGGCGTTACTATAAGGTCCGATCAGGATTCCAGCAAATGCTGGAGCAGGATCCCGTTGAGCATCGCACGTTTTACCAGCGCGAACGCGCCAATCGCCGAGCGGTGATCGAGCGTAGAACGCACCACCGGCAGGTTCTGGCGAAACGCTTTCAGCGCCTGGGTATTGATGCAGCCTTCAATAGCCGGCAGCAGTACTTTTTCTGCTTCAACGATCTCGCCGGCAATCACCACTTTCTGCGGATTAAACAGGTTGATGGCAATGGCGATGGTTTTACCCAGATGGCGTCCAACCTGTTCGATCACTTCGCAGGCCAGCGCGTCGCCTTTGTTGGCGGCTTTGCAGATGGCGGCGATTTTACAATCGTCCAGCGTAACGCGGCTCTGGTAACCCTGTTCCAGCAGATGGCGAACGCGATGCTCAATGGCGGCATTGGCGGCCACGGTTTCGAGGCAGCCAAAGTTACCGCAGTGGCAGCGCTCGCCGAGCGGTTCAACCTGGATATGGCCAATCTCGCCCACGTTGCCGTTACGACCGATAAAAATGCGCCCGTTAGAGATGATGCCAGCGCCTGTACCACGATGCACGCGCACCAGAATAGAGTCTTCGCAGTCCTGGCTCGCACCAAAGTAGTGCTCCGCCAGCGCCAGTGAGCGGATATCGTGACCGACAAAACAGGTCAGCTTAAAGCGCTTTTCCAGCGCCTCAACCAGCCCCCAGTTTTCCACGTTTATATGCGGCATGTAGCGAATAACGCCGCTCTCCGGGTCGACCAGGCCGGGCAGAATGACCGAAATGGCAATCAGCTCGCGGATCTTGCGCTGACAGCTTTCGATAAAGTGCGCAATGGTATTCAGTAAGGCGTGTTCAAGCGTCTCCTGAGTGCGTTCAGGAAGCGGGTAGTGCTCTTCGGCAATGGCTTTGCTGCTCAGATCGTAGAGCGTAAGCGTGGTGTCATGACGGCCTAAACGGACGCCAATCGCCTGAAAGTTGCGGGTTTCAGTAACGATGGAGATCGCGCGGCGGCCTCCGGTGGAGGCCTGCTGATCGACTTCTTTGATCAGGCCGCGCTCAATAAGCTGACGCGTAATTTTTGTCACGCTGGCGGGAGCAAGCTGGCTTTGTTCGGCTATCTGGATGCGTGAGATTGGCCCGTGCTGGTCAATCAGGCGATAAACTGCCGCGCTGTTAAGCTGTTTAACGAGATCGACATTACCGATTTGAGCTTGTCCGCCTGGTGTCATACTTTTACTTACTCAGTGACGACCTCGTTACCATTAACGATGGTCTTAATAATTTTATAATCGTGTGTGAACGCCGTCAGGTTTGCAACCATACCGGGTGCAATACCACCGAGCCGTTTATCCACGCCAATTGCGCGTGCCGGATAAAGCGTGGCCATACGCAGCACTTCATCAAGTGCAATTCCGCAATGCTCAACGAGGTTACGTACCCCTTCGATCATCGTCAGAGAAGAACCGCTCAGCGTGCCGTTCTCATCCACGCACAGTCCATTCCGGTAGTATATTGTTTTACCAGCAAAAATGAACTGGTCAATATTTGCCCCTGCCGGTGCGGTGGCATCGGTTACCAGGCACAGCTTGTCGCCCTTAAGGCGCTTGGCGTTGCGGATGTTAGCGTAATCGACATGCATACCGTCGGCGATAATGCCGCAGTAGACGTCCGGCTCATCCAGAATAGCTCCAACCAGGCCCGGTTCGCGGCCGGTGATGTACGGCATCGCGTTGTAAAGGTGCGTGGCAAACGTAATGCCTGCGCGGAAACCTGCTTTCGCCTCCTTCAGCGTGGCGTTCGAGTGACCCGCTGATACCACAATCCCGGCGGCAGCCAGCTTGCTGATAACGTCCGTGCCGGTCATTTCCGGTGCCAGCGTGACTTTAACGATCGCATCGGCGTTGGCGCACAGGTAATCAACCAGTTCGGCATCCGGCTTGCGCACATAGTTCGGGTTATGGGTGCCTTTCTTGACCATGTTCAGCCATGGTCCTTCCAGATGCAGGCCCAGCGCCTGATTCGGATATTTTGCCTGGTACTCGCGCATGACGCGGATACCCTGCTTCATCAGGTCGTCGCTGCTGGTGATAAGCGTCGGCAGATAGCTGGTGCAGCCCGATTTCTCATTGGCTTTTTGCATGATTTCCAGCGTTTCAACCGTTACCGCCTCTGGGGTATCGTTAAACTGGACACCGCCGCAGCCGTTAAGCTGTACGTCGATGAAACCGGGGGAGATCGCAGCTCCATTGAGAGAACGCTGCTCGATCTCCGGCGGCAGTTCTGCCAGCGGGCAAACACGTTCAATCAGGCCATTGGCGATAACAATCGCATGGTCATCCAGAATTTCATGGCCGGTATAAATCCGACCGTGGGTTAAAGCGTACATATTGACCCCCGGTTAACAAAAGCGACCGCCCCTGAATAAAGAGGCGGTTATTCAATTACAGACCTTTGATGTTCTCTGCTTCTAACTCGTTGAAGTATTTCAGCGTTTTCACTTTCAGTTCCATGGTGGACGGTTCGTCACACACGATGACTGATTTTGGATGCAGCTGCAGGCAGCTGATGGTCCACATGTGGTTTACGTTACCTTCAACAGCGGCCTGAAGCGCCTGCGCTTTCACGGCTCCCAGCACCAGAATCATCACTTCTTCGGCATCCAGCAGGGTGCCTACGCCAACGGTCAGCGCGTATTTAGGCACCTGGTTCACGTCGCCGTCAAAGAAGCGGGAGTTAGCCACACGCGTGTCGTGGGTCAGCGTTTTGATACGTGTACGGGATGCCAGTGAAGAGGCCGGTTCGTTGAACGCGATGTGGCCATCGTTGCCCACGCCGCCCATAAACAGGTGGATTTTACCGTAAGAACGGATTTTTTCTTCATACTGACGGCATTCTGCGTCAATATCAGGCGCGTTTCCATTCAGCAGGTTAATATTTTCCGCCGGGATATCAACGTGATCGAAGAAGTTACGGTGCATAAAGCTGTGGTAGCTTTCCGGATGTTCCTTTGGCAGGCCGACATATTCGTCCATGTTAAAGGTCACAACGTGTTTGAAGCTAACCTGGCCCGCTTTATGCATTTCCACCAGCGCTTTATACGCGGTCAGCGGCGTGCCGCCGGTTGGAAGGCCGAGAACGAAAGGACGATCGGCAGTTGGCTTGAAGGCGTTGATGCGGTTAACGATATGACGTGCAGCCCATTTTCCGACTTGTTCAGCTGTTGCCAGGGGAATCAGTCTCATTATTCACCTCTAAAGTTTAAGTAAAAGTGGGCGGATGATTAGTGCAACCTGAACTAAGCGTAACCTGGAACCTTTCAGGCCGGATCAATCCGTCTTGATTTTTTGAATGATAAAATAAGTTTTCGTCGTTAGCCAGTGAAAGGGAGGGTTGAATACGATATTTGGTGACAATAATCACAAAAAATAGGTGTTTAATTTGCGATACGAATTAATTTTTCACACACTCACACTGCCAGTGAATCATCAACTGTATCTATCGTTCGTGACACAATAAAAAACATAGTTTATGCGCGAGCCTTCACAACGGGTCTCGTAGGGGGAATAGGATGAATATTTTAGGTTTTTTCCAGCGCCTCGGTAGGGCTTTGCAGCTCCCTATCGCCGTGCTACCGGTTGCAGCGCTCCTGCTGCGATTCGGGCAACCCGATCTTCTCAACGTGCCGTTTATCGCCCAGGCAGGCGGCGCAATTTTTGACAACCTGGCGCTGATTTTCGCCATCGGTGTGGCATCAAGCTGGTCTAAAGACAGCGCCGGTGCTGCGGCACTGGCCGGAGCCGTGGGTTACTTCATCCTCACGAAAGCGATGGTGACCATCAACCCTGAAATCAACATGGGCGTACTGGCGGGTATCATTACCGGTCTCGTCGGTGGTGCCGTGTACAACCGTTGGGCGGGTATCAAGCTCCCTGACTTCCTGAGCTTCTTCGGTGGAAAACGCTTCGTGCCGATCGCGACGGGCTTTTTCTGTCTGATCCTTGCCGCCATCTTTGGCTACGTGTGGCCACCGGTGCAGCACGCTATCCATGCGGGTGGCGAGTGGATCGTTTCCGCGGGCGCAATGGGTGCGGGTATCTTCGGCTTCATCAACCGTCTGCTGATCCCAACGGGTCTGCATCAGGTGCTGAACACCATCGCCTGGTTCCAGATTGGTGAGTTCACCAACGCGGCGGGCGCCGTATTCCACGGTGATATCAACCGCTTCTACGCAGGCGACGGCACCGCGGGCATGTTTATGTCCGGCTTCTTCCCAATCATGATGTTTGGTCTGCCTGGCGCTGCGCTGGCGATGTACCTGGCCGCGCCGAAAGCGCGTCGCCCAATGGTTGGCGGTATGCTGCTGTCCGTGGCGGTAACGGCCTTCCTGACCGGCGTGACCGAGCCGCTGGAATTCCTGTTCATGTTCCTGGCTCCGCTGCTGTACCTCATGCACGCCATCCTGACCGGTATCAGCCTGTTTGTTGCCACTCTTCTGGGCATCCATGCTGGCTTCTCCTTCTCCGCAGGCGCTATCGACTACGTGCTGATGTACAACCTGCCGGCGGCAAGCAGCAACGTCTGGATGCTGGTGGTGATGGGTCTGATCTTCTTCGTTATCTACTTCGTTCTGTTCAGCGCGGTTATTCGCATGTTTAACCTGAAGACGCCGGGCCGCGAAGACACGAAAGACGACGTTGTTACCAGCGAAGCAAACAGCAATACCGAAGAAGGTTTAACCCAGCTGGCAACCAGCTACATTGCCGCGGTAGGCGGTACCGACAACCTGAAAGCCATTGATGCCTGTATTACCCGTCTGCGCCTGACCGTTGGCGACTCTGCGCGCGTAAGCGATGCAATGTGTAAACGCCTGGGCGCGTCTGGCGTGGTGAAGCTGAACAAGCAAACCATCCAGGTCATCGTGGGTGCGAAAGCCGAATCTATCGGCGACGAGATGAAAAAAGTGGTTGCCCGTGGGCCGGTTGCTGCCGCGTCAGCGGATAGCGCTCCGGTGACTGACGCTCCGGCTGCTAAACCGCAGGCGGTGCCAAACGCGGTGACCGTCGCGGCGCTGGTTTCTCCGGTGACAGGTGACGTCGTTGCGCTTGAGCAGGTGCCTGACGAAGCGTTCGCCAGCAAGGCGGTAGGTGACGGCGTGGCGGTGAAGCCTACGGACAAAACCGTGGTCTCTCCGGCAGCCGGTACTATCGTGAAAATCTTCAACACCAACCACGCGTTCTGCCTGGAAACGGAAAAAGGCGCGGAGATCGTTGTCCATATGGGTATCGACACCGTTGCGCTGAACGGTCAGGGCTTTACTCGCCTGGTGGAAGAGGGCGCTGAAGTCGTGGCAGGCCAGCCGATCCTGGAAATGGATCTGGATTACCTGAACGCCAATGCGCGCTCCATGATAAGCCCGGTGGTATGCAGCAACATCGACGACTTCAGCGGTCTGGTTATCCAGGCGCAGGGTCAGGTGGTTGCCGGTCAAACGCCACTGTATGAGATTAAAGGCAAGTAATCGCTCCTGAGTAGAGTTATGCCTTTAGCGGCGGGGGATATCCTCCGCCGCTTTTTTTTGCAGCAATTGCCCCCATTATTTTCTTCCGGGACGTTTTAAGGGTTGTCACTACGTCCGGCTTATAAGATCATATGCCGTTATACGTTGTTTACGCTTTGAGGAATCCACGATGAGTGAGGCAGAAGCCCGCCCGAGTAACTTTATTCGTCAGATCATCGATGAAGATCTGGCCAGTGGTAAGCACACCACGGTGCATACGCGTTTCCCGCCGGAGCCAAACGGCTACCTGCACATTGGTCACGCTAAATCGATCTGCCTGAACTTTGGCATCGCCCAGGATTACCAGGGACAGTGCAACCTGCGTTTCGATGACACCAACCCAGTAAAAGAAGACATCGAATACGTTGAGTCGATCAAAAACGACGTGCAGTGGCTGGGCTTCAACTGGTCTGGCGATATCTGCTACTCCTCTGACTATTTCGATCGGCTGTACGCCTATGCGGTTGAGTTGATCAACAAAGGTCTGGCCTACGTTGACGAGCTGTCTGCTGACGAAATCCGTGAGTATCGCGGTACGCTGACTCAGCCTGGCAAAAACAGCCCGTTCCGCGATCGCAGCGTGGAAGAGAACCTGGCGCTGTTTGAAAAAATGCGCGCCGGCGGCTTCGAAGAAGGTAAAGCGTGCCTGCGCGCCAAAATCGATATGGCGTCACCGTTCATCGTGATGCGCGACCCGGTGCTGTACCGCATTAAGTTCGCGGAACACCATCAGACCGGCAATAAGTGGTGCATCTACCCGATGTACGACTTCACCCACTGCATCAGCGATGCGCTGGAAGGCATTACGCACTCTCTGTGCACGCTGGAGTTCCAGGACAACCGTCGTCTGTACGACTGGGTGCTGGATAACATCACGATCCCCGTGCATCCGCGTCAGTACGAGTTCTCTCGCCTGAATCTGGAATACACCGTGATGTCCAAGCGTAAGCTGAACCTGCTGGTAACCGACAAGCACGTTGAAGGCTGGGACGATCCGCGCATGCCGACCATCTCGGGCCTGCGTCGTCGTGGTTATACTGCCGCGTCCATTCGCGAGTTCTGCAAACGTATCGGCGTCACCAAGCAGGACAACACCATTGAGATGGCCTCTCTGGAATCCTGCATTCGTGAAGATCTGAACGAAAACGCGCCTCGCGCGATGGCGGTTATCGATCCGGTGAAGCTGGTCATCGAAAACTATCACGGCGGCAGCGAAATGGTCTCTATGCCAAACCATCCGAACAAACCGGAAATGGGCACCCGTGACGTGCCGTTCAGCGGTGAAATCTGGATCGATCGCGCTGACTTCCGTGAAGAAGCGAACAAGCAGTACAAGCGTCTGGTGCTGGGCAAAGAGGTTCGCCTGCGCAACGCCTACGTGATCAAAGCCGAGCGCGTGGAGAAGGATGCAGAAGGTAACATCACGACTATCTTTTGTACCTATGATGCAGAGACGCTGAGCAAAGATCCGGCGGATGGACGTAAAGTGAAGGGCGTTATTCACTGGGTGAGCGCGACGCACGCGCTGCCGGTTGAGATCCGCCTGTACGATCGCCTGTTCAGCGTGCCGAACCCTGGCGCGGCGGAAGACTTCCTCGCCACCATCAACCCGGAATCGCTGGTCATCAAACAGGGCTACGCGGAACCGTCTCTGAAAGCCGCTGAAGCCGGTAAAGCGTTCCAGTTCGAACGTGAAGGTTACTTCTGCCTGGACAGCCGCTACAGCACGGCTGAAAAACCGGTATTTAACCGTACCGTGGGTCTGCGCGATACCTGGACTAAGATCGGCGAATAATAACGCTGCACTGGTCAATGAGAAACAAACGCCGCGTAATGCGGCGTTTTTTTATTTAACGATCATGTCGTTAAGCAAAGGGGGAAAAAGTATAAATAAAAAATGCAGGTCAACGTGGTGCTACTTATTTTTTTGAAAAAAGTTTCTCTGTTTATGAAAAACTGAATCCGCTTAAAATAAATTCTTCATTACCTTGTTACTTACTGAAAACGCGTCTGTTCCCCGCCAGCGCTCACTCCGCGGTAATTGTTACAAGCCGCTACGAAATATGTGCACTTCGTCATAATACTGACTTTTGCCTCATTAAAAGCATTGATAATTCGCGTCGCGAAAAATAACCTAAAGACGGTAGTTAATTCGAGGGTATTTCTGACTACCCCTGACCGTTTGGTCTTTTTATTTTTCGCCGTTTAAGGCGTTTTAATTCGTCAAAGAGGAATAATCTATGCGTACGTTCAGTGGCAAACGTAGTGCGCTGGCGCTGGCTATCGCCGGTGTGACAGCAATGTCGGGTCTGGTGGTTGCGCCAGAAGCAAAAGCAGCCGGTTTCATCGAAGATTCTACCCTCACGGGCGGTATTTATTACTGGCAGCGTGAGCGTGACCGTAAAGACGTCACTGAAGATAAATACAAAACCAACCTTTCTCACTCCACCTGGAACGCCAATCTGGATTTCCAGTCGGGATATGCCGCCGATATGTTCGGTCTGGATATTGCGGCATTTACGGCAATTGAAATGGCGGAAAATGGTGACAGCGGCCACCCGAATGAAATTGCTTTCTCCTCCAGCAACAAAGCTTATAAAGAAGACTGGTCCGGGGATAAAAGCGGCATCAGCCTGTATAAAGCGGCTGCGAAATTCAAATATGGCCCGGTCTGGGCGCGTGGTGGTTATATTCAGCCAACCGGCCAGACGCTGTTAGCCCCGCACTGGAGCTTTATGCCGGGTACCTATCAGGGGGCGGAAGCTGGCGCTAATTTTGACTACGGCGATGCGGGTGCGCTGAGCTTCTCCTATATGTGGACCAACGAGTACAAAGCGCCGTGGCACATTGAGATGGACAAGTTCTATCAAAACGATAAAAAAACAAAGGTCGACTATCTCCACTCGCTCGGCGCGAAGTATGACTTCAAAAACGATCTGGTGCTGGAAGCCGCCTTTGGTCAGGCTGAAGGCTATATCGATCAGTATTTTGCGAAAGCCAGCTACAAATTTGATATCGCAGGCAGCCCGCTGAGCACCAGCTACCAGTTCTACGGTACGCGCGATAAGGTCAGCGATGGCGGCGTAAATGATATCTATGACGGTACGGCCTGGCTGCAGGCGCTGACCTTCGGCTACAAGGTAGGCCAGGTCGATTTGCGTCTGGAAGGGACGTGGGTGAAGGCAGAAGGGCAGCAGGGCTACTTCCTGCAGCGTATGACGCCAACCTACGCCTCCTCCAACGGTCGCCTGGACATCTGGTGGGATAACCGCTCTGACTTCAACGCCGACGGTGAAAAAGCGGTCTTCTTCGGCGCGATGTATGACCTGAAGAACTGGAACCTGCCGGGCTGGGCTGTAGGGGCATCCTACGCGTACGCCTGGGACGCGAAGCCGGGGGATATGGCGACGCCGGACGCTTACTACGATCCGAACTACCGTCTGAAGGAGTCTTCATACAGTCTGGATGCGATTTACACCCTTCAGGAAGGCCGGGCGAAAGGCACGATGTTTAAGCTGCACTTCACCCAGTATGACAACCACTCCGATATCCCGAGCTACGCGGGCGGTTACGGCAACATCTTCCAGGATGAACGTGACGTGAAGTTCATGGTCATCGCGCCATTCACCATCTTCTGATGAAGAGTCCGGCGGGTTAGCTCCCGCCGAACCGGAGACTAAATATGATGAAAAAAATCGTAATCGTCGCGCTGCTGGCATCGGGGCTGGTGGCGTGCGCGCAGGAACCGGCGCCAAAGGAAGATTCTCGCCTGAAGGAGGCGTATAGCGCCTGCATCAATACCGCGCAAGGCTCGCCTGAGAAGATTGAAGCCTGCCAGAGCGTGCTGGACGTGCTGAAAAAAGACAAGGCGCACGAGCAGTTCGCCAAGCAGGAAACCGTTCGCGTGATGGACTATCAGGCCTGCATTCAGGCGCGTAAAACGGGTAACGATCAGGAAGTGGCGAAGCGTTGCGACAAGATTTGGGAAGACATTCGAAGCAATAACGGTAAGTAACCTGCTGTTATCCTCCCCGGTGGCGCTGCGCCACCGGGCTTTTTTTGGGCAAAAAAAAGCCAACCTTTCGGCTGGCTCAGAGTATGAACGCTAACTTATTTTGCGTCGTGCGCGTGTTCATTTTCGCGGCAATCACCTTCAGCGCAGTGACCGTACAGGTACAGGCTATGGTTAGTCAGGCGGATGCCATGACGGGCGGCGATTTCACGCTGGCGTGATTCAATGGAATCATCGCTAAATTCAATGACCTTGCCGCAATCGAGGCAGATCAGGTGATCGTGGTGGTGCTGCTGAGTCAGCTCGAACACGGATTTACCGCCTTCGAAATTATGACGAGTAACAATGCCCGCGTCATCGAACTGGTTCAGCACACGATAGACGGTTGCCAGCCCAATCTCTTCACCCATATCGATAAGACGCTTGTAAAGGTCTTCCGCACTGACATGGTGATTGTCTGGCCCCTGAAGCACTTCAAGGATTTTTAACCGAGGAAGCGTTACTTTCAGGCCAGCTTTCTTTAATGCGGTATTGTTGTCAGTCATGCGGAATCTGTCCTGTTGCTAAACGATTCACTTCTAAAGAAGAAGTGACAGAAAATGCACTTGGGATAATGCGTCTCATTATAGAACTGCCATGGCTAAATGAAAACTGCAAGTCTCAAGCAAAGTATGCTTATAAAAACGTGGTATCACCAACAAACTTGTTCGATGGCACCCACTTTTTACCAGGGGGATATTGTACAGGTCTGAACGAAAAAGTTAAAAGTTTGTAGCAATTAATTTAATCGGTATAACCTGGAAAACGGGCGCAACCGGAGCTGCGCCGCAGGGAAATCAGGCGTTAAGAATGTCGTCCAGGTTCAGCTCTTCGCGGATCTGCTTAACCCATTTTTCAACACGCTCAGCGGTAAGCTCTGGCTGACGGTCTTCGTCAATCGCCAGGCCAACGAAGTGATCGTCATCTGCCAGGCCTTTAGAGGCTTCGAAGTGATAACCCGCCGTTGGCCAGTGGCCGACAATTGCCGCACCGCGTGGCTCAATGATGTCGCGAATGGTGCCCAGCGCATCACAGAAGTATTCAGCATAGTCTTCCTGATCGCCACAGCCGAACAGGGCAACCAGCTTGCCGTTGAAGTCGACTTCTTCCAGCGTCGGGAAGAAATCATCCCAGTCACACTGCGCTTCACCGTAGTACCAGGTCGGGATGCCCAGCAGCAGGATGTCATAGCCCTCGAGATCTTCTTTGCTGCTCTTGGCGATGTCATGCACATCAGCAACGTCTTTACCGAGCTGTTTTTGAATGTTTTTTGCGATATTTTCAGTATTGCCGGTATCACTGCCAAAGAAAATGCCGATGATTGCCATGAGTAAAATAACCTCTTGAAACTTAATGGTATGGTGGCGCAAATTGTCCACGGATAAGGGCAATAATAGCAGAACTGGCAACCCTGCGGAAACAGCTATCACGCAGGACTGCACTCTGTGCTACATGAAAAGGGTAATATTGGGGATTTTCTGAGTTACGCCTTGCCGCGTAAGGCCTCAAGTTGGGCGATCAGCATCTCTTCGATCAGTTCGCTGCGGCTGATGTTGCGCGCGTCAGCCAGCTCGTTAAGCGCATCGACGGCATCGGCATTCAGCTTCAGTTCGACACGCTTAAGCCCACGATTTTTATCGCGTTTAAGCTGGTTGCGTTTATTAATACGCAGCTGTTCATCACGCGAAAGCGGATTCGTTTTCGGTCGTCCCGGTCGACGCTCATTCGCGAACAGATCTAGTGTCGTACGGTCCGTTTGTTCTTTGGCCATGATTCTGAGACTTCGGGGGAAACACGCCGCCCTGCTAATGCCCGGGCGATAAGCGCGCCATCATACATCACCCAAATCCACACGCCAACGACTGGAAGCCCGTCGTCTTCCGGTCGCTGGCTTTTTAATCAATTCGCAGTATCAGTGAGATAGCGACGAATGGCGCGCAGTACGGCATCCGGTTTTTCCGCGTGCACCCAGTGCCCGGCGCCGGCAATCACGTGGGCGCGAGCCTGCGGGAACTGCGCCAGCAGCGTGTCGCGGTACGCGTCAGTGACGTAGGGGGAGTTACCGCCACGGATAAAGAGGGTAGGGTGCGGCCAGGCGGGTACATTCTCCCAGCCCACGATGTGCGAATATTGATCCCACAGCACCGGCACGTTAAAGCGCCATTGTCCGTCCACAAACGATTTCAACAGGAACTGCACCACGCCCTCTTCATCAAGATGGTCGCGCATAACGGTAGCCGCCTGCTGGCGGGTGGAAGCGCCTGACGCCGTCACGGCGCCGATCGCAGCAAAAATTTCATCGTGGCGACGAACGTCGTAATTGACGGGCGCAACGTCAATGACCACCAGCCCGGAGATGCGCTCGGGCGCGAGCGCGGTGAGCGCCATCACCGCCTTGCCGCCCATTGAGTGCCCGATGAGCGTCGCTGTCTGGATATCGTTCGCATCCAGCGTGTCCAGCAGATCCTGCGCCATGGCCGCATAGGTCATCTCCTCTGAACGCCCGGAAAGACCGTGGTTTCGCATATCAACCTGAAGAATTTCATGATCGGTAACCAAATCGCGCGCCAGCACGCCCAGGTTATCCAGGCTGCCAAACAGACCGTGAACCAGTACGATGGGAGAATTATTGTTCGGCGATTGTGCAGTTTGCGCTCGGGTATTCAATTTCATGGCAAAGTTCTTTTTTTAGGTTTGTCAGGTTAGGGTATCATGTTGACCATTCTGCCGCCCGGGGGCAAGGATCCAGTTTAATCCGACTTTTGCCGCCAACCTGGTTTGACGCTATCCGCTGTTGGGATTAGACCTTATAATCTCAATGACTTGTATTCAGATAAGATATCGCACTGGATTAAGATGAAAACAATCGAAGTTGATGACGAACTCTATCAGTATATTGCCAGCCAGACGCGGCATATTGGGGAGAGCGCGTCCGACATTTTACGGCGCATGCTTAAAATTTCCGCCGCCTCACAGCCCGCTTCTGTTTCTAAAGATGTCGTGTCTCAGCCGAGCGTTGTCGCACAAGTAAAACCTGCCGTCATGCCGGCTAAAGACAAAGTGCGCGCTATGCGCGAGCTGCTGCTGTCGGATGAATATGCAGAGCAGAAAAAGGCGGTTAACCGCTTTATGCTGGTGCTGTCTACACTTTACTCACTGGATAACAAAGCGTTTGCTGAGGCGACAGAGTCGCTCCACGGTCGTACTCGCGTTTACTTCGCCGGCGACGAGCAGACGCTGCTGCAAAATGGCAATCAAACCAAACCCAAACACGTTCCCGGTACACCATACTGGGTGATCACCAATACCAATACGGGCCGCAAGTGCAGCATGATCGAACATATCATGCAGTCCATGCAGTTCCCGGCGGAGTTGATCGAAAAGGTTTGCGGTACAATTTAACCCTTGCATCAGAAGGACCAGGCAATGGCAAATCACAGCCGTGCAGGCCAACCTGCACAACAACGCGATTTGATTAACGTCGCTCAGCTGACCGCACAGTACTACGTGCTGAAACCGGTTCTGGGCAACGCAGAACACGCAGTGAAGTTTGGTACATCTGGCCACCGCGGCAGCGCGGCGCGCCACAGCTTTAACGAACCGCACATTCTGGCCATTGCTCAGGCCATCGCGGAAGAGCGCGCCAAAAATGGCGTCACCGGTCCGTGCTACGTTGGGAAAGATACTCACGCCCTGTCTGAACCCGCTTTTATCTCGGTGCTGGAAGTGCTGGCGGCGAACGGCGTGGACGTGATTGTTCAGGAGAACAACGGCTTTACGCCAACGCCTGCGGTTTCTAACGCCATTCTGGTACACAACAAAAAAGGCGGCGCGCTGGCTGACGGTATCGTTATCACCCCGTCCCACAACCCGCCGGAAGATGGCGGTATCAAATACAACCCGCCGAACGGTGGTCCGGCAGACACCAACGTCACGAAAGTGGTGGAAGATCGCGCGAACGCGCTGCTGGCTAATGGCCTGGACGGCGTGAAGCGTATCTCCCTGGATGAAGCCATGGCCTCCGGTCATGTGAAAGAGCAGGATCTGGTGCAGCCGTTTGTGGAAGGGCTGGCGGATATCGTTGATATGGCCGCGATCCAGAAAGCCGGCCTGAAGCTGGGCGTGGATCCGCTGGGCGGCTCCGGTATTGAATACTGGAAGCGTATTGCCGAGCACTACAAGCTGGATCTCACCATCGTGAACGATCACGTCGACCAGACCTTCCGCTTTATGCATCTGGATAAAGACGGCGCGATCCGTATGGACTGCTCCTCTGAATGCGCAATGGCTGGCCTGCTGGCGCTGCGCGACAAATTCGACCTGGCGTTTGCTAACGATCCGGATTACGACCGCCACGGTATCGTTACCCCTGCCGGGCTGATGAACCCTAACCACTATCTGGCCGTTGCGATCAACTACCTGTTCCAGCATCGTCCGCAGTGGGGCAAAGAGGTCGCCGTCGGTAAAACGCTGGTTTCCTCCGCGATGATCGACCGCGTGGTCGACGCGCTGGGTCGCAAGCTGGTGGAAGTGCCGGTGGGCTTTAAGTGGTTTGTAGACGGTCTGCACGACGGCAGCTTCGGCTTTGGCGGTGAAGAGAGCGCGGGAGCATCCTTCCTTCGCTTCGACGGCACCCCATGGTCAACCGATAAAGACGGCATCATCATGTGCCTGCTGGCCGCGGAAATCACCGCTGTCACCGGCAAGAACCCGCAGGAGCATTACAACGAGCTGGCGGAACGTTTTGGTGCGCCAAGCTACAACCGTATTCAGGCTGGCGCGACCTCTGCCCAGAAGGCGGCCCTGTCCAAACTCTCTCCGGAGATGGTCAGCGCAAGCACGCTGGCGGGTGACCCGATCACCGCGCGTCTGACGGCGGCACCGGGCAACGGCGCGTCCATCGGCGGTCTGAAGGTGATGACTGAAAACGGCTGGTTCGCGGCGCGTCCATCCGGTACGGAAGATGCGTACAAAATCTACTGCGAAAGCTTCCTCGGCGCTGAGCACCGCCAGCAGATTGAGAAAGAAGCGGTTGAGATTGTCAGTGAAGTGCTGAAAAACGCGTAAGTGGTGTTTGGTGCGGGCTGGTGCCCTCACCCCGGCCCTCTCCCACAGGGAGAGGGGGAAAACATGGAAAACGGCAACCTCAGGGTTGCCGTTTTGCTTTTACCTAGCCGTGCTTATTCTTTAGTTCAAATCTCGGCGACACCAGACCGTACAGCGTCCAGCCCATAAATGTCACCATCGCGCCGTACAGCATCGCTTCCTGACCGGACGAGTAGAGCGCGTAGAAGCTGTAAATCGCCCCCGTCAGCGCCACAATATTTGCCGCCCGGGCCTTTCGCGGATCCACTTTCGCCACCTTCTGAATAATCACCAGCGCCGCCATCGACAGAATGTAAGGAATGATGTTCGTTACTACCGCCAGGTTGACCAGCACGTTGAACTGGCTGTTCAGCGACGGGCTGATGGTCATTAACGACAGGCCGCTCTGGACAATCGCAATGGCCAGCATGCCCTGCACCGGCGCATCGGCTTTTGTCACCCGGGAGAAGATTTTCGGGAAGTAGCCTTCGTCAGCCGAAGATTTAAACACCTGTGCGATGGTGAACTGCCAGCCGAGGAGCGAGCCGCAGCAGGACATCACCATCAGCCCCATGATGACTTTCCCCACCTCCGGGTTGAACATCTTCGCGAAGGCCAGCCCGAACGGTGCCGTGGAGTTTGCCAGATCCGCGTTTGGCACAATCCCCGCAATCACGTTAGTGGAGATGATGTAGATCACCGCCGCGCCCAGCGTTCCGCCGAGCACCGCGATGGGGACATTTTTCTCCGGATTTTCCACCACTTCAGCGTTTGCGCAGGCCGACTCCAGGCCGAGGAAGGCCCACAGCGTCATGGCGATAGAAGACCCGACTGCGGAAAAGAACGGCACGTGGTGCGGGTTCCAGGAATTCGCGTACAGCGTCGGGCTGAACCAGAACCAGCCGATAACGCACAGGCCGACCACAGGGATGATCACGCCCCAGACGGTGATGCTGCTGAGCTGTCCGGTGATGCGCGCGCCGCCGAAGTTGGCGACGGTGCAGATCCACAGCACGCCGATGGTGGCTAAACCAATCTGTACCGGACTGAGCGTCGCGCCAAACAGCTCCGTGCCGTAGCCGACGGCGGAAATAGCAATCGCCACGTTAGCGATCAGCAGCGATACGCCGTAGGTGTAGTTGGCCATAAAGTTACCGGACTTGCCGAACGCATATTCGGCGTAGCCGCCCATGCCGCCTGACTTGCGGCTGAACATTCCACACTTGGCAAACGCCCACGCCAGCGCCATCGATCCCACGGCGGTGACCAGCCAGGAGATAATCGAAATCGTCCCCACTTCGGCGAGCTTGGTGGGCAGCATGATGATCCCGGACCCCATCATGTTCACCATGGTGAGAATTGTCAGCTGCACCACGCCCATCTTGTTGGCCTTACTCATACTTTTTCTCCTTTCAGCAGCGCGGGCTGAGCGGCAGGTTGTTTAATGACGTAGCAGCGCACCTGTTTACGACCGTCACGCTCCTCGACGTACACGCCCTGTAGCTCCGGCGCAAAGCCCGGCAGCAGATTGATCCCGTCCTCCAGCGCGGCAAAGTAGCGCAGCACGGAACCGCCCCAGACTTCCCCCGGAACCACGCACAGCACCCCCGGTGGGTAAGGGAGCGCCCCCTCCGCGGCGATACGGCCTTCTGCATCGCGCAGGGAAACCAGCTCGACTTCTCCGCGCAGGTAGGCGTAGTTCGCCTCCTGCGGGTTCATCATCACGCGCGGGAAGTGGGACTTGCGGAACATCTCTTTTTGCAGCTGCTTGACGTTATGGCGGGCATAGAGGTCGTGCATCTCCTGGCAAATCTGGCGCAGAGTGTAATTCGCGTAACGTTCCGGATGCTGCTTATAAAGAGAGGGGAGAACCGCTTTCAGCGGCGCATCGCTCTGGAGCAGCTTTTCGAAGCGCACCAGCTGGGCGACCAGCTGCTGCAGTTTGCCCATGTCCTCCGCCGGGGTGAGCAGGAAAAGAATGGAGTTGAGGTCGCATTTTTCCGGCACGATGCCGTTTTCACGCAGGAAGTTGGCAAGGATAGTGGCGGGCACGCCGAAATCGTCATACTCGCCGGTGCGGGCGTTTATTCCCGGCGTGGTCAGCAGCAGCTTGCACGGATCGATAAAATACTGGTGCTCGGCGTAGCCTTCAAAAGCGTGCCAGCGCTCACCCGGCACGAAGTGGAAGAAGCGCAAATCCGTCGCGATCTCCGCCGTGTCCCAGCTTTCCCACGCCCTGCCGTCAACCGTTTCAGGGACGAAAGGACGAATAAACTGGCAATTTTCCAGGATCAGCTTGCGCGCCTCGATGCCCGTCACCACGCAGTCCATCCACATATTACGGCCGCTTTGCCCCTCATGCATGCGGGCGTTGATGTCCAGCGCGGCAAACAGCGGGTAAAACGGGCTGGTGGAGGCGTGCATCATAAAGGCGTTGTTGAGGCGCTTGTGCGGGACATAGCGCGGCTGGCCTTTGATGTGGCTGTCCTTCTTGTGGATCTGCGAGGTTTGCGAGAATCCCGCCTGCTGCTTATGCACGGACTGGGTAACCAGGATCCCCGGATCGTTCTCGTTCAGCTCCAGCAGCAGCGGCGAGCAGTCGGCCATCATCGGGATAAACTGCTCGTAGCCGACCCACGCAGAGTCAAACAGAATGTAGTCACACAGGTGGCCAATGTTATCCACCACCTGACGGGCGTTATAAATGGTGCCGTCGTAGGTGCCCAGCTGGATCACCGCCAGACGGAACGGACGTGCGTCGCGCGCGCGGTCCGGCGCAACCTCCGACACCAGCTCACGCAGGTAGCTCTCCTCAAAGCAGCGTGCATCAATACCGCCGATAAAGCCGTACGGGTTGCGCGCCGTTTCCAGGTACACCGGCGTTGCACCCGCCTGCAACAGCGCGCCGTGGTGATTAGACTTGTGGTTATTACGATCGAAAAGCACCAGATCGCCTGGGGTGAGCAGGGCGTTCAGCACCACCTTATTGGAGGAGGAGGTGCCGTTCAGCACGAAGTAGGTTTTGTCAGCGTTAAAGACTTTTGCCGCATGCTGCTGGGCGATGCACGGCGCGCCTTCGTGGATCAGCAGGTCGCCCATTGCCACGTCGGCGTTGCACAGATCGGAGCGAAAAAGCGTTTCGCCAAAGAAATCAACAAACTGATTGCCGGCAGGATGGCGGCGGAAGAACTGACCTCCCTGATGCCCGGGACAGTCAAACGCGCTGTTGCCCTGCTGGACGTAATCGACCAGCGCGCGGAAGAACGGGGGACGAAGCTGGGTTTCGTATTTCTGCGCGGCCGCTTCCAGCTGGCGTCCGTAGAACGCACTGCAGCTGTCGGCGTACTCAAAAACGCCGTGAATACGCGACAAAAATTCAGCCGGAACCATTTCTTCCTTATGCGTGGCAATAAACACCGGGATGCCAAATCCCGTGGCCTCTATCTCTTCAATTGCGCCAGTGAAAATATCGCTGACGGCCAGAACCACGGCCGCCACGTCAATATAATCCGAAGCGTTAACGTCCACCATTTCGCGCTGGGTAGTAAAACATTCAGGACAGGCACGGCTGACGGCAATTTTTAATTTTTTCATCTTTCTCTCTTTATTCAGGCAATATTGATCCCTCGACTTCTTATGAGAAAGAAATCGATTGTTTCCGGAAAAAAAAGCAAAGCGTGACCGCTGATACGGAAATCAGTTATTTGCTTTTTGCTGAGTGAAATTCAGTCCGCCCGGATGCGGAGAATCTGAATTACAAGAAATGAGCGCAGGTGTTCACAGGCAACAGCCTGTAAAATCGCGTGTTTCAGGATGACCTGTAAGCAGATGCGCCAGAAGTCGAAGGACTACCGGGCGTTAAAGAGGTGAAAGTCAAAACAGTTTCGGTGGGCAAACATCATGATATGCGTTGTCCGCCTTATATGGGGCATTAAACGGTTATTGTTTTCCATGTTCAGTTTCCTTTCAGTAATTGAAAGCATGGTCATTTTATCCGGTAAAAAGCGATTAACTGTGAATTAGATCACCCTTAACCGATCATTGCAGAAATAATTAGTCGTTTTTTATGAATAATGCAGATCAAAATGCTGTTTTGTTGATTTCATGTTAATTGAGTGTTTTCTTTGTGTTTTTAATAGCCGTGCGTAGCCATAAAAATAAACTTGTCGCTATTTTTATGGCTTATTAAGATGACGCGGAGGGATTACCGAAAATAAGTCTGAATACTTATTCAGATCATAAAACGATAGCCGATACCGGTTTCTGTTAATAAATGACGAGGGCGCGCGGGGTCGGCTTCAAGCTTCTGGCGAAGGTGCCCCATATAAATGCGTAAATAGTGACTATGTTCGACAGCATTCGGTCCCCAGACCTGGCTTAACAGCTGTCGCTGGGTCAACACTTTTCCATGGTTATTGAGCAGCACGGCCAGAAGACGAAACTCTATAGGCGTAAGGTGTATCTCTTCGTCTCCCCGCAGGATGCGGCGGGCGGCAAGATCGACCCGGATATCGCCAAAGGTATATACCGGATCGGAAGGCGCGGTGGCGCTGTGGCGACGCAATGCGACGCGAAGCCGCGCCTGCAGCTCGCCAATGCCAAACGGCTTAATCAGGTAATCATCCGCGCCGGCATCCAGCGCGGCGATTTTATCCGTCTCTTCGGTGCGGGCAGAGAGCACCAGAATCGGCATCTGGCTCCACTGACGCACCTCGCGAATAAAATCAATGCCGTCGCCATCCGGTAGCCCCAGGTCCAGGATAACCAGGTCCGGCTTGCGGGTCGCGGCTTCGATTAACCCACGTTGAAGCGTACCGGCTTCGTGAACGCGCAAACCGTCGCCTTCCAGCGCGGTGCGCAGAAATCGACTGATAGCGAGCTCATCTTCAACAATCAGAACGTTAATCACAAATCCTCTGGCAATTCATCAAGTTCTGGTGGGGTTTCAAGAGGAAGTGTAACACAAAAGCGGGCGCCGCCTTCCGGACGGTTTTCGGCCGAAATGGTGCCACCATGCACGTCGACGATGGCCTGGCAGATCGCCAGCCCCAGCCCAACGCCCGGAATAGCAGACTCCTTACTGCCGCGCGCGAATTTATCAAAAATGGCGTGTTCCTGGCCAGCGGGAATGCCCGGCCCGGTATCCCAGACTTCAAGCCGCAGCGCCTGAGCGTCCATCGCGGCAGTAATGCCAATCTGCGCCTTTGCTCCGGCATATTTCGCGGCATTTTCCAGCAGGTTGATCAGCACCCGCTCAAACAGAGGGCCATCAACGTGAATTAACGTCAGGGGATCCGGCATGTTCAGTTCAATATGGCGTCCGCCCAGCCCCGGCTCCAGCATCTTCAGCGCACTCCCGACGACCTCCTCAAGCGTGAGCCACTCTTTTTTGAGGTTAAACCCGCCGGACTGAATGCGCGCCATGTCCAGCAGGTTATTCACCAGACGCGTGGTATTCAGCACGTGCTGGCGAATTTCACTGGCGTGCATCGCATGCTTTGACCCTTCCGCCGCGAGATCCAGCGTAAGAATTTCGGACTGACCGAACAGCACGGTGAGCGGGGTGCGTAAATCGTGGGACAGCGCCGCCAGCAGCGAATTGCGAATGCTTTCGCGCTCGCTTGCCAGACGCGCCTGCTCTTCGCTGGCCGTGAGCGCCAGCCGCTCAAGGGCGCTGGCAACCAGCAGCGTGAAGGTTTCCAGCAGGCGCTGCTGCTCGGGGATCATCAGCTGGCGCAGGTTAGACGGCTCCACGATGACCAGCCCGTGATTTTTATCCGCGCTGCGCAGCGGCAGGATCTGGTAAGGCACGCCGGGTAGGGTGTCGGTCCCGGCACCGGCAGGTAACCCCTTATCGAAACTCCAGCGGGCAATGGCTTCATCCCACGGCGTCATGCCCGAGGAGGAGGTGAGGGGGCGAAGATGCCCCTGCTCGTCGGGAAGCAAAATCAGATTACCGGCATGAAACGTCGAGCGGATAAACTGCTCGCTGGTCTGGACGATATCCAGCGGCGTGCGGCCCACCGCCAGCGATTTTGACATCTCGTACAGATGGCGCGTGCGCTGCTCGCGGTAGCGGGCAATGCGGGCCTGGTAGCGTACCCCCGCCGTCAGATTCCCAATCACCAGCCCGACGGTAAGCATCACCGCAAAGGTCAGAATGTACTGCACGTCCGAGACGGCGAGCGTCCCTCGCGGGGCAATGAAGAACAGATCGAAGCTGACGACGTTGATCACCGTTGCCAGCACCGACGGCCAGCGACCGTAAAAGAGGGCCACCACCACTACGCCCAGGAGATAGATCATGACCAGGTTGGCGGCGTCGAAGGCGATCAGCCACTGGCTGGCGATTACCGTAATCAGGGCGCACAGCACCACGGCAACAAGGCAGCCGCGGATCTGGATCCGCCATTTATCGCCAAAGGTGCGCGCGTCCGGCGCTCGGTTGGGCAGGGGGGCGGGCCTGTCGTCCAGCGCGACGATGACTAAATCAAGATCCGGCGCGCGGCGCGCCAGCCTGTCGGCAAAGGATTCACGGCTAAACCAGCGGCGGTGCTGGCGACGTCCGGTAACAATTTTGCCCAGATTGTGCTCACGCGCGTAGCGCACGATGGCTTTATCCTCCTGCGGATCGGAGAGGGTCGCCGTTTCCGCGCCCAGCTCCTGCGCCAGCCGCAGCGCGCTCAGGATGGCGCGGCGCTGATTTTCCGGCAGGGCGTGAAGCTGTGGCGTTTCGACATACACCGCATGCCAGACGCTGCCAAACTTCGCCGCGAGACGAGCGGCGGTGCGGACCAGCTTTTCATTGCCGCTGCCGTGGCCGATGCACAGCAGAATGGCGTCCCGCGTATGCCAGACGCGCTCCCGCCCCTGCAGATCGCGCCAGGCGCGCATCTGGTCATCAACGCGATCGGCAGTGCGGCGCAGGGCCAGCTCGCGCAGGGCAATCAGGTTGCCTTTGCGGAAAAAATGTTCAATGGCGCGTTCGGCCTGGCCGGCAATATATACCTTGCCCTCGTGCAGGCGCTGGCGCAGATCGTCCGGCGGCAGGTCAACCAGAACCACTTCATCGGCAGAATCGAAAAACGGATCGGGAACGGTCTCCCGCACCTGAATGCCCGTTACGCCGCTCACCACGTCGTTCAGGCTTTCCAGATGCTGAACGTTCACCGTGGTAAAAACGTCAATCCCGGCTTCAAGTAATTCCTCAACGTCCTGCCAGCGCTTCGGGTGACGGGAGCCTGGCGCGTTGCTGTGCGCCAGCTCGTCCATCAGAATCAGGGCGGGACGGCGGGCGAGGGCCGCGTCCAGATCGAACTCCGTCACCAGCCGCCCGCGGTGGCTGATGCGCCGGGGCGGCTGCGTGGCAAGCCCCGTCAGCAGCGCCGCGGTCTCTTTGCGACCGTGGGTTTCAACCACGCCGATGAGAATATCAAGCCCCTGCGCCCGCAGCCGCTGGGCTTCCGTCAGCATGGCGAAGGTTTTCCCGACGCCCGCGCAGGCGCCGAAGAAAATTTTCAGCTTGCCGCGATGGGCTTCAGCCGTCTGTTCAAGCAGCCTGTCCGGATCCGGGCGCATGGGCTCGTCGGTCATTTAGTTTTTCCTTAGCGCGTCCAGCGCCAGATTCAGTTCAACAATGTTCACTACCGGCATGCCGATGACGCTGACCAGCGGCTTTTGCGTGTGCTCTGCGACCAGCTGGCTCACCTGTTCGACGGGCAGCCGGCGGGCGGCGGCCACGCGCGGAATTTGCCAGGCCACCGCTTCCGGCGTCAGGCTGTAGTCCAGGCCGCTCGCGGAGGCGGTGACCAGCTCAATCGGCACCTCCCGGCTGGCCTGCGGGTTCGCGGCGCGCAGGGCGGCAATGCGTTCCGCTACCGCTTTATCCAGCGCGGGATTGCTGCCCGCCAGGTTACTGCCGCCGGACGCCATGGGATTATACGGGCTTTCCGCAGTGGCGGAAGGGCGTCCCTGGAAGTAGCGTGCCTCTGTGAAATTCTGTCCAATCAGGCGCGACCCCCGGTTTTCACCGTTCTGAATAATCAGCGAGCCGTTGGCCCGATCCTGAAACCACCACTGGCCCAGCGCGGTGGTCGCCAGCGGGTAAAGCCCGCCGGTAACCAGAGACAGCAGAATAAACAACAGTATAGCGGGACGTAACATCGTCATTTGATTCACCTTTTAAACCAGCCCGAACAGCGTTAACAGTACGTCGATAACCTTGATGCCGATAAAGGGCACCACCAGCCCGCCGAGACCGTAAACCCACAGGTTGCGGCGCAGCATGGCGGCGGCCGTCAGCGGCTTATAGCTCACCCCCTTCAGCGCCAGCGGGATCAGGAAGACAATAATCAGGGCGTTGAAGATCACCGCGCTCAGAATCGCCGAGGCCGGCGAGTGCAGGTGCATCACGTTCAGGGCATTCAGCTGCGGATAGGTGGCTGCAAAAGCCGCCGGGATAATGGCGAAATACTTCGCCACGTCGTTTGCGATACTGAACGTGGTCAGCGAGCCGCGCGTCATCAGCATTTGCTTCCCGATGTGCACCACCTCGATGAGCTTGGTCGGGTTCGAGTCAAGGTCGACCATGTTGCCCGCCTCTTTTGCCGCCTGGGTGCCGGAGTTCATCGCTACCGCCACGTCGGCCTGCGCCAGCGCCGGGGCATCGTTGGTGCCGTCGCCGGTCATCGCCACCAGACGGCCTTCCGCCTGATACTGGCGGATCAGGGCCAGCTTCGCTTCCGGCGTCGCCTCGGAGAGGAAATCATCCACCCCCGCTTCGGCGGCAATGGCGGCCGCGGTGAGACGGTTATCCCCGGTGATCATCACCGTTTTAATGCCCATCTTCCGCATCTGGGCAAAACGCTCTTTAATACCGCCCTTTACGATATCCTTCAGGGCGATCGCGCCGAGCACGCGGGAACCTTCCGCCACCACCAGCGGGGTTGCCCCCTGTCGCGCGATGCTTTCCACCAATTTGTCGACTTCCGGTGGGAAATGGCCGTTATTCGCCTCAATGTGGCGGCGAATGGCATCAACGGACCCTTTGCGGATCATCCTGTCCTGAATGTTGATCCCGCTCATCCGGGTTTGCGCCGTGAACGGGACGAACGTGGCCTGCAGGCTCTGGACGTCGCGCTGGCGCAGGTTGAAGCGCTGCTTTGCCAGAACCACGATGCTACGACCTTCCGGCGTTTCATCGGCCAGAGACGAGAGCTGCGCCGCGTCGGCCAGCGTTTTTTCATCCACGCCGGGAGCCGGTAAAAATTCGGATGCCTGACGGTTGCCGAGGGTGATGGTGCCGGTTTTATCCAGCAGCAGCACGTCAACGTCGCCCGCCGCCTCAACGGCGCGTCCGCTGGTGGCAATCACGTTCGCGCCCAGCATGCGGCTCATCCCCGCCACGCCAATCGCCGAAAGCAGGCCGCCGATGGTGGTGGGGATCAGGCACACCAGCAGGGCGGCCAGCACGGTGATGCTGACCGCCGTGCCGCCGTAGGCGGAGAAGGGCCACAGGGTTGCCGTTGCCAGCAGGAAGACGATGGTGAGCGCCACCAGCAGGATGGTCAGGGCGATCTCGTTCGGCGTTTTACGGCGCTGTGCCCCTTCCACCATGGCGATCATCCTGTCGAGGAAGGTTTCGCCCGGGTTAACGCTGCACCGGATCACCAGCCAGTCGGAAAGGATGCGCGTTCCGCCGGTGACGGAAGCGAAATCTCCACCCGATTCACGTATAACCGGCGCGGATTCCCCGGTAATGGCGCTTTCGTCAACCGATGCGCCCCCTTCAATCACCTCCCCGTCGCAGGGGATGATGTCGCCCGCTTCCACCAGCACCACATCACCCTTGCGCAGTTCATCTGCCGGGACGCGATCCATCTGCGCGCCGTATTTCGGTTCGCGTAATTTGCGCGCGAAAGCGGTTTTTTTAACCCCTTTCAGGCTGTTGGCCTGCGCCTTACTGCGGCCTTCCGCCAGCGCTTCGGCGAAGTTGGCGAACAGCACGGTAAACCACAGCCACAGGCTGATGGCGGCGGTGAAGGTGGCATTCCCCGACAGTTGACCCGTTCCCATGGCAATCGCCAGCGCGGTGGTGAGTAAACTTCCTATCCAGACGATAAACATCACCGGGTTGTGCCACTGCACGCGCGGGCTCAGTTTTTTCACCGCATCCATGAGGGCCTGACGAACTAACGTCGGTTCGAGCAGGGCCAGTTGTTTACGACTCATGACAAATTCTCCGCAAAATCAGCGTAAAGAGAGAGTTTCCGCGACCGGGCCTAACGCGAGGGCGGGGATAAAGGTCAGGGCGCCCACCAGCAGGACGGTACCCACCAGCAGACCGACAAACAGCGCGCCGTGAGTCGGTAACGTACCGGTAGTGGTCGGCTGAATTTTTTTATTCACCAGCGCTCCGGCGATCGCCATGACGGGAACGATCACGCCGAAACGCCCCACGAACATGCAGAACGCCAGCAGGCAGTTCCAGAATGGCGAGTTGGCGCTCAACCCTGCAAAGGCGCTGCCGTTGTTGTTGGCCGCAGACGATACGGCGTAAAGCACTTCGCTAAAGCCGTGGATGCCGGGGTTGAAGATGCCGCTGCGGCCTGCTTCAGTCATCAGCGCCAGCGCGGTGCCGAGCAGCACGAGGGCAGGGGTAACCAGGATCGCCAGCGCGGTTAATTTCATCTCGCGCACGTCGATTTTTTTACCGAGATACTCAGGCGTGCGGCCAATCATCAGCCCGGCGATAAATACCGCCAGCAGAACGAACAGCAGCATGCCGTACAGACCCGAGCCGACCCCACCGAAGACCACTTCGCCGATCTGCATCAGCCACATCGGGATCATGCCGCCGAGCGCGGTGAAAGAGTCGTGCATGGCGTTCACCGCCCCGCAGGAGGCCGCCGTGGTGACTACCGCATAGAGGCTGCTGGCAAGAATGCCGAAGCGGCTCTCTTTACCTTCCATGTTGATATTGCTGCTGGCCCCGAGCTGCATGAAGTGGCTGTTGCCGTGCCATTCGGCCCACATCACCAGCGCGACGCACACCACGAAGATCGACGACATGGCCCACAGCAGCGTGCGTCCCTGACGGCGATCGTTAACCACATCGCCAAAGGCGAAGCAGAGCGCGGCGGGGATCAGGAAGATCGCCAGCATCTGGACCAGGTTGGTGAGAGCCGTTGGGTTTTCAAACGGATGGGCTGAGTTGGCGTTGAAGAAGCCGCCGCCGTTGGTGCCCAGCATCTTTATCGCTTCCTGCGACGCCACCGGCCCCATCGGCAGGAGGCCACTGGCGCCTTCAAGCGAGGTGTAAGGGGTATAAGGCAGCAGGTTTTGCAGGCTGCCCTGCTGAATAAAGAACAGGGCAATAACCAGCGCCACGGGAACCAGGATCCAGAGGGTGATACGCGTTATATCAACCCAGGCGTTGCCCAGCGTGCCCACATTCTGACGGGCGAAGGCGCGCGTCAGGGCAAAAATAACCGCGATACCGCTGGCCGCAGAGAGAAAGTTTTGCACGGTTAATCCGGCCATCTGGCTGAAATAGCTGAGCGTGGTTTCACCGGCATAGGATTGCCAGTTGGTGTTAGTAACGAAGCTGACCGCGGTGTTTAGCGCCAGATGCCAGGATAAGCCGGGTAGCCGCTGCGGGTTAAGCGGCAGGCTACCCTGAAGCATCAGCATGGCGAATAGGACGACCAGACCCACGATATTCAGAAGCACTATCGCCGTCAGGTATTGCCGCCAGTTCATTTCCCGGTCGCTGACGCCCAGCACGCGCCATAACCCGTTTTCGACGAGGCCCGTGCCCGGCAGGGGCACGTTGTTGATCAGCCGCGCCAGCGCCGTTCCCAGCGGCCTGGCAAGGACAAACAGCACCAGTAAAAAGCCCGCAATAAGCAAAAACGCCTGAGCAGCCATTAGAACGCCTCCGCATTAATCAGGGCATAAACCAGATAACCCAATAACAGGAACACCAGCACAATGCCGGCAATCAGACCTGCACTCACAACCCACCTCCGGGTGACATTTGTATTGGTGCTAACGGTAGGGTTTACGGCGCAAAGATTTCGCAAAAATCCGCGGGGCGGGTGTAAAAAAAGTATAAAAACGAAAAGACCATGATTTAACTATTGATAAGTAAATCGTTAACTTTTTTGTAACTTAATTACGGCGTGAATGTAAATATTCACTAAATGGATGAAATTGAGTGGTCGGATGAGTAGTAAAATTACAAACAAAGCGGTATTATTTTATCCAGGTCACAGATTTCACATTTTCCGGAGAACGTTTCCGGCCAACTACAGGGGAGAAAAATATGGATCTTTATAAAGAGTTTCCGGCTCATATCATTTTCATGCGTCGCACTTTCGCCGTAGTGGCTGGCGTGCTGGCCCTGCCGGTGATGCTGTTCTGGAAAGATCGCGCACGTTTTTACAGCTATCTGCACCGCGTCTGGGCAAAAACCAGCGAGAAACCGGTATGGATGGATCAGGCCGAGAAGGCAACCTGCGACTTCTACTGATACGTATGATACGTAGCCATAAAAAATTGCAAAAAGTATTAACGCAGGACAAGTAGCGTTAAGGCCGCCTCGGGCGGCCTTTTTTATTTCATCCCGTCTACACTTCATGGCAAAGTAGTTCAATGCGTGCCTTTTTCCTTTTACGGCATGCCCTTACGGACATAATGGACAATTGCCAGGAGTTTTATGCCCACCCATCTGGTTTGGTTTCGCGCGGATTTACGCATTCACGACAACATCGCTCTCGCGGCCGCCTGCCGCGCCAGGGACGCTAAGGTGCTGGCCCTGTTTATCGCCACCCCTGAACAGTGGCGGCAGCACGATATGGCACCCCGGCAGGCGGCTTTACTCAACGCGTACCTGAACGATGTGCAGCGTTCGCTGGCCGAAAAAGGCATTCCGCTGATCTACAAAGAGGTGAACGATTTTTCCGGGCAGCTTCAGACGGTGCAGGCCATCTGCAGGCAGCACGCGGTAACGCATCTTTTTTACAACTACCAGTACGAATTTAACGAGCAGCAGCGCGACCGACAGCTGGAAAAAAACCTTGCGGGCGTTGTCTGTGAAGGATTCGATGACAGCGTGATGCTCGCGCCGGGCAGCGTAATGACCGGCAATCACGAGATGTATAAAGTTTTCACGCCGTTTAAAAATGCCTTTATCAAACGCCTGAAGGAAGGGCTGCCCGAGTGCGTGCCCGCGCCTGCCGGGCGAGGAGAAACGATAGCGGATCCGGCGGAAATCAGCCTGAATTACCCCCGCCAGACGTTCGATGAAGCGTTATTTCCCGCCAGCGAGAAAGCGGCTATTGCCCAGCTGCGCGACTTCTGCAAACAGGGCGCGGCTGAATACGAGGCGCGCCGGGATTTTCCGGCGATTGAAGGCACCAGCCGCCTGTCGGCCTGTTTAGCGCTGGGCGCGCTCTCCCCGCGCCAGTGCTTGCACCGGCTGCTGGCGGAACAGCCCCGGGCGCTGGACGGTGGCGCGGGTGCAGTATGGCTGAACGAGCTGATCTGGCGCGAGTTTTATCGCCACCTGATGACGTATCATCCTGAGTTATGTAAACATCGTCCCTTCATTCGTTGGACCGATAACGTAAAGTGGCAGTCCAATGAAAAGCTGCTGAAGGCGTGGCAGAGCGGACGCACCGGCTATCCGATTGTTGATGCAGCTATGCGGCAGATGAATGAAACCGGGTGGATGCATAACCGTCTGCGCATGATAACCGCCAGCTTCCTGGTGAAGGATCTGCTTATCGACTGGCGAATCGGAGAGCGCTATTTTATTTCTCAGCTCATCGATGGCGATCTGGCGGCGAATAACGGCGGCTGGCAGTGGGCGGCCTCCACCGGAACGGACGCGGCTCCTTATTTTCGGATCTTTAACCCGACCACGCAGGGACAGCGATTTGACGCTGACGGCGCGTTTATCCGCCGCTGGCTGCCTGAGCTGAAGGATGTCCCCGCCAAAGCCATTCATGACCCCTGGACATGGGCGGATAAACAGCGGGTTACCCTGGATTATCCCCGTCCCGTTGTCGACCATAAACAGGCGCGCGTCGCCACGCTGGCGGCGTACGAAGCCGCCCGAAAAGTTTGAGAGAGTGATGATGAAAAACAGTGAACTGGAACGCCTGATTAACGAAAAACTGAACGCCGCCTCCTTTAGCGACTACGGCCCGAACGGGATGCAGGTGGAAGGTCGCGAAACGGTGCAGAAAATTATCACCGGCGTGACGGCAAGCCAGGCGCTGCTGGACGAGGCGGTGCGTCAGGAAGCCGACGCAGTGATAGTCCACCATGGCTATTTCTGGAAAAACGAATCGCCCGTAATTCGCGGCATGAAGCGCAACCGCCTCAAAACGCTGCTGGCGAACGACATCAACCTGTACGGTTACCATCTGCCGCTGGATGCGCACCCTGAACTGGGCAATAACGTCCAGCTGGCGCAGCTGCTGGGCATTACGGTCATGGGCGAAATTGAGCCGCTGGTTCCGTGGGGCGAGCTGTCAATGCCGGTACCGGGGCTGGAGCTGGCCTCATGGATCGAAGCGCGCCTGGGGCGTCGTCCGCTGTGGTGCGGCGATACCGGGCCGGATACCGTGAAGCGCGTGGCCTGGTGTACCGGCGGCGGTCAGGGCTTTATTGATAGCGCGGCGCGATTCGGCGTCGACGCCTTCATTACCGGCGAGGTTTCCGAGCAGACTATCCATTCTGCGCGTGAACAGGGTCTGCACTTTTACGCGGCAGGCCATCACGCCACCGAGCGCGGCGGCATCCGCGCCCTCAGCGAGTGGCTGACGGAAAATACCGATCTGGATGTGACCTTTATTGATATCCCTAATCCGGCCTGATGAGAGGTAGTTAAGTGCAGCGAGCGCGTTGTTATCTTCTGGGTGAAACCGCGGTAGTTCTGGAGCTCGAGCCTCCGGTAACGCTTGCCACGCAAAAGCGTATCTGGCGGCTGGCTCAGCGTCTGCCCGATCTGCCCGGCGTGGTTGAAGCTATTCCGGGCATGAATAATATCACTGTGGTGCTGCGTAACCCGCACGCGGGGGCGCTGGATGCGATTGAGCGTCTGCAGCGCTGGTGGGAGGAGAGCGAGGCGCTGGAGCCGGAGTCGCGGACGATTGAGATCCCGGTCGTCTATGGCGGCAAGGGCGGCCCCGACCTGGGCGTGGTGGCTGAACACTGTGGGCTTACGGAAAAGCAGGTTGTGGAGCTGCATAGCGCCGTCGATTATGTCGTCTGGTTTTTGGGTTTTCAGCCGGGCTTTCCGTATCTTGGCGGGCTGTCGCCTCAGCTGCATACCCCGCGCCGCGCGGAGCCGCGCCTGAGCGTACCGGCGGGCACGGTGGCGATTGGCGGTGAACAGACGGGAATTTATCCGCTCGCCTCGCCGGGAGGCTGGCAGCTTATCGGGCACACGTCCACGCCGTTATTTGAACCCGGCCAGGACGCGCCAATACTTCTGCGTCCGGGTGACACCCTGCGCTTTATCCCGCAGAAGGAGGGAGTATGTTAACGCTTATTCGCGCCGGGCTTTACACCTCCGTTCAGGATGCCGGACGCTTTGGCCTGCGTCAGTCGGGCGTGAGCTACTGCGGTGCGCTTGACCGCCCGTCGCTGGAGATTGCCAACCTGCTGGTAGGCAACGCCGGCAGCACGGCGGCGTTAGAAATTACGCTGGGCCAGTGCGTGATTGAGTTTGGTCAGGAAACCTGGTTTGCCTTAACCGGTGCGGGCTGTGACGCGACGCTGGACGGCAAAGCGGTGTGGACCGGCTGGCGCCTGCGGGCGAAGGCCGGGCAGCGACTGACGCTTAAACGCCCTCTGCACGGCGTGCGCAGCTACCTTGCGGTGGCGGGAGGCATCGACGTGCCTGAGGTGCTGGGCTCAGCCAGTACAGACCAGAAAGCGGGAATGGGCGGGCATGAAGGACGGCTGCTGCGCGACGGCGATCGCCTGGCGATTAAGCCATCAGCGCGCCATTTCACCACCACGCAGGGCGTGAAGCAGCTGCTGTGGGGGAACCTGATCCGCGCCCTGCCGGGGCCGGAATATCATGAGTTCGATGAGGCCTCAAAGGAGTCTTTCTGGCGCTCGCCGTGGAAGATCTGCCCGCAGAGTAACCGCATGGGGTATCGCCTTCAGGGGCAGCCGTTAACCCGCACGACCGATCGGGAGCTGCTTTCCCACGGGCTGTTGCCGGGCGTGATCCAGGTGCCGGGTAACGGTCAGCCTATTGTGCTGATGAACGACGCGCAAACCACCGGCGGTTATCCGCGCATTGCCTGCATCATCGAGGCGGATCGCTACCATCTGGCGCAAATTCCCCTCGGCCAGCCGATTCATTTTGTGCAGTGTTCGCTGGAGGAGGCGCTGAAGGCGCGACAGGATCGGCAGCGTTATCTCGAACAGCTGGCGTGGAGGCTCGATGGTAAAGATTGACCTGAACGCCGACCTGGGGGAGGGCAGCAGCGCCGATGCGGCGCTGATGACGCTGGTCTCCTCGGTCAACATCGCCTGCGGTTTTCATGCGGGGGACGCGCAGACCATGCTGGAGAGCGTGCGTACCGCCGTTAAAAACGGCGTCGCGATTGGGGCTCACCCCAGCTTTCCCGACCGGGAAAACTTTGGCCGTACGGCGATGGATCTGCCGCCTGAGACGGTGTACGCGCAAATGCTCTATCAGACCGGTGCGCTGGACGCGATTGTGCGCGCGGAGAAGGGCGTGATGCGCCACGTGAAACCGCACGGCATGCTCTATAACCAGGCGGCGAAGGATCCGGCGCTGGCGGACGCCATCGCCCGCGCGGTGCGGGACTATAATCCGCAGCTGATTCTGGTGGGCCTGGCGGGCAGCGAACTGATCCGCGCCGGCGCGCGTCTGGGGTTAACCACCCGACAGGAAGTATTTGCCGACCGGGAATACCAGCCGGATGGCAGCCTGGTGCCGCGTACGCAGGCCGGCGCGCTGATTACCGACGAAGATAAGGCCCTGGCGCAGACCCTGGAGATGGTGCGCGCCGGGCGGGTCATCGCCGTAGATGGCACAGCGGCAAGCGTTCAGGCCGATACGGTGTGTTTACACGGCGACGGCGAGCATGCGCTCCGGTTTGCGCGACGCCTGCGGGCGGCGTTCTCGGAAGTGGGCATTCTCGTCAGCGCAGAATAATTATGTAAGGACAATACTATGCCAGAAGGTCCGGAGATCCGCCGCGCGGCGGATAGCCTGGAGGCGGCGATAAAGGGCAAAACCCTGACAAAAGCCTGGTTTGCCTTTCCTCAACTGAAGCCGTACGAATCACAGCTGGTGGGGCAGACGGTGACCCATATTGAAACGCGCGGCAAAGCGTTGCTGACCCACTTTTCCCATAACCTGACGTTATACAGCCACAATCAGCTTTACGGCGTCTGGCGGGTGGTGGAGGCAGACGAGCAGCCGCAAACCACCCGCGTGCTGCGCGTCAGGCTGCAAACGGCGGATAAAGCAATCCTGCTTTACAGCGCGTCGGATATCGAAATGTTAACGCCGGAGCAGCTGCTGACGCACCCGTTCCTGCAGCGGGTCGGGCCGGACGTGCTGGACATGCGCCTGACGGCGAGCGACGTTAAAGCCCGGCTGTTATCACCTAAGTTCCGCAACCGGCAATTTTCCGGGCTGCTGCTCGACCAGGCGTTCCTGGCCGGGTTAGGCAACTATCTGCGGGTGGAAATCCTCTGGAGCGTGGGGCTGGCGCCGCAGCGCAAAGCCTCTCAGCTGAGCGATGAACAGCTGGACGCGCTGTCCCACGCGCTGCTTGATATTCCGCGCTTATCCTACAGCACGCGCGGCGTGGTGGATGAGAACAGGCATCACGGGGCGCTGTTCCGCTTTAAGGTGTTTCATCGGGCGGGAAAAAAGTGTGAGCGATGCGGCGGGATTATCGACAGGATGATGCTCTCGTCGAGGCCCTTTTACTGGTGCCCGCACTGCCAGAGATAAAAGTAAAACGGTAACCCGTAGGTTACCGTTTTTAATGTTTTCACCCTCACCCTGTGGGAGAGGGCCTTACCCAGCTTCTGTTAGCGCTTAATATCAGACTTGAAGTCGCGCTGCTCGTAGCCGGTATACAGCTGACGAGGACGGGCGATTTTCATGCCTTCGCTGTGCATTTCGTTCCAGTGCGCAATCCAGCCTACGGTACGTGCCATAGCGAAGATCACGGTGAACATGGAGGACGGAATGCCCATCGCTTTCAGAATGATACCGGAGTAGAAATCGACGTTCGGGTAGAGTTTCTTCTCGATGAAGTACGGGTCGTTCAGCGCGATGTGCTCCAGCTCCATCGCCACTTCCAGCAGGTCATCTTTGGTGCCCAGCTCTTTCAGCACTTCGTGGCAGGTCTCGCGCATGACGGTTGCGCGTGGGTCGTAGTTTTTGTAAACGCGGTGACCAAAGCCCATCAGGCGGAAGGAGTCATTCTTGTCTTTCGCGCGACGCACGAATTCCGGAATGTGCTCAACGGAGCTGATCTCTTCCAGCATCTTCAGCGCCGCTTCGTTCGCGCCGCCGTGCGCCGGTCCCCACAGGGAGGCGATACCCGCCGCAATACAGGCGAACGGGTTCGCGCCTGAAGAGCCAGCGGTACGGACGGTAGAAGTGGACGCGTTCTGTTCGTGGTCAGCGTGCAGGATCAGAATACGGTCCATTGCGCGTTCCAGCACCGGATTCACTTCGTACTCTTCGCACGGCGTGGAGAACATCATGCGCAGGAAGTTACCGGCGTAGGAGAGGTCGTTGCGCGGATAAACAAACGGCTGGCCGATGGAGTATTTGTAGCACATCGCCGCCATGGTAGGCATTTTGGACAGCAGACGGAACGCCGCGATATCACGATGACGCGGGTTATTCACGTCCAGAGAATCGTGGTAGAACGCCGCCAGCGCACCGGTAATACCGCACATGACCGCCATCGGGTGAGAGTCACGACGAAACGCATGGAACAGACGGGTAATCTGCTCATGGATCATGGTGTGACGGGTCACGGTGGTTTTGAATTCATCGTATTCAGCCTGGGTCGGCTTTTCGCCGTTCAGCAGGATGTAGCACACTTCCAGATAGTTGGATTCGGTGGCTAACTGATCGATGGGGAAGCCGCGATGGAGCAGGATACCTTCGTCACCGTCAATGTAGGTGATTTTGGATTCGCAAGATGCGGTGGAGGTGAATCCAGGGTCAAAGGTGAATACCCCTTTAGAACCCAGCGTACGGATATCAATAACATCCTGACCGAGCGTGCCTTTTAGCACATCCAGTTCAATAGCATCATCACCATTTAGGGTGAGTTTTGCCTTTGTATCAGCCATTTACGGTCTCCTTAGCGCCTTATGCTTAAGACTGCTTTTCACCGGATTTGCATTCAGCTGTTAATCACCGTTACCAGATTGTTATTTGGCTTACCGCTCAGCTCACGAGGAGAAACCAGGGTACAGAGCTATGGCGCCTTGCAGGTAAACGAATGAAATATCAGTGAAACAACAGCAAATCAGCGTTTTTGCAGTCCGAATTATTCAAACCTGTATATCACTAATAACTGTCCTGATAACTTCGGTCAATACCATCACACTGTTACATAACTATTTGTCAGGTGAAAGTAAGACCTCATAACTTTTGCGCATTATATGCCTTTTCTAATGACGTTTGTAACAATATTGTTTAACATTTGTCAAATCAGATGATTAAAAATTAAAAAGATGTTGTTATCGTGACCCCGATCACTGTTCCAGAGAAAACCCAACAAACTGTATGTAGGTTAATTGTAATGATTTTGTGAACGGCCTATACTGCCGCCAGGTCTCCGGAACACCCTGCAATCCCGAGCCACCCAGCGTTGTAACGTGTCGTTTTAGCATTTGGAAGCAATGTTTTGCATGACGCGCAGTTATAGAAAAGGAACGCTGTCTGACCCGCATCGCAGTCCGGAGGAAGGAAACAATAAGAACAGCATGTGGGCGTTATTCATGATAAGAAATGTGAAAAAACAAAGACCTGTCAATCTGGATCTCAAAACGATCCGATTCCCTGTAACAGCAATAGCGTCCATTCTGCACCGTGTTTCAGGTGTGATTACGTTTGTGGCGGTCGGTATTTTGCTGTGGTTACTGGGAACCAGCCTCTCATCCCCTGAAGGATTCCTCCAGGCCTCAGCCATCATGAACAGCTTCTTCGTGAAATTCATCATGTGGGGCATTCTCACCGCGCTGGCCTATCACGTTGTTGGCGGCGTTCGCCATATGCTGATGGACTTTGGCTATCTGGAAGAGACGTTCGAGGCCGGAAAACGTACCGCTAACATTTCATTTGTGATCACTGTCTTGCTTTCACTTCTCGCAGGAGTTCTCGTATGGTAAGCAACGCCTCCGCATTAGGACGCAACGGCGTACATGACTTCATTCTGGTCCGCGCTACCGCGATCGTCCTCACGCTTTACATCATCTATATGATCGGTTTCTTCGCGACCAGCGGGACGCTGACGTGGGAAATCTGGAGTGGTTTCTTCGGATCGGCCTTCACCAAAGTGTTCACCCTGCTGGCGCTGTTCTCCATCCTTATTCATGCCTGGATTGGCATGTGGCAGGTGTTGACCGATTACGTTAAACCGCTGGCGATTCGCCTTCCGCTTCAGCTTGTTATTGTTGTTGCTCTGGTGGTTTACGTCATTTATGGATTTGTTGTGGTGTGGGGTGTGTAATGAAACTGCCAGTCAGAGAATTTGATGCTGTTGTGATTGGTGCGGGTGGCGCAGGTATGCGCGCCGCACTGCAAATTTCCCAGAGCGGCCAGACCTGTGCGCTGCTCTCAAAAGTCTTCCCGACCCGTTCCCACACTGTGTCCGCGCAGGGCGGTATCACCGTTGCGCTGGGTAACTCCCATGAAGATAACTGGGAATGGCACATGTACGATACGGTAAAAGGTTCCGATTACATCGGCGACCAGGATGCCATCGAATACATGTGTAAAACCGGCCCGGAAGCGATTCTGGAGCTGGACCACATGGGTCTGCCGTTCTCCCGCCTGGAAAACGGCACCATCTATCAGCGTCCGTTTGGCGGCCAGTCGAAAAACTTCGGCGGCGAGCAGGCGGCACGCACCGCGGCGGCGGCTGACCGTACCGGTCACGCGCTGCTGCACACGCTGTATCAGCAGAACCTGAAAAACCACACCACCATCTTCTCCGAGTGGTATGCGCTGGATCTGGTGAAAAACGCCGATGGCGCAGTGGTGGGTTGTACCGCACTGTGCATTGAAACCGGCGAGGTAGTCTACTTCAAAGCCCGCGCAACCGTGCTGGCGACCGGCGGCGCGGGCCGTATTTACCAGTCCACCACCAACGCCCACATCAACACCGGTGACGGCGTGGGTATGGCAATCCGCGCCGGCGTGCCGGTGCAGGATATGGAGATGTGGCAGTTCCACCCAACCGGTATCGCCGGTGCGGGCGTGCTGGTCACGGAAGGCTGCCGCGGTGAAGGCGGCTACCTGCTGAACAAACACGGCGAGCGCTTCATGGAGCGTTATGCCCCGAACGCGAAAGACCTGGCGGGTCGCGACGTGGTGGCGCGTTCCATCATGATCGAAATCCGCGAAGGCCGCGGCTGCGATGGCCCATGGGGTCCGCACGCGAAGCTGAAGCTCGACCATCTCGGTAAAGAGGTGCTGGAATCCCGCCTGCCGGGCATTCTGGAGCTGTCCCGTACCTTCGCCCACGTCGACCCGGTGAAAGAGCCGATTCCGGTTATCCCAACCTGCCACTATATGATGGGCGGTATTCCGACCAAAGTGACCGGTCAGGCGCTGACCGTGAACGAGCAGGGCGAAGACGTGGTCATCCCTGGCCTGTTCGCGGTAGGCGAAATTGCCTGCGTATCCGTTCACGGTGCAAACCGTCTGGGCGGCAATTCCCTGCTGGACCTGGTGGTGTTTGGCCGTGCGGTGGGTCTGCATCTGCAGGAATCCATCGCCGAGCAGGGCGCGCTGCGTGACGCGACCGACGACGAAATTGATGCCTCTCTTGAGCGTCTCAACCGCTGGAACGGCAACCGTAACGGCGAAGATCCGGTGGAAATTCGTAAAGCGCTGCAGGAATGCATGCAGCACAACTTCTCGGTATTCCGTGAAGGTGACGCCATGGCTAAAGGCCTGGAGCAGCTGAAAGCGATCCGCGAGCGTCTGAAAAATGCCCGTCTGGACGATACCTCCAGCGAGTTCAATACCCAGCGCGTTGAGTGCCTGGAGCTGGATAACCTGATGGAAACCGCGTTCGCGACCGCGATGTCGGCTAACTTCCGTACCGAAAGCCGCGGCGCGCATAGCCGCTTCGACTTCCCGGATCGTGATGACGAAAACTGGCTGTGCCATTCCCTGTATCTGCCAGAGTCGGAATCCATGACGCGTCGTAGCGTCAACATGGAACCGAAACTGCGTCCGGCGTTCCCGCCGAAGATTCGTACTTACTAATGCGGAGACAGGATAATGAAACTCGAATTCTCAGTTTATCGTTATAACCCGGATGTAGACGATGCTCCGCGTATGCAGGACTACACCCTGGAAGCGGAAGAAGGTCGTGACATGATGCTGCTGGACGCCTTAATCCAGCTGAAGGAAAAAGATCCTACCCTGTCGTTCCGCCGCTCCTGCCGTGAAGGGGTGTGTGGCTCCGACGGTGTGAACATGAACGGCAAAAATGGCCTGGCCTGCATCACGCCAATTTCAGCGCTAAACCGTCCAGGCCAGAAAATTGTTATCCGTCCTCTGCCAGGCCTGCCGGTCGTGCGTGATTTGGTGGTGGACATGGGACAATTCTATGCACAATATGAGAAGATTAAGCCTTACTTATTGAATAATGGGCAAAATCCACCCGCTCGCGAGCACTTACAGTCTCCCGAGCAGCGTGAAAAACTCGATGGGCTGTACGAGTGTATTCTCTGTGCATGTTGTTCAACGTCGTGTCCGTCATTCTGGTGGAACCCGGACAAGTTTATCGGCCCTGCGGGTCTGCTGGCTGCCTATCGCTTCCTGATCGACAGCCGCGATACCGAAACCGATAACCGCCTGGAAGGGCTAAGTGACGCTTTCAGCGTATTCCGCTGCCATAGCATCATGAACTGCGTCAGTGTGTGTCCTAAGGGGCTGAACCCGACGCGCGCCATCGGCCATATTAAGTCGATGCTGCTGCAGCGCAGTGCGTAAGTAGTGAGAGGGGAGCGATGTTCCCCTCACCCTAACCCTCTCCCACAGGGAGAGGGAACAGATTGCAGGAAATCTTTAAAAACTGCCGACGACCTTCCCCCTCTCCCTGTGGGAGAGGGTCGGGGTGAGGGGAAACCCTTAAGACAGTTTCTAAAGGTTCCTTCGCGGGCCAAAGTAAAAGAGCTCGCAGGTGAACCCCGGCACGTACACGTGGTGTGCGTGGTAGTTTCTACGGCGAAAGTAAGCATAAAAATGCTTAAGGGATCACGATGCAGAACGGCGCAATGAAAGCCTGGCTGGACTCTTCTTACCTCTCTGGTTCTAACCAGAGCTGGATAGAACAGCTCTATGAAGACTTCTTAACCGATCCTGACTCAGTGGACGCAAACTGGCGTTCCATGTTCCAGCAGTTGCCTGGTACAGGGGTCAAACCGGATCAATTCCATTCCAAAACACGTGATTATTTCCGTCGTCTGGCGAAGGATGCCTCACGTTACTCTTCTGCGATTTCCGACCCTGACACCAATGCGAAGCAGGTTAAAGTCCTGCAGCTTATCAACGCTTATCGCTTCCGCGGTCACCAGCATGCGAATCTCGATCCGCTGGGACTGTGGCAGCAGGAACGTGTGGCGGATCTCGATCCGGCCTATCACGATCTGACCGAGGCCGATTTCCAGGAAAGCTTTAACGTAGGTTCTTTTGCCATCGGCAAAGACACGATGAAGCTGGGCGATCTGATTGATGCGCTCAAGCAAACCTACTGCGGCTCCATCGGCGCGGAATATATGCACATTACCTCCACCGAAGAGAAACGCTGGATCCAACAGCGTATCGAATCCGTGGCGGGCCACGCGAATTTCTCAGCAGACGAGAAAAAACGTTTCCTGAGCGAACTGACCGCAGCCGAAGGCCTTGAGCGCTATCTGGGCGCAAAATTCCCGGGCGCGAAACGCTTCTCGCTGGAAGGCGGCGATGCGTTAGTCCCGATGCTGAAAGAGCTGATTCGTCATGCCGGTAAGAGCGGCACGCGCGAAGTGGTGCTGGGCATGGCGCACCGTGGCCGTCTGAACGTGCTGGTTAACGTGCTGGGTAAAAAACCGCAGGATCTGTTTGACGAGTTTGCGGGTAAACATAAAGAGCACCTTGGCACCGGTGACGTGAAGTACCACATGGGCTTCTCGTCGGATATCGAAACCGAGGGCGGCCAGGTTCACCTGGCGCTGGCGTTTAACCCGTCACACCTCGAAATCGTCAGCCCGGTGGTAATCGGTTCCGTGCGCGCGCGTCTGGATCGTCTGGACGAGCCAAGCAGCAATAAAGTGCTGCCAATCACCATTCACGGCGATGCGGCGGTGACAGGGCAGGGCGTGGTTCAGGAAACCCTGAACATGTCGAAAGCGCGTGGTTATGAAGTGGGCGGTACCGTTCGCATCGTGATCAACAACCAGGTGGGCTTCACCACCTCGAACCCGCTGGATGCGCGCTCCACCCCGTACTGCACCGACATCGGTAAAATGGTTCAGGCGCCAATCTTCCACGTTAACGCGGATGACCCGGAAGCCGTTGCCTTTGTTACCCGTCTGGCGCTGGACTTCCGTAACACCTTTAAGCGTGATGTGTTCATTGACCTCTTCTGCTATCGCCGCCACGGCCACAACGAAGCGGATGAGCCAAGTGCAACCCAGCCTCTGATGTATCAGAAAATCAAAAAACACCCGACGCCGCGTAAAATCTATGCTGACAAGCTGGAAGGCGAAAACGTGGCGACGCTGGAAGATGCGACCGAGATGGTCAACCTCTACCGCGACGCGCTGGATGCGGGTGAATGCGTTGTGAAAGAGCTGCGCCCAATGAACATGCACTCCTTCACCTGGTCGCCGTACCTCAACCACGAGTGGGACGAGAGCTACCCGAACAAGGTTGAGATGAAGCGCCTGCAGGAGCTGGCTAAGCGCATCAGCACCGTGCCGGAAGCGATCGAGATGCAGTCTCGCGTGGCCAAAATCTATGGCGATCGCCAGGCGATGGCGGCGGGCGAGAAGCTGTTCGACTGGGGCGGCGCGGAAACGCTGGCTTATGCGACGCTGGTTGATGAAGGCATTCCGGTTCGTCTGTCAGGTGAAGATGCGGGCCGAGGCACCTTCTTCCACCGTCACGCGGTGGTTCACAACCAGTCTAACGGTTCAACCTATACCCCGCTTCAGCACGTGCATAACGGTCAGGGCCAGTTCAAGGTCTGGGACTCCGTGCTGTCTGAAGAAGCGGTACTGGCGTTCGAATACGGTTACGCCACCGCGGAGCCGCGCACCCTGACCATCTGGGAAGCGCAGTTCGGTGACTTCGCCAACGGTGCGCAGGTGGTTATCGACCAGTTCATCTCCTCCGGCGAACAGAAGTGGGGCCGCATGTGTGGCCTGGTGATGCTGCTGCCGCACGGTTATGAAGGGCAGGGCCCGGAGCACTCCTCCGCGCGTCTGGAACGTTATCTGCAGCTCTGCGCCGAACAGAACATGCAGGTTTGCGTGCCGTCCACCCCGGCTCAGGTGTACCACATGCTGCGTCGCCAGGCGCTGCGCGGTATGCGCCGTCCGCTGGTGGTTATGTCGCCGAAATCGCTGCTGCGCCATCCGCTGGCGGTCTCCAGCCTGGAAGAGCTGGCAAACGGCACCTTCCTGCCGGCCATCGGTGAAGTTGACGAACTGGATCCGCAGGGCGTTAAGCGTGTCGTGATGTGTTCTGGTAAGGTTTATTACGACCTGCTGGAACAGCGCCGTAAGAACGATCAGAAAGATGTCGCCATCGTGCGTATCGAACAGCTTTATCCGTTCCCGCATCAGGCGATGCAGGAAGTGCTGAAACAGTACGCTCACGTACATGATTTTGTCTGGTGCCAGGAAGAGCCGCTCAACCAGGGCGCGTGGTATTGCAGCCAGCATCATTTCCGTGAAGTGATTCCATTTGGGTCTGCTCTGCGTTATGCAGGTCGCCCGGCCTCCGCCTCTCCGGCGGTAGGGTATATGTCCGTTCACCAGAAGCAGCAACAAGATCTGGTCAATGACGCGCTGAACGTCGATTAATTAAAGGATACATAATGAGTAGCGTAGATATTCTTGTTCCCGACCTGCCTGAGTCCGTAGCAGATGCAACCGTCGCCACCTGGCACAAAAAACCAGGCGACGCGGTAACCCGCGACGAAGTGCTGGTAGAAATCGAAACTGACAAAGTGGTACTGGAAGTACCGGCTTCAGCGGATGGCATTCTGGATGCGGTCCTGGAAGATGAAGGTACGACCGTAACCTCTCGCCAGATCCTGGGTCGCCTGCGTGAAGGCAACAGCGCGGGCAAAGAGTCCAGCGCCAAATCTGAAGAGAAGGCGTCTACGCCGGCCCAGCGCCAGCAGGCTTCTCTGGAAGAGCAAAGCAACGACGCGCTCAGCCCGGCGATCCGTCGCCTGCTGGCCGAGCACAGCCTCGATCCGGCAGCCATTAAAGGCACCGGCGTAGGCGGCCGCCTGACGCGTGAAGACATCGACAAGCATCTGGCAAAAGCGCCTTCTGATGCGAAAGCAGAAGCGAAAGCGCCTGCGGCAGCACCAGCGGCACAGCCTCAGCTTGGCGCACGTAGCGAAAAACGCGTGCCGATGACCCGCCTGCGCAAGCGCGTGGCCGAGCGTCTGCTGGAAGCGAAAAACTCTACCGCGATGCTGACCACGTTTAACGAAGTCAACATGAAGCCAATCATGGACCTGCGCAAGCAGTACGGTGACGCGTTTGAAAAACGTCACGGTATCCGTCTGGGCTTTATGTCCTTCTACGTGAAAGCGGTGGTTGAAGCGCTGAAACGCTACCCGGAAGTGAACGCGTCTATCGATGGCGATGACGTGGTTTACCACAACTACTTCGACGTCAGCATGGCGGTTTCTACCCCACGCGGCCTGGTGACCCCGGTTCTGCATGATGTGGACACCCTGGGCATGGCTGACATTGAGAAGAAAATCAAAGAGCTGGCCGTGAAAGGCCGCGACGGCAAGCTGACCGTAGACGACCTGACCGGCGGTAACTTCACCATTACCAACGGCGGCGTGTTTGGCTCGCTGATGTCTACCCCGATCATTAACCCGCCGCAGAGCGCGATCCTGGGTATGCACGCCATTAAAGATCGTCCTATGGCGGTAGACGGTAAAGTGGAGATCCTGCCAATGATGTATCTGGCGCTCTCTTACGATCACCGCCTGATCGACGGCCGCGAGTCCGTGGGCTTCCTGGTAGCGATTAAAGAGCTGCTGGAAGATCCAACGCGTCTGCTGCTGGACGTCTAGTCCCTTTTAGCATCACCTGCCCTGTAGGCCGGATAAGCCTTGCGCCGGCCTGCAGGTTTGAAGATAACGATTACCCTGAAGGATGGATAGAACACATGAACTTACATGAATATCAGGCCAAACAGCTGTTTGCCCGGTATGGCTTACCGGCTCCGGTGGGTTATGCCTGTACTACCCCGCGTGAAGCAGAAGAAGCCGCATCTAAAATCGGTTCCGGCCCGTGGGTAGTTAAATGTCAGGTTCACGCTGGTGGCCGTGGTAAAGCGGGCGGTGTGAAGGTTGTTAAGAGCAAAGAAGAGATCCGTGCCTTTGCTGAACATTGGCTCGGCAAGCGTCTGGTAACTTACCAGACGGATGCGAACGGCCAGCCGGTTAACCAGATCCTGGTTGAAGCTGCGACCGACATCGCAAAAGAACTGTACCTCGGCGCCGTGGTGGACCGTAGCTCCCGTCGCGTGGTGTTCATGGCGTCTACCGAAGGCGGCGTGGAAATTGAAAAAGTAGCGGAAGAGACCCCGCACCTGATCCATAAAGTCGCTATCGATCCGCTGGCAGGCCCAATGCCTTACCAGGGGCGCGAGCTGGCGTTCAAGCTGGGTCTGGAAGGCAAGCTGGTTCAGCAGTTCACCAAGATCTTTATGGGTCTGGCGACCATCTTCCTGGAGCGCGACCTGGCGCTGATCGAGATCAACCCGCTGGTGATCACTACCCAGGGCGATCTGATCTGCCTGGACGGCAAACTGGGCGCTGACGGCAACGCGCTGTTCCGCCAGTCCGATCTGCGTGAAATGCGCGATCAGTCTCAGGAAGATCCGCGTGAAGCGCAGGCTGCACAGTGGGAACTGAACTACGTGGCGCTGGACGGCAACATCGGCTGCATGGTTAACGGCGCGGGCCTGGCAATGGGCACCATGGACATCGTTAAGCTGCACGGCGGTGAGCCGGCGAACTTCCTCGACGTGGGCGGTGGCGCAACCAAAGAGCGCGTAACCGAAGCGTTCAAAATCATTCTCTCTGACAGCAACGTGAAAGCCGTTCTGGTTAACATCTTCGGCGGTATCGTGCGTTGCGACCTGATCGCCGACGGTATCATCGGCGCGGTAGAAGAAGTGGGCGTTAACGTTCCGGTAGTGGTTCGTCTGGAAGGGAACAACGCTGAACTCGGCGCGAAAAAACTGGCTGACAGCGGCCTGAATATTATTGCAGCGAAAAGTCTGACGGATGCAGCTCAGCAGGTTGTTGCCGCAGTGGAGGGGAAATAATGTCCGTTTTAATTAATAAAGATACCAAGGTTATCTGCCAGGGCTTCACCGGTAGCCAGGGGACTTTCCACTCTGAACAGGCGATTGCCTACGGTACGCAGATGGTTGGCGGCGTGACGCCAGGTAAAGGCGGCACCACGCACCTGGGCCTGCCGGTGTTCAACACCGTGCGTGAAGCCGTAGAAGCAACCGGCGCTACCGCGACCGTAATCTACGTTCCGGCTCCGTTCTGCAAAGACTCCATTCTGGAAGCGATCGACGCAGGCATTAAGCTTATCATCACCATCACCGAAGGTATCCCGACGCTGGATATGCTGACCGTGAAGGTGAAGCTGGATGAAGCGGGCGTGCGCATGATCGGCCCGAACTGCCCGGGCGTAATCACCCCAGGCGAATGCAAAATCGGCATCATGCCGGGCCACATTCACAAGCCGGGTAAAGTGGGCATCGTTTCCCGCTCCGGTACCCTGACCTATGAAGCGGTTAAGCAGACCACCGACTACGGCTTCGGCCAGTCCACCTGCGTGGGCATCGGCGGTGATCCGATCCCGGGCTCTAACTTCATCGACATCCTGAAGCTGTTCCAGGAAGATCCACAGACCGAAGCGATCGTGATGATCGGTGAGATCGGCGGTAGCGCGGAAGAAGAAGCGGCTGCTTACATCAAAGATCACGTGACCAAGCCGGTAGTGGGCTACATTGCGGGCGTGACCGCGCCGAAAGGCAAGCGTATGGGTCACGCGGGGGCGATTATCGCCGGCGGTAAAGGTACGGCTGATGAGAAATTCGCAGCACTGGAAGCCGCAGGCGTGAAAACCGTTCGCAGCCTGGCGGATATCGGTGAAGCGCTGAAATCCATCATTAAGTAAGTCCTCTCTGCTCCCCGGAAGGGGGGCGTTGAAGTATAAAAAAATGTCCGTTTCGACATGGTTGGCCGCTGTAAAGCGGCCTTTTTTATTGTCTGCGCCTGGCGACGAGGGTGAACCTGTAGTCGTCAGAATTAAACACGTTGCGACTGTATTCAAATACCCGACCGTCTTTCAGGAACCCGCGAGAGACCTTTTCCAGAATCGGCTTCGCCGGATCCAGCGCCAGGGCGGCGATCGCCTCATCCGAGGGCATGATCGGAACCAGCTCCTGCTCGCTGCGATCGATAACCATCCTTTTGATCTGCTCAACGTAGTGGTATTTCGAATTTTCCATTACTTCCCAGGTAAGATCGGGGAACATCGCCAGCGGCATCCATGTCTCCTCCAGGTTTACCGGCTTTTCCCTGATGAAGCGTACGCGCTTGACGTGCCAGACCTTGTCATCCTGGTTAATTGCGAGCCTTGCTGCGAGCCTCTCATCGGCCTTGACCACTTCGAAGATTTTTACATCGCTGTGCGTATCGACGTTTCGATCCGCCAGCTTTTCGTAAAAGCCGGTGAGTTGATAAATGTCGTAATTCACCCGCTCCTCTTTTACATACGAGCCACTGCCCTGAATGCTTTCGATGATCTGCTCGTCGGCGAGCAGCTTCAGCGCCTGCCGCACGGTGACCCGGCTGACGCTAAACGCCTCCTGCAGGCTGGATTCCGTCGGCAGCGCGTCGCCTGGCTTTAACTCACCGGCATTGATTTTCTCGCGGAACGCATCGGCGATCTGCCGGTACCTCGGTTTATTGCCCATTCTTTCGCGCCTGTTTAATACCTTTTCAGGGAATTATGCCTTCAGTGGATGATTTGTAAATAATACAAATAGAATACAAATATCGTTATCAGTGAAAATGATCACATAAATGTATTATTAGGTCTGCCACAATCCTCCCCAGACAATAACTCTGCATATGTGAGGATCTTTATGAACCTGACGACCCTGACCGATCCGCGTGCTGTCTGCGTACAGGCGCAGTTTACAGGCCGCGATGAGGCAATACGCCAGCTTGCGATGCGGCTGGTGGCCTTGGGCAAAATCGCCGACGCCGATACGTTTCTGGCAGAAGTGTTCCATCGGGAATCGCTTGGCCCGACAGCGCTGGGGGAGGGGCTGGCCGTCCCTCATGGCAAATCAGCGGTCGTGAAGGAAGCGGCTTTTGCCGTGGCAACGCTACGCGAACCGCTGGCATGGGAGGGCGTGGACGGGCCTGAAGAGGTTGAGCTGATTTTTCTGCTCGCCATTCCTCCCGCACAGGCGGGATCGACGCATATCCAGGTGCTGACGGCGCTGACCTCTCGCCTGGCGGACGACGATCTCAGGGCCCGGGTGATGACGGCGACCAGCCCGGAAGCGGTGCTCGCTGCTCTGGAGACGAACCCGGAGGCTGAAGAGGCCGACGTCGCCGTGAATGCCCCGACCATCGTCTGCGTGACCGCCTGTCCGGCCGGGATCGCCCATACCTATATGGCAGCGGAATATCTCGAAAAAGCGGGACGTCGGCTCGGCGTCAACGTAGTGGTAGAGAAGCAGGGGGCGAACGGCATTGAGGGGCGACTCACCGCGCAGCAGCTGCGTGAGGCGAAAGCCTGCATCTTTGCTGCGGAAGTGGCGATCAAAGAGAGCGAACGCTTTCACGGGATCCCCGCCATTTCCGTTCCCGTCGCGGAACCGTTGCGCCACGCGGAAGCGCTCATTGAGCGCGCGCTGGCGCTACGGCCTTCATCCGATGCGCGTTTTGCGCATCCCGATACTGAAGCGAAAAAGAGCGTTAAAACGGAACTCAAGCAGGCGCTTCTCAGCGGCATCTCCTTTGCGGTACCGCTGATTGTCGCTGGCGGTACGGTGCTGGCCGTGTCGGTACTGCTGGCGCAGCTTCTGGGCTTACAGCATCTCTTCGATCAGGAAAACTCGTGGCTGTGGTTGTACCGCAAGCTGGGCGGCGGCATGCTCGGCATTCTGATGGTGCCGGTTCTGGCGGCCTATACCGCTTACTCGCTGGCGGATAAACCTGCTCTCACGCCGGGCTTCGCTGCCGGTTTAGCCGCCAATACGATCGGTGCCGGTTTTCTGGGCGCAATCGTCGGCGGGCTTATTGCAGGCTACCTGATGCGCTGGGTGAAAAATCATATTCGCCTGAGCAGCCGCTACAACGGCTTTCTGACCTTTTATCTCTATCCGGTGATCGGCGTGCTCGGCGCAGGCAGCCTGATGCTGTTTGCGATCGGCGAACCGGTGGCCTGGGTCAATACCGCGCTGACCGTCTGGCTTAACGGGCTGTCCGGCGCAAATGCGCTGCTCCTGGGCGCGATCCTCGGCTTTATGTGCTCGTTCGACCTGGGCGGGCCGGTCAACAAGGCTTCTTACGCCTTTTGCCTGGGAGCGATGGCTAACGGCGTCTACGGGCCTTATGCGATCTTTGCCTCCGTCAAAATGGTATCGGCCTTTACCGTCACGGCGTCAACGATGCTGGCGCCGAAACTGTTTAAGCAGTTCGAAATCGAAACCGGAAAATCCACCTGGCTACTGGGGCTGGCGGGCATTACGGAAGGGGCGATACCGATGGCTATCGAGGATCCGCTGCGTGTCATCGGCTCATTTGTTCTGGGGTCAATGGCGACCGGGGCGATTGTCGGGGCGATAGGCATTGGGCTCTCCACCCCGGGAGCCGGTATTTTCTCCCTCTTCTTACTGCACGATGCCGGGCTCGGCGGCGTGATGGCCGCTGCGGGCTGGTTTGGCGCCGCGCTGATCGGCTCCGCAATCTCCACGCTTATTTTACTGCTCTGGCGGCGTCAGGCCGTGGCGAGCGGCAAATACGTGGCCGAAGACATTCCATCCTAAACACGCACTGACAGGAAACGAAGATGAAAGCCGTATCTCGTGTTCATATCACGCCACATATGCACTGGGACCGTGAGTGGTACTTCACCACCGAAGCGTCACGTATTCTTCTGGTCAATAATATGGAAGAGATCCTCACCCGTCTTGAGCAGGACGCGGAGTATAAGTACTACGTCCTGGATGGCCAGACGGCGGTGCTGGAAGATTATTTTGCGGTGAAGCCGGAAAGCAGGCCGCGCGTGAAAGCGCTGGTAGAGGCCGGAAAGCTCATCATCGGGCCGTGGTATACCCAGACGGACACCACTATTGTCTCCGGTGAGTCGATTGTGCGAAATCTGATGTACGGCATTCGCGACTGCATGGCCTTTGGCGAGCCGATGAAGATTGGCTATCTGCCGGACTCCTTCGGGATGTCTTCCCAGCTGCCGCACATTTATAACGGTTTTGGCATCACGCGCACCCTGTTCTGGCGCGGCTGTTCCGAGCGTCACGGTACCGATAAAACCGAATTCCTCTGGCAGAGCCAGGACGGGAGTGAAGTTACGGCGCAGGTGCTGCCGCTGGGTTACGCGATTGGTAAGTACTTACCGGAGGATGAAGCCGGGCTGCGGAAACGACTCGACAGCTATTTTGAGGTGCTCGAAAAAGCCTCGGTAACGAAGGAAATTTTGCTGCCGAACGGCCATGACCAGATGCCGCTACAGCAGAACATTTTTGCGGTGATGGATAAACTTCGGGAAATCTATCCGCAGCGTCAGTTTGTCATGAGCCGCTTTGAGGAGGTGTTTGACCGCATCGACGCGCGCCGCGACGATCTGGCGACGCTGAAAGGGGAGTTTATTGACGGCAAATACATGCGCGTGCACCGCACGATTGGCTCCACGCGGATGGACATTAAGATCGCCCACGCCCGTATCGAGAATAAAATCGTCAACGTGCTTGAGCCGCTGGCCACGCTTGCCTGGACGCTGGGCTTTGAGTATCACCACGGTTTGCTGGAAAAAATGTGGAAGGAGATCCTCAAGAATCACGCCCACGACAGTATCGGCTGCTGCTGTAGCGACAAAGTGCACCGCGAGGTGATGTCCCGCTTCGAGCTGGCGGAAGACATGGCCGATAACCTGATGCGCTTCTATATGCGCAAGATTGTCGACAACATGCCGCAGAGCGATGAGGACAAGCTGGTGATGTTTAACCTGACGCCGTGGCCGCGCGAGGAAGTCATTAACACCACGCTGCGTCTGCGCGCCAGCCGGTTCCGCCTGCTGGACGACAGGGGTAATGAAATCCCTTATTACCTCCGCGGCGCGCGTGAGATCGACCCCGGTCTGATTGACCGACAGATTGTGCATTACGGTAACTACGATCCCTTCATGGAGTTTGACATCCAGATCGCTCAAATCCTGCCGTCAATGGGTTACCGCACGCTTTATATCGAGCCGCACGTGGCCGGCAGGGTGCTCGCACCGGCAGATTCCCCGGGGGCACTGCTGGAAAATGCGTTCTGGGAGATTACGCTGAATGGAGACGGAACCCTGCGCCTGCTCGACAAAGCGTCCGGACTTATCTATGACCGCGCGCTGGAAATTGAAGAGAGCTCGGACGATGGCGATGAGTACGATTATTCGCCTTCGCGCGAGGAGTGGAGACTCACTTCAGCGCAGGGCGAGCATCAGGTGGAGGTGTTCCACGAAGCCTGGCAGAGCAGGGCGGTGATCCACCATCGTATGGCGGTGCCGGCCAGTCTGGCCGAACGTTCTGCGCGTCAGCGGACGGGGACGCTTGAGGCTGAAATGACGATTACGCTCAGCCATAACAGCCGGCGTATCGACGTTGAGGCGCGTCTGGAAAACCATGCGGACGACCATCGTGTTCGGGTGCTGATCCCAACGCCCTTCACCACCGAGGAGGTGTTAGCCGACACCCAGTTCGGTTCGCTGACGCGTCCCGTACGGGATGAGGCGATGGCCAGCTGGCAGGAGGAGGGCTGGAAGGAAGCGCCGCTGCCGGTGTGGAATCTGCTTAATTACGCGGTGCTTCAGGAAAGACGCAACGGAATGGCGCTTTTCACCGAAGGGTTGCGCGAATTTGAGGTAACTGGCGAGCGTCAAAAAACCTTCGCCCTAACGCTGCTTCGCGGCGTGGGGGTGCTGGGGAAGGAGGATTTACTTCTGCGACCGGGCAGACCGTCCGGGATCAAAATGCCGGTGCCGGATTCGCAGGTGCGTGGTCAGCTAACCTGTCGCTTTAGCCTGTTCAGCTTTAACGGTACGCCTGTGAGTGCCGGCGTTGCGCAGCAGGCGAAATCATGGTTAACGCCCGTGCACTGCTATAACAAAATCCCGTGGGATGCGATGAAGCTTAACCGGGCCGCAGTCACCGCACCTACAAGTTACAGCCTGCTGACGCTGGCGCCAAACGGGTGTGTACTCAGCGCGCTTAAAAAGGCGGAAGATCGTGACGAGATGATTCTGCGCCTGTACAACCCTTCGGAGACCCGCTCCTGTGACGTGGCGATTACCGTGAATCGTGCGGTTAAGGCCTGCGGCGAAACGGACATGAATGAGAGGTTTACCGCAGCAGGAGAGGGCGGGGCGGACATTTCCGGGCCATTCCGTCCCGGGCAGTCGCGCACTTTTAGCCTGAAGATTGACCGGTAACGCTTGCCGCAATAAAAAGGCCGCAGAGGGGGCGGCCTTTTTTAATGAATAATCACGCAGAGGTGTTAATTTCAAGACCATTAAAAGTGAATAAAATGTAACCATGCGCCGTTCCAGCACAGCAATAAAAAAATACTGTGAAGCGGATAACATAATATGTTTATCTTTATGCCAAATACGTTTTTCCTGCCGCGTTAATAAAAATCACATCTGTTTATATTATCTTCTGCCTTTTATAACCATTCACGACTTTAAATATACATATCGTTAACATGGTTTTTACTATCCATATCACAAAGAAACATCATTAACAGAGCTGGCCGTTTTTGATTTAAATCAATGTTTAATACTTGGAAAAAGGCTCCAAAAGGCGTTAAATTGTTCCCGATCAAAATGGCCTAAAAGTGGTAATTTTGCTATAAATTGATCGCCGTCGAAAAACGTAAATCTGTTCGAATAAAAACCTGTTTATTGTAAGGGTTTTGCAGCGTATTATATTTGCGGGATCAATTTGGTTTTTTCTTAACGTATTTGTAACCTTTCATCACTGCTTTTTTCTTGTCGGGAATAAGCAATGAAGAAGGGATGCAGATTACTTTGTATTGGGGCATGCGTGTGGATCCTTATCTAACGGGAACCACTCTCGGAGTCTTCATGCGATGAGCAAGGAGTCATAATGTTAGACGTAGTCGAACTGTCGCGCTTACAGTTTGCCTTGACCGCGATGTACCACTTCCTGTTTGTACCGCTGACGCTCGGTATGGCGTTCCTGCTGGCAATCATGGAAACGGTTTACGTCCTCTCCGGCAAACAGATTTATAAAGATATGACCAAGTTCTGGGGCAAGTTGTTTGGTATCAACTTTGCGCTGGGCGTGGCAACCGGTCTGACCATGGAGTTCCAGTTCGGGACTAACTGGTCTTATTATTCCCACTACGTTGGGGATATCTTCGGTGCGCCGCTGGCCATTGAAGGTCTGATGGCCTTCTTCCTCGAATCCACCTTTGTAGGTCTGTTCTTCTTCGGCTGGGACCGTCTGGGCAAAGTCCAGCATATGGCGGTAACCTGGCTGGTGGCATTAGGCTCCAACCTGTCCGCACTGTGGATCCTGGTGGCGAACGGCTGGATGCAAAACCCCATCGCGTCTGATTTCAACTTCGAAACCATGCGTATGGAGATGGTCAGCTTCGCTGAGCTGGTCCTGAACCCGGTTGCTCAGGTTAAATTCGTACACACCGTAGCATCTGGCTATGTGTGCGGCGCCATGTTCGTACTGGGCATCAGCTCCTACTACATGCTGCGCGGTCGTGACTTCGCCTTCGCAAAACGCTCTTTTGCTATCGCAGCAAGCTTCGGTATGGCAGCAATTCTGTCTGTTATCGTTCTGGGTGATGAATCCGGTTACGAAATGGGCGACGTGCAGAAAACCAAGCTGGCCGCGATTGAAGCGGAATGGGAAACCCAGCCTGCGCCGGCAGCGTTTACCCTGTTCGGTATTCCCGATCAGGACGCGCAGGAAAACCGCTTCGCCATTCAAATTCCTTACGCGCTGGGCATCATCGCCACCCGTTCCGTCGATAAACAGGTTACTGGCCTGAAAGATCTGATGGTGCAGCACGAAGAGCGTATCCGTAACGGGATGAAAGCTTACTCGCTGCTGGAGCAGCTGCGCGCCGGCTCTACCGACCAGGCCGTTCGCGATCGGTTTAATGACGTGAAGAAAGACCTCGGTTACGGTCTGCTGCTGAAACGCTATACCCCTAACGTCTCCGACGCGACGGAAGCGCAGATTCAGATGGCAACCAAAGACTCTATTCCACGCGTTGCGCCGCTGTACTTCGCGTTCCGTATCATGGTGGGCTGCGGCATTATCATGCTGCTGATCATCGCGGCCTCGTTCTGGTCAGTGATTCGTAACCGTATCGGTGAGAAAAAATGGCTGCTGCGCACGGCGCTGTACGGTATCCCACTGCCATGGATTGCTATCGAATCCGGCTGGTTTGTCGCGGAATATGGCCGTCAGCCATGGGCGATTGGTGAGGTGCTGCCAACGGCGGTAGCGAACTCCTCCCTGACCGCAGGCGACCTGATCTTCTCCATGCTGCTGATTTGTGGTCTGTACACCCTGTTCCTGGTGGCTGAACTGTTCCTGATGTTCAAGTTCGCGCGCCTTGGCCCGAGCAGCCTGAAAACCGGTCGCTACCACTACGAGCAGTCTGCTGTGACTACTCAGCCGGCACGCTAAGACAGGAGTCATCAAATGATCGATTATGAAGTATTGCGTTTTGTCTGGTGGCTGCTGATCGGTGTTCTGCTGATCGGTTTTGCGGTCACCGATGGTTTCGACATGGGCGTGGGCATGCTCACCCGTTTCCTCGGTCGTAATGACACCGAGCGTCGAATCATGATCAACTCCATCGCCCCGCACTGGGACGGTAACCAGGTGTGGCTGATCACCGCAGGCGGCGCGCTGTTCGCGGCCTGGCCGATGGTCTACGCGGCTGCGTTCTCCGGCTTCTATGTGGCGATGATTCTGGTGCTGGCGTCTTTATTCTTCCGTCCGGTTGGTTTCGACTACCGTTCCAAGATTGAAGATACCCGCTGGCGCAACATGTGGGACTGGGGCATCTTTATTGGTAGCTTCGTTCCACCGCTGGTGATTGGTGTGGCATTCGGTAACCTGCTGCAGGGCGTACCGTTCCACGTCGACGAGTACATGCGTCTGTTCTACACCGGCAACTTCTTCCAGCTGCTGAATCCGTTTGGTCTGCTGGCGGGTGTGGTGAGCGTGGCGATGATCATCACGCAGGGTGCAACGTATCTGCAGATGCGTACCGTGGGTGAACTGCACCTGCGCTCCCGTGCTACCGCCCAGGTTGCGGCGCTGGTGACGCTGGTCTGCTTCGCGCTGGCTGGCGTGTGGGTAGTGTACGGTATTGATGGTTACGTGGTGACGTCCGCCATCAACCACACTGCACCGTCTAACCCGCTGACCAAAGAAGTGGCGCGTCAGGCAGGTGCATGGCTGGTGAACTTCAATAATACCCCTGCGCTGTGGGCTATCCCGGCTCTGGGTGTGCTGCTGCCGCTGCTGACCGTGCTGACGTCTCGTCTGGAGAAAGGCGCCCTGGCGTTCGTGTTCTCTTCACTGACGCTGGCGTGCATCATCCTGACGGCCGGTATTGCTATGTTCCCGTTCGTGATGCCATCCAGCACCATGATGAACGCTAGCCTGACCATGTGGGATGCAACGTCCAGCCAGCTGACGCTGAACCTGATGACGTATGTTGCTTGTGTATTCGTACCGATTATCCTGCTCTACACCTCCTGGTGTTACTGGAAAATGTTCGGTCGTATCACTAAAGAACATATCGAAAGCAACACCCACTCTATGTATTAAGTAAGGAGCTGAATATGTGGTATTTCGCATGGATTTTAGGGACGCTTCTTGCCTGTGCATTTGGTGTCATCACTGCCCTGGCGCTTGAGCATGTTGAAGCGTCTAAAGCAGGTGAAGAAAAACACTAATGAACATTATCGCAACGTTATATGCGGTAATGGATAAGCGCCCGTTACGGGCGCTTTCTTTAGTGATGGCATTACTGCTGGCAGGCTGTATCTTCTGGGACCCGTCGCGCTTCGCGGCGAAAACCAGCGAGCTTGAGATCTGGCACGGCTTCCTGATGATGTGGGCGGTGTGTGCAGGGGTCATTCACGGTGTCGGCTTTCGACCGAAAGCGATTCACTGGCAGGGCATCTTCTGTCCGCTGATTGCCGATCTGGTTCTCCTCGCCGGTTTGATTTTCTTCTTCTTCTGAATAAGAAATGTCCGTTAACGATATGGGCTTATCCGAGCCCATAAAAATTTACTCTCCGTTTACTTTCCCCCATTCCAAACCATCATTCCCGCGCGTATAGTAGCGAAGTTTGAAAGCCCCAACTTTTCATGTTTTACCGGGATGTAAAGTGAATACAACGCTGTTTCGATGGCCGGTACGTGTCTATTACGAAGATACCGATGCCGGTGGTGTGGTCTACCACGCCAGCTACGTTGCTTTTTATGAACGGGCACGCACAGAGATGCTGCGCCATCATCACTTTAGTCAACAGGTGCTGTTGGCTGAGCGAGTTGCCTTTGTGGTACGCAAGATGACGCTTGAGTATTTTGCGCCTGCCAGACTCGACGATATGCTCGAAGTCCAAACTGAAATTACATCAATGCGCGGAACTTCACTGGTTTTCACGCAGCGGATAGTCAATGCAGAGAACACGGTACTGAACTCAGCTGAAGTACTGATTGTCTGTGTTGATCCAACCATAATGAAGCCTCGTGCGCTTCCTAAGTCTATTGTCGCGGAGTTTAAGCAGTGACTGACATGAATATCCTTGATTTGTTCCTGAAGGCAAGCCTTCTGGTTAAACTTATCATGTTGATTTTGATTGGTTTTTCAATCGCTTCCTGGGCCATCATCATCCAGAGAACGCGTATCCTCAATGCCGCTGGGCGCGAAGCCGAAGCGTTTGAAGATAAGTTCTGGTCGGGTATTGAGCTTTCTCGTTTGTATCAGGAAAGCCAGGGACGCCGTGATAACCTTTCTGGCTCCGAACAAATTTTCTACAGCGGTTTCAAAGAGTTTGCACGCTTACACCGTGCTAACAGCCATGCGCCGGAAGCCGTGGTAGAAGGCGCGTCGCGTGCGATGCGCATCTCCATGAACCGCGAGCTGGAAAATCTTGAAACGCATATTCCATTCCTCGGCACCGTAGGCTCCATCAGCCCGTATATCGGCCTGTTTGGTACGGTATGGGGGATCATGCACGCCTTTATTGCTCTTGGCGCGGTGAAGCAGGCAACGTTACAGATGGTAGCACCGGGTATCGCAGAAGCACTGATCGCAACCGCAATCGGTCTGTTCGCCGCAATTCCGGCGGTGATGGCGTACAACCGTCTGAACCAGCGCGTGAACAAACTGGAACTGAACTACGACAACTTTATGGAAGAGTTCACCGCGATTCTGCATCGTCAGGCGTTTACCAGCACCGAGAGCAACAAGGGGTAAACCATGGCCAGATCGCGTGGACGAGGTCGTCGCGAGCTCAAGTCCGAAATCAATATCGTTCCGTTACTGGACGTGCTGCTGGTGCTGCTGCTGATCTTTATGGCGACAGCCCCCATCATCACCCAGAGCGTGGAAGTTGATCTGCCGGATGCGACAGAATCACAGGCGGTAAGCACCAATGACGATCCTCCGGTCATCATTGAGGTTTCCGGCGTAGGGCAGTACAGCGTGGTGGTCGAGAAGGATCGTATGGATCAGCTCCCCCCAGAGCAGGTTATTGCTGAAGCGCAACGACGCCTGGAGTCAAATCCGAAGACGGTCTTCTTAATCGGTGGTGCGAAAGACGTACCATATGATGAAATTATCAAAGCGCTGAACTTGCTACATAGCGCGGGCGTTAAGTCAGTTGGCTTAATGACTCAGCCTATTTGATCATCTGCGTAGTTTTTGGGAACCGATAGTGTCAAAGGCAACCGAACAGAACGACAAGCTTAAGCGAGCGATAATCGTCTCCGCAGTGCTGCACGTGATTCTTTTTGCAGCGCTGATCTGGAGTTCGTTCGATGAGCACATTGATGCATCGGGCGGTGGTGGAGGCTCATCCATCGACGCCGTCATGGTAGATCCCGGTGCGGTAGTGCAGAACTATAATCGTCAGCAACAGCAGCAGGCGAGCGCAAAACGCGCTGAAGAGCAGCGTGAAAAACAGGCGCAACAGCAGGCGGAAGAGCTGCGTGAAAAGCAGGCCGCCGAGCAGGAACGTTTGAAGCAGCTTGAGAAAGAGCGTTTGCAGGCGCAGGAAGCCGCGAAAGAGCAGGCGGAGCAGCAGAAACAGGCTGAAGCCGCAGCGAAGAAAGCGCAGGAACAGCAGAAGCAGGCGGAGGAGGCGGCAGCCAAAGCCGCAGCAGACGCTAAGGCGCAGGCAGATGCTCAGGCGAAAGTAGCTGCAGAAGCGGCGAAAAAAGCCGCTGCTGACGCGCAGAAGAAGGCCGAAGCAGAAGCCGCGAAGAAAGCCGCTGCTGATGCGAAGAAGAAAGCGGAAGCCGAAGCCGCGAAAAAAGCCGCTGCTGACGCACAGAAGAAAGCCGAAGCAGAAGCCGCGAAGAAAGCCGCCCAGGAAGCAGAGAAAAAAGCGGCCGCCGAAGCGGCGAAGAAAGCGGCTGCCGCTGAGAAAGCTGCGGCAGAAAAAGCCGCCGCTGCGGAAAAAGCCGCTGCTGATAAAAAAGCTGCAGCTGAGAAAGCCGCTGCCGATAAGAAAGCAGCAGCCGAAAAAGCCGCTGCTAAAAAGGCCGCAGCCGCTGAGAAAGCTGCCGCAGCCGCAGGGGTTGACGATCTGCTGGGCGACCTGAGTTCCGGTAAGAATGCACCGAAAACGGGCGGTGGGGCGAAAGGAAATGGACAGCCGTCAAAAGACAGCGGTACCTCCGGAGCCAACGGTGGGGCAACAGGTGCAGATATTAGTGCTTATGCCAAACAGATCCAGGTTGCGATTCAGAGCCGACTCTTTGATGCAGGCCTGTATCAGGGCAAGCAATGCGTACTGCACATCAATCTTGCGCCAGACGGCAGGTTGAAAAGCGTGACGTCTGAAGGGGGCGATCCTGCGCTCTGTCAGGCTGCGCTGGCCGCAGCCAGATCGGCGAACATTCCTAAACCGCCTAGCGAGGCTGTTTATGAAAGGATAAAAGATGCCAAACTGGACTTTAAGCTGTAATCAACTCTTCTAACGGAAGTATGAAAAACAGTCTATGGTCGTAAACAGGATAAGTAGTTTTGTCTATTTGGGTTTGTTAACATTCTGCTAAATTATCGTGGGTAAGGTTACCCAGATAAGGGAGATATGATGAAGCAGGCATTACGTGTAGCAGTTAGTTTTTTAATGCTGTGGGCAGCTGTACTGCACGCAGAAGTACGTATCGAGATCACCCAGGGGGTGGACTCGGCGCGTCCAATTGGTGTCGTTCCGTTCCAGTGGGCAGGCCCGGGCGCTGCGCCTGAAGATATTGGCGGCATTGTTGCAGCTGACCTGCGTAACAGCGGTAAATTTAACCCATTAGATCGTTCCCGCCTGCCTCAGCAGCCGGGTACTGCGCAGGACGTTCAGCCTGCTGCATGGTCTGCACTGGGTATTGATGCGGTAGTTGTCGGTCAGGTTACGCCTGCACCAGACGGCGGCTATAACGTTGCGTATCAGCTGGTTGATACCGGCGGTGCGCCGGGTACCGTTCTGGCTCAGAACACGTATAAAGTGAACAAGCAGTGGCTGCGCTACGCTGGCCATACGGCAAGTGACGAAGTGTTCGAGAAGCTGACCGGTATTAAAGGTGCGTTCCGTACCCGTATCGCGTACGTGGTTCAGACCAACGGCGGACAGTTCCCGTATGAGCTGCGCGTCTCTGACTACGATGGCTACAACCAGTTCACCGTTCACCGTTCTCCACAGCCGCTGATGTCTCCGGCATGGTCTCCTGACGGCTCCAAACTGGCGTACGTGACCTTCGAGAGCGGCCGTTCCGCGCTGGTTATTCAGACGCTGTCTAACGGTGCCGTGCGTCAGGTTGCTTCATTCCCGCGCCACAACGGTGCACCTGCGTTCTCTCCGGATGGGACTAAGTTGGCCTTTGCCCTGTCTAAAACCGGTAGCCTGAACCTGTATGTGATGGATATTGGATCTGGTCAGATCCGCCAGATCACGGACGGCCGTAGCAACAATACTGAACCAACCTGGTTCCCGGACAGCCAGAATCTGGCCTTTACGTCTGACCAGGCGGGTCGTCCACAAGTTTATAAAATGAATATCAACGGCGGAGCAGCGCAGCGTATTACCTGGGAAGGTTCTCAGAACCAGGATGCTGACGTCAGTGCCGATGGTAAAACAATGGTAATGGTCAGCACTGCGGGTGGTCAGCAGCACATTGCCAAACAAGATCTGGTAACGGGAGGCGTACAAATACTGTCGTCAACGTTCCTGGATGAAACGCCAAGTCTGGCACCTAACGGCACTATGGTAATCTACAGCTCTTCTCAGGGGATGGGATCCGTGCTGAATCTGGTTTCTACAGATGGGCGTTTCAAAGCGCGTCTTCCGGCAACTGATGGACAGGTTAAATCACCTGCCTGGTCGCCGTATCTGTAATAATAATTAATTGATTACTAAAGGAATCTTAGAAATGCAACTGAACAAAGTGCTGAAGGGGCTGATGATCGCTCTGCCTGTAATGGCAATCGCAGCGTGTTCTTCTAACAAGAACGCAAGCAATGACCAGAGCGGCGAAGGCATGATGGGTGCCGGCACCGGTATGGACGCTAACGGCAATGGCAACATGTCTTCTGAAGAGCAAGCGCGTCTTCAGATGCAGCAGCTGCAGCAGAACAACATCGTTTACTTCGATCTGGATAAATACGACATCCGTTCTGACTTCGCTGCAATGCTGGATGCGCACGCAAACTTCCTGCGTAGCAACCCGTCTTACAAAGTCACCGTAGAAGGTCACGCGGACGAACGTGGTACTCCAGAGTACAACATCTCCCTGGGTGAACGTCGTGCGAACGCTGTTAAAATGTACCTGCAGGGTAAAGGCGTTTCTGCTGACCAGATCTCCATCGTTTCTTACGGTAAAGAAAAACCAGCAGTACTGGGTCACGACGAAGCGGCTTACTCCAAAAACCGTCGTGCCGTACTCGTTTACTAAGAGAATTGCATGAGCAGTAACTTCAGACATCATCTGATGAGTCTGTCGTTACTGGTTGGAATAGCGGCCCCCTGGGCCGCTTTTGCTCAGGCACCAATCAGTAGTGTCGGCTCAGGCTCGGTAGAAGACCGGGTCACTCAACTCGAGCGTATCTCTAACGCTCACAGCCAGCTTTTAACTCAACTCCAGCAGCAACTTTCCGACAACCAGAACGATATCGATTCCCTTCGTGGTCAGATCCAGGAGAGTCAGTATCAGCTTAATCAGGTTGTGGAACGCCAGAAGCAAATCTTGTCGCAGATGGATAGCCTGAGCAGCGGCGGTGCGGCTGCACAGCCCGCAGCAGGCGATCAAAGCGGTGCGGCGACGCCTGCACCTGCGGCAGATGCCTCCGCGTCGTCTGGAGCGCCTGTACAAAGCGGTGACGCGAATACGGACTACAACGCGGCCATTGCCCTGGTTCAGGACAAGGCGCGTCAGGACGATGCTATCGTTGCGTTCCAGAACTTCGTGAAGAAGTACCCCGATTCTACTTACCAGCCAAATGCGAATTACTGGCTGGGTCAGTTGAATTACAACAAGGGTAAAAAGGATGATGCGGCGTTTTATTTTGCCTCTGTGGTGAAAAATTACCCGAAATCACCGAAAGCGCCTGATGCGATGTTTAAAGTCGGCGTGATCATGCAGGACAAAGGCGACACTGCAAAAGCCAAAGCGGTTTATCAGCAGGTGGTTGCGAAATTCCCGGGCACCGACGGCGCCAAACAGGCGCAAAAACGTTTGAGTTCGATGGGTTGATTATCGCATGACCAGAAATCGCGTTATTTCTGGTCGTGCAGCATGATTCCTAAGCAGTTAAGTGATCTTCATCGAAATTTTTGTTGCGCTGAATTCTTAAATCAGTAATATATGCCGCCGTTGCCACGGGATATCAAACAACGTGAAAGCAGCATAAAAGTGGGTCGTTAGCTCAGTTGGTAGAGCAGTTGACTTTTAATCAATTGGTCGCAGGTTCGAATCCTGCACGACCCACCACTTAACGCAGTTCCGGCAGTACAGAGTGGGTGATTAGCTCAGTTGGTAGAGCATCTCCTTTACACGGAGGGGGTCGGCGGTTCGAGCCCGTCATCACCCACCACTCGGGTCGTTAGCTCAGTTGGTAGAGCAGTTGACTTTTAATCAATTGGTCGCAGGTTCGAATCCTGCACGACCCACCAATTTAATGTCTTACTCGAGATATTAAACGTGAAGGATAACGTTGCTTCAGCAACGGCCCGTAGGGCGAGGCGAAGCCGAGTCATCCTGCACGACCCACCACTTTAAAAGTGGAACCGAGTAAATCTTCGAAGTCAGCACCCGAATGGGTCGTTAGCTCAGTTGGTAGAGCAGTTGACTTTTAATCAATTGGTCGCAGGTTCGAATCCTGCACGACCCACCACTTCGAAGAAAAATCCCGCAAGGGGTCGTTAGCTCAGTTGGTAGAGCAGTTGACTTTTAATCAATTGGTCGCAGGTTCGAATCCTGCACGACCCACCAATGTAAAAAAGCGCCCTAAAGGCGCTTTTTTGCTATCTGTCGTTCCCCGGCCGTTGCCCGACAAATGCTGCAGGCATCAATTCCCGGTGACATTGCGCCTCGAATTCGCTATCTTGTTTAGTATATAAAACACCGTTGCCATCATTTTTGCTGTCTCCTGCAAAACAAAGGCAATATTGTTAAGCCAGTAAAACGAGAAGCCATAATGAGTGTGATGTTTGATCCCGAAGCCGCTATTTATCCCTTCCCGCCGAAGCCAGCGCCACTAAGCCGGGATGAAAAGCAGTTCTACCGTGAGAAAATCAAGCGCCTTCTGAAAGAGCGAGATGCGGTGATGGTGGCGCATTACTACACCGACCCGGAAATTCAGCAGCTGGCCGAAGAGACGGGCGGCTGCATTTCGGATTCCCTGGAGATGGCGCGCTTCGGTGCTAAACATCCCGCTTCCACGCTTCTGGTCGCTGGCGTGCGGTTTATGGGCGAAACGGCAAAAATTCTGAGCCCTGAGAAAACGATTCTGATGCCGACGCTGAGTGCGGAATGTTCTCTCGATCTTGGCTGCCCGACAGATGCATTCACAGCCTTCTGCGATGCTCATCCGGACCGGACCGTCGTGGTCTATGCCAACACGTCCGCCGCGGTAAAGGCGCGTGCAGACTGGGTGGTTACGTCCAGCATCGCCGTTGAGCTGATTGAACATCTGGACAGCCTGGGGGAGAAAATCATCTGGGCACCCGATCGCCATCTCGGCAACTACGTGCAAAAACAGACCGGTGCTGACGTGCTGTGCTGGCAGGGGGCCTGCATCGTTCACGACGAGTTTAAGACCCAGGCACTCACCCGCATGAAAGGGCTATACCCGGACGCCGCTATCCTGGTGCATCCGGAATCCCCGCAGTCAATTGTCGATATGGCGGATGCCGTCGGCTCGACCAGCCAGCTTATCAGTGCCGCAAAAACCCTGCCGCACAAGCAGCTCATCGTGGCGACCGATCGCGGTATCTTCTACAAGATGCAGCAGGCCGTGCCGGAAAAAGAACTGCTCGAAGCACCCACCGCCGGAGAAGGGGCGACGTGCCGCAGCTGCGCCCACTGCCCGTGGATGGCGATGAATGGCCTGAAAGCCATTGCGGAGGGGCTGGAAAACGGTGGGGCCATGCATGAGATCCATGTGGATGCTGCTCTGCGTGAAGGTGCATTAATTCCGCTTAACCGTATGCTGGATTTTGCGGCTACACTACGTACTTAACCTGTTACGCCCCGGAGAAAAAATGGATTTTTTTAGCACACAGAACATCCTGGTTCACATCCCGATTGGTGCGGGTGGCTATGACCTGTCGTGGATTGAGGCGGTGGGTACGCTGGCCGGTTTGCTCTGCATCTGGCTGGCCAGCCTTGAGAAGATCGGTAACTATGCGTTCGGGCTGATTAACGTCACGCTGTTTGCAATTATCTTCTTCCAGATCCAGCTCTATGCCAGCCTGCTTTTGCAGCTGTTCTTCTTTGCGGCCAATATCTATGGCTGGTATGCCTGGTCGCGGCAAAACAGTCAGCAGGAGGCGGAACTGCAAATCCGCTGGCTGCCGCTGCCCAAAGCCATCGCCTGGCTCGCTGTCTGCGTGGTCGCTATCGGCTTAATGACCGTCTTTATCGATCCGGTATTTGCCTTCCTGACGCGCGTTGCGGTTTCGGTGATGTCCGGTATGGGGTTAAACGTCACCATGCCTGCGCTTCAGCCGGACGCCTTCCCGTTCTGGGATTCCTGCATGATGGTGCTGTCAATTGCCGCAATGATCCTGATGACCCGTAAATACGTTGAAAACTGGCTGCTGTGGGTGGTCATCAACGTGATCAGCGTGGTGATTTTTGCCCGTCAGGGCGTTTATGCCATGTCGCTGGAATACATGCTGCTGACCTTTATCGCCCTTAACGGTAGCCGCATGTGGATTAACAGCGCGCGTGAGCGAGGCTCTCGCGCGCTTTCCCGCTAATGGTGATGCGCGTGTGAATGGCCGGACTGCGCCTCGTTCAGGTGGCAGTCTGGCCCGCTACACGCCTGATACTCCATCTGTATGGTGGAGTGCGCAATCTCGTAGTGATGCTCAAGGAAGTGCTGAATACGTTCAAGCAGCGCGTCGTGATCGTGGGGCGGAACAACCTGAACGTGCAGCGTCATAAGCGGTTTTTCGCCTACCAGCCAGACGTGAACGTGATGAACGTTACGCACTTCAGGAATGGAGCGACTCAAATTGCGCTTGAGCTCGCCGATGTCCAGGGACGCAGGTGCACCCTCCAGAAGCTCATTCACGCTCTCTTTTAACAGGCGCCAGGCGCTGCGTAACACCAGGCACGACACCAGCACCGACAGAATCGGGTCAACAGGTGTCCATCCGGTTCCCATAATAATCAGCGCGGCCACAATCGCACCAACCGAGCCCAGCAGGTCGCCCAACACATGCAGCGCCGCAGCCCGCACGTTCAGATTTTTTTCACTGCTGCCGCGGTGCAAAATCCAGAATGCCAGAATATTGGCCAGTAACCCGGCGATGGCAATGACCATCATCGTCGTCCCGGCTACCGGCTGCGGATGCATGAAGCGCTGAATAGCTTCCCAGACGATAAGAAGGGTAATCACCACCAGCGCAATCGCATTTACGAAGGCGGCAAGCGTTGTCAGCCTGAGCCAGCCAAACGTGTGGCGAGCATTGGGGGGACGGCGGGCAAACTGCACGGCAAGCAGGGCAAACAGCAGGGCGGCGGCGTCGGTAAGCATATGCCCCGCATCGGCCAGCAGGGCCAGCGATCCGGATATCAATCCACCGATAACCTCGATCACCATAAACGTGGCGGTTACGCCGAAAGCCAGCAGAAGCCGTTTGGCGTTTTCATCGCCGGAAGGGGAAGAATGAGAGTGGGAGTGCGCCATGGTATCGTTCCTGATTTATTATTATTTTTAGTGTAGCGTTTTTAAGAGCTTAAATAAAAAAGGAGAGCACGCGCTCTCCTTATTTCATCTTACCGATGATTACTGGGTGGTGCCGTCCGTTTTGGTATCGGCATCGCTACCTACTTTGTCATTCGGGTCCGGGCATTTCCCGTCTTTACACATTGAGTTTTTGTGAACCTCGTCGGTGGTCATACCGTCATGGTTCATCGTGCCGGTATTTGTCCCGCCGGTATTGGTGTGGTCGGTGTTGATGTCGTTATTATCAACCTTATTAGGGGCGATATTCTCTTTGGCATCCGGGGCGACCTGGCCCGCAGCAGCAGCGGCGTTAGCATCGCCGTTGCTGGTAGAGCCTGAAGAGTTTGCATCGGCTGCCAGTACGCTGCCGCTTGCCAGGGTAAGGGTTGCCGTCAGGAAAAGCGTAGTCAGTTTCGTCATTTTCATCATGGTGCTCCTGTTCTTATCGTTACGCTGGATAACATTCTCCAACAGTGCATCTTGTTCAGTGGCGAAAGATCCCGTACTCCCGAGCAATGTCAGAATGGGATCGCGTATAAATATTTAAAATCAGACGTTACAAGTAAAAAGCTTAGGCCAGATCTCATTTTTCGCTATTTTGTTGCGTATTTTTGGTAAATTCCAGGAATTATCTGCGCGAAGTGTAAAAGCCCGTTTACACTTCGTGGCCGACAAGTTAGATTGAAAGCATTGCTTTCATTACTAAAGATATGGCAGAGCCGGAAACAAGATGAATTATCAGAACGACGATTTACGTATTAAAGAGATCAATGAGTTATTACCTCCCGTAGCGCTCCTTGAAAAATTCCCCGCCACCGAAAATGCCGCCAACACGGTGTCCCATGCCCGCAAGGCGATCCACAAGATCCTGAAAGGTAGCGACGATCGTCTTCTGGTGGTGATTGGGCCATGCTCCATTCACGATCCTGCCGCGGCCAAAGAGTACGCGGCGCGCCTGCTTGCCCTGCGCGAAGAGCTGAAAGGCGAGCTGGAAATCGTAATGCGCGTCTATTTTGAAAAACCGCGTACCACCGTGGGCTGGAAAGGGCTGATCAACGATCCGCATATGGATAACAGCTTCCAGATCAACGACGGCCTGCGTATTGCGCGTAAGCTGCTGCTGGAGATCAACGACAGCGGGCTGCCTGCTGCCGGTGAGTTTCTTGATATGATCACGCCGCAGTATCTGGCTGACCTGATGAGCTGGGGCGCGATTGGCGCGCGTACCACGGAATCTCAGGTTCACCGCGAGCTGGCGTCTGGCCTGTCATGCCCGGTTGGTTTCAAAAACGGCACCGACGGCACCATCAAGGTCGCCATTGACGCGATCAACGCGGCTGGCGCGCCACACTGCTTCCTCTCGGTAACCAAGTGGGGCCATTCGGCCATCGTGAACACCAGCGGTAACGGTGACTGCCATATCATTCTGCGCGGCGGCAAAGAGCCAAACTACAGCGCCAGACATGTGGCGGAAGTGAAGGCCGGGCTGGAGAAAGCGGGCCTGGAGCCGCGGGTGATGATCGACTTCAGCCATGCGAACTCGAGCAAACAGTTCAAAAAGCAGATGGAAGTCGGTGCGGATGTTTGTCAGCAAATCGCCGGCGGTGAGCACGCGGTCATTGGGGTGATGATTGAGAGCCACCTGGTGGAAGGCAACCAGAATCTTGAGGGCAGCGAGCCGCTTGTCTACGGCAAGAGCGTGACCGATGCCTGCATTGGCTGGGATGATACCGACGCGATCCTGCGCCAGCTGGCCGGGGCGGTAAAAGCGCGTCGCGGCTAATTGACCTCAGGCAATAAAAAAGCGTGGATTGCTCCACGCTTTTTTTATGTCCGCGAAAATTACTTCGCTTTACCCTGGTTGGCGACGGCCGCGGCTTTTGCAGCGATTTCGTCAGCGTTACCCAGATAGTAATGTTTAACTGGTTTGAAGTTTTCGTCGAACTCGTACACCAGCGGCACGCCGGTAGGGATGTTCAGTTCGAGGATTTCATCTTCACCCATGTTGTCCAGATATTTCACCAGCGCACGCAGGGAGTTGCCGTGAGCCGCGATAATGACGCGCTCGCCGCTCTTCAGACGTGGCAGAATGGTTTCGTTCCAGTAAGGCACGACGCGATCGATGGTCAGCGCCAGGCTTTCGGTCTGCGGCAGCTCGGCTTCGGTCAGCTTCGCGTAACGCGGATCGTGACCCGGATAACGCTCGTCATCTTTGGTCAGCTCTGGTGGGGTTACCGCAAAACCACGACGCCACTGCTTCACCTGCTCGTCGCCATATTTTTCTGCGGTTTCCGCTTTGTTCAGCCCCTGCAGCGCACCGTAGTGACGCTCGTTAAGTTTCCAGGATTTCTCAACCGGCAGCCAGGCCTGATCCAGCTCGTCCAGAATGTTCCACAGGGTATGGATGGCACGTTTCAGCACAGAGGTGTAAGCAAAGTCAAAGGTGAAGCCTTCTTCCTTCAGCAGCTTACCCGCCGCTTTCGCTTCGCTTACGCCTTTCTCGGACAGATCAACGTCATACCAGCCGGTGAAGCGGTTTTCGTTGTTCCACTGGCTTTCGCCGTGGCGCACCAGGACAAGCTTAGTATTAGCCATTTCTTACTCCTCAAGCATTTTGAATGATAACAATTCTCATTATATTGCCGTGACCGTGTCAGCAGCAACGCTTAACCCTAACCATAGCGAAAATAGTTCGAGAGTGTAAGATGCATGTGAATCCAGGGTTATGATTTTGTCTGCAATCGTCGCTATTTTCAGCAAAACGCGCATAAAAAAGCCCTCACGGAGAGGGCCTGACGCTTTTTGCAGGGCGGCGCTACGCTTGCGCCAGCGGGCTTAAGCGCGCGGAACGAAATGGTATTCGGTGACGCTTACGTACTCTTCCCCCGGACGCAGCACGCAGTCCGGCTGCGGCCATTCCGGATGGTTAGGGCTGTCCGGCAGAAACTCGCTTTCCAGCGCCAGCCCCTGCCAGTCGCTGTAGGAGTTGTGCTCGCGCGCCGTGGTACCACCCAGATAGTTACCGGAATAGAACTGCAGGGCAGGGGCGGTGGTGTACACCGTCATCTGTAGCTTCTCATCAGCGGACCAGACCCGTGCGGCAGGCTGAGCAAGATCGCCTTTTGCCTGCAACAGGAAGGCGTGGTCGTAACCTTTCACCTTGCGCTGATCGTCATCGCTCAGGAAATCCTGCGCGATGGTTTTCGACTGACGGAAATCGAAGCTACTGCCGCTTACCGGTTTCAGCCCCTGATAAGGGATGCCTGCTTCATCGACCGGCAGGTATTCCTCCGCCAGGATTTGCAGCTTATGGCTGCGGACATCGCTCTGGCTACCGTCGAGGTTGAAATAGGCGTGGTTCGTCAGGTTGACCGGGCACGGCTTATCGACCGTTGCGCGGTACTCAATGACGATGCGGTTATCCTCGGTCAGCGTGAAGCGAGCGGTCGCGGTGAGATTGCCCGGGTAGCCCTGGTCTCCCTCAAGGGAGTCCAGAGAGAACCATACTTCGCCGTCATTTTGCTGCGCAATTTTCCAGCGGCGCTTATCAAAGCCTTCCGGTCCGCCGTGAAGCTGATTCTCGCCCTGGCTTGAAAGCAGCGAATATCCAGCGCCGTCCAGCTCAAAGCGGCTTTTGGCAATGCGGTTGGCGTAGCGGCCTATGGAGGCGCCAAGAAAGGCGGTCTGCTCGATATACTGCTCTGGCGACGCGCAGCCGAGCAGGGTTTCGCGCACGCTGCCGTCAGGCATCGGCACGCGGGCAGAAAGTAGCGTTGCGCCCCAGTCCATCAGCGTAACCACCATCCCGGCGCTGTTGCGCAGGGTTAACAGGCGATACGGCAGACCATCCGGTGCGAGTGTAGGTGTTTCGTTTAGCACTGTCCGGCTCCTTGTGATGCTTTACAGACGTAGAAAGTTTCTTTGATGCCCGTTCTGGCTTCGTACTGCTTAGCCACGGCGTCCTGGACGGCAGGGACCAGCTCTTCCGGCATCAGGGCGACGATACACCCGCCAAACCCGCCGCCGGTCATGCGTACCCCGCCTTTGTCGCCAATCGTGGCTTTTACAATCTCAACCAGCGTGTCGATTTGCGGCACGGTAATTTCGAAATCGTCGCGCATGGAGGCATGAGATTCTGCCATCAGCTCGCCCATCCGCTTCAGGTCACCTTTCGCCAGCGCGGAGGCGGCCTCTACGGTACGGGCATTCTCCGTCAGTATATGACGCACGCGCTTCGTGACCACGGGATCCAGCTCGTGGGCAACCTTGTTAAATTCCTCAAGCGAAACATCGCGCAGGGCCGGCTGCTGGAAGAAACGCGCGCCGGTTTCACACTGTTCGCGACGCGTGTTGTATTCGCTGCCCACCAGGGTACGCTTGAAGTTACTGTTGACGATCACCACTGCTGCCCCTTTCGGCAGCGGAACCGCTTTGGTTCCGAGGGAGCGGCAGTCAATCAGCAGCGCATGGTCTTTCTTGCCCAGCGCGGAGATCAGCTGATCCATAATGCCGCAGTTGCAGCCCACGAACTGGTTTTCCGCTTCCTGACCGTTCAGGGCGATCTGCGCGCCGTCCAGCGGCAGATGATAAAGCTGCTGGAACACGGTGCCGACCGCGACCTCCAGCGATGCAGATGAACTCAATCCCGCACCCTGCGGCACGTTGCCGCCGATCGTCAGATCGGCCCCGCCGAAATTCTTGTCGCGCTTTTGCAGGTGCTTCACCACGCCGCGAACATAGTTGGCCCACTGCTGGCTCTCGTGGGTGACGATCGGCGCATCGAGGGAAAATTCGTCAATTTCGTTGTCGTAATCCGCAGCGATTACCCGTACTTTACGATCGTCGCGTTTCGCGCAGCTGATGACCGTCTGGTAGTCGATGGCGCATGGCAGCACGAAACCGTCGTTGTAGTCGGTATGCTCACCGATCAGGTTAACGCGGCCGGGCGCCTGGATAACGTGGGTGGCAGGGTAGCCAAATTTTTCAGCAAACAGGGATTGTGTTTTATCTTTCAGACTCATTTTTAGACTCCTGATTCGCGGTAGTGGACGTCGCTAACGGCACGCAGACGCTCTGCCGCCTGTTCCGCCGTCAGGTCACGCTGGGTTTCCGCCAGCATTTCGTAGCCCACCATGAATTTACGTACCGTCGCGGAACGCAGCAGCGGCGGGTAAAAATGGGCATGCAGCTGCCAGTGTTGATTCTCTTCGCCGTTAAACGGCGCGCCGTGCCAGCCCATGGAGTACGGGAAGGAGCACTGGAAGAGGTTGTCGTAACGGCTGGTCAGCTTCTTCAGCGCCAGCGCAAGGTCGTCTCGCTGGGCGTCGCTGAGGTCGGTAATGCGCTGAACAGGCGCTTTTGGCAGCAGCAGGGTTTCAAACGGCCACGCCGCCCAGTATGGCACCACGGCAAGCCAATGTTCCGTTTCCACCACGGTACGGCTGCCGTCCGCCAGCTCCCGCCGGGTGTAATCCACCAGCATCGGTGAGCCGTTCTGGGTGAAATACGCTTTTTGCAGACGATCTTCGCGCTCGGCTTCATTTGGCAGGAAGCTGTTCGCCCAGATCTGCCCGTGCGGATGGGGGTTAGAACAGCCCATCGCCGCGCCTTTATTTTCAAAAACCTGCACCCACGGATAGGTCTGGCCCAGCTCCGCCGTTTGCGCCTGCCAGGTGGATACCACCTCTTTCAGCGCCTCAACGCTCAGCTCCGGCAGCGTTTTGCTGTGATCGGGAGAGAAGCAGATTACGCGGCTGGTGCCTCGGGCGCTTTCGCAGCGCATCAGCGGATCGTGGCTTTCCGGCGCGTCCGGCGTGTCGGTCATCAGCGCCGCGAAATCGTTAGTAAAAACGAAGGTGCCTTTGTAGTCCGGGTTTTTATCGCCCGTCACGCGCGTATTGCCCGGACAGAGGAAGCAGTCCGGGTCATGCTGAGGCAGCGTCTGTTTTGCAGGCGTCTCCTGCGCCCCCTGCCAGGGGCGCTTGGCGCGATGCGGAGAAACTAAAATCCATTGCCCGCTGAGCGGGTTAAAACGACGATGCGGGTGATCGACGGGGTTGAATTGCGTCATGACAAATCCTTAGTCCGGATAGCCCTGCGGATGGCGTGACTGCCAGTGCCAGGTATCCTGTGCCATTTCATCAAGCGTGCGGGTGACACGCCAGTTAAGCTCTTTATCCGCTTTGGTGGCATCGGCCCAGTAAGCAGGGAGATCGCCATCACGGCGGGGGGCGAAGTGATAGTTCACCGGCTTGCCGCAGGCTTTGCTGAAGGCATTTACCACATCCAGCACGCTGCTGCCGATCCCGGCGCCGAGGTTATAAATATGCACGCCAGGTTTATCTGCCAGCTGCTGCATCGCCGCCACGTGTCCGTCGGCCAAATCCATGACGTGAATGTAATCGCGCACGCCGGTGCCGTCTTCGGTGGGGTAATCGTTGCCAAAAATAGCCAGGGAATCACGACGGCCCACGGCCACCTGCGCGATATACGGCATCAGGTTGTTAGGAATGCCCTGCGGATCCTCACCCATATCGCCTGACGGATGCGCGCCAACCGGATTGAAGTAGCGCAGCAGCGCAATGCTCCACTCGGGCTGCGCTTTTTGCAGGTCGGTCAGGATCTGCTCCACCATCAGCTTGCTTTTGCCATACGGGCTTTGCGGCGTGCCGGTCGGGAAGCTTTCAACGTAAGGAATTTTTGGCTGGTCGCCGTAGACGGTCGCGGAGGAGCTGAAGATAAAGTTTTTGACGTTTGCGGCACGCATGGCGGAAATCAGACGCAGGGTACCGTTAACGTTGTTGTCGTAGTACTCAAGCGGTTTAGCCACCGATTCGCCAACCGCCTTCAGGCCCGCGAAGTGGATCACGGTCTCAATCTCGCGATCGCGAAGGATTTCGGTCATTAACGCTTCATTGCGGATATCGCTTTCCACGAAGGTCGGTCGTTTACCCGAAAGACGTTCAATGACGGGCAGCACGCTGCGCTTGCTGTTGCACAGGTTATCAAGGATGACGACATCGTGCCCGCTTTGCAGCAGTTGCACACAGGTATGACTTCCGATGTAACCGCTACCACCTGTTACCAGAACTCGCATATTACGCTCCATTAGGCTTATGGTATGAATTAACCATAGCATATCAGAGACGCTAAAAGTGTGACATGGGATAAAATAGTGGTATCGTTTACACTGCTTTTCAAACTCGCTTTTTCACAGACTGGGTGCATTTTAGATCAAAGAGATAGAGATGTATTGTTGCAGGTTATCTGAAAAGCGGAGGGCAGCGCCCTCCGGCAGTTAATCGATTTTGCTGAGCAGATAGCGGTAGCGCTCGCCGTCAGGGACAAACTCCAGCCGGTGGGTAATGCAGGACGGGGCATCCTCAGCGTGGTGCGACACGAACAGCAGCTGGGTTTCCCCCTCGCTAATCAGCACGTCCACAAAGCGGCGGATCAGCTGGCGGTTCAGCGGATCCAGCCCCTGCAACGGTTCGTCCAGAATCAGCAGCGTAGGGTGTTTAACCAGCGCGCGGACAATTAACGCCAGCCGCTGCTGCCCCCACGACAGGCTGTGGAACGGGGCGTCGGCTACCCGGTTGTCCATGCCCAGAATATCCAGCCACTGCTGCACCAGCTTGTGCTGCTTATCCGATACCGCCTGATAAATGCCGATGGAATCGAAGTAGCCGGAGAGGATCGCGTTGCGCACCGTGGTGCTCACGCGGTAATCCAGATGCAGGCTGCTGCTGACATAGCCAATGTGCTTTTTGATGTCCCAGATGGTTTCCCCGCTGCCGCGACGGCGGCCGAAGAGGGTCAGATCGTTGCTGTACCCCTGCGGATGATCGCCGGTAATCAGGCTCAGCAGCGTGGATTTACCCGCCCCGTTGGGGCCGGTGATCTGCCAGTGTTCACCCGGATTAACCGTCCAGCTGAGGTGATTAAGGATGGGGCGATCGTCATAAGCCACCACGCCGTCGCGCAGCACGATGCGCGGCTGATCGGGATCCAGCCCGCGTCGTGCCGATGGCGCATCCGGCTCCGGCAGGGCGATGCCGTCCAGCTTTTCGCTGTGCGCCAGCTGCGCAACCAGCGCCTGGCGCAGCAGCGTCGCTTTTTCCCCGGTTTCGGTCAGGCTACAGTCTGCCAGCACGCCCGCGTGCTGTACGAAATCAGGAATTTCATCAAAGCGGTTAAGGACCAGCACAACGGTGTATCCCTGCTGGTTGAGCCTCGCCAGCAGCGCGGCCAGCTGTGCGCGGGACTGTACGTCCAGGCCGTCAAACGGCTCATCCAGAATGAGGAGTTCCGGCTCGCCCATCAGCGCCTGGCACAGCAGCGCTTTGCGCGTCTCGCCGGTAGAAAGGTATTTGAAGCGTCGGGTAAGCAGGGCGGTAATGCCAAACTGCTCCGCCAGCTGGCGGCAGCGGGCAGGATCTTTTATCTCATCCTGGATAATTTCCGCCGTCGTGCGGCCGGTATCTTCTTCGCCAGGGCTGAGCATATCGGTATTGTTACGCTGCCACTCATCGCTGACCAGCTTCTGCAGCTGCTCAAAGGAAAGGCGCGTCAGCCGGGTGAAGCCACACTGGCGCACACCCTGCAGCTGGGTTAGTTCCCCCGCCAGGGCGCGGGCCAGCGCTGATTTTCCGCTGCCGTTAGTGCCCACAAACGCCCAGCTTTCTCCGGCGCGTAAGGTTAATTCAGGCAGCGACAGGGTACGGGTATCGCTAAGACGAAACGTGCCTTGCGAAATATGCAATGACGACATGTGTTATCCCATTTTTTGCAGCAACAGATGTCAGGGATACCCAGAGTCGGATGGATTGTCAATGCGCTTAGCACAATGTGGCGATAATCACCCGGTCTGCATTGAAATATGCGGTCACGACAGCACCTTCTTCTAATTCAGCCGCGTCGTTTACCGGAACGGTGGCGCAAAGCGTCTGGCCGTCCGCAAGCGTCATCAGCACCTCGCACTGTTCTTCACCGCGTTCAATATGGCTGATGCTTCCCCGCAGCTGGTTATCCGCTTCTGCTGCATGTTCGGGATAGCGCGTGATGCCGATCCAGGGCGCCTTCAGTAATATCAGCACTTCGCTACCTTCGTTTAGCCCGAGGCGTTGGCTGCTTTGCGCGGTGACGGCGGCTTTCAGGCGCGTCGTGCCGTCTGCGAGCAGGATCTCAATGTGCTCCTGCACCCGGGAACGATCGCGTCCCGTTACCGTACCAAACCACTGGTTACGGGCGCTGGTCTGTAACGAGAAACGAGAGATGGCGGCCAGAAGGCTGTCCAGCGGCAGGCTGTCGTCATCGCTTAACACATCAAATGCCTTTTGCTGGATCTGCGCCAGTAAATCGTAGAGCTGGATCAGCCGTTGCCCGTAGCGCGTTAACGCGGCGCCGCCGCCGCCTTTTCCGCCCGTGGCCCGGTCAACCAGCGTCTGCTCGCTCAGGGTGTTCATCTCGTTGATCGCATCCCAGGCGCTTTTATAGCTGATGCCGGCGTTTTTGGCCCCCTGGCTAATCGAGCCAGTTTGTTCTATTTGTTTTAACAGGGCGATGCGTCGCGGATCGGCGAAAAGCTTCTGCTGAAGTCGTAGGGTGAGGAGAATTTCGGCCTGCATAACGGTGTCCCGGCAAAAAGGCTATTGTGACCCAAATGCCCTGGCGCGCAAAGCGCACCGCACAAAAGGGGATGTTTTTATTACTTTTCAGGGTAGAATAAGCCGTTCACAAGATCTGGAGAAAACCATGTTAGAGTTGTTGAAAAGTCTGGTATTCGCGGTAATCATGGTGCCAGTAGTGATGGCTATCATCCTCGGTGCCATCTACGGCCTGGGTGAAGTGTTCAACGTCTTTTCGAACATTGGTCATCGTCGGGACCAGCCTAAAAAGCAGCAATAATTTCCTCCAAAACGCCCGGCCAGCCCGGGCGTTTTGCTCTCAAGTTTCCCTCTTTTCCGCCGATATCATTTACAACTTTCCTTGAGCTTACTCATTAATCGGTACGATTTAGCGCTAGGAACGCCTGTGATATATCGTTATATTTATTTTTATATAACGATACGCACAGGAGCTTCAAATGGCACGTTCATGGGTACGCCTTTTCGCAGGGGCAACGCTGACGCTTTCACTCACCGGGCACGCGCTGGCAGATGAGGGAAAAATCACGGTCTTTGCGGCGGCGTCGCTGACTAACGCGATGCAGGATATTGCCGCGGTATACAAAAAAGAGAAAAACGTTGAGGTCGTTTCGTCGTTTGCCTCCTCTTCCACGCTGGCCCGCCAGATTGAAGCCGGGGCGCCTGCCGATCTGTTCATCTCTGCCGATCAGAAATGGATGGATTACGCGGTTGAGAAAAAGGCTGTTGAAACGGACACCCGTGAAACCCTGCTGGGAAATAGCCTGGTGGCGATCGCGCCTGCAAACAGCAGGCAGGGCGACATCACCATTAACAAACAGACGGACTGGACCCGTCTGCTCAACGGCGGCCGTCTGGCGGTAGGCGATCCCGCGCATGTCCCGGCCGGGATTTATGCGAAGGAAGCGCTGCAAAAGCTGGGCGCCTGGGAGACGCTGTCGCCGAAGCTGGCACCTGCGGAAGACGTGCGCGGCGCGCTGGCGCTGGTAGAGCGTAACGAAGCCCCGCTCGGGATTGTGTATGGCTCTGATGCGGTTGCCAGTAAAGGCGTGAAGGTGGTGGGCACCTTCCCGGAAGACTCGCATAAGAAAGTGGAATATCCTGTTGCGATAGTTGATGGACATAAAAAAGCGACCGTAACGGCCTTCGTTGATTACCTGAAGGGGCCGGAAGCGTCCGCGATCTTTAAACGTTACGGATTTACGACTCACGAATGATATTGACCGAACCTGAATGGCAGGCCGTGCTGCTGAGCCTGAAAGTCTCTTCCCTGGCGGTTGCGCTGAGCTTGCCCTTTGGGGTGTTCTTTGCCTGGTTGCTGGTTCGCGTGAAGTTTCCAGGCAAAGCCCTGCTCGACAGCGTTCTTCATCTCCCGCTCGTGCTGCCGCCCGTGGTGGTCGGCTATCTGCTGCTGGTCTCGATGGGGAGGCGCGGTTTTATCGGTGAATGGCTGTACGACTGGTTTGGACTCACCTTTGCTTTCAGCTGGCGCGGCGCGGTGCTTGCCGCGGCGGTAATGTCCTTCCCGCTGATGGTGCGCGCCATCCGCCTGGCGCTGGAAGGGGTTGATATCCGGTTAGAACAGGCTGCCCGCACGCTGGGCGCAGGCCGCTGGCGGGTGTTTCTGACCATCACGCTGCCGCTCACGTTACCGGGCATTATCGTCGGCACGGTGCTGGCCTTCGCCCGTTCGCTGGGCGAGTTTGGTGCAACTATCACGTTTGTATCAAACATTCCGGGCGAGACGCGTACCATCCCGTCGGCGATGTATACCCTGATTCAGACGCCGGGCGGCGAAGGAGCGGCGGCCCGGTTATGCATTATTTCGATCGTGCTCGCCCTGGTCTCGCTGCTGGTGTCCGAGTGGCTGGCGCGCCTCAGCCGTGAACGGATGGGGAAACAGTGATGCTGGAACTCAACTTTACCCAGACTCTGGGCAACCACACGTTGACGCTGAACGAAACGCTGCCTGCCAGCGGCATCACCGCCATTTTTGGCGTTTCCGGGGCGGGTAAAACGTCGCTGATTAATGCGATTAGCGGCCTGACGCGTCCTCAGTCCGGCCGCATTGTGCTGAATAACCGCGTCCTCAATGACGCAGAAAAGAAGATCTGCCTTGCACCTGAGAAGCGCCGCATCGGCTATGTGTTTCAGGACGCGCGCCTGTTTCCACACTACAGCGTGCGCGGCAACCTGCGCTACGGTATGGCGAAAAGCATGGCCGGACAGTTTGATAAGCTGGTGGCGCTGCTGGGCATCGAGCCGCTGCTGGATCGCCTGCCGTCTTCGCTGTCGGGCGGTGAAAAACAGCGCGTGGCGATTGGCCGCGCCTTGTTAACCGCGCCGGAACTGCTGCTGCTGGATGAACCGCTGGCCTCGCTGGATATTCCGCGCAAGCGCGAGCTGCTGCCGTATCTGCAACGTCTGGCGCGTGAAATCAACGTTCCAATGCTGTACGTCAGCCATTCGCTGGACGAGATCTTACATCTGGCCGACAAAGTGCTGGTGCTGGAAGCGGGCGGCGTGAAGGCCTTTGGCAACCTGGAAGAGGTGTGGGGCAGCAGCGTCATGCATCCGTGGCTGCCAAAGGAGCAGCAGAGCAGCATTCTGAAGGTGTGCGTGCTGGAACACCATCCGCACTATGCGATGACCGCGCTGGCGCTGGGCGATCAGCATCTGTGGGTCAATAAAATCGACACGCCGCTACAGTCGACCTTACGGATCCGCATTCAGGCGTCGGACGTCTCTCTGGTGCTGCAACCGCCGCTGCAAACCAGCATCCGCAATATACTGCGCGCCAGAGTGGCGCAGTGTTTTGACGATAACGGTCAGGTAGAAGTGCAGCTGGAGGTGGGCAGCAGAACGCTGTGGGCGCGCATCAGCCCGTGGGCCAGGGATGAGTTAGGCATCAGGCCTGGCCTGTGGCTCTACGCGCAAATCAAGAGCGTCTCCATCACCGCCTGATTACAGCAGGTGGGTATAGATATACTGCGCGATGCTGTCCGTGGTGTTCTCGCCAATCACCACGTCAGCCCGCGCTTTCACCGCATCATCGGCGTTGCCCATCGCCACGCCCGTGCCGGCAGCTTCCAGCATGCTGATGTCGTTATAGTTATCGCCAAACGCAATCACGTCCCGCATTGACCAGCCCTGCGACTCAACGAACTGGGTCAGCCGTTTGCCTTTGCTGTTGCCTTTACGGGCTATATCTACCTGATCGTGCCACGACCATTCGCATGCCAGGCCCAGAGTGTGCTCGACATGTTTAGCGAAGGTATTAAGTTTGGTGGTGTCTTCATCGGTCAGGGCGAATTTCCAGATGGCATCGACATCCTCCGCCGCCTGGCGCAGGGAAGATACCTGAGTGAACACCGGACGCTGCGCTTCCGGCAGGGACAGCGCCCAGTTGCTGGTGCGGATCACGTGGCCGGTCGGGCGCTCATACATCATGGCGTTATCCACGTACATCAGGCCGTGAATCGCGTGCTCATCCAGTAAATCAATCAATTGCAGCGCCTGAGAAACGGGAAGCGGATCGGACGTTAAAACCTTTTTCGCCTGATAATCATACAAATAGGTGCCATTACAACAAATTGCAGGTGTATCTAAGCCCAGTGCCTGATAAAAAGGATGAATGGCAACGTGATGTCGACCCGTTACGATGAGGAGTTGATACCCCGCTTCCTGGGCTCTTTTTAGGGCTTCAAGAGAAGAGGGGAGCAGGGTTTTCTGAGGGGTAAGCAGTGTTCCGTCTAAATCCAGGGCAATCACTCGCGAGGTCATTTTTTCTTCCGGGTTAATGTTGAATTTAAGGCCTGTCGGGATGGTACACCGAGAGCGGATCCCTGCAAAATCCCGAACTACAATTCAGCATTCACCGTTAAAAATAATCAGGAGTATTCATGAAACAAACCGTTTATACCGCCAGTCCTGAAAGTCAGCAGATCCATGTCTGGCGTTTGAATACAGAAGGTTCGCTTACGCTGGTTCAGGTTGTTGATGTGCCAGGCCAGGTTCAGCCGATGGTCGTCAGCCCGGATAAACGTTTTCTTTATGTCGGCGTGCGCCCGGAATTTCGCGTTCTGGCCTACCGCATCTCCCCGGATGATGGCGCGCTGACCTATACCGCAGAAGCACCGCTGCCGGGCAGCCCGACCCATATTTCTACCGACCATAAGGGCAACTTTATCTTCAGCGGCTCCTACAATGCAGGCTGCGTGAGCGTCACCCGCCTGGAAGACGGTATTCCGGTTGAAACGGTCGACGTGGTGGAAGGGCTCGAAGGTTGCCACTCAGCTAACATCTCCCCGGATAACCGCACGCTGTGGGTCCCGGCGCTGAAGCAGGATCGCATCTGTCTGTTCACCCTGAGCGAAGACGGCCATCTGGTCGAGCAAAGCCCGGCGGAAGTGACCACCGTGGAAGGGGCAGGCCCGCGCCATATGGTCTTCCATCCGAATCAGCAGTATGCCTACGTGGTAAACGAGCTAAACAGCTCGGTAGACGTGTGGGAGCTGAAAGATCCTAACGGTCAGATTGAGTGCGTGCAGACGCTGGACATGATGCCGTCTGACTTCTCCGACACCCGCTGGGCGGCCGATATTCATATCACGCCGGATGGCCGTCACCTGTATGCCTGTGACCGTACCTCCAGCCTGATCACCGTATTTAGCGTCTCTGAAGACGGCAGCGTGCTGGCGATTGAGGGCTTCCAGCCGACAGAGACCCAGCCGCGCGGCTTTAATGTCGATCACAGCGGCAAATACCTGATTGCGGCGGGGCAGAAATCCCACCACATCGCGCTTTATGAGATCAAGGGCGTGCAGGGGCTACTGGAAGAGAAAGGACGCTATGCGGTCGGCCAGGGGCCAATGTGGGTTGTGATTAACGCGCACTGATCCGCAGAAAGCAAAAAACCTCGCAAATGCGAGGTTTTTTTACGCCCGGTGGTAGCCGGGTGAGCACATCAAAACGTAACCAACGCGGTCATCATAATATTGGCTTAGGATGATGTAAATTCATCATCAGCCTAAAAAAGGAATTATGACGTGATGGTAACTCTATATCTGTAATAAAATCAGTAGATTATATGATTGCCCTTTATAAATTCCTAAACTCGCCACAACTGTTTTTATGTACAGTGATGGTCTGATATTATTCTGCGCGTTGGTTTGATGTGTTGCAGTTCCGCAATTCAGGATCCTTTTTAAGTCCTGGCTGTCGGGTGGTGCCGACAGTGCCTAAACTGCGGAGCACATCAAAACATAACCAACACACCTCGGGCGACAGGCAGCGGAAAGGTAAGCCAGAGGAGAAGTGCTCTATACCAAAGGAGTGGCGTATGAGCGGTGTGGAATGGGCAATTCTGTTCCTGCAACTCATGGTTGCAATTATGCAACTATTGGATGCGTTTCTTAAGTTCGGTACCTGACGTATCCAGTCGCAGTAAAAAGGGGGATTAAAAATCCCCCTTTTACGCTTATTTTACTGCTTCGGCTCGGCAACCACCTTGCTACCCAGACCGCGGTTGTTGTATTCCCACATGCGGTTGAAGTTAGCGTCGTTCAGATTGCGCTGCACCTTCTCTTTATCATCCACCGTGCCGGTGTTGCCGGAGAACGGACGTTTGGAGATCGCCGCGTCTGCCCACGGTTTCGCCACGTTAAAGCCTTCGTTAATCACGCTGTCGCGGATCACCACCTGACCGTTCGTGGCGGAGTCCACGTCCAGCGAGCGGCCAAGCTGCGCAACGCCGTCACCGGCAGCCGTAAAGCGGCTGTTAACGGCCAGGAAGCCATAGAAGAGGTTGGACTGCGTGGCCGGCGCGAACACGTAACCTTCCTGCTGAGTGCGCGAGTTCACCACGCGGAAGTCGGTGTTCTCGAACACCACCGCACCGCGACCGGACACCATATCCACATCACCTTCAACGTAGCTGTTGGTAACCAGGGTGCGCGTCAGGCGGTTATTCTGGAGGGTATTCTGCACGCCGCTGTTGGTGACGAAGAAGGTGTTCTGACGGCCAAGAATATTGACGTTGTTGATTTGTACCTTGTCGCCATCGCTGCGCAGCGCCACGGCCTGGTGATTACCTGCGTCAACGCTGTCGCCCAGGGTGTTCTGAATGGTCAGATTCTGTAACTGCAGGCCGTTGTTCTGGGACCAGAATACCGCCGAGCACATCACGCCAACGGTGGCGGCACGCTTGCTCTGGCATTTATCAAACATATACCACGCCGGTTTGCCTGGCATGTATTTGCCCGCCGGGTTCACCAGATGGCGCCAGGCCGCGCCGTCGAGCTCTGAATCAATTGCCAGGCCAATTTTTACGTCGACCGCTTTTTCGCCCAGGCCGTAAATGGTAATGCTGCCAGGGGCCGCCGGAACGTACACGGTGCCTTCGTATTCACCCGGCAGGATCGCAATGTACTGACGAGATGCGCTGTGTTTGGTGATTGCCGCATCGACCGCTGCCTGAATAGAGGTGTGCGTGACGCCCTGCGCCCCGGCCGGGCCAACAACGAAGTCTGGCTGTTTCGGCAGGTTAATAGAAGAAGGCGTCCACGGGGCAGCGTTTGGATCCATCGACGAGAAATAGTGCGCACGGGTGAAATTCTTCGCTTCATCCGCAGACAGAACAGGGCGGGAAGCGGTGCCCGGAGCAACCTGCTCAGAGGGTTGCTGATCCGGTGGTGTTGAGCTGCACGCGGATAAAGTCACGCCAAAGGCAAGTGCCAACGCCAGACGGGAAATCCTGGAAATAGTCAAGGTAATGCTCCTGGGTATGCAAGTCTTATCTGGATAGACGAAATAGCCTGCTTTTTTATACTAAGTTGAGCGAAACGGGAAGATAAAAAGGGGAAAAGTTGCACTTTTGCCCGGAGGGGACGGGAAAGTCATCACAAATAAATAACATTTTTCCTCAGGGCGGTTGACAGTCGGCGGCAGATGAAAATAAATGTCTATACAACCCATGACAAGTGGAAGGCACATGCAGCAGATTCATCCCGACGATGTGATATGGCGAAATGCCCGACTGGCAACCCTGGTTGCAGGCGAACCGGAACCGTATGGCCTGAAAGAGCAGCATGCTCTCGTGGTGCGTGGCCAAACGATTCTGGACGTTATTCCTGAATCAGAGGTCCCCTCCGGGCATCGCCAGTGTGTCGATCTCAACGGGCGTCTGGTCACTCCCGGCCTGATCGACTGCCATACCCACCTGGTGTTCGGCGGCGACCGCGCGGCGGAATGGGAGCAGCGGCTTAACGGCGTATCGTATCAGACCATTAGCGCCCAGGGGGGCGGGATTAACGCCACGGTCACGGCCACCCGCAACAGTTCACCGGAAACCCTGCTGGCTCTGGCGCAGCAGCGTCTCCGGCGCCTGATGAACGAAGGGGTAACGACCGTTGAAATCAAATCGGGATACGGGCTCAATGCCGATACCGAAGAGAAAATGCTGCTGGTTACGCGCCAGCTCGGCCTGAACAACCTGGTGGACATCAGCCCGACGCTGCTGGCGGCGCACGCCGTCCCTGCTGAGTACCGGCAGGATCCGGACGCGTATATGACGCTGGTCTGTGAGGAGATCGTCCCCGCGCTTTGGCAAAAAGAACTCTTTGAAGCGGTGGACGTGTTTTGTGAAAACGTTGGCTTTACCCCGGCACAAACCGAACGCCTGTTCCGGGCCGCCGCCGCGCTCGGTATCCCGGTTAAAGGGCACGTAGAGCAGCTCTCCAGCCAGGGCGGCGCGGCGCTGGTCAGCCGCTACAGGGGGCTTTCCGCGGATCATATTGAGTACCTTGATGAGGCGGGGATCCAGGCGATGGCGCACGGCGGCACGGTCGCCGTATTACTCCCGGGGGCGTTCTATTTTCTTCAGGAGCGTCAGCGTCCCCCGGTGGAGCAGCTCAGAAAACAGGGCGTGCCGATGGCCGTAGCCACCGATTACAATCCGGGCACCAGCCCGTTTGCCAGCCTGCATCTGGCGATGAATATGGCCTGCGTCCAGTTTGGCCTGACGCCGGAAGAAGCCTGGGCAGGCGTGACGCGCCATGCCGCGCAGGCGCTGGGGCGCGGCGCGACGCACGGGCAGTTGAAGGCGGGCTACGTGGCCGACTTTGTCGTCTGGGAAGCAAATCATCCGGTTGAGATGGTTTACGAGCCGGGGCGTAATCCCTTATATCATCGCGTATTCCGGGGGCAGATAGCATGAAGCTGTGGCATCCCGTTTCTCCGCAGGTCTGGCAGGGGCGTGACGACAGCGCCGAGTCCAGCACCGCAAAGCGCCTTTTCCAGACGATACGGCAGCGTGAACGCTTCTCCCCCGAGCCGTCAGGCATCGCCCTGATGGGCTTTGAATGTGATGAAGGGGTAAAGCGTAACCAGGGCAGGCCCGGAGCCGCGCAGGCCCCCGACGTGCTGCGCGGCGCGCTGGCGAATATGGCAAGCCATCAGGGACACGCGCGGCTGGTGGATATGGGCTCTGTTTATGTTGAAGGCAACGCCCTGGAGGCGGCACAGCGGGCGCTGAGCGATGCGGTAACCGCGTGCCAGCAGTCCGGGATGCGAACCCTGGTATTCGGCGGCGGACATGAAACCGCCTGGGCGCACGGGCGCGGCGTGCTTGATGCCTTTGCCGCTGAACGCGTTGCGACGATCAACCTTGATGCGCACCTGGATTTACGCAAGGCTGAGCGGGCGACATCCGGCACGCCGTTCCGCCAGCTGGCGCACTATTGCGCGTCCCGGTCGCGCGAGTTTCACTACGCCTGCCTGGGCGTAAGCCGTGCGGCGAATACGCAGGCGCTGTGGGATGAAGCCGAGTGGCTAAACGTAACGCTGGTGGAAGATCTGCATTTTCGCCGCGATGCGTTATCCTCCCTGGACCGCGTGCTCGCGGGGGCAGACCGGGTTTATCTCACTATCGATCTCGATGTGCTGCCCGGCGCAGAAATGCCCGCCGTGTCGGCCCCTGCGGCGCTGGGGGTTCCGGCCCTGGATCTCTTGCCGGTGATTGAGCGTATCTGCCGAAGCGGTAAACTACAGGCGGCAGATCTCGTGGAATTTAACCCGCACTACGATCGGGACGGTCAGGGCGCGAAGCTAGCCGCCCGACTGGCCTGGCAAATTGCTCACTGGTGGGCATAACAACATTACAGGAGTCAGCATGTTTTCACGCTCACCGCAGCAACCGGCCAGCCCGCCCGCACCTTTTTATGAAAAGGTGAAAAAGGCGATCAGTGAAAAAATCGCCGCGGGCGTCTGGCGTCCGCACGACCGCATTCCGTCAGAAGCCGAGCTGGTGGCGCAGTTTGGCTTTAGCCGCATGACCATCAACCGTGCGCTGCGCGAACTTACCGATGAAGGGCTGCTGGTGCGTTTGCAGGGGGTCGGAACCTTTGTGGCCGAGCCAAAAGGGCAATCGGCGCTGTTTGAAATCCGCAGCATTGCCGATGAAATTACCGCCCGTCATCATCAGCACCATTGCGAAGTGCTGGTGCTTGAGGAGACGCAGGCCAGCGCCGGGCAGGCCGCTGAGCTGAACGTGAAGGAGGGCACGCGCATCTTCCATTCGGTGATGGTGCACTATGAGAACGACGTTCCGGTACAGATTGAAGATCGCTGCGTTAACGCCGGGCTGATCCCGGACTATCTGAACCAGGACTACACGCAAACGACGCCGCATGCGTATCTCTCCCTCGTTGCCCCGCTGACGGAAGGGGAGCATATTGTGGAGGCGGTGCGCGCCACGCCGCAGGAATGCGAGCTGTTGCGCATTAAAGAGCACGATCCCTGCCTGCTGATCCGCCGCCGTACCTGGTCATCCTCGCAAATTGTGTCGCACGCGAAGCTGCTGTTCCCGGGGAATCGCTACCGGCTGCAGGGCCACTTTATGTCATAAGATCGATAAGCGTGATCGCTAACGCAATATAGCAAAATTGTATCTTTTCTGTTAAATCCGGCCTTGTGTGTGCTTGTCTATACAAGTATATCTAAATGCATCACCTGTCCCTTATAAGGAACACACAATGTCGTCAGATAAATACCGCAAGCAGGACGTCCGCGCCGCGCGCGGCACCACCCTCACTGCAAAAAGCTGGCTCACCGAAGCACCGCTGCGCATGTTGATGAACAACCTCGATCCTGAGGTGGCAGAAAACCCCCACGAGCTGGTGGTTTACGGCGGCATTGGCCGCGCCGCGCGCAACTGGGCGTGCTATGACGCCATTGTTGAGTCTTTAACGAATCTGGAAAACGACGAAACCCTGCTGGTGCAGTCCGGCAAGCCGGTCGGCGTATTCAAAACCCACAAAAATGCGCCCCGCGTGCTGATTGCCAACTCCAACCTGGTGCCGCACTGGGCGACGTGGGAGCACTTCAACGAGCTGGACGCTAAGGGGCTGGCAATGTACGGCCAGATGACCGCCGGCAGCTGGATCTACATCGGCAGCCAGGGCATCGTGCAGGGCACCTACGAAACCTTCGTGGAGGCAGGCCGCCAGCACTATAGCGGCTCGCTGAAGGGCCGCTGGGTGCTCACCGCCGGTCTGGGCGGCATGGGCGGCGCGCAGCCGCTGGCCGCAACGCTGGCGGGAGCCTGCTCGCTGAACATCGAATGCCAGCAGAGCCGCATCGACTTCCGTCTGCGCACCCGCTACGTGGACGAGCAGGCCACCGACCTTGACGACGCCCTGGCGCGAATTAAGCGCTACACCGCCGAAGGCAAAGCGGTGTCGGTTGCCCTGTGCGGCAATGCGGCGGATATTCTGCCTGAGCTGGTGGCGCGCGGCGTGCGCCCGGATCTCGTTACCGACCAGACCAGCGCCCACGATCCGCTGCACGGCTATCTGCCTAAAGGCTGGAGCTGGGAAACGTACCAGCAAAAAGCGGATTCCGATCCGGAGGGCACGGTGCTGGCGGCCAAGCGTTCGATGGCGGAACACGTATCCGCGATGCTCGCCTTCAGCAGGATGGGCATTCCGGTCTTTGATTACGGCAACAACATCCGCCAGATGGCAAAAGAGATGGGCGTCAGCAATGCCTTTGACTTCCCCGGCTTCGTGCCTGCCTATATTCGTCCGCTGTTCTGCCGCGGCATAGGGCCGTTCCGCTGGGTTGCCCTGTCCGGCGATCCGGAGGATATCTACAAAACCGACGCCAAAGTGAAGGAGATTGTCGCCGACGACGAGCATCTGCACCGCTGGCTGGACATGGCCCGCGAACGCATCAGCTTTCAGGGCTTGCCGGCGCGCATCTGCTGGGTAGGGCTGGAGTGGCGGCAAAAGCTCGGCCTGGCCTTTAACGAAATGGTGCGCAGCGGCGAAGTCTCCGCGCCGATCGTGATTGGTCGCGACCACCTGGACTCTGGCTCCGTCGCCAGCCCGAACCGTGAAACCGAAGCCATGCGCGACGGCTCCGATGCGGTCTCCGACTGGCCGCTGCTGAATGCCCTACTCAATACCGCCAGCGGCGCAACCTGGGTGTCTCTCCACCACGGCGGCGGCGTCGGGATGGGCTTCTCCCAGCACTCCGGGATGGTCATCGTCTGTGACGGAACGGATGAAGCCGCCGCGCGCATTGCCCGCGTGCTGCACAACGACCCGGCGACGGGCGTAATGCGCCATGCGGATGCGGGTTACGAGATTGCCATTGACTGTGCCAGAGAGCAGGGACTGAACCTGCCGATGATTACCGCCACACAAGGAAAGCCTGCATGAACGCCTTAACTGTTACTCCCGGCTCGCTGACGCTCAAACAGCTGCGTCGCGTCTGGCGCCAGCCGGTCACGCTCACGCTTGATGAAAGCGCCCACCGTGCGATTAACGACAGCGTGGCGTGCGTCGAGGCCATCGTGGCTGAAGGGCGCACCGCTTACGGCATCAACACCGGTTTTGGCCTGCTGGCCCAGACCCGCATTGCCACGCACGATCTGGAGAATTTACAGCGTTCGCTGGTGCTGTCGCACGCGGCGGGCGTTGGCCAGCCGCTGGACGACGACATTGTCCGCCTGATGATGGTGTTGAAAATCAACAGCCTGGCGCGCGGTTTTTCCGGCATTCGTCTGAGCGTGATCCAGGCGCTGATGGCGCTGGTGAATGCAGAAGTTTATCCGTGGATCCCGGCAAAAGGCTCCGTCGGTGCATCGGGCGATCTGGCGCCGCTGGCGCATATGTCCCTGCTGCTGCTGGGCGAGGGCCAGGCCCGCTGGCAGGGGGAGTGGCTGCCTGCCAGAGAGGCGCTGAAGAAAGCCGGGCTGGCGCCAGTCACCCTCGCGGCAAAAGAGGGGCTGGCACTGCTCAACGGCACTCAGGCATCGACGGCTTTCGCGCTGCGCGGCCTGTTTGAAGCGGAAGATCTGTTTGCGTCGGCGGTGGTCTGCGGCGCGCTGACCACCGAGGCGGTGCTCGGCTCGCGTCGACCGTTCGACGCGCGTATTCACGAGGTGCGCGGCCAGCGCGGCCAGATTGATGCCGCCGCGATGTACCGGCATCTGCTCACCGACACCAGCGCCATTGCCGATTCACACCACAACTGTGAGAAGGTGCAGGATCCGTATTCCCTGCGCTGTCAGCCGCAGGTGATGGGCGCGTGCCTGACGCAGCTGCGTCAGGCGGCAGAGGTGCTGCTGGTGGAAGCCAACGCGGTGTCCGATAACCCGCTGGTGTTTGCGCAGGAAAATGAGGTGGTGTCCGGGGGCAACTTCCACGCCGAACCCGTGGCGATGGCGGCGGATAATATTGCGCTGGCGGTTGCCGAAGTGGGCGCGCTGTCCGAGCGCCGCATTGCGCTGATGATGGATAAGCATATGTCCCAGCTGCCGCCGTTCCTGGTGCGCAACGGCGGCGTAAACTCGGGCTTTATGATCGCCCAGGTAACCGCCGCGGCGCTGGCGAGCGAGAACAAAGCGCTGTCGCATCCGCACAGCGTGGACAGCCTGCCCACCTCCGCAAACCAGGAGGATCACGTCTCGATGGCCCCGGCTGCCGGGCGTCGCCTGTGGGAGATGGCCGCCAACACCCGCGGCGTGCTGGCGGTAGAGTGGCTGGCGGCGTGTCAGGGCATCGATCTGCGCGAAGGGCTGACGTCCAGCCCGCTGCTGGAGCAGGCGCGTCACGCGCTGCGCGAGCACGTTACGCACTACGATGACGACCGCTTCTTTGCCCCGGATATTGATAAGGCGATGCAGCTTCTGGAAGAAGGACGGCTGGTGGGGTTGCTGCCGCCGGTGCTGTGATTTTTTCCCCTCACCCCGGCCCTCTCCCCAAAGGGGAGAGGGTGTTCAAGTTCCCTCTCCCCTTTGGGGAGAGGGTGTTCAAGTTCCCTCTCCCCTTTGGGGAGAGGGCTGGGGTGAGGGGCCATCAGACCGCACGATTACGAATACATCGCCGTAATCGATGCGCTCCCGAGCGAATGGAAATGCACGTTAAAGCCCACCATCGCGCCGCTTGCCCCTTCGTCGACCTCAATCTTATCCACGTCCAGCGCGTGCACCGTGAAGATATAGCGGTGGGTTTCCCCTTTCGGCGGCGCCGCGCCGCCGTAGCCCGCTTTGCCAAAATCAGTGCGCGTCTGTATTGCACCTTCAGGGAGGGCAACCAGGTCGGAGCCGGAACCCTGCGGCAGCACGCGCGTATCCGCAGGCAGGTTTGCCACAATCCAGTGCCACCAGCCGGAGCCGGTCGGGGCGTCCGGATCGTAGCAGGTCACGACAAAGCTTTTGGTTCCGGCGGGCACATCGTCCCACGCCAGGTGGGGAGAGATATTATCTCCCTGATAGCCCATCCCGTTAAAAACGTGTCGTTCCGGCAGCTTTTCGCCGTCGCGTAAGTCTTTGCTGATGATTTTCATACGGTTTACCCTCGTGAGTCACTCGTTCACAAAGTGTAACCCATAGGGTTAAATCGTGAAATGCGCCGGAATAGTCACGGCTTTAACCACCGCCGACGTGAGCTTGCGTAACTGCTCCTGCGAAATGCTGTACGGCGGCATCAGGTAGATCAGCTTACCGAACGGCCGCACCCACACGCCCTGGTCAACGAAGAAGCGCTGCAATGCGGCCATGTTCACCGGATGCGTCGTTTCGACCACGCCGATGGCGCCCAGCACGCGGACGTCCGCCACGTATGGCGCATCCGCCGCCGCGCTCAGCGCCTGTTTCAGCTGCGCCTCAATCGCCGCCACCTGCGCCTGCCATTCGCCGCTCTCCAGAATGGCGAGGCTTTCGCTTGCCACCGCGCAGGCCAGCGGGTTGCCCATAAACGTTGGGCCGTGCATAAAACAGCCCGCTTCGCCGTCGCTGATGGTGTCGGCAACGTGGCGTGTGGTAAGCGTGGCGGAGAGCGTCATGGTGCCGCCGGTCAACGCTTTGCCCAGGCACAGAATATCCGGCGCAATCCCCGCATGCTCGCAGGCGAAAAGCTTCCCGGTGCGGCCAAAGCCGGTTGCGATCTCATCGGCTATCAGCAGAATGCCCTCGCGGTCGCACATTTTTCGAATGCGCTTCAGCCACTCGGGATGGTACATCCGCATTCCGCCCGCGCCCTGCACAATCGGCTCGAGAATCACGGCAGCAATCTCATGGCGATGGGCCGCCATCAGCCGCGCAAAGCCCACCATGTCCATCTCGTCCCATTCGCCGTCGAAGCGGCTCTGCGGAGCCGGAGCAAACAGGTTTTCCGGCAGATAGCCTTTCCAAAGGCTGTGCATGGAGTTGTCCGGATCGCACACCGACATCGCGCCAAAGGTGTCGCCGTGATAGCCGTTACGGAAGGTGAGGAATCGCTGGCGCGTTTCGCCTTTCGCATGCCAGTACTGCAACGCCATTTTCATTGCCACCTCCACGGCCACCGAGCCGGAGTCGGCAAGAAACACGCACTCCAGCGCGTCGGGGGTAATCGCTACCAGACGGCGGCACAGATCGACCGCAGGCTGATGGGCGATCCCGCCAAACATCACGTGTGACATCCGGTCAATCTGGGACTTCATCGCCGCGTTCAGCCGCGGATGGTTATAGCCATGGATTGCTGCCCACCAGGAGGACATTCCGTCCACAAGCCGCTCGCCGCTGGCGAGATGCAGCTCGCATCCGTGGGCGGAGGCCACTGGATAGACGGGAAGGGGACGGGTCGTGGAGGTGTAAGGGTGCCAGATATGCTGTCTGTCGAAGGCGAGATCGTCCTGGGTCATAATCGACTTGTAAACCATTTTGAAAAGTTTTAGGTTTACAAGTATAAACCGAACCGACAATTAACAAAACCCTTTGGAGAAGCCCGATGGCTCACCGCGCACGCTGGACGATGTCGCAAGTCACTGAATTATTCAACAAACCTTTCCTGGAGCTGATGTTTGAAGCGCAGCAGGTGCACCGGCAGCACTTCGATCCTCGCCATGTTCAGGTCAGCACGCTGCTGTCGATCAAAACCGGTGCCTGCCCGGAAGACTGCAAATATTGCCCGCAAAGCGCGCGCTATAAAACCGGACTTGAATCCGAGCGCCTGATGGAGGTGGAGCAGGTGCTTGACTCCGCGCGTAAGGCGAAAAACGCTGGTTCGACCCGTTTCTGCATGGGGGCGGCGTGGAAAAACCCCAGCGATCGCGACATGCCGTATCTGGAGCAGATGGTAAAGGGCGTGAAGGAGATGGGGCTCGAAGCCTGCATGACGCTCGGCACGCTGAACGACGAGCAGGCGCAGCGTCTGTCGGCGGCGGGGCTGGATTATTACAACCACAACCTCGACACCTCGCCGGAGTTCTACGGCAACATCATCACCACGCGCACCTATCAGGAGCGTCTGGACACGCTGGATAAGGTGCGTGACGCGGGGATCAAGGTCTGTTCCGGCGGTATCGTGGGCCTGGGCGAGACGGTGAGGGATCGTGCCGGCCTGCTGTTACAGCTGGCGAACCTGCCGACCCCGCCGGAAAGCGTGCCAATCAACATGCTGGTGAAGGTGAAAGGCACGCCGCTGGCGGATAACGACGACGTGGATGCGTTTGATTTTATCCGCACCATCGCGGTGGCGCGCATCATGATGCCGACCTCTTACGTTCGCCTTTCTGCCGGTCGCGAGCAGATGAGCGAGCAGACCCAGGCGATGTGCTTTATGGCCGGGGCCAACTCCATTTTCTACGGCTGCAAGCTGCTGACCACGCCGAACCCGGAAGAGGACAAAGACGTTCAGCTGTTCCGCAAGCTGGGGCTGAATCCGCACCAGACCGGGGTGCAGGCGGGGGATATCGAGCAACAGCAGCAGCTGGAGCAGCAGATTTTCAACGCCGACACCGATCGGTTCTACAACGCGGCAGCCGTATGACCTGGCAGGCGCGCATCAGTACCGCGCTCGACGAGCGTCGGGCGGCGGATGCGTTTCGGGTACGCGGGGTGGTGGAACACGGCGCAGGCCGTTTTCTCACCCGGGAAGGCCAGCGGTTCTGCAATTTCTCCAGCAACGACTATCTTGGCCTGAGCCAGCACCCGCAGGTCGTTCGCGCCTGGCAGCAGGGCGCGGAACGATACGGCGTGGGCAGCGGCGGCTCCGGGCACGTCAGCGGCTACACCGCCGCGCATCAGGCGCTGGAGGAGGCGCTGGCCGACTGGCTGGGCTATCCGCGCGCGCTGCTGTTTATCTCCGGTTTTGCCGCCAATCAGGCGGTAATTGCCGCCCTGATGGGCAAAGAGGACCGCATTGTTGCAGACCGCCTGAGCCACGCCTCGCTGCTCGAAGCGGCACATCTCAGCCCGGCGCAGCTGCGGCGTTTTGCCCATAACGATGTCGCTCAGCTGAACGCCCTGCTGGAAAAAAACGGTACAGGTCTCCAGCTGGCGGTGACGGAAGGGATATTCAGCATGGATGGCGACAGCGCGCCGCTCGCCGCCCTGCACGAGGCCGCAAAACGGCATAATGCCTGGCTGATGGTTGACGATGCCCACGGCACTGGCGTCGTCGGCGAGGAGGGGCGCGGAAGCGCGTACCGGCAGCGCGTCAGGCCGGAGCTGCTGGTGGTTACCTTCGGAAAAGGGTTTGGCGTTAGCGGCGCCGCGGTGCTGTGCAGAGAGCCGGTGGCCGATTACCTCGTCCAGTTCGCCCGGCACCTGATCTACAGCACCAGCATGCCCCCGGCGCAGGCCGTGGCGCTTTGCGCGTCACTGTCCGTGATCCGGGGCGAAGAGGGGGCTGAACGCCGTGCGCGCCTGGCTGAACATATTCAGCGTTTTCGCCGGGGCATTAGCGAGCTCCCGTTCCGCCTGACCGATTCACAAAGCGCCATACAGCCTCTGATCGTGGGCGAAAACCACCGGGCGCTGGCGCTGGCACAGGCGCTGCGGGAAAGCGGAATGTGGGTGACGGCTATCCGTCCGCCTACCGTTCCGCCGGGCACCGCGCGTTTGCGTCTGACCCTCACGGCAGCGCACGAAACCGGGGATATCGACGCCCTTCTGGAGGCTCTGCATGTCTTCCGTCAATAAGCAGGCCGTTGCCGCGGCGTTTGGCCGGGCTGCGCAAAGCTATTCACAGCACGATGAGCTGCAGCGCCTGAGCGCGCGCGGGCTGCTCTCCGCGCTCGGCGATAAACGGTTTGCGCAGGTGCTGGACGCGGGCTGCGGGCCGGGAAGCAACAGCCGCTACTGGCGCGAAAACGGCAGCCACGTTACGGCGCTGGATCTGTCCTCGCGAATGCTGGAAGAAGCCCGTCAGCAGCAGTCGGCGGACCATTATCTGGTGGCCGATATCGAGTCCATTCCGCTGGCGGACGCCCGGTTCGACCTGGTCTGGAGCCATCTGGCGGTGCAGTGGTGCACCAGCCTGCCGCAGGCGCTGCGCGAGCTGTACCGCGTGGCGCGGCCCGGTGGGAGGGTGGCGTTTACCACCCTGCTGGAAAGTTCGCTGCCGGAGCTGAATCAGGCGTGGAGGGCGGTGGATGCGCAGCCGCACGCCAACCGGTTTCTCTCCCACGGGCAGGTCATCCAGGCGCTGGACGGCTGGCGCTATCGCAGCGTGGTCCAGACCGTCACCCTCGAATTTAGCGATGCGCTAAGCGCCATGCGCTCTCTGAAGGGCATTGGCGCCACGCACCTGCACGCCGGGCGGGAGAAGAAGCCGCTCACCCGCGGTCAGCTACAGCGTCTGGAGCTGGCCTGGCCGCAGGCGCGGGGCCAGTTCCCGCTCTCCTATCATCTTTTTCATGGGATTATTGAACGTGACTGAACGTTATTTTGTTACCGGCACGGACACCGAAGTCGGTAAAACGGTTGCCAGCGCCGCGCTGCTGCAGGCGGCGAAACGGCTGGGGAAAAAGGCCGCCGGATATAAGCCCGTGGCCTCCGGCAGCGAGATGACCCCTGAGGGGTTACGCAATACCGACGCGCTGGCGCTACAGCGTAACGGCAGCCTCAGCCTGGCCTATTCTGCGGTAAATCCCTACACCTTTGCCGAGCCAACCTCGCCGCACATCGTGAGTGCTGATGAAGGCCGTCCGATTGAGTTCGCCGTGCTCTCATCCGGCCTGCGCGCGCTTGAAAATCAGGCCGACTGGGTGCTGGTGGAAGGGGCCGGCGGCTGGTTTACCCCGCTTTCGGAACAGCAGACGTTTGCCGACTGGGTGCAGGCCGAACGGCTCCCGGTGATTCTGGTGGTCGGCGTGAAGCTTGGGTGTATTAACCACGCCGTGCTGACCGCTCAGGCCGTACGGCAGGCCGGGCTGCCGCTGGCAGGCTGGATAGCCAACGACGTGGTTGCGCCGGGTAAGCGTCATGCTGAGTATCTGGCGACGCTGAAGCGGATGCTGCCAGCGCCGTTCCTGGGGGAGATCCCGTGGCTTGCCGACGGTGCAGAGCAGGCGGAAACCGGGCAGTATCTCAATCTCAGCGCCTTACGTCCCGCGCCATCCAGTGTGCAATAAGCTCGTCATTCAGTTCGTTAACGTGGCCCTGCGCCACGTTACGCCCGCGATAGAGCATGCAGAAACGGTCCGCCACCCGGCGGATAAACGACAGCTGCTGCTCCGCTAACAGCACCGTCATTCCCAGCTCCCGATTCAGCCGCACCAGCAGCTGTCCCAGCCTGTGGGCGAAACTCTGCCCGGCGCCATGCATGGGCTCATCCAGGATCAGCACCCGCGGGCGGTTAACCAGCGCGCTGGCCAGGGCCAGCCGATACTGGTCGTCAGGCGAAAGCGTAGCGGCGCGGACCTGGCGCAGCGGATACAGCTCCGGGAACAGATCATACGCCTCGCTTTTTGCGGCAGGATCGGGTTTACCCGTCGCCCGCATGGCGATATGCAGGTTTTCATCAATGGTCAGCTGGGAAAATATCCGCCGATCCTGCGGGACATAGCCTATCGTTGGCGGCGCCGGGGGGTCTGCCGACGGGCTAAGCAAATTACGCGGCGGCGCACCGGCTTCATGCCAGATGATGGTGCCGCTCTCGACGGGCACTTTTCCGGTAATGCAGTTCATGAGCGTGGATTTGCCCATGCCGGGCAGGCCAACGATGCCTGTACAGATCCCTTGCGGAAAGTCGACATTCACGTTCCATAGCGTATGTTGGCTTCCGTAAAACTGATTTACAGCACGCAGACTCAACATCTTTCTCTCCTTAAAAATGTATGGGTGTAAGGCTCAGGTTGATGTCTGCAAAACGCCTGCCAGAAGCTGAATAATGATTAAAAAAAGGCCGTTTTTAGGAATAACACACTGCTTAAAAGTAAAACGGCTGCTTCAAATGCACGCTCCCGGTGCCGAACATGTTGAATTGTGGTGCAGGGGAAAATGACGGAAATGTGATTAAGATCTCACCGACTGCTTATGAAAAATTGAGCGCTTTCCAGGCAAAAAAGAGTGATAAAAATTTTTTAGCGCCGCTTCGTGGGAAAAACCGGGAATTTGCTGAAGTACGCGCCATACGGGCTGGAGGCAGTTATCCACTATTCCTGTGGATAACCTTGTGCATTAGAGTTAGAAAACACGCGATAAGCGAGAGAATACGCGGGTTACGCCCAAATTGATGCGAAACGCGGCTTGATGAAATAATCGTTGTTTATTAATGAATTAGATAAATGCAATTACCGGCACCGCACCACGTCGGGTTGCCACAAAACTTTCATATCGTCCCTTGACAAATGTTAAAAAAGTAATAGTTCTGGGGATAACCCCCAAAGCGTGGTGTTTTATTTTGTCTGATATAAAATTTTGGTCGGGATCGCGCTAAACCTCTCCCCGCTACGCTAAATATCCTGACACGCTACTGGTTTTTCATCCAGTGTTTTTTACTGGCAATCCTGGCTACAACGAGTAAAATTACTCACCTGCCGCTTATTACGTCATCAGGTCGTTGCCCATGAGTAAACCGTTCAAATTGAATTCTGCTTTCCGTCCATCCGGGGACCAGCCCGAGGCTATTCGTCGCCTGGAAGAGGGGCTGGAAGACGGGCTGGCGCACCAGACCCTGCTTGGGGTAACCGGTTCGGGTAAAACGTTTACCATTGCCAACGTCATTGCCGATCTTCAGCGGCCAACCATGGTCCTGGCGCCCAACAAAACGCTGGCGGCGCAGCTGTACGGTGAGATGAAAGAGTTCTTCCCGGAAAACGCCGTAGAGTATTTCGTCTCCTACTACGACTATTACCAGCCGGAAGCCTACGTTCCCAGCTCCGACACGTTTATCGAAAAAGATGCCTCGGTGAATGAACACATTGAGCAGATGCGTCTGTCGGCGACCAAAGCGCTGCTGGAGCGTCGCGACGTGGTGGTGGTGGCCTCGGTTTCGGCAATCTACGGCCTGGGCGATCCGGATCTCTATCTCAAGATGATGCTGCACCTGACGCAGGGGATGATCATCGATCAGCGCGCGATTTTGCGCCGTCTGGCGGAGCTGCAGTACACCCGTAACGACCAGGCGTTTCAGCGCGGGACCTTCCGCGTGCGCGGTGAGGTGATCGACATCTTCCCGGCGGAATCGGACGACATGGCGCTGCGCGTTGAGCTGTTCGACGAAGAGGTGGAACGGCTGTCGCTGTTCGATCCGCTGACCGGCCACGTCGAGTCCGTTATCCAGCGCTTCACCATCTACCCGAAAACGCACTACGTCACGCCACGCGAACGTATCGTGCAGGCGATGGAAGAGATCAAGCTTGAGCTGGCGGACCGCCGCAAGGTGCTGCTGGCGAACAACAAGCTGCTGGAAGAGCAGCGCCTGAGCCAGCGTACCCAGTTCGATCTGGAGATGATGAACGAGCTGGGATACTGCTCCGGCATTGAAAACTACTCGCGCTATCTTTCCGGGCGCGGGCCGGGCGAAGCGCCGCCCACGCTGTTTGACTACCTTCCGGCGGACGGCCTGCTGGTGATCGACGAATCACACGTCACCATCCCCCAGATCGGCGGGATGTACCGCGGTGACCGCGCGCGTAAAGAGACGCTGGTGGAGTACGGGTTCCGTCTGCCGTCAGCGCTGGACAACCGTCCGATGAAGTTTGAAGAGTTTGAGGCGCTTGCCCCGCAGACTATCTACGTATCGGCAACGCCGGGCAACTACGAGCTGGAAAAATCCGGTGATGACGTGGTGGACCAGGTGGTGCGCCCGACCGGGCTGCTGGATCCGATTATCGAAGTGCGTCCGGTGGCAACCCAGGTGGACGACCTGCTCTCGGAAATTCGCGCCCGTTCCGCCATCAACGAGCGCGTGCTGGTTACCACGCTCACCAAGCGCATGGCGGAAGATCTGACGGAGTATCTGGAAGAGCACGGCGAGAAGGTGCGTTATCTGCACTCGGACATCGATACCGTGGAGCGCATGGAGATTATCCGCGATCTGCGTCTGGGCGAGTTCGACGTGCTGGTGGGGATCAACCTTCTGCGAGAAGGTCTGGACATGCCGGAAGTTTCGCTGGTGGCCATTCTGGACGCCGACAAAGAGGGCTTCCTGCGCTCCGAGCGTTCGCTGATCCAGACCATTGGCCGCGCCGCGCGTAACGTCAACGGGAAGGCGATCCTGTACGGGGATAAAATTACCCCGTCGATGGCGAAAGCCATTGGCGAAACGGAACGCCGTCGCGAGAAGCAGCAGCGCTACAACGAAGAGCACGGCATTACACCGCAGGGGCTGAACAAGAAGGTGGTGGATATTCTGGCGCTGGGTCAGAACATTGCGAAGACCAAAGCGAAAGGCCGCGGCAAGGCCCGTTCAGTGGTGGAAGAGGATACCGTCGCGCTGACGCCGAAAGCGCTGCAGCAGAAGATCCACGAGCTGGAAGGGCAGATGATGCAGCACGCCCAGAACCTGGAGTTCGAAGAGGCGGCGCAGATTCGCGACCAGCTGCATCAGCTTCGGGATCTCTTCATCGCCGCATCTTAGGTAAAGCAGCGTGTTTTCGCCCTCTCCCTGTGGGAGAGGGCATCAGGCCGCACAAAACGAGCCTACCCCAGCTCCTGAATCGCCTTCTCCAGCGCCTCGCGCAGCAGGTGGCGGTCGTGACGGTATTTTATGTCGCTTGCCTCCAGCGGCTCCTGCACCACTACGCGATCGCCAATTCCCGATACATCCACTTTCGGCCCGACCACGACACCGTCGATAATTTTTTTGCCGACGTACTGCTCCATCAGTTCAAGCTTGTCCGCCAGCGACAGGCTCGCCGCCGCCGGGCTGAGTTCGCGACCTAAATTACCGATATACACCATGGGCGCGGGCGTTCTGCGCAGCGCCTGCGCCAGCTCGTTTACCAGCAGGATCGGCATCAGGCTGGTATAAAAACTTCCCGGCCCAATCAGGATAAGATCGGCTTCGCCAATCGCTTCTACCGCTTCACGCGTTGCGTGTACGCTGGGGTAGGTCATCAACTCTTTTGGCGGCAGAATAAGCTGATCGATATTCACCTCGCCGTATACCTCGTGATCGTCGGCATCGATCGCCATCAAATCCACCGGCTGTTCCGACATCGGGATCAGAAACGCATCCACTTTGAGCAGGTTACGAATTAAGTTGATCGCCTCCAGAGGCCGCACGCTCAGGTGGTCCAGCGCCTTTAACATCAGATTTCCCAGGTTATGGCCTGAAAGTTCGCCATTCCCGCCAAAACGGTACTCAAACATCGCCGACGCCACGCTTGGCTCCGTAATGAGCTGGTTAAGACAGTTGCGCATGTCACCCCAGGCAATCCCGCCTTCGGCGCGCCGGATCCGCCCGGTGGAGCCGCCGTTGTCGGTGGTGGTCACGATGCCCGTCAGGCGTGAGCCAAGTGACGATAACGACGACATAACCCGACCCAGGCCATGGCCTCCTCCAAGTGCGACCACGCGGTCCAGATCCGCAAAAGTGCGATTGCGCATACCCATTCCTTATCCTGTTTTATCTTGCGTCACAGTAACGCAACCACCCCTAAAAGACGATGCTTCTCACAATCCATAATGACGTATATCAATGCGAAAGCGCTGTTTTTGCGTATTCTGTAGTGAAAATGCACGATAACACCGTTATGTATAAATTTATATAGCGAAAAGCGAGAATGGCGCAGTGGAGATTTCCACGCTACTATCGCCATAACCACGTTTTCAAAACTGAAAACATACACTCTAGCCCTGGCGCCTGTGTCGAGAGATATGGCGCCCTGGCCGTGGCGGATTTGCCACCAGGGTACAGAAAGAAATGACTGTGCCTCCCGTATCTGGAAAGGTGTACATGGCTTCACAACTTACTGATGCTTTCGCGCGTAAGTTTTTCTACTTACGTTTGTCGATTACCGATGTGTGTAACTTCCGTTGCACCTACTGTCTGCCCGACGGCTATAAGCCTGGCAGCGTCACCAATAACGGCTTTCTCTCCGTGGATGAAGTGCGCCGCGTCACGCGTGCGTTCTCTGAACTCGGTACGGAAAAGGTCCGTCTGACCGGGGGAGAACCCTCCCTGCGTCGTGATTTCCCTGACATCATTGCCGCCGTGCGCGAAAACGAGCGTATCCGCCAGATTGCGGTGACCACCAACGGCTATCGCATGGCGCGCGACGTGGCGAACTGGCGCGAAGCGGGCCTGACGGCGATTAACGTCAGCGTCGATAGCCTTGACGCCCGTCAGTTCCACGCCATTACCGGCCAGGACAAGTTCCGTCAGGTGATGGACGGCATTGACGCGGCGTTTACGGCCGGTTTCGACAAGGTCAAAGTCAATACCGTTTTGATGCGTGATGTGAATCACCATCAGCTGGACACCTTCCTGGCGTGGATCAAACCGCGCCGTATTCAACTGCGTTTTATTGAGCTGATGGAAACCGGAGAGGGCAGCGAGCTGTTCCGCCGGCATCACATCTCCGGCATGGTGCTGCGCGATGAACTGCTGAAGCGCGGCTGGATCCATCAGATCCGCCAGCGTAGCGATGGCCCGGCGCAGGTCTTCTGTCACCCGGATTATGAAGGCGAAATCGGGCTTATCATGCCCTATGAGAAAGACTTCTGTGCCAGCTGCAACCGCCTGCGCGTCTCCTCCGTGGGCAAACTGCACCTCTGCCTGTTCGGCGATGGCGGCGTCGATCTGCGTGATTTGCTGGAGGACGATGCCCAGCAGGACGCGCTTGAAGCACGCATTTCCGAGGCGCTGACGCACAAAAAGCAGACCCATTTCCTGCATCAGGGCAATACCGGAATTACTCAGAACCTGTCTTATATCGGCGGGTAATCAGGCTTTAGAAGGAACCAGAAGATGAGTCAGGTAAGCGCAGAATTTATCCCGACACGCATTGCTATTCTTACCGTTTCCGACCGTCGCGGTGAAGAGGATGACACCTCCGGCCACTGGCTGCGCGAGGCGGCACACGAAGCCGGACACCAGGTTGTTGATAAAGCGATCGTCAAAGAGAACCGTTACGCCATTCGCGCGCAGGTCTCGCAGTGGATTGCGGGTGAGGACGTCCAGGTGGTGCTGATTACCGGCGGTACCGGCTTTACCGCAGGCGACCAGGCGCCAGAAGCGCTGCTCCCGCTGTTCGATCGCGAAGTGGAAGGCTTCGGTGAAGTGTTCCGCATGCTCTCCTTTGAAGAGATTGGCACCTCCACGCTTCAGTCGCGCGCCGTAGCGGGCGTGGCGAACAACACGCTGATCTTCGCCATGCCGGGTTCGACTAAGGCCTGCCGCACCGCGTGGGAGAATATTATTGCCCCGCAGCTGGATGCCCGTACCCGTCCGTGTAATTTTCATCCCCATTTAAAGAAATAAGCTATGTCACAACTGACCCACATTAACGCCGCCGGCGAAGCGCATATGGTGGATGTCTCCGCCAAGGCTGAAACGGTGCGCGAGGCGCGCGCAGAAGCGTTCGTCACCATGCTGCCGCAGACGCTGGCGATGATTATCGACGGCAGCCATCATAAGGGCGACGTGTTTGCCACCGCCCGCATCGCCGGTATTCAGGCTGCAAAACGTACCTGGGAGTTAATCCCGCTTTGCCATCCGCTGATGCTCAGCAAGGTGGAGGTGAACCTGCAGGCGCAGCCGGAGCATAACCGCGTGCGTATAGAATCCCTCTGCCGCTTAACTGGGAAGACCGGCGTGGAGATGGAGGCGCTGACGGCAGCGTCCGTGGCGGCGCTGACCATCTACGACATGTGCAAAGCGGTGCAGAAGGATATGGTGATTGGCCCGGTGCGTCTGCTGGCGAAAAGCGGCGGCAAATCCGGTGATTTTAAGGTGGACAGCCATGATTAAGGTGCTCTTGTTTGCCCAGGTCCGCGAGCTGGTGGATACCGACAGCCTGACGCTGGACGCTACTTTTGAAAACGTCGCCGCCCTGCGCGCGCATCTGGCTGCGCAAAGCGACCGCTGGGCGCTGGCGCTGGACGAGGGCAAGCTGCTGGCCGCCGTTAACCAGACGCTGGTGGAGTTCAGCCACCCGCTGGCCGAAGGGGATGAAGTGGCATTCTTCCCGCCGGTTACGGGGGGTTAAGATGGCGGAAACCCGAATTCTGGTCGGCCCTGAACGCTTTAGCGTCGGTACCGAATACGGCTGGCTGGCAGAGCGCGATGAAGACGGCGCGGTCGTGACCTTCACCGGAAAAGTGCGTAACCACAACCTCGGCGACAGCGTAAAAGCGTTGACGCTCGAGCACTATCCGGGTATGACCGAAAAATCGCTGGCGGCGATCGTGGAAGAGGCGCGAGGCCGCTGGCCGCTGGGGCGCGTTACGGTTATTCATCGCATCGGTGAGATGTGGCCCGGCGAAGAGATTGTGTTTGTCGGCGTCACCAGCGCGCACCGCGGGAGCGCCTTTGCGGCAGGGGAGTTCATCATGGACTACCTTAAAACCAAAGCCCCCTTCTGGAAGCGTGAGGCGACGCCGGAAGGCGAGCGCTGGGTAGAATCGCGCGACAGCGACAAGCAGGCTGCCAGCCGCTGGTAACAGGTTTATGAGGATGTGTTAGTCTTAACGTGTGTGTTTACTTAATCAGGAGTGAATCATGGACCGATTTCCGCGTTCCGATTCGATAGTACAGCAGACCCGTAGCGGGTTGCAGACCTACATGGCTCAGGTATATGGCTGGATGACGGTCGGCCTGCTGCTTACCGCGTTTATTGCCTGGTATGCGGCAAACACGCCTGAACTGATGATGTTCATCTTCTCCAGCAAAATCACCTTCTTTGGGCTGATCATTGCGCAGCTGGCGCTGGTGTTCGTCCTCTCCGGGCTGGTGCACAAGCTCAGCGCGGGGATGGCGACCACGCTGTTTATGCTCTACTCGGCGCTGACCGGGCTGACGCTTTCCAGTATCTTCATCGTCTACACCTACTCCTCTATCGCCAGCACGTTTGTGGTGACCGGCGGAATGTTTGGCGTGATGAGCCTGTACGGCTACACCACCAAACGCGATCTGAGCGGTTTCGGCAGCATGCTGTTTATGGGGCTGATTGGGATTGTGCTGGCGTCGCTGGTGAACCTGTGGCTGAAGAGTGAAGCGCTGATGTGGGCGGTAACCTATATCGGTGTCGTCATCTTTGTCGGCTTAACCGCCTATGACACCCAGAAGCTAAAAAATATCGGTGAACAGATTGACGTTCGCGACAGTGCTAACCTGCGCAAATATTCAATTCTGGGCGCGCTGACGCTTTATCTGGACTTTATCAACCTGTTCCTGATGCTGCTGCGTATTTTTGGCAACCGTCGTTAGTGAGGGTGGGGCTGTCTGATGCCCTCACCCTGACCCTCTCCCACAGGGCTGAGTGTTCCCCACAAATTAATGCGAGCACTAAGCAATCCCCTCGCCCCTCCGGGGAGAGGGTTAGGGTGAGGGGAACATACGGCGGTGGTGGTCATTCCGTTCACGTTATGTTCCTTGCTACTCTGTAACGACATGACCGGTGAACGTGCCAGGGTGGCTCAGTCGCCACCACCCTGGCGACCCGGGCTCCCGGCGGTAAATCGCCGCTTCGCGGTGCCTTCGGCTTATTCCTTCCGGCTTATCGGGGACGGGCGGAGGTAACCTCCCTGTAAAGCCGCCCTCTCGGCGCATCCCTGCGCCTCGCCCCGGCCTGCAGGAAACGCCTCAGCGATTTACAGCCGGACCAGGGCGTCGCTGTAATTCATTTATTTTCCTGAAACAACATTCGTCGCTTTCGGTAAAAAAATTACTGGGGATCCCTCAGCCCACAGGGAGAGGGAACAAACCCTAAAAACGGCAACGAAGTTGCCGTTTTGCTTTTATTTTGCCATCGCCTTCTCGTTCTTCGCCCGCAGCTTCTTCGCCCGACTCTCCAGCACCAGATAACAGACCGTTGCCAGCGCCAGCGGCAGGAAGTAGTAGATCATGCGGTACGCAAGAAGGGCTGCGATAATCGTTCCCTGAGAGACATGCTCGCCGGCCAGCAGGGCAATAAATACCGCCTCCAGCACGCCAATGCCCGCCGGGATATGGACTATCACGCCGGCAATACTGCTCACCAGCAGCACGCCCAGCACGAAGAAGTAGTTCACATCTTCTCCAATCAACAGCCAGATAATGGCCCCCATCGCCATCCAGTTGGCGCTGGAAACCACCATTTGCAGGACGGCGAACTTCCACGACGGCAGCACCAGCTTCTGCCCTTTAATGGTCATATGGCGACGTTTAGCAAAGGCGCACGCCCACAGATAGACCGCGATAATCAACAGCAGCACAATGCCCAGAATGCGCAACGTTGCTTCATCGATATACCAGTGCGCAGGCAGCTGCACGACGCCGATGGTGAAAATCACCCCGCCCAGCAGGATGTATCCCAGCCAGTTGGTGGTGATACTCAGCGAGAAAATGCGGGTGATGGTTCCGCCGGGTAATCCGAGGCGCGAGTACAGGCGATAGCGCATGCCGATGCCGCCCACCCAGGTGCTCAGCGTCAGGTTGAAGGCGTAGCAGATGAACGACACCAGCATCACCTGCCGCTTTGCCAGCTTATGGCCGCAGTAGGCGCGCCCGAGCAGGTCGTAGCAGCCGTACATCAGGTAGCTCACGATGACCAGCCCAACGGCCCCCAGCAGCACCATCCGGTTGTAGTTGCGGATAACTTTCCACACCTCTTCCCAGTCCACTTTCTGGGCGTACACCACCAGCAGTACCGCGACGGCAATAAAGAACAGCCAGGTGAGTATTTTTTTCGCCAGCCGCCAGCGAGGATGCGATTTTGACATCAGGTTTTCCCTCCATCTTCCGCTTCAACGCGGTCCTGGGTTTCCATTTCGGGTTGAACCGGAGGATCAACCAGCGCCAGCTTCGGCGTGTGCGCGGGCAGCCAGCCCACCATCGCCGGGAAGTGACGCAGGAAGTGGAACACCACCACGCCGATGCCAACGTTCCACCAGCTGCGTTTCGGCACCATGGATTCATCCACCCGCACGCAGTCATTCTTGATAAGCCCCTGAAGGTTATCGCGCAGGGTCTGGTTAAACTGGCGATCGTGAATGATCAGGTTCGCTTCCAGATTGAGCGACAGGCTCAGCGGATCGAGGTTGCTGGAGCCGACGGTTGCCCAATGATCATCCATAACGGCCACTTTGCCGTGCAGCGGGCGGCGGCGATATTCATAGATCTGCACGCCGCTTTTCACCAGGTAGCGGTAGAGCAGACGGGCGCCGACCTTCACAATCGGCATATCCGGCTCGCCCTGCACGATGAGCTTCACGCTCACGCCGCGTCGGGCCGCGTTGCGCATGGCGTGCAAAATACGATAGCCGGGGAAGAAGTAGGCGTTGGCGATAATCACCTCGCGTTTGGCGTTGGCCAGCATCTTCAGGTAGTGGCGCTCGATGTCGTCCCGATGCTCCTCGTTATCCCGCCAGACAAACAGCGCCTGGGCTTCGCCCGGCTTGCGGTTCTCTTCCGGGCGATGGCGGCGTCGCCACCAGCGGCGAGCGGCCTCTTTGCCGGGCAGGTTTTCCAGCACGAACAGCTGAATGTCCTGCACCACCGGTCCTTCAATGCGGATGGCGTAGTCCTGCTTGGCCTCCGGACCGTAATCCGACATATGCTCTGCGGAGTAGTTTATGCCGCCCACGAACGCTACCGTTTCGTCCACCACCACGATTTTGCGGTGCATACGGCGGAACAGGTTGGTGCGCATGCCGAACAGGCGCGGGCCGGGATCGTAATAGCGGAACACCACGCCCGCGGCGGTGAGCTCATTAACAAATTCATCGCTGAGATCCGGCGAGCCATACCCGTCGAGCAGAACCTCGATTTTTATACCGCGCCGGGCGGCCTGCAGCAGCGCGCCGTGCAGCTGTCGGCCAACGTCGTCTTCAAACCAGATAAACGTTTCCAGGAATACTTTCTGCTGTGCGTGGCTAATCGCCTCAAAGACCGCCGGATAAAAGTTATCGCCGTTTTCCAGCAGCGTAATGCGGTTACCTTCCTGCCATGTGCATTTCATAAGTGTATCTCCGCGCTGAGTGGGGCATGGTCGGAGAGATGTCGCCAGTTGAGTAAGGCCAGCGCCGTCGGGCTGCTGGCATGGGCATTTTTAACGTAGATGCGGTCCAGGCGCAGCAGGGGGAAGCGCACCGGAAACGTCCGTGCGGGACGCCCGCGCGCGCGGGTGAAAATCTCCTCCAGCCCCGCGTTCACCTTCAGCGGATGGTTGGCGCGCTGCCGCCAGTCGTTGAAATCACCGGCAACCACCACGGGCTCGCCCTCGGGCAGCGCATTCGTCCACTCTGCCAGCATCTGCAGCTGGGCCTGACGGTGAGCTTCACGCAGGCCCAGGTGCACGCAGCCCACGTGTATGGGGAAATCAAGATCCGGCGGCGTGATGCGGCAGTATAGCAGCCCGCGCTTTTCGCTCTCCCCAACGGAGACGTCGCGATTCTCATAATGTTCAATTGGATAACGCGACAGCACGGCGTTACCGTGATGCCCCTCCGGATAGACCGCGTTGCGCCCGTAGGCGTAATCGCTCCACATGGTATCCGCCAGAAATTCGTAGTGGGGCGTGTCGGGCCAGTTTTCGAAATGCATAGGATGCACCTCGTGGGCGCCCATGACCTCCTGCAGGCAGACAATATCGGCGCTGACGGTGCGTACCGCGTCGCGCAGCTCCGGTAAAATGAAGCGGCGGTTAAATGCTGTGAAGCCCTTATGAATGTTTATCGTCAGCACCTTAAGCGAGAAATGCTGCGTTTTTTTGCTCATAAACACCTTCCTGGGTGACTATCCCGATGAAAATAAAGTGTAGTAGGCGTCACAAAAAGATGCGGCGTTACGGAATTTTCCGTAAAGTGCGGTAGTCTGAATTAGCAGAGAAAAATCCTTCAGGAGAGAAGCCATGAAGTGGCAACAACGCGTTCGTGTCGCAACCGGTTTGAGTTGCTGGCAGATAATGTTGCATTTACTGGTCGTGGCCGTACTGGTGATGGGCTGGATGAGCGGCACGCTGGTGCGTGTTGGCTTAGGCTTATGCGTGCTTTACGGCGTGACCGTGCTGTCGATGCTGTTTTTACAGCGTCATCACGACGCGCGCTGGCGTGAAGTGGGTGATGTGCTCGAAGAGCTCACCACCACCTGGTATTTCGGTGCGGCAATGATCGTCCTGTGGCTGCTGTCACGCGTGCTGCAAAACAACCTGCTGCTGGCCCTGGCGGGTCTGGCTATCCTCGCAGGGCCTGCAGTGGTGTCGTTGCTCACCAAAGAGAAAAAGCTACGCGATGTTTCGTCTAAACATCGCATAGGCCACTGAGCCCGTTGTGGCCGCGATGACCAGTAGCGGCCACAAGCTTCCCCACACAATATCCAGACTCGCATCCTTCAGATAGATTTGCTTGGTGATATCCGTAAAGTGACGAATTGGGTTTATCCACGTCAAATCCTGTAGCCACACCGGCATGTTCTCAACAGGCGAAACGTACCCTGAAAGCAAAATCGCCGGCATCATAAAGACAAACACCCCGATAAACGCCTGCTGCTGCGTGGAGCAGAGCGCGGAAATCAGCAGTCCAAACCCTACCAGCGACAGGCCGTAAATCACCATGGTGAAGTAAAACAGCGCCAGCGAACCGGCGAACGGGATCTGGTAGGCCCAAATCCCAATGCCCAGCACGATGGTGGCCTGGAAGGTGGCGACAATCAGCGCCGGCACCGCCTTGCCGACGAAGATCTGCCAGGTGGCGAGCGGGGAGACCAGCAGCTGATCGAGCGTACCTTGTTCCCGCTCGCGGGCCACGGACAGCGAGGTGACGATCATCACACCGATGGTGGTGATCATGGCGATAAGCGACGGCACCACGAACCACTTGTAGTCCAGATTCGGGTTGTACCAGTTGCGCACCACCAGCTCGCTGTTGTTGGGTTTAGGTTTGCCCGTCATCAGCTCCTGCTGGTAATCCTTCACCACCTGTTGCAGGTAGTTCGCCGCAATCTGGGCGCTGTTGGAGTTACGCCCGTCGAGGATCAGCTGCATCGGCGCGGTCTGGAAGGTGTCCAGGTTACGGGAGAAATCCGCCGGGAAGCGCACCAGCAGCAACGCTTTCTGCGTGTCGATGGTGGGCTGGATCTCCTGCGGGCTTTTCAGCAACAGCACGTGGGTAAAGGCTTTGGCGCGGGCGAAGCGCTGGGTCAGCTCGACGGAATGCCTGCCGTTGTCCTCGTTGTAGACGGCGATGGTGGCGTTAGTCACCTCCAGCGTGGCGGCAAACGGAAACAGTAAAACCTGAAGCAGCACCGGCAGCACCAGAATGGCGCGGGTCTGCGGCTCGCGCAGCAGCGATTGCAGCTCTTTGCGGATCAGTGTCCATAAACGGTGAAACATACTTACTCCTCAGTCCAGTCGCCGTCTGGTTTTCAGCCACGTCAGGCCGATAAACATCACCGCCGACGCCATCAAGAACAGGGTATTAATAATCAGCACCACCGGAATATTCCCCGCCAGGAACAGGCTTTGCAGCGTGCTGACAAAGTAGCGCGCCGGGATGACGTAGGTCACGGCGCGGATCACCGCGGGCATACTGTCTATCTGGAAGATAAACCCGGATAACATAATCGACGGCAGGAAGGCGGCGTTAAGCGCCACCTGCGCGGCGTTAAACTGGTTGCGGGTGATGGTGGAGATCAGCAGCCCCATTCCCAGCGTGCTCAGCAAAAACAGGCTGGTAATAAAGAACAGCACGATGAGTGAACCGCGGTACGGCACGCCGAGGATAAAGACCGCGACAAGCATGCAGAGCAGCATCGCCAGCATGCCGAGGAAGTAGTAGGGGATGAGCTTGCAGAGCAGCAGCTCGACGCGCGTCACTTCGGTGGAGAGCAGCGCCTCCATGGTGCCGCGCTCCCATTCGCGGGCGATGACCAGCGAGGTGAGGATCGCCCCTATCACCGTCATGATGATGGTCACCGCGCCCGGAATAATAAAGTGCTGGCTGATGGCGGCGGGGTTAAACCAGTAGCGCGTCTGCACGTCAATCAGCGGTTCAAACTTTTCCCCCCGGTCCTCGGCGCGCTGCATCTGCCAGAGCTGCCAGATCCCCTCCGCGTAGCCCTGCACAAAGTTCGCGGTGTTCGGCTCGCTGCCGTCGGTAATCACCTGGATCGGCGCGTCGGCGCCCGGGCGCGCCATGTTGGCCGCGAAATCCACCGGGATGACGATCAGGCCGCGAATTTTCCCGGCCTGCATTTTCTGGATCAATTCCTGCCGGCTGTCGCTGATGGTGGCATCGATGTAGGGCGAGCCGGTCATGGCGTGGGTGAAGTCCAGCGCCTCTTCGCTCTGCTGCTCCAGCAAAATCCCGATCCGCAGCTTGCTGGAGTCGAGGTTAATGCCGTAGCCGAAAATAAACAGCAGCAGCAGGGGGATCACCACCGCAATCAGCCAGCTGCTGGGATCGCGCACGATCTGGCGGGTCTCTTTGACGCACAGGGCGCGTACCCGGCGCCAGGAGAGGGCGTTACTGCGCATGGGCATTCTCCTTATCCCAGTCGTGGATGAGGGTGATAAACGCCTGCTCCATGGTCGGGTCCGGCTGTTCGTCGTCGGCGGCCTGCGCTTTCAGATCGTCCGGCGTGCCGTGGGCAATCAGCTTGCCGCGGTAAACCAGCCCGATGCGGTCACAGTACTCCGCCTCGTCCATAAAGTGGGTGGTGACCATTACCGTGACCCCTTTCTCCACCATGCTGTTGATATGCAGCCAGAACTCGCGGCGGGTGAGGGGATCCACGCCCGAGGTGGGTTCATCAAGAAACAGGATATCCGGCTCATGCATCAACGAGCAGGCCAGCGCCAGCCGCTGCTTGAAGCCGAGCGGCAGCGCGTCGGTCGCCTGCGAGGCGATGTCGGTCAGGCCGAAGGCGTCGCACATGCGGCCAATCTTCTCGTTCTGCGCCCGACCCCGCAGGCCGTAGACGCCGGAGAAAAAGCGCAGGTTCTGCTCAACCGTCAGGTTGCCGTACAGGGAAAACTTCTGCGCCATATAGCCCAGGTGCTGGCGCGCCTTGCCGGAACTGACCTTGAGATCCATGTCCAGCACCAGCGCCTTGCCGGAGGTCGGCACCAGCAGGCCGCACATCATTTTAAAGGTGGTCGATTTTCCCGCGCCGTTTGGCCCCAGCAGGCCAAAAATTTCGCCGCGCTTCACGGCAAAGTTGACGTTGTCGGTGGCGGCAAAGTCGCCAAATTTCTTGGTGAGCGATTCCGCTTCAATCACCGTTTCGCCCGCCGTGCCTTCAACCGTGTGCAGAATGGCGCCAAGCGGCGACTCCGAGGTTCCCGCGCCCCCCAGCAGATCGATAAACGCGTCTTCAAAGCGCGGGGTAGTTTCCTGCATCTCAATTTCAGGCATACCCTGCGCCCGGCGGATATCGTCGGCGGTGGCCTCTTTTTTGAGGATCGCCCGCACCGAACGTCCCTGAATCATCCCGTCGCTGATCTGCGGGAGCTTCAGCACCCGCTGGAGCAGCCTGCGGTTCGACTCCTGCGGGCTGTGCAGCAGGAAGCTGCGCCCGGCCATGGTTTGCGTTAGCCTAGTGGGTTCGCCCTGATAGAGCAGTTCCCCTTCGTTCATCAGCAGCACGTCGCGGCACTGTTCTGCTTCATCAAGGTAGGAGGTGCTCCAGAGGATAAGCATGCCGTCGCCCGCCAGCTCGTGCACCATCTGCCACAGCTCGCGGCGGGAAATCGGGTCCACGCCCACGCCGGGTTCATCCAGCAGCAGCACTTTCGGCTCGCCCACCAGCGTACAGGCCAGCCCCAGCTTCTGCTTCATCCCGCCGGAGAGCTTGCCCGCCAGCCGGTCGGTGAACGGGCCGAGGGAGGTAAACTCCAGCAGGCGCGCAAAGGTGTTCTGCCGGGTTTCGCCGGTGACGCTGCGCAGGTCGGCGTAAAGATTGAGGTTTTCCATCACCGTCAGATCTTCGTACAGGCCAAACTTCTGCGGCATATAGCCGAGCATGCCGTGGAGCGCCGCGTCGTCTTTAATCGGATCGAGGCCAAGCACGCTTGCCGCGCCTTCATCCGGCTTCAGCAGCCCGGCCAGCATCCGCATCAGCGTGGTTTTACCCGCGCCGTCCGGGCCGACCAGCCCGGTCACATAGCCTTTGTGAATGGTGCAGTTCAGCGGCGCGACCGCCGGTTTGTCCATTCCCGCGAAGCGTTTGACCAGATTATTGAGCTGGATAACCGCATCATTCATGTCGTTCCCCGTCGTTTAAGGTCACGGTAACGGGCATACCCTGACGCAGCGCGTCGTCCGCGTCGGTAACGATAATGCGCAGGCGATACACCAGGTCGGTACGCAGATCCGGGGTTTCAACCGTTTTCGGCGTAAATTCAGCCGTTGGGGAGACAAAGCCCACCTTGCCGTGATACGGCTTGTCCGGGCGACCGTCGGTGTAGAGCAGCAGCTCGCGGCCCGGCTGCATCTGGCCGAGATTAGGCTCATCAATGTAGGCGCGCACCCACACCGGACGCGTTAAGGAGAGCGTTAATACGGTGCTGCCCGCGCTGAGCATGCTGCCCGGCTCCACGGCGCGGGTCATGAGGGTACCGTCTGACGGGGCGATGAGGGTGGTATCGCGCAGATCCAGCTCCGCCTGGGCCAGCTGCGCCTGGGCCTGTTCGAGGCTGGCTTTTGCCTGAGCAATATCCTGCGCGCGGTTACCGGAGCGGTACTGGCTGAGCTTATCCTGCGCGGATTTCAGCGTCGCCTGCGCCTGGTCGCGGGATGAGCGCGCATTTTCCAGATCGTTGGCGGAAATGGTGCGGCTTTTCCACAGCCCCTGCTGGCGGTTGTAGAAGTTCTGCGCGTAGTCATAGGCGGCTTTCGCCTGCTTGACGGCAGCGGCGGCCTGGGAAATTTCTTCATCGCGATAGCCCGCCAGCATCAGGTCATACTGCGCCTGCGCGACCGAAACGCCTGCTTTTGCCTGCATCAGGGCGTTCTCAAACGGGGCCTTGTCCAGCATCCCCAGCGTCTGCCCGGCTTTAATGGCATCGCCTTCGTCAACGTTCAGCGAGGCCAGCCGGCCGCCGACGCGGAAGCTCATATTCACGGTGCGGATATCAACGTTGCCGTAGAGCGTCAGGCCACGATCCTGCTGGCTCTGATACCACAGCCAGCCGCCAATGCCCGCAGCAAGCAAAATAACAACCACCAGAATGATGGCGACAGGTTTTTTCATGACTTCTCGCTCCTTTGCGTTAAGCCTTGCAGGATCAGATCAACGTGACGGGTAATGACCTGGCTAATTTGCGCGGCTTTATCCTCATCGAATTGTGTCCAGCCCGTACGTAACAGGATGGTTTCGCGCCCCAGACGGAAGGCGAGTACTTCGCCCAACAGGGCGTGGGTATGCAAAATGGTGGCGGTATCGCTGGCGTCCCGTCCGGTATAGGCTGCGACAAGCCGGGTCAGATGGGTGTGCATCGGGGCGATCACCTGTTCGTGAACCAGCTGGTAGGCGACAGTGGGGGAGAGCTGCTCGCGGGAGATAAACCTGCTCAGGTTCAGCGTATCGTCGTGCGTCAGCAGGCGGATCATGTTGTGACAGGCGTTAAGAATCAGCTGGCGGATGGCGGCACGGTCTGGCTCTGGCTGGCTGAACAGCGCGGTGGCCTCTTCAACGTGCGAACGAAAGTGGGTGCCAATGAAATCGGCGATCCACTGGGCGCAGGCGAGGTACAAATCCTCTTTTGAGCCAAAATAGTAGGTAATGGCCGCAATGTTCTGTCCGGCCTGGGCGGCGATGTCCCGGGTGGTGGCGTGCAGGCCATACTCGCCAAACTGCGCCAGCGCGGCGGCGATAAGCTGGCTTTTTGCCTGTTCGCCTTTGATTGTCGTTGGGGTCGTATTCATGGCGGTATTAAAAATTAATCAATCGATTGATTAAGATTATGCCGGAATCGCGCAAACGTCGAGGCATCGCCGGGGATATTTTATGCGCCACGTCACAAAAGCTGCTACACTCCGCACCTTCGTGACATTGTGGTTTTTGTCCTTCCCGTTTGTTATATCTCCCTGAAAACTACACCTGTGATGGTCGGGGCGGTTCGGAGTTTTTATGTCTTTTGATTCCCTTGGCCTGAACCCGGAAATTCTGCGCGCCATCGCAGAGCAGGGCTACGTTGAGCCAACCCCTATTCAGCAGCAGGCCATTCCGGCCGTGTTGCAGGGCCGTGACCTGATGGCCAGCGCCCAGACCGGCACCGGTAAAACCGCGGGCTTTACCCTGCCGCTGTTAGAGCTGCTGGTAAAAAATCAGCCGCACGCCAAAGGCCGTCGTCCGGTACGCGCCCTGATCCTTACCCCAACCCGCGAGCTGGCGGCACAGATCGGCGAGAACGTGCGTGAGTACAGCCGCTACCTCAACATTCGTTCGCTGGTGGTGTTCGGTGGGGTGAGCATTAACCCACAGATGATGAAGCTGCGCGGCGGCGTGGACGTGCTGGTGGCAACGCCGGGCCGTCTGCTGGATCTGGAACACCAGAACGCGGTGAAGCTGGACAGCATCGAAATTCTGGTGCTGGACGAAGCGGACCGCATGCTCGACATGGGCTTTATTCACGATATTCGCCGCGTGCTGGCGAAGCTGCCTGCGCGTCGTCAGAACCTGCTGTTCTCCGCGACCTTCTCCGACGAGATCAAGGCGCTGGCGGAAAAGCTGCTGCATAACCCGCTGGAAGTCGAAGTGGCGCGCCGCAATACCGCCTCCGAGCAGGTGACGCAGCACGTTCACTTCGTTGATAAAAAACGCAAGCGGGAGCTGCTCTCCCAGATGATCGGCCAGGGCAACTGGCAGCAGGTGCTGGTCTTTACCCGCACCAAGCACGGCGCGAACCACCTGGCGGAACAGCTGAACAAAGACGGCATCCGCAGCGCGGCGATCCACGGCAACAAGAGCCAGGGCGCGCGTACCCGGGCCCTGGCGGACTTTAAGTCTGGCGATATCCGCGTGCTGGTGGCGACCGACATCGCCGCCCGCGGTCTGGACATTGAAGAGCTGCCGCACGTGGTGAACTACGAGCTGCCAAACGTGCCGGAAGACTACGTTCACCGCATTGGCCGTACCGGCCGTGCTGCGGCAACCGGTGAAGCGCTCTCTCTGGTTTGCGTGGATGAACACAAGCTGCTGCGCGATATTGAACGCCTGCTGAAGAAAGAGATCCCGCGCATCGAAACCCCGGGCTATGAGGTTGATCCGTCAATCAAAGCCGAGCCGATTCAGAACGGCCGCCAGGGCGGCGGTCGTGGGCAGGGCGGCGGCCGCGGCCAGCAGCCGCGTCGTTCAGAAGGCGGCGCCGCGAAATCCCCGGGCAAACCGCCGCGTCGTAATAACGACAGCAAACCGGCCGGTGAAAACCCGTGGCGCAGCGGCGAAGGAAAGCCAGCAGGGGAAGGGCAGCGCCGACGCCGCCCGCGCAAGCCTGCTAACCCGCAGTAATCTGGAAGCCCGGTCGTAATGCCGGGCTTTTCTTTTTGCGGCAGCGGGAAGAAAGTGCCACAATAGTGGCTGTTTATACAGTATTCCAGGTTTCCCGATGGCTTTAACCGCGGCGCTAAAAGCGCAAATTGGCGCATGGTATAAGGCGCTACAGCAGCAGATCCCCGATTTTATCCCCCGAGCGCCGCAGCGGCAGATGATTGCCGACGTGGCTAAAACGCTCGCCGGGGACGACGGGCGACATCTGGCGATAGAAGCCCCGACCGGCGTCGGGAAAACCCTGTCGTATCTCATTCCCGGCATCGCGATTGCCCGGGAAGAGGACAAAACGCTGGTGGTCAGCACCGCCAACGTGGCGCTGCAGGATCAGATCTTCAGCAAAGATTTACCGCTGCTGCGCAAAATCATCCCCGACCTGCGGTTCACCGCCGCCTTTGGGCGCGGGCGCTATGTTTGTCCGCGTAACCTCGCGGCGCTGGCCAGCAGTGAACCTTCCCAGCAGGATCTGCTCGCCTTTCTCGACGACGAGCTGACGCCAAACAATAAGGCGGAGCAGGAGCAGTGTGCAAAGCTGAAAACCGAGCTCGACGGCTATAAGTGGGACGGCCTGCGGGATCACACCAGCCAGGCGATTAGCGACGACCTGTGGCGCAGGCTCAGCACCGATAAAGCGAGCTGCCTGAACCGCAACTGTCACTACTACCGCGAGTGCCCGTTCTTTGTCGCCCGGCGCGAGATTCAGGAGGCGGAGGTGGTTGTGGCAAACCACGCGCTGGTGATGGCCGCGCTGGAGAGCGAAGCGGTGCTGCCGGAGCCGAAAAACCTGCTGCTGGTGCTCGACGAAGGCCACCATCTGCCCGACGTGGCGCGGGACGCGCTGGAGATGAGCGCGGAAATCACCGCGCCGTGGTTCCGTTTACAGCTGGATCTGTTCTGCAAGCTGGTGGCCACCTGCATGGAGCAGTTCCGCCCGAAAACCACGCCGCCGCTGGCGGTCCCGGAGCGGCTGAGCGAGCACTGCGACGAGGTTTACGGCCTTATCTCCTCGCTGAATAACATCCTCAACCTCTATCTTCCCGCCGCCCAGGAGGCGGAACACCGCTTTGCGATGGGGAAGCTGCCGGAAGAGGTTATGGAGATTTGCCAGCAGCTGGCGAAGCACCTCGAAAAGCTGCGCGGGCTGGCGGAGATGTTCTTAAACGATCTCAGCGAGAAAACCGGTACCCATGACGTGGTGCGTTTGCACCGCATTCTGCTGCAAATGAACCGCGCGCTGGGGATGTTTGAAGCGCAGAGCAAGCTCTGGCGGCTGGCCTCGATGGCGCAGGCGTCCGGCGCGCCGGTGACGAAATGGGCGACCCGCGAGGTGCGGGAAGGGCAGGTGCATCTGTTCTTCCACTGCGTGGGCATCCGCGTGGCGGATCAGCTGGAAAAGCTGATCTGGCGCAGCGTGCCGCACGTGGTGGTGACGTCCGCGACGCTGCGTTCCCTGAACAGCTTCTCAAGGCTGCAGGAGATGAGCGGCCTGAAAGAGAAAGCGGGCGACCGCTTTGTGGCGCTGGACTCGCCGTTTAACCACTGCGAGCAGGGCAAGCTGGTCATCCCGCGCATGAACTATGAGCCGCTTATCGACAACGAAGAGCAGCACATTGCCGAGATGGCGGCCTACTTCCGCGAACAGGTCGAGAGCAAAAAATACCCCGGCATGCTGGTGCTGTTTGCCAGCGGGCGCGCGATGCAGCGCTTTCTGGAGCACGTTACCGATCTGCGTTTACTCCTGCTGGTGCAGGGCGACCAGCCGCGCTACAGGCTGGTGGAAACCCACCGCAAGCGGATTGATAACGGCGAGCGCAGCGTGCTGGTGGGGCTTCAGTCTTTTGCGGAGGGTCTGGATCTGAAGGGGGATTATCTGACGCAGGTGCATATTCATAAAATCGCCTTCCCGCCCATCGACAGCCCGGTAGTCATCACCGAAGGCGAGTGGCTGAAAAGCCTCAACCGCTACCCGTTTGAGGTGCAAAGCTTACCGGCGGCGTCGTTTAACTTAATTCAGCAGGTTGGGCGTCTAATTCGCAGCCACGGCTGCTGGGGCGAAGTAGTGATATACGACAAGCGTCTGCTCACCAAAAACTACGGGCAGCGTTTGCTGAACGCGCTGCCGGTGTTCCCGATTGAGCAGCCGGAGGTACCGGAAGTGAAAAAACGCCCGGCAAAACTGGCCGCCGGGCGTAAAAAAGGCATCCATGCCAGGGGGCGCGGTCCTACTGGTAAGTAAAGGTGGCCTGAACAACGCTGTTGAACGTGCCGGCAGTCACGGGCATGGCGGTTGCGTAATAGCGTGCTGCCATGGGGAACGTGGCGGTGTGGGTGCCGGCATCGATCACCACGCTGAACCGGGCCTCGGGGGCAAGCACGATGTAGTCCAGGCGATCGGCCAGCTCTAGCGCCACCCCCGTTGCGGTGCCGCTATTGGCGAATTTGAAGGGATGGTCCCTGTCGCGCGGGCCGTCAACGGAAACCGTGGCGACCGTCAGCGTGGGCGGGCAGTTCGTCAGCGTTAAATCGAATTTTTTCCACGGACCGGTATCGCCGATGTCACGGAAGTCGCTGGCAACGCCCTGCCCCAGATCCACCACCATATTCTGGCTGCCACCGTCCACCTGACAGGTGGTGTCGTAAATATTTCCTTCGATATTGAGCGTAACGTCGGTCGCGACAGCCGGGAGGCTCGTCAGTGCGAGTAAAAGGGGTAACGTTTTCATCTTCGCTCCGTCACTGGTATTCAAGATCGATTGTGGCGATCGTATTAGCTTTCCCCGCGGTGACGGTGGCATCCGTCTGGTAATACTGCACGGCGAAGGGAATGGCATCCGGCACGTCAGGTGCAGTTCTTCCACCAACCGGGATAGGGAAGTCGTATTTAAGATCGACACCGTCAAGCAGCATTCGCACCCCGACGCCCGTGGCGCTGTCGCTGCCGGGCGTAAGGTTCAGGACATCACCAAACTGGCCGTTAACGCCGTTCGCGCTGGTCACCGAGGCCGTAAGGTTGACCTCTTCCGTGCAGGTGGCGGTGATGCTGAAATACTTCCAGGCCGTATAGCTGCCCACGTGGGTAAACTGTGATACCGGGAAATCGCCGAGTGAGACCGTCAGATTGAGGGGATCGATGGAGCAGGTCGCCGTTCTTTCGCTAACCGTGGCGGAATAGTGGCTCGTATTTCGCGCGCCAGAGATACCGACAGAACGAAAAACGCCGAATCCAAAGGGATCCATCGCCACCGACAGGGTGCCGCTCCCGATGTGTGACGCCGTTTTGATTAAGCGCTGGGTATAGCTGAACGAGAACGTTTGTCCGCTGTCGCTGCTTACCGTCCCGACGGGCGTCGCGGTGGTATCACATGAGTAGCCCTTTCCACGAACGATCTGCCCGTTACTGTTCAGAAGCTCAATGCCAATGCCGTCTACGTTGGTTGAGTACACGCCCGGCATGCCCGGCACTTCCGTTCCCGTTCCGTAATAGCAGGAAATAATGGTGTGATTAGTCATTGGCCCGACACAGCTGCCGTTAACGGTATGCGTCTTTGCCGACCCCGGGATGATGCCGCCAATGTCGAGGGTCGTGGGGACGGAAAGCGTGCCGGCGTCCAGGGTATAAGGCAGGTCGGTGCTGTCGCAGGTGGTTGCCGCCTGCGCATGGGGCATCAGGCACGCGCCTGAGAGCAAGACAACCATCGCAAAGGCAAATCTCAATATGTTCATTTTTACCTCGAAAAGTCTCATACGCACCGCGCCGTAACGTTAATAACAGCCCCGTCGTCTTTTGCGGGAAGGTGATAGGTTGCGGAGCAGCGGCTGTCGGCGGTTTTCCCCCAGCTGACGTCAACCCTGCCTTTTTTCTGCATGCCGGTCATATAAACCTGCCCGCCATCGCCCACGATAAATTCGCCCTCCTGATGGGGCTGCGATGCCGTTGCGCCGAACGGGATCGCGCGTCCGTCCGCGCGTTTCAGCGTAATTAATACCCGGCTGCCCACGTGCGTTTCGTAATGCGCGCGAACAATCGCCCCGCGCGTCGGCGTTACGGTTTTTGCGGCCTGAGCAACGTCCGCCTTTTCCGGCAGCGTTTCGGTGTTGAGCGCAAGGGTGTTATGGCGGTATGGCGACACGTACGGCACGATGGCATAGCCGCGGAAATCGGTGCTCACGCCGGTCTGATTGGTAATGTTCGTGTCGTCTGCGCCCGGCGCTTCGACCAGCGCGGCCGTCTCGCCCATCGGCTGGCCCAGCGTGACGCCATGCGCATGGGCGATCATGCTGCCCTGAAGGCCGACGTTAAGCTGCTGCTGCTGGCTATCCTGTGAATATCCGGCGCTCACCTCCCCGTAGGTGCCTTTGTAATCGGCGTTCAGGCTGGTGCTGTCGCCGCTGCTCTGACCGTGGCTCTGCTGGACGCCCCAGCTGAGGTTATCGCCGGCGAGGGCGGTGCCGTTCAGGCCCACGCTTTGGCTGGAGTCGTGTTTCGTGCTGTTCAGGTTGTAGTTGACCCAGGTGTTGCGAAGCCAGCGATCGAGCGGCACGGAGACGTTAAAGGCGATGGTCTGCTCGCTGGTTTTCTCGTTATTGTCGTCGCTGCCGTCGCGAGTGTTTTTATTGAGCCCGTAGTTCAGGCCGTAGCTCACCCCGTGCCAGGAGTTGTTATAGCCGACGTTCACTGACGTCATGCTTTCGCTGGAATTCCAGTAATTCTCCTTCACCAGGCTCAGGGTCAGGGATCCAAACCTTCCGCCCAGGGACTGATCGACGGTGGCCTCTTCCCGGCTGCGTCGGGTGTCCGGCATTTCCCGGTCGTCATTGCGGGTATGCGAATCCAGGGTGTCCTGCAGCGTATAAAACCCTTTGCTGTTGTAGCGGTAGCCGGCAATGGAAAAATGGGTGCCGGTGGTGGCGAAATCTTTGCTGTAGCGGATGCGCCAGGAGCGCCCGTGGGTCGGCGCCTTGTCCTGCATCTCTGATTTGGCGCCGGTGACATCCACCGAAAACGCGCCGAGATCGCCGATATTCTTACCGACTCCCAGCGCCAGGGCATCGTAATACTGGCTGGCCTGCACGCCGCCGTAGGCCGTAAAGCCGTAAGGCAACCCGTAGATTGCCGTACCCTGCATGAAAGGCGTTTTTTCGACGTCGCTGTCGTAGCTGCGGTAGTGTCCTGCGGTGAGGCTGTACTTAAAGCGGCCCTCACGCTGCAATACCGGCACCGAAGCGTAGGGCACCACAAAATGCTGTTCGCTGCCGTCGGTCTCTTTCACGGTGACGTTTAAGTCCCCGCTGCCGCCGGTGGGGTAGAGGTCGTTTATTTCAAACGGGCCCGGCGCAACGTAGTTTTGATAGATGACGTAGCCGTTCTGGCGGACGATGACCTGGGCGTTGCTGTGTGCCGTTCCGCGGATGACGGGGGCAAAACCTTTCATGCTGTCCGGCAGCATATCGTCGTCTGACGCGATCTGCGCCCCGGTGAATGAAATGCTGTCAAACACGTCCGAAGGCGACGAGCTTTGCCCGAATTTAACGCTGCTGCCAAGGGCGATAATATCCCGCTGGACGTAGGTATACACGGAAGAAAACTGGCTCTCCGCGTCACCGTCTCCGCTGGTTTTGCTCCAGGTGGAGTAGTTTCGCAAACGCCACGCCCCGAGGTTAAGACCGGGACGCAGGTTAAGAAACTCGCTGCGCTGGTCTGTGCCGTTCTCGCCCTTGCCGCGGTTGTCCCCGGCGGTAAAGCTGTAGTTCAGCAGCAGGGCGTTGATCCCCTCGTCATACTCCTGCGGGTCGACATAGTCGCGCGGCACCCGGGTAATGGCGGTCTGCGGGATGCTTAACAGCAGCTGCTGCGGGTTAACGTGAAACGTGGCGCTGGCGGAGGGGATAACGCTCAGGTCAATGCACTGCGCCTTATCATCCTGCACAAATTTATCTATTTTAATGCCGAAGCTTTTTAACTGGGCCGCGCTCAGGCACGGCTGCAGCGTCGATTTTCCGCTGGCGTCTTTCTTTAGCGTGAACTCAATCTCTTTACTGGCGACTTTATTATTATTGACGTAGACGTCGATGTGATATTTACCGGGAGCCTGACCGGGGCCGATCTCGTAAATACTGAGGTCGGTTTTTCCCTGTCCGGGGTTGTCAATATCCAGCAGCGCCGGGTTGAAATAATCATCGGCCAGAACTTTTTGCACGCAAACGCCCAGCAGGGTACAGCCCAGCGCAATTAGCATTGAGCGTCCGTGCTGTTTGGGTGGTTCGGTGCTATATTCCCAGCGCATAATGATGTTCAGATATTCCCGGCGAGTTAGTTAATCTTTGCGGTATATGACGGGCTAATGCCGCCGTAGTCATTAATGATTTTCCAGCTCACCGAGCGCGCGGTGATATTCCCCGGGGTAGCAAAACGCGTTTCGCCGTCTGGAGCTGCATAGGTGACTTTGTCAATCTTTTTACCGTCCAGCTTTATTTCCTGGAAGTTCATATAAAATGGCGTAGGGTTGTTGACAATAAGCTGGTTGCCCTGCATGTGCCAGGATAATTGCGCGGCAACATCTTCCGGTTTACCGGTAATACCCGCCGGGCGATAGATAAGCTTAATTCGGGTTTTAATGGCAATTTGCAGCGTGTTGCTGATTTCATTGCGCTTAGAAGACGGAATGGATTTAATATTTAGCCAGAAAAGCGATTCACGATCGGCGGGCAAATTTCCCCCGGTCCGGATGATGCGCAGAACGTTGTCCTGTTTACCGTCCAGGCGGAACAGCGGCGGTGTGATCAAAAACGGTGCTTTCTCCCGCGCGTTATCTTCCGTCTCAACCCATGACTGCACCAGATAATCAAGGTTGTCCGGGTTGCTGATACCAATGGAAGATTCTTTTTTATTTTCCGGGTATACCACGCGCGTGCCGCCGATGGTAATTCCGGCGTTCGCGGCAGTGGTGATCAATAAAAAGGAGGAGAGCAGAAGATATTTGCGCATAGCGACACCGTAATAAAGAAGTAACAGATATTAGCCACTGGGGTAGCTAATATCTGTTTTATTAGTTGTAAACGATGGTGAAGGTTGATGCGGCGTTCGCCAGCCCGGCAGAAATGATGTCTCCGGTCTGGATATAGCGTGCGCCAAACTGTAAATCGTTCGTTGTGGCACCTGGCGTGAGCGCATATTCTGTGGAAGCAGTATATAAGCTCAGCGGGTTTTGGGTTTTATCCAGCAGCTGGACTCCCACTCCCGACGCCGCGCCTGTTCCTGACGTAACCGCAAGGATATCCTTATTGTTACCGTCAGGCGTCCCACCGAAAGTCACTGAGGCGCTGGTGACCGTTTCAGGACAATCTTTGAGTTGAATGCTAAAGCGGGTTGTCGACGTCGTCGAACCACTTCCCGTAAATGCAGATTTAGCCACCTTACCTAATGAAACATTAAGTGGATTGCTTAAACCATTTACAACAGTACATGCGGAATCAATAATTTCACCCGTGAAATTAATTTGTCCTTCACCACTTGATGCAAATGCAGAAACGGAAGCACACGCCATCCCGGCAGCGATGCCCGCAATAATCAATTTTTTCATTTTAATCCTCTGAATGAAAGTGTGGTACTTCTCGCATTAATCATCACCTGGCTGATTAATTCGGGGCGAACTATCGCTGAGATTTATTTTTCGTTCAATTTCTCTTCAGACCATTTTTATCCTCGAAGCGTCTGCTCCAGCACCTAAGGGCGGAAAATGATTACCCGCTCGACATTTATCAGGGCTATAGTATCTGCATAGAGCCGCAAGGAGAGATGTCGTGGATTATCGTAAAATTATCAAAGAGGTAGGGCGTGGAAAGAACCATGCCCGCGACCTGGATCGGGAAACGGCCCGGGCCCTGTACACCCATATGCTAAACGGTGATGTCCCCGATCTGGAGATGGGCGGTATCCTGATTGCGCTACGCATTAAAGGCGAAGGTGAAGCGGAGATGCGCGGCTTTTATGAAGCCATGCAGGCGCAAACGCTGCGCTTAACGCCGCCGGCGGCAAAACCGATGCCGATTGTGATCCCAAGCTATAACGGTGCCCGCAAGCAGGCAAACCTGACGCCGCTGCTGGCAATATTGCTGCACAGGCTCGGATTCCCGGTTGTTGTGCATGGCGTAACGGAAGATCCAACCCGCGTCCTGACTGAGACCATTTTTGATCTGCTGGGCATAGCCCCAACCCTGCACGCCGGGCAGGCGCAGGCCAGGCTTGACGGACATCAGCCGGTCTACATTCCGGTCGGGGCGCTGTGTCCTCCGCTGGAAAAGCAACTGGATATGCGCTGGCGTATGGGGGTCCGTAACAGCGCCCACACGCTGGCAAAGCTGGCAACACCGTTTGCTGAAGATGCGGCGCTGCGCCTTTCCAGCGTATCGCACCCGGAATACGTCACCCGCGTGGGTAAATTCTTTGAGGACATTGGCGGAAGGGCGCTGTTAATGCACGGGACGGAAGGGGAAGTGTACGCCAATCCCCAGCGTTGCCCTCAGCTGATGCTTATTGATTCCACCGGAACGCGCGCCATTCTGGAACGCGGCGAGGAGAATACCGGCGTGATATTGCCCGAGGCGAAAGATCCGCATACGACCGCTCGCTGGATTGAGCAATGCCTCGCCGGAAACGTGCCTGTTCCACACTCCATCAGGCTGCAAATGGCGTGCTGTCTGGTGGCGACAGGGGAAGCGGAGACGGTGGAAGCGGGAATGCAGCGCGTGGCGCAGTCGTTTTAAGCAAAAAAAAGCCCGTCCAGTGGCGGACGGGCAAACAAAGGGTAACAACAACAGGGTCAATGAGGGTTGGAGCATCTCACCAGAGGGATGGTGAGGGTGGAGCATAATTCATTCGATTATTTGTAGATAACCGCGGTACCGCTCAGCTTGTTATTACCGTTAGCGGAGGTAATGGTGTATCCACTTGCGCCGGCAGCCGCTGCTTTCTCAGCCAGTTTTGCTTCCAGACCGTCCAGCGTGGTCGCGCCTTCAGCACTCACAACGCCGATTTTGTTCAGGCTCTGCGCCTGAGTGGAAGAGACCGGCTCTACGGCGAAAGCGCCGAAGGACAGAGCGGACAGGGCAACAGCGGCAACAGCATATTTGATAGTTTTCATTGTTCAATTCTCGCAGGTTATTCTGTTAAGGGGACGATGTTCCGTCGATGTGATAAGTATCACGCTTTTTTGCGGAAGATAAAATCGAAGAGAATTGACGTGGTTGCTCAAAAAATTTGAATGACAAATAACTTATTGATTATTAATAAATTCGCAGGTGCGATTTACACTTCTTGCGGCTGCGCTTTACAGAAGCGATGAGAAGGGCACGTTTTGCTACGCGGTTCGCTGAAAGTCGTGAGCGTAAAGCTAAGCGCTTGCGCGGTTAACTTAGGTAAAGGAAAGTCAACGTAACTGGCTGTCTTTCGATCCTCTGCGATTATATCCTGAATGTGATGCGTTTTTTGAATCTTTCTCCTGCTGACAGGCAATGCAAAGCCGTACGCCGGGAATGGCCTTACGGCGTGCCTCGGGAATGGGTTCCCCGCACTCCTCGCATTCAGCCAGGCTTTCGCCGCGCGGAATTTCACCGCGTGCGCGCGCTACGGCATCTTCAATAGTACTGTTGATCTGTTCATTAACGGCGTCGTCATTCGCCCAACCGGAAGCCATGCTGTTCCCCTGAGTGGTTTAAGCCATATTATCAATATGGGGTTAAAAAACGCGCAGACAAGGCGCAAAGAAAGAGAACTGCATCCGTCGGGCAGATGCAGTTCGGGACTGGAAGGGGTTATTTATAGATGGTCGCCGTACCGTACATGTGGTTATCCCCGCCGGCGGCGTTCACCACAAACCCTTTAGCTCCTTCCTGACGGGCTTTTTCAGCCAGCTTGTCCTGAAGGTCATCAAGGTTGCTAGCCCGGCTGACGGAGACGGTCCCGGCCGCACGCAGCTGGCTGGTGTCGTTGCCGTTGGTCAGGGGTTGAACGGACCAGGCAGAGAACGAGGCGCCTGCCAGCGCACCCGCAATAATAAAGGTCAGATACTTTTTCATAATCACATCCTCAGGAGGGAAACAACAGGTGATTCCCCTTAAGTTTAGAAGCCTGACGAGTGTGATTTAGCGCAAAAATTTGATGATGATCTGCTTATTTTTTGAACGATATAATCTGACATTTTCTTGACAGATCATAGACATACAGGCCACTGATTTTGGTCGTTTTTTTGCGCCTCTCAGACAGATATTTACCCCTGCGCCTTCACAGGGTATCTTACGCGGCTGTTTAAAGGAGAATGCCATGACTTCCCAAAAGCCGGGATTGCACCCGCGTAACCGCCACCGTAGCCGCTACGACATGAATGCCCTGTGCCTGAGCTGCCCTCAGTTACGGGCGTTTATCGTTCAGACCCCTGCCGGTGAACCGTCGATCAACTTCGCCGATCCGCTGGCGGTTAAAACGCTGAACAAGGCGCTGCTGGCCCACTTTTATGGCGTAGCGAACTGGGACATCCCTGAAGGCTTTCTCTGCCCACCGGTGCCGGGGCGTGCGGATTACGTCCATCACCTTGCCGATCTGCTGGCGGATGACAACGGCGGCGCGGTGCCGAACCAGGCCACCGTTCTTGATATCGGTACAGGCGCGAACCTAATCTATCCGCTGATAGGCGCGCATGAATACCAGTGGCGGTTTACCGGCAGCGAGATCGGTGCCGACGCGTTCGCCAGCGCGCAGGCCATTATCAACGCCAACCCGGGCTTAAGCCGTGCCGTTCGTCTGCGCCGTCAGAAGGACGCCGCGGCCATTTTCAACGGCATTATTCATAAGAACGAAAGCTACGATGCCACCATGTGTAACCCGCCGTTCCACGACTCGGCCGCTTCCGCACGCGCGGGAAGCGAGCGCAAGCGTCGTAATCTGGGCCAGGCTGAAGATGGTGCGCTGAACTTTGGCGGCCAGCAGCAGGAACTCTGGTGCGAGGGCGGGGAAGTGGCGTTCATTCTGCGCATGATTGCCGAAAGCAAAGGCTTTGGCCGTCAGGTGAAATGGTTTACGACGCTGGTCTCCCGTGGCGATAACCTGCCTCCGCTCTACCGCGCGCTGACCGAAGCCGGCGCCGTAAAAGTGGTGAAAAAAGAGATGGCGCAGGGCCAGAAGCAGAGCCGCTTCATCGCCTGGTCGTTTATGGACGATAACAAACGCCGCAAATAGGGTTTCAGGCCCGGCAAGCGTAGCGCCGCCGGGCAGAACGATTACAGCGTCGGCGCCTGCGGCGGCGGCGGCGTAGCCGGTGATGGCAGTACCTGATAGGTCTGTACCGGCGCGCGCACCTCCGCCAGATCGAAGTGTTTTTTCACCATGCTGTCGAGCGCGAAGCGCACCGTCCACTGCTTTAGCGGCTGGGTGGTGAACGATACGCGCAGGGTAAAGGCGGTATTCGTCAGCCCGACGATGCCGGCGAACGACGGCTCGCCAATCACCAGCCCGCGAATATCCTCCATCTCCATCAGTTCGCTCACCGCGTCCCGCAGCGCCTGCTTCGCTTTCTCCGCGTCTTCATGGCGATCCACGTCGTAGTTCGCCACCACCGAACCAATGCCGCGCACAAAGTTGGCAAAGGTGGTGATCGATGACCACGGAATGATGTGGTACGCCCCGGTGTCCTGACGCACGCCGACGGAGCGAATGGACATCCGCTCCACCGTGCCGGTGAGCGGCCCGATGGTAACGAGGTCTCCGGTGTTCATCCCGTTCTCAAACTGGATAAAGATGCCGGTGATAATATCTTTTACCAGCGTCTGCGAACCGAAGGAGATCGCCAGCCCCAGGGCACCAGCGCCTGCCAGCAGCGGGGCGATATTCACGCCGATCTCCGACAGCACAATCATGATGGTAATGGTGCTGATGATCACCGCCAGCGCGTTGCGAAACAGCGTGAGCAGCGTGCGGGCGCGGGCGCTGGGCAGCGGCCTGCCATGGACATCCGAGACCAGACGGTTCTCGATAAGGCTTGCCAGCAGCGTCCAGCCGACGGCGGAGAAGAACAGGATCAGCGCGATACGAATAAGTATATCGACGGTCTTTTCCCCCGCGCCGTTATGCAGCCAGTTCCAGAAATCAAACAGGCTCCACGCGTTCAGCAGCAGCATGATTGCCACGCAGACCGTCAGAATACGCGCCGCTTTCAGGGAGACCGACATCCAGCCGTTAACCCGTTTTTGCAGCTCCGGGTAATTCCGCTGAACCGGCGGCGACAGGGTAATGGTTTTCGAAAGCCAGCGGGAGAGCAGGCCGGAGACAAACGCCGCTATGCCGATAATCGCCAGGCTTTTAAACGTTGCCCCCATCATAAACTTCAGGCTGTTGCCCGGGTCGAACAGCGAGAAGAAGCACAGCACAATAAAATAGGCGCTGGCCAGCCAGTGCCACACCAGGGCAAAGGCGCGGATAAACAGGCTGAAAAAGGAGAGGGAGCGATCGGCCAGGTGCAGCAGGCTCTCGGTTATCGCTTTTTTATTATGGAAGATGAGGTACAGCGCCCAGACGGTTATACAGAGCATGATTAGCACGTTCGCCAGCGCCCCAAACTGCACGTTAACCTGGTTGGAAATAATCGGCACGGCAACCAGCAGGCCGTAACCAATTAACCCGCTCAGCACGCTGAGCCGCACCGCCCAGTATTTGGCGCTCCGATCCTGAATCGCGAAGGGGCGAAGATCCGGCACGCGCGGGCAGAAGATCAGCCGCAGAAGGGCCTTAAAGAATTCAATCAGCGCAAACGCGTTGAGGAACAGCGCCTGCTGAAAGGCGATGGTTTTGTTTCCGGTGTTAAGCCGGTCTGCCAGCAGCTGGCCGACAAACAGCGTCATCGCCAGCAGCAGCAAATCGATGATAAAGGCTCCGGTAATCATCGCCGGAAGATGTAACCAGCTGCTTTTTTGCTGATTCTTTTTACGTCCCCACTGGCCCATTTTTCGGTACAGCGGCCAGACGCACAGGCGCAGCAGCCAGTAAAAAATGAATACGGCCCCCGCCAGAATGGCAAACTGCGTGGCGGCAGCGGAGAAGGTGTGGGGGTTAAAAGGCTTGTGGGATGTGCCAATCAGGTTTCGGTAGAGCTGGGCAAAACGCGACGACAGCGCTTCACCGTAGTGACGGCTAATGTCGGTGACGTTTTCCAGCACCGTTTTTTCTTCTTCGACCTGCGGCGGCGCTATGGTCGGAACCGGATCCTGAGGCGGCGTGGCGGCCACCTTCCTTAGCTGATCGATTAACTCCTGCCGGGACGTGTCGTTCTCAAGCACGTCGGCAAGGGCGCTGTAGGCGGCTTTTTTCTTTTCGGCGTCAGGCTCCGGCGGCGCATTCTGCTGGGTGGCGGTGGCTCCGGTGGTGACGCCAGGAATGGTTACAGCCAGCGATGGCGCGCTAAGCAGGCTAAACAAGAGCAACAGGATCCACGGCACGGCGTCCTCCGACAAAAATATCGTGCAAAATGATAAGTATAGAGGGCGAGAAGCGGAGGGGAGTTTTTGGGAACAATCCGGCGTAAAAAAGCCGGGCAAGCCCGGCTTAGCGTACTGCTGTCAGGAGACGTGCTGAAGGAATTCCTGGAGGCGCTGGCTTGGCGGGTTCGCGATCAGCGCCTGCGGATTTCCGTCTTCCGCGATACGGCCTTTATCAATGAAGATCAGACGGGACGCCACCTTTTCGGCAAAGCCGATTTCGTGGGTAACGATAACCATCGTCATGCCTTCTTCCGCCAGATCCTGCATGACCTTAAGCACCTCGTGACGCAGCTCCGGGTCGAGTGCGGAGGTTGGCTCATCAAACAGCATCATTTTTGGCTTCACCGCCAGCGCACGGGCAATCGCCACGCGCTGCTGCTGGCCGCCGGACAGCTCGGAAGGATAGTGATGGGCACGCTCCGCCAGGCCCACTTTTGCCAGCAGATCTTTCGCCAGCGTTTCGGCCGCCGCTTTGCTGGCTCCGCGCACGCGCAGCGGACCGAACATCACGTTTTCCAGCGCCGTCAGGTGCGGGAACAGGTAGAACTGCTGGAACACCATGCCCGCTTCCTGGCGGATCAGGCGCTCGTCCACTTTCGGATCGTTAACCTTCAGACCATCGACGATTAAATCGCCGCCGGTGATCTCTTCGAGCTTGTTAATGCAGCGCAGCAGGGTGGATTTACCGGAGCCGGACGGCCCGATAATGACCACCACTTCACCCTGCCTGATGTTCAAATCAATATTGTGCAGCACCTGGGTTGGGCCAAAGTGCTTGGAAACGTTTTTAAATTCAATCACAGGATTTTCATCCTTCTTTCAAGACGACGCAGAACAAAGCTCAGGACAAGCGTGATAATCAGATAAACAACGGCGACCGCACTCCAGATTTCCAGGGCGCGGAAGTTACCCGCAATGATCTCCTGGCCCTGGCGGGTCAGCTCGGCAACGCCGATTACAATGAACAGCGAGGTGTCTTTGATACTGATGATCCACTGGTTGCCCAGCGGTGGCAGCATGCGGCGCAGCGCCAGCGGCAGGATCACGTGACGGATCGTTTCGCGACGTGAAAGGCCTAGCGCCAGGCCGGCTTCGCTGAAGCCTTTATGAATCGACAGCACCGCACCGCGGGTGATTTCCGCAATGTAGGCACCTGAGTTGATCATTATGGTCACAACGGCGGCGCTGAACGGGTCAATGCGCAGGTCGGTGAATGCCATTGGCAGGGCGAAGTAGATAAACATCACCTGCACCACAATCGGGGTGCCGCGGATCACTTCGATGAAAACCAGTGCGATGTGGTTTGCAATCCAGCCGCCGTAGGTGCGAGCGAAACCGGCCACCAGACCGATAATCAACCCGCCAACCAGACCAAGGACCGAGATCCATAGGGTCATTTTGGCGCCTTCAAGCAAGAGAGGAATGGCAGGCCAGATGGCGCTCCAGTCAAACTGCATGATGTATTCCTGTATACCGTGGTGAAAAACAAAAAACGTAGGCCCGGCAAGCGTGAGCGCCACCGGGCGTTACAAACCTGAGATCAGGTAAAATTATTTAGGCTCGGTACCGAACCATTTTTTGTAGATTTCGTTATAGGTGCCGTTCTCTTTCAGCGTTTTCAGCGCGCCGTTCACCTTGTTACGCAGGTCGTCGCTGCCTTTCGGGAACGCGATACCGTACTGTTGTGCTTCCAGAGAATCGCCTACCGCTTTGAACTTGCCGTTGCCTGCGGTTTTGATGAAGTACAGGATGTTCGGGGTATCGTGCAGCACCGCGTCAGCGCGGTTGGTGCCGAGTTCCATATAGGCGTTGTCGATGTTCGGGAACTGACGCAGGTCTTTGGTTTTGATGTTGGCTTTCGCGTAATCAACGGAACCGGTGCCGCTCTTCACAGCGACCACTTTACCGTCCAGATCTTTCACGCTTTTCACGTCGTTGTTGTCCGCTTTCACCATCACCAGCAGGCCGCTTTTGTAGTAGCCGTCTGAGAAATCGATCGCTTTTTTACGTTCTTCGGTAATGGTGATGCCAGCCAGCGCCAGGTCAACGTTTTTGGTTTGCAGCGCCGGGATGATCCCGCTGAAGTCCATTGGCTTCAGGGTGTAGTCCAGCTTAAGTTCTTTTGCGACAGCGGCCCACAGATCGACGTCAAAACCGACGTATTTATCACCCTGCTTAAATTCAAACGGTACGAACGCCGTGTCAGTCGCCACAACCAGCTTGTCGGCGGCCTGAGAGGACACCGCAAACGCCAGGGTAAGTGCAGCCAGTGAAACTTTTAATACAGACTTCATAGCATTTCCTTTTATATCCACGGGGCGATCCCCTGCGAGAACGTCAGGCACAATGAAAAAATCGTGCCAGTTTTACAACCTGTTGTTTTACAAAGGAGATGATGTCACGCATTGCACAATAAGCGTGGCAATCCTGTTCTGTTGCACCAGAATGGAGCACCGTTTTGGTGCGCTTCGTTAAGGGCTTCTGACAGGGAGGTATTTAGCGCAGAATCTGACGGAAAAACAATCTTCCGTTAACGGTTGTGTGAGGTGATTATTACATTTTATTCACTTTTGCGGCCGTTTCGCCCAAAAGTGCGCACCATAAATGTGCAAAACCCCCGCCAGGGGCGAGGGCTATTCAGATAATCCGCAGGGATTATTCGATGTTGGACTCAATGAACCACAGGAACTGATCCAGGTCGCGGGAGGCGGCGGTGAAGATATCAGCGGTATCTTCATCTTTTGCTTCACCGATGGCTTTACGAACGTCGTTCGCCACGATCGCGTAGCGGTCCGCCAGCTCTTTCAGGTGATCCTGAACGGTATGAATATCCAGCGGGTAGCTTTTCAGTGGCGTTTTGCTGTTGATCACCTGCGTGGTGCCCAGCGCCACGCCGCCCAGCTGTACGGCGCGTTCGGCCATGGTATCAAGGTGTGTAACCAGTGCTGTGCGGAAGCCATCCAGCATTTCATGAACGGCAATAAAGTTTGCACCGCGCATATTCCAGTGGGCCTGTTTGGTGATCAGCGAAAGATCGATGAACTGGACCACCTGGCGATTCAGCAGCTCAATGGTTGCCTTTTTATCGCTATCCGATACATCGTTACGGGTATAAAGCAGATTAGACGCTTTCGTTTTCACCAGTTTAGCGGTACTCATAATCTCATATCCTCTTGATGTTTGTGTCCCAGGTAATTACGGAACTAAGTATAGCACCGGATTTTTTCTCTGCGGTTTGGCGCTGCCTATCGGTTTAATAGCGAAAGGATGGTTGTATTATTAACTAGTTGAAATAAAAGGAATCTATAAAAATTGATGCAGATCAATCTTAATTTATCCTCTGGCAAGGCGGGCGGGTGACATATTTCAGCAATAAAGGCGACTTTGTAAGAAAGTATTTGGGCGAACGGATTCGGCGTATATTCTGCATGGCGGATGAACCATGCAGAATATAAGGGGTTAGCCGAGGTCGATTTTTTGAACCTTAGGTTCTGGACGCATGGTCAGCGTGGAGCCCATTGATGCCGCAATAATGGAGCAGAGCGCCAGCGTTTGCACCAGCGTCAGGGTTTCGCCGAGGAAAATCATTCCCGAAACGGCGGCCAGGGCGGGTTCCATGCTCATCAGGGTGCCGAAAATGCGCGTGGGCAGGCGCGTCAGGGCGATCATCTCCAGAGAGTAGGGCAGCGCCGTAGAGAGGATAGCGACCGCCAGCCCCACCGGCAGGATGGACCACTGCCATATTGAGTCCGTGGCCTGCGCCATGCCAAGCGGAACAAAAATGATGGCGGCAATCAGCGACCCTAACGCGACCGTCGCCGGACCGTGTTCTTCACCTGCACGCTGGCCGGTTAGTATGTAAACCGCCCAGCACGCCCCTGCGCCCAGCGCCAGAGCGGCACCCGTTAAATCGACTTGCGACACGCTTTGACCCAGCGGCAGCAGGAACCATAGCCCCAGCACGGCAAGGATCACCCAGATAAAGTCTACCGGACGACGGGAAGAGAAGAGGGCGACGGCCAGCGGGCCGGTAAATTCAAGCGCAACCGCGATCCCCAGCGGGATGGTCTGAATTGAGAGATAGAACATATAGTTCATCCCTCCCAGCGCCAGCCCATAAAAGAGCAGGGGCAGCCGCTGCTCCTTTTTAAAGCGTAACCGCCAGGGCTTAAAGATAACCACGAGGATCAGGGTGCCTAACGCGATGCGCAGCGCCGTGACGCCCGGCGCACCGACCAGCGGAAAGAGGGATTTCGCCAGCGACGCGCCACTCTGAATGGACATCATCGCGATAAGTATGACTACAACCGGCATCCAGACCGAAGACTTGCGGGGTAAACCAGGCATCCTTTCTCCTGTCAATTTATGTCAAATGAGGTAAAAGTGGCAGTGTAATGGAAATAAGCTGCAACGGTTGAGCTACTGTTGAAAAAAAACCAGGGAAAATCCGTAAAATGAGGAAAGGTTGATGATTTTATCGCCTGAAAGATTAGGAATAATCTGGATGAATGTAACGGCGATGGCGCGCACTATTAGCGTTAAAAGGTGAAAATCTGGAGTTATTTTAACAAGATAGAGCCTTCTGGAAATGTTCTGTTACAGGAAAGGTCTCATTAGACATCGTGAAGAACAAAGAGTTTCACAGAATTTTTTGATATATTTAAAACTTACGGACTTACTTGAAGCACATTTGAGGTGGTTATGAAAAAAATTGCATGTCTTTCAGCACTGGCAGCTGTTCTGGCTGTTTCCGCAGGTACCGCTGTAGCGGCAACTTCAACTGTAACTGGTGGTTACGCTCAGAGCGATATGCAGGGCGTGATGAACAAAACCAACGGTTTCAACCTGAAGTACCGTTACGAGCAAGACAACAACCCGCTGGGCGTGATCGGTTCTTTCACCTACACCGAGAAAGATCGTACTGAAAATGGCTCTTACAATAAAGGTCAGTACTACGGCATCACCGCGGGTCCTGCTTACCGCCTGAATGACTGGGCAAGCATCTACGGTGTTGTAGGTGTTGGCTACGGTAAATTCCAGCAGACCGAAAACCAGGGTCTGAACCGTACTGCTAGCAACAGCGACTACGGTTTCTCCTATGGCGCAGGTATGCAGTTCAACCCAATCGAAAACGTTGCTCTGGACTTCTCCTATGAGCAGAGCCGTATCCGCAACGTTGACGTTGGCACCTGGATCGCGGGCGTAGGTTACCGCTTCTAATCACTTCGGTGAGCCAGTAAAAAATCCGCCCCTTGTGGCGGATTTTTTTTGAGAAGCTTAAAGCAAAACGGCAATCCATGATTGCCGTTTTTTACGTTCGTTCCCCGCGGGTGAGGGCAACAGGCCGCCCGAGTCAGCGGAGATCACTTGCTCTTAATATCGAAAATATCCGTCCCCAGATGGTTATAGTCAACTTTCTGTAACCTGAAGTTGGTAATGTAAACTGGCGGACCCTTCTTCCCGGAGATAAACGGGTAATCATTTTTTATCTCCTTCGCCTTAATGCCCGTCCACTGTGAGAAGAATTTCAGGAAGTCGTTGGCGGAACGGCGTGCCTTAATGATGCGATGCGTTTTGTCATCGCTCGACAGCACCATGAACGGCACCTGGAAGTTCTGCTGGAATTTATCATCGTGCGCCAGATACTGCACCTCTTTGCCGCGCTCCTTAAACGCCAGGCCGTGGTCTGAGAAATAGACCATGGAGAAGCTGTCGCCGCTGTTGCGCAGCTGCGCGTACAGCTTGCTGAGCAGATCGTCGGTTTGCGTCATGGTGTAGAGGTAGCAGGAGGTCTCTTTCGACTGCACAAAGTCGGCGTACTTACCCTGCGTGCGGTCGCAGGCCTGCGGATGGGACCCCATCAGATGCAGGACAATCAGCTGCGGCTGGGTGCGCTGGGTGGCAAAAACCTGCGCCGTCATCTTCAGCAGCGCTTCATCTTTGGTATTTTTATCCGCTTCAAAGTCACCGCTCTTCAGGAACTGCACCTCGTCGGCACGCTTCGCGATGCTGGCAATAGCGGTATCGTATTCACCAATCTGTCCCTGATTTGAGAACCACCAGGTCTGGAAACCGGCGCGGTTAGCCAGCGTGACAAAATTATCCTGAAACTGCGGTTTGCCATCCACCACGCGGTTAAGCGTCAGGCCGAGGGATTTCTGCGTCGAGCCGCTGGCGGCAACGTAGTCGGTAAACAGCGTGCCGTTGACGGTGCTGGCAAACGGCGTGTTGTCCCAGTGGCCGCCAAACGCGCCAAGCGCATCGCGACGCGCGCTTTCGCCGATCACCACGACGTAGGTGTGGTACTTCGGCTTCACCGCCAGCACGTTCCAGGTATCTTTCATCGTGGAAAGCTCGGCCATGCGCGCCTGCTCGTCGAGCACTTCCTCGTTATTGACCACCACGTCCTTGACGAAGCGAAACACCGGATACCCGGTATCTTTAAGCTTAAACACGCCGCCCCAGGCCAGGTTTTGTACCGGCGCGACAAAAAACGTCACCACGCTGAAGGCCAGGCACAGGCTTTCAATTTTACCCCACGCCTTTCTCGCATCCGGCTTACGGCGAACCGCAATCACCCCAAGGGCAAAAATAAAAAGGCCAACGACGTAGCTGTACCACGGGAAGATCGTCAGGATCTCCGTGGACTCTTCCATATTGGTGGAGTGCAGCGCCAGCAGGGTATTAAAGTTTGGCGCGCCATACGCCTGGCCAAACGGGAAATAGGCCGCGGCGACCAGGGAGCAGAGACCCAGAAGCACTTTCTGCACGCGCGGTGCGCTTCGCCACAGCAGGTGCAGGATGCAGGTGAACGCGACGGCATAAAGCAGGCTGAAGGGGTAGCCAAGCGCAAAGTTAATCAGCAGCGACTGCAAAAAATAGAATCCCGTCCACGGGCTTAAGGCCCGGCTGCGGGTAACAAGCGTATCAATCAGGGTTACGTTCATAGATCACTATCACGAAAACGCCATGTGCTCACCCTGGCGCCAAGGGTCAAAGCCTGCCGGACAGTGCGTGGAAAGGGAATGCGAGGTCCGCTTCAGCGAGCCGCAAATTGTGCAGGGCTGCAAGAAGATAGTGCGAGCGTGAATTAAGGTCAACAGTTGCTAAACAGATGTTTTGCGAAGGGGGCTGCAAATCCGCAAAAATAATCGGGAATTGGCCGTTTACAGGGAAAGCGTGAAGGGAAAATGAAGCGGCGTGCCGCGACGCCGCTTAGTGGGAGGATTTGTCGTCCTGGTGCGGTTTGTTGTTAAACATATCGCACAGCATGTTCAACAGCATTAAGCGCACTTTGAAGGGAGAGTGGGTAAACACGGTCATACACCTCTTGAATTCGTTCATAAGACCTCCTGATTTTTGATCCCTTCGATCCGTGAAGGGTGACTGCATTACATACAGATATAGCACAGGCTATATTGTATAGCTATGGCTAATTCGTTAATTTTTTGTGCTTGTAGAGCTATGGTTTACAATGTGCGCTCCGTTACAGGGCGCTGGAAGCGTCAACCCCATTGAGGAAGCACAATGAACCGTCGCGCAGGTAAGCCAACTAAAAAAACGACGCAACTGGTGAACGTTGAAGAGCATGTGGAAGGGTTTCGTCAGGTGCGTGAGGCGCACCGCCGGGAGCTGATTGATGATTATGTTGAGCTGATCTCCGACCTGATTCGTGAAGTCGGGGAAGCGCGTCAGGTGGATATGGCCGCACGTCTGGGCGTTTCACAGCCAACGGTTGCCAAAATGTTAAAACGTCTGGCGTCGGTAGGGCTGATCGAGATGATCCCGTGGCGCGGGGTGTTCCTCACCGCTGAAGGCGAAAAGCTGGCGCAGGAGAGCCGCGAGCGCCATCAGATCGTCGAGAATTTTTTACTGGTGCTGGGCGTGAGCCCGGAAATTGCCCGTCGGGATGCCGAAGGGATGGAGCACCACGTCAGCGAAGAGACGCTGGTACGGTTCCGCGAATTTACGCTCAAATACGGTCCCTCCGCTGAATGAACATCCCCGGCCTGCAGGCCCTGAAACGCGATCGCTTTTTCCATCTGCTGCTTATTATTGGCGTCGGGCTCAGCCTGTTTGTGCCCTTTGCGCCGCAGGCCTGGCCTGCGGCCATTGACTGGCGCACCATCATCACCCTGAGCGGGCTGATGATGCTCACCAAGGGCGTTGAGCTGAGCGGCTATTTCGACGTCCTGGGGCGCAAAATGGTGCGCCGCTTTGCCACCGAGCGCAGGCTGGCGCTGTTTATGGTCTTCTCGGCGGCGCTGCTGTCGACGTTTCTGACCAACGACGTGGCGCTGTTTATCGTGGTGCCGCTTACGCTCACGTTGCGTAAGCTGTGCGAAATTCCGGTGACCCGTCTGATCATTTTTGAAGCGCTGGCCGTTAACGCCGGCTCGCTGCTCACGCCGATTGGAAACCCGCAGAACATTTTGCTGTGGGGACGCTCCGGCCTGTCGTTTACCGCCTTTACCTGGCGGATGGCGCCGCTGGCGCTGGCGATCGTGCTGACGCTACTGGTGGTCTGCTGGTTTGCCTTCCCTAATAAATCGCTGCAGTACCACAGCGGTACGGCCGGCCCGCAGTGGCAGCCGCGCCTGGTCTGGAGCTGCCTCGGCCTGTATATCGTTTTCCTCACCGCGCTGGAGCTAAACCAGGCCCTGGCGGGCGCGCTGCTGGTGGCGTGCGGTTTCCTGTTCCTCGCCCGGCGGGTGCTGGTGAGCGTTGACTGGACGCTGCTGCTGGTCTTTATGGCGATGTTTATCGATGTGCATCTGCTGATCCAGCTCCCGGTATTGCAGAGCGTTCTTCACGGCGTCAGCGGCCTGTCCCAGGCGGGGCTGTGGCTGACGGCGATTGGTCTTTCGCAGGTCATCAGCAACGTGCCGTCCACCATTTTACTGCTTAACTATGTTCCCCCTACGGCGCTGCTGGCCTGGGCGGTTAACGTCGGTGGCTTTGGGCTGCTGCCCGGCTCGCTGGCGAACCTGATCGCCCTGCGTATGGCAAACGACCGCCGCATCTGGTGGCGCTTCCATCTCTGGTCAATCCCGATGCTGCTCTGGTCAGCGGCGGTCGGTTTCGGACTATTCCTTCTCATATAGTGCGCAATTTGTCAGTTTTTCCTGGCAAATGTATAGCAACGTCCTAGCTTTAGTGAACGGCATAGTGTGATGCCGCTCACTGACAGGACCGTTGCTGAACTATGGCAGAAGATCAAAACCCACCTGCTGACGAGCAGGAAAACAATAATAACGAGCGCAAGCGCCCGGGCAAAAAACCGTTAATTATCCTTGGCATCGTGGTCATCGTGATGGTGATTGTGGCGCTGGTGTGGTGGTTTTTGACCCGTAACGAAGAGACCACCGACGACGCCTTTACCGACGGTGACGTGGTGACGATTGCCCCTAAAACGGCGGGCTACGTTACCGAGCTTCGCGTGCGGGATAACCAGCGCGTGAAAAAAGGCGACGTGCTGGTGGTAATCGATCCTCGCGATAACATCGCCCAGCGCGATCGGGCTAAGGCCGAGCTCGGGCTGGCGCAGGCTCAGCTGCATCAGGCTCAGGCGCAGCTGGCGCTCTCGAAGGTGCAATATCCCGCCCAGCGCGACGAAGCCAGGGCTCAGGTGCTGAAAGCGCAGGCGGATATGGCGAACGCGCAGGCGGAGTATCGCCGCCAGCGCGGCGTTGACCCGCGCGCGACCACTCAGCAAAGTATCGATTCCGCGAATGCCCAGCTGCGCAGCGCGCAGGCGGGTCTTGCCAGCGCCCGGGCGCAGCTGGAGGTGGCGGAGCAGGTTCAGCTGCAAATTCGCCAGCAGGAGACCAACGTCGAAGCCCGCGAGCGGCAGGTCGACCAGGCCAGAGCGCAGCTGGAAACCGCCAACCTGAACCTCTCTTATACCGAAGTCCGCGCCCCGTTCGACGGCTTTGTGACCAAACGCAACGTGCAGCCCGGCACGCTGGTGCAGGCGGGCACGGCGCTGTTCTCGCTGGTGTCCCCGAACGTGTGGGTAGTGGCGAACTTCAAGGAGTCGCAGCTTGAGCGCATGAAGCCCGGAGATAGGGTCACCGTCTCCGTGGATGCCTGGCCGGATATGGCGCTGGAAGGCCACATCGACAGCATCCAGCAGGGCAGCGGCTCGCGCTTCTCCGCCTTCCCGTCGGAAAACGCTACCGGTAACTTTGTGAAGATCGTTCAGCGCGTGCCGGTGAAAATCGTCATTGATAAAGGGCTGGATCCGAACAGGCCGCTGCCGCTGGGGCTGTCGGTTGAACCGAAGGTCACCGTGGAATGACGGACAGCAGCCACGAAAACTGGAAGCCCGCCAGCAACCCGTGGGCGGTGGCGATTGTGGTCACCCTGGCGGTGTTTATGGAAATTCTGGACACCACCATCGTCAACGTGGCGCTGCCGCACGTGGCGGGGTCGCTTTCGGCCAGCTATGACGAATCCACCTGGGTGCTCACCAGCTACCTGGTGGCGAACGGCATCGTGCTGCCCATCTCGGCGTTCCTGAGCCGCCTGTTTGGCCGCAAGCAGTTCTTCCTGATCTGCATCGTCATGTTCACCATCTGCTCGTTCCTGTGCGGCATCGCCACCGAGCTGTGGCAAATTATCCTGTTCCGCGTGATGCAGGGCTTCTTCGGCGGCGGATTGCAGCCCACGCAGCAGTCGGTTTTGCTCGACTACTTCAAGCCGGAGGACAGGGGCAAAGCTTTCGGTCTTTCGTCGATTGCCATTATCGTTGCGCCGGTGCTTGGCCCGACGCTGGGCGGCTGGATCACCGATAACTACTCCTGGCGCTGGGTGTTCTTCATCAATATTCCGGTGGGGATCGTGACGGTGCTGGCGATCTACCAGCTGCTGGAAGATCCGCCGTGGGAGAAAAAATCGGAAGAGAAGCTCACCGTCGACTGGATGGGGATCGGCCTGATCGCCCTCGGTCTGGGCTGTTTGCAGGTGATGCTCGACCGGGGCGAGGACGACGACTGGTTCTACTCGAACTTTATCCGCACCTTTGCGGTGCTGACGCTGGTCGGCATTATCGGCGCGATCTACTGGCTGGTGTATGCCAAAAAGCCTGTGGTGGATCTGCACTGCATGAAGGACCGTAACTTCGCCGTCTCCAGCCTGCTGATGGCGGGGATGGCGATGATCCTGTACGGCAGCTCGGTTGTTATCCCGCAGCTGGCGCAGCAGGATTTAGGCTATACCGCCACCTGGTCCGGGCTGGTGCTGTCGCCCGGGGCGGTGCTGATCGTCTTAACTATTCCGCTGGTGCTGAAGCTGATGCCGGTGGTGCAGACGCGCTGGATCATCGCCTTTGGCTTTACCTGCCTGGCGGTGTCGTTCTTCTGGTCGCGCACGCTGACGCCGGATATTGACTTCGAAACCCTGGTGCTGTTCCGCAGCGCCCAGTCGATTGGGCTCGGGTTCCTGTTCGTACCGCTGACCACCATCGCGTTTATCTCGATTCCGAGGCGGCTCAACGCCGATGCGGCGGCGCTGTTCACCATGTTCCGCAACGTGGCGGGCTCGATTGGCATTTCGCTCTCGACGGCGGCCATTACCGAGCGCTCGCAGGCGCACAGCGCGCACCTGGCGTATCACGCCTCGCCGTTTAACGAACAGTTCCAGCTGGCGATACGCGAAAGCGCGCAGGCGATCCAGAACTTCACCACCCAGGTGGGCGATCCGACCGGCATTGCCACCGGGCGGATGTACCAGACGATGATCGAGCAGTCGCGCTTCCTGGCCTACATCGACGTCTTCACCCTGCTGAGCGCGGTGGCCTTTTTACTGATTCCGTTTTGTTTGTTGCTCTCGCCGGTTAAGAGCGAGGGGAGTGCAGGAGCACACTGATGATACACAGACGTTTACACCCCCTGATGATAATGATGCTGCTGGTGGGCTGCGCCGTCGGGCCCGACTACCAGCAGCCCGCACCGCCTGCGGCCGCGCGCTGGAACGATAAGGGCGACGGCGCGGTGAAATCGCAAACTACCTCCGCCGCGACCAATCCGCGCTGGTGGAAAACCTTCGGCTCGCCGCAGCTCGATAGCCTGGTTGAGCGCGCCATCGCCGGGAACCTGACGCTACAGCAGACGGTACTGCGCATTGCCGGCGCGCGTGAACAGATTAACCAGGCGGGCGGGGCATTTTTCCCCTCGGTGAACGGCAGCGTGCAGGCCACGCGCCAGCAGCTCGGCCTGGAAGGGGAGCTGAAATCCCACGGCGTGTACGACCAGCTGGATAACGTCGACCCGCAGCTGCGGGGGGCGTTAGGACCGCTGACGCAGCCGATCAACCTTTATCAGGGCAGCTTTGACGCCCGGTGGGAAATCGACCTGTGGGGCAAGGTGCGTCGTCAGGTGGAGGCGGCGGAGGCGCAGCAGAGGGCGGCAGTAGAGCAGCGTAACGATGCGCTGGTGTCGCTTGAGGCGGAAGTGGCTCGCGCCTGGCTACAGCTGCGTGGCGCGCAAAGCATCATCGCTACGCTCAATACCCAGATTGAGAGCGCCCGGCAGACGCTGGCGCTCACGGAGAGCCGCCAGCGCGGCGGGCTGTCACCGCAGATGGACGTGGAAAACGCCCGGGCGCAGCTGGGCACTCTTGAAGCCCAGCTGCCGCAGTATGAGGCGCAGGCGCGTCAGGCGATGAACGGCCTGGCGATCCTCCTCGGCAAGCCGCCGGGCGCGCTGGATGCTGAACTCCAGTCTTCACAGCCTATGCCCGCGTTGCCGGATATTGTGCAAACGGGCATTCCGTCAACGCTGGCGCGGCGTCGCCCGGACGTGCGCGAAGCGGAGGCGAACCTCCATGCCGCCACGGCGCAAATCGGCGTCTCGGTGGCGGAGCTTTTTCCGAGCTTTACCCTTTCCGGGCAGTTTGGCATGCGCAACAGCGAATCCGGCTGGCTGACCGACTGGAGCAGCCACTTCTACAGCTTTGGCCCGCAGGTTTCCATTCCCATCTTCCAGGGCGGTCGGCTGGTCTCCAGCGTGAAGGTGGCGCGCGCGCAGCAGGGCGCGGCGGTACTGGACTACCGTCAGACGGTGCTGACGGCGCTCGGCGACGTCGAAAATGCCCTGGTGAGCTATCGCACCGACCAGCAGCGTGAGGCGGGCCTCGCGAAAACCATCGATGCGCTGCAAAACGCCTTTGACCTGGCGAGCGACAGCTACCGGCAGGGGATCGCCAGCTTTATCGACGTGCTGGACGCCCAGCGGCAGCTGGCGCAGGCGCAGCAGCAGCGCGCGCAGGCGCAAGTGCAGAGCGCGCTTGACCTGGTGGCGCTCTACAAAGCACTCGGCGGCGGCTGGGAGCCGTATCAGCAGGTGCAGCTCCCGGATTACGCCGTCTTTGGCGATGCCCCGCGCGGATAGATTTGGAGGATTGGGCAAGAAACGGACAGGAACGCCACATTCGCGATGGCCGAGGGGCGGGTATAACTAACGGACACCCATCGACATGCGAGGAAAGCGTTATGCGTTATCAAAAACTGGGCAATACCGGACTGTTTGTTTCAGAACTCTGCCTCGGCACCATGACCTTCGGCGGCGAGGGCGGCATGTGGGGCAAGATTGGCCAGCTCAGGCAAAACGACGCCGAGCAGCTGGTGGGCCGCGCGCTGGACGCCGGCATCAACTTTATCGACACTGCCGACGTCTATTCGGAAGGACGCTCGGAGGAGATCCTCGGTCAGGCGCTGAAAAACCTGAACGTCCCGCGCGAAAACGTGGTGGTCGCCACCAAGGTGTTTGGTGAAACGGGGACCGCGGGAGTGAACTCACGCGGCGGCTCGCGCTATCACATTATCGGCAGCGTAAAGGAGAGCCTGCGCCGCCTGCAGCTCGATCATATCGATCTCTATCAGCTACACGGCTTCGATCCGGCGACCCCCATCGAAGAGACCCTCTATGCGCTGGATAACCTGGTGCAGCACGGCCACGTGCGCTATATCGGCGTCTCTAACTGGGCGGCCTGGCAGATTGCCAAAGCGCTGGGCATTTCCGAACGCCTGGGCCTGTCCCGTTTCGCCTCACTCCAGGCGTATTACACCATCGCCGGACGCGACCTGGAGCGCGAGCTGGTGCCGATGATGCAGAGCGAAGGCGTCGGGCTGATGGTCTGGAGCCCGCTGGCGGGCGGCCTGCTGAGCGGAAAATACGGCCGTGACGGGCAGAGCGAAACCGGAGGCCGTCGTCTGGAGTTTGACTTCCCGCCGGTGAATAAAGATCGCGCCTTCGACTGCGTGGACGTGATGCGCGTCATTGCCGAGCGTAAGGGCGTCTCCGTGGCGCAAATCGCGCTGGCGTGGCTGCTGCATCAAAAAGCGGTGACCAGCGTGATTATCGGTGCGAAACGGGTCGAGCAGCTGGAGGACAACATTGCCGCGACCGGGATCCGCCTGAGCGAAGACGAGCTTAGAGAGCTTGATGCCGTCAGCGCGCTGCCGCGCGAATATCCGGGCTGGATGCTGGAGCGGCAGGGCGAATATCGCCGCAGCCAGCTCGCGCAGCAGTAACCTTCCTTCCCCCCCGGCAGCGCGTCGCTTGCCGGGGGGGAAGGCCTTAAGAAGTTATGGTACTCATCATTTTTGTTCAAACAGAAAACTCCAGTAAATGAAATACCTGCAATTTTCATTGCCGCTACGACAGCGCGCTGATACTGGTTTTGTAATTCACCAGGGCTGCAGCCCGCTGATGTTCCCTTCATACGTCTCCAGGTAGTCCGTAAGTGCAACCACGGGCTGGCAATAATCCAGCTGCGCATGAAGGAATAGACTGGAAAGAGTCTAACAGGCATAACCTGCTTTCCCAGAATCTGAAAGTAGCGGCGAAGATAAAGCCCATCATATACTTTTTTAATCCACGCAAATCAAAATTATTCAATAATTATTGCTTAATGTGTTTTATTTCTTTTTAATGCAAATGAAGGAGGGTAGTGGTAAATCCCCAATAATAAATGAGTTTGTATGTTTTCGAATCGTAATTCTTTTGTTCTCAAAATCAAACAGATCGAACAATAACCCTGCTGATTCATTTTGGGTCATATTATCATCAGGGTGTTTAGAAACTAATATATCAGATAAATAAAAATCACTCTTGTTTCTGCCAAGCACCTTAAAGGTTATGTCGCGATTGACAAGATGTTTATTAATTGGAACGGGTTGCCTGGCTGATACAGATGTTCCAAAGATGCTGATCATGCCTGTTCCTGGGCGGATCTTAACGCTGATTGTACCATTAAAAGTATATTCATGATCCCCTGGAGAGTTCATTTCAACGGCGGCAGTACAATTTACATTATTACTATTCGAGATAAAGCATAAGGTAATAACGGTAAGGATTATTATAAGAGTGATAAAAATAAAACACGTCAAGATTTTATATTTTTTATTCATGAGTAAAAAGGCTCTTACAGGTAGAGATAACTTTAGATATATTATCCTGATAACCACATCGGCTAATAAATAACCGACCTGTTTTATCATAAAGCAGACTGTCTTCAAGTTGTGAGATATAGAAGTTATTAGCGACGCATGGTAACTTATCTTTAGCAATATGTTCAATGGTAACTAATTTAGAACCGATTAAATCCTTCGAGCTTTTATAAAGCGTGTAAACTGAGCAGGAGTCAATTTTTCCGGCCAGATAAAGTTTCGTAGTTTTAATCTCCCCTCTATATAAGTAAAATAAAAGCAAAACAGAGCAAAGTATGATGAATGAAAGCACATTAATATAATGAAAGTATTTAATATCATTTTCTTTCAATAAAGAACTGAGATTATCTTTTGTCATAATTAATGAATTATCGGTATGTTCGGTATGGAAAGAAGCTAACGACTCCGAATGTTCAAGAGGTGTCAAAGGGTTATCCAATGTAGACACAAAAGAAGACGCATCAGTTAAGCTTTCAACTAGCCTGACTTCGACTTTCGTTGTCAGCACAAATCCAGTCCGCGGTATAGTTATCAGAAATTCAGTATTGTCTCCAAGAAGTTGAAAGTTTTTACGGATAAGGGATATGTATTGTGAAAGAGTATTGTTCGAGGCCTTATATCCGTATTCATCCCAGACACTGTTTAAAATTTCGGTGCGAGTTAACGTAGTTCCTTGATATTTAATGAATAGTGATAACAACCGCGAGGCTGTAGCCGGGAGCAGTATTGTATCATTAGTATCAATGTTGGTTAAAGAACACTGAGTATCATCATAAACAACCTTATCATTAAAAATATATAACATAACCTTCTGACCTATATATAGTTGTTGTGCCTACAGTTTGTGTATTTATTGCCCGCCTGTTTAGTAGTGCTACTTTATCATAAGAATAATCTATGTCACTAAGTTAAATAAACAAAGGTGATAATTGTTGATTATTTTTTATATTTTTGGGGAATTTGTGAGTCTTTTTTTATTAATATAGAGATGTTTCGTAAAATTATAATCTTATACTTTTATGTATTTTATATATTCATGGTTTAAATGTCTTTGTTTTTTTATATCACTAGATGTTAATCCCGTATTTTTGCTTTTGTTTAATATAATATTCTGAAAGGGGAGGGGTGATGTAAAATGTGTTACAGCAAGTAACCATTGGTTTAGATCAATCAACGCAGGCGTTGACAACATACACATACATGTTCAGGGCAACACAACCTGGTGGCCAGAAGGGAACGTACGATGCTGATAACGAACAATAGTGGGAAGTCTCGAATGGAGTTCAATGCTGTTTATAACTCAGCATCTATAATGGATGTAACTCCCTTCTTGCAACCGATTGTTAATGTTTTAGATTGCACGCTTGCAGGCGTAGAAATTCTTTGTCGGGTTGAGACAAATAAAGGTTACATCCTAAATCAATTTCAAATAGAAGAACTCGAAGCTCCGGGTCGAGCAGATTTCTACGCCAGGCAATTGTTACTTAAAACAGTTGAGCAACTGAGTCGATATAATGCTATAGGAAATATACCGCAAGGGTTTATTTTCACATTGAACATAACTGCATCACAGATTATGTCAGAAGCGATGAAGAAAGAGATCGTCAGATTTAAACATTGCTTCCCTTCAAATGTTGAAGTGTTGCTTGAGATCGTCGAAAGAAATGTTATGGATTTAACGGAAGGGTTAATCGAATCAATCGCTTTTTATGATTCAATTGGTGTAAAAATTGCTATTGATGATGCAGGGATAAACTCCGCAGCAATGCGATACTTTGGAATCACTAACGTTGCGATGCTGAAACTAGATCGTTCTGTAACTCGTATCACTGAAAAAAACGAATTAATACACAAGAAACTAGTTAACAGTATAGTAAGTCTATCGAGTTTTTGTGATGTAAAAGTTATTGCTGAAGGAGTCGAAAATTCTAACCAGCAACATGCACTTGAAGAGTGTGGCATTTCTTTAATGCAAGGTTTTTATTACTCAAAGCCAGTTCCAGTTAAAGAGTTTTGCATTTTGTTAAGTAAATTTGGAGGCCAGGGATAAGGGTGCGTCTATGCGAAAGAATGTTAAAATCATATCTGACGATTACTATTATATTAGAGGTTTACAGTCTCTATTTAATGGTAAACGATATTTGAATGTTACATGTTATTACCTGTACGATCTGACTCGTGGTGGGTTAATAGATATTTTCCTTACGTCAGCCAGGACTATGGATGATGTTGTTCTTTTAGCCGTGGATGATTTAAATATCATTAAGGAAATATCCTGTATGGAAAACACTAACGTTTTCTATTCTATTCGAACTCTTTGTAAGAAAGATATGGTTCTTTATTACAGGCGTTCTTTAGTGATCGATCGTTACGTTTCTTTAGAACGATTAAAAAGGTTGTTCATTAAAACACCTGCTATTTTATCTAGGACTGAAACATCGCTATCCCACAACGAAGAGTCGGTTCTTTTAGATTACTTTGGTTTAAAACTAGAACAGTTGAGATATTTGCAAGAAAATAATGAAAGAAAAAGAACGAGTTATTACAAACGTTCTGCGTATCAAAAATTTAGAGTGTCTGGAGATGGCGCTGCATATCCTATTGTCAAAGTGTTAAGTCAAATAAGGACTATTGGCTTAGAAAGTGGTTCTTTTGAGAATTTATGAGGTGTTTTATGAATGATGTTTTAATTACAGTTGCGGCTATCTTTTTACTATTATCTTTTGGGGCGGATACTGTATTCGCTTCGCACGATAACGCGAAAACATCTGATCATGTCTCGATAAAAATTGCTAATGAGCTTGATTTAATAGGGCAGCATGAAAACGCCAGAAAGTTATACGATCATTTAAATCATAGTATAGAAGGAAGCAACATGAGTGTGGCTTCTGCAGTTAATTATTATGCGTTAGGTCAGTTAAATGAAGCAAAAAAATCATTTGAAAAAATTAAAAAGGGTAACAATCGCCGTGATGCTGATTACGCCTCATTGTGGTTGATGCTTTTGTCTTCCATTGAGACAGATCATTACGCTGTGGTTGATGATTTTTTCGAGGATCCAATTGATTTGGCTACTTCAAAAATGCTTGCTGGAAAATTAAGTGTATCCATATATATGGATTATATTGGGCAATATTCATTGGAAAATATCGCTCAAAAAAAGGATATTATTACTCAGGCTGTTTTTTTTGCTAGCACTTTATTAGTTCGAGTTAAGCGAGACCATAAAAGTGCTTACGAGATAATCAATTCCAATAAAAGTCGCTTGTACGGTTATTCTTTAGAAAAACCACTGATAGATGGATTGATAGTTGGAATTAAGTAATAAAAGGCATTTGCATTATACCAATATGAATTCAAAAGGAATTAACATGAATAATGTATACAGATTGATATGGAACGCAGAAAAAGGAATGCTGATCCCTGTGAGTGAGTTAACAATGGCCAAAGGGAAAAAAACAACTTTAAATGGTGCTGTTGTTAAGCCAAGCGGATTGAGGCGTTTTCGTATTGGCGCTATTGCAATTGCAGTTATACTAGAAATGTACACCATGCCACAATCTATGGCTTATATTGTCGGTTCAAATGTGGTTGTTCCATTCGCACCTCCGGCAGATGGTGTAGTTTCAATCATCGGTGATGATTTAGATGTATCTGTTGTGAATCAAATCGGGGCTGGGTTTGGGTTTAATGCTCGTCCGGTTACTATTATCGGTAGTAAAAACAGCGTTTCCGCAACTGATGGTAATGACCTAGATATTACAATGATTGGTGGTCGAAATATTAGTGAGAACGGATTTCTATCTACTATAGTAGGTAATGACAATACCTTAAAGGAAAGTAATGAATCTGTGCTGCTTGGTCGAAGTATTACCACGGCAAACTCTATTGGTTCAATATCAATTGGTTCTGGGCGTTTTGCTAATAATACAGCAGTTATAACGAATAATAGTGAGCGCGCTATTAATATAGGGCAAGGTGGTTATATTAGCGATAGTAACGATTCAGTACTATTAGGTGGTTTTGGGAATATAACAAACTCTAATGGAGCTATAGCTTTAGGTTCCGGGAGTACTTTATTAAACGCTAGTAATGCTATTGCTATGGGCGTTGATTCAAAAGTCAGTGCAAATGGGGCTGTGGCCATCGGTTATAATAGTAAGGCGGAATTTGAAAACTCTATCGCTTTAGGGGTCGGATCTAAAACTGACTCAATCATCCAGACTCCTAATATTATAATTCGCGGTGATGTTTATACCATGGCGGGTGGTAATCCAACATCGACAATGAGTATTGGCGATAGTTCGACAGGGCTCACTCGTACCATTACTGGCCTTGCTGCTGGTCGTGTGAACAATAACAGCACTGATGCCATAAATGGTTCGCAGCTTTTCGCTTTTCAAGAAGCAATAGATAAGCTTGCGTTTGATAACAGTTTTATTTTTTTGGATAACGCTGGGAATTCCAACGTTATAGGAAATGGTGGTTCACTACAGTTCAAATCACAGAACAGTAACTTAGAAATTAATAATACAGGTGTCGATGATGCTGGTGTAATGGATATTACACTTAGTAATACTTTGGATCTTACTAACACTGGTAGTTTAGCCGCCGGCAACAGCGTGCTGAACACCGACGGGCTGACCATCGCGAACGGCCCGAGCATCACCACCGGCGGGATTGACGCGGGCGGGAAGGTTATTGGCAACGTGGCGCCGGGCGTCGCGGGCACCGACGCGGTGAACGTCAGCCAGCTGACCGACCAGGGCCGCGACCTGACGGCGAAGGGGCTGAACCTGGCGGGTAATACCGGGACCGGACACCTGAACCTGGGCGACACCCTGAGCGTGCTCGGCGGGGGCAGCACCCCGGGCAGCTACAGCGGGGCAAACCTGAAGACCGATGTCGATGCGGCGGGGAACCTGAACATCACCCTGGCGGACGCACCGAAGTTCGGCAACGTCACTGTTAACGATAATGGCTCTGGAAAAATTACCGGACTTACAGCAGGTACTGCGGATACAGATGCAGTAAACGTTGGTCAGTTGAACAACGCGGTGATCTCAGCAAGCGCAGGCTGGTTCGTTACCGATGAAAACGGAAATAAAGCAAATATTAGTGGAAATGGAGAAGTTAAATTCTCTTCCACAGATAACAATTTGACGGTTGAACAGAATGGTTCCACAAATGCTGGTGACGTTGAGTTTACTCTGAACCGCGACCTGGCGGTGGACTCGGTGAACGCGGGCAACAGCGTGCTGAACACCGACGGCCTGACCATTGCGAACGGCCCGAGCATCACCACCGGCGGCATCGACGCGGGCGGGAAGGTGATCGGCAACGTGGCGCCGGGCGTGGCGGGCACCGACGCGGTGAACGTCAGCCAGCTGGCCGACCAGGGCCGCGACCTGACGGCGAAGGGGCTGAACCTGGCGGGTAATACCGGGACCGGGCACCTGAACCTGGGCGACACCCTGAGCGTGCTCGGCGGGGGCAGCACCGCGGGGAGCTACAGCGGAGATAACCTGGAGACCGAGGTGGATGCGGCGGGGAACCTGAACATCACCCTGGCGGACGCGCCGAAGTTCGGCAACGTCACCATCAACGACGGGGACACTGGCCGCATCAGCGGGGTTGAGGACGGCGTGGACGGCAAGGACGCGGTCAACATGAGCCAGCTCGACGACGTGGCCACGGCGGCGAACGCGGGCTGGAACGTGACGGACGCGGCGGGTAACGCGGCCAACATCGGCCCGGCGGGCGAGGTGAAGTTCACCTCGGCGGACGGCAACCTGGCCGTGGACCAGACCGGGGCGGACGGCGCGGGCGTGATCAGCCTCACCCTGAACCGCGATCTGGATCTGGACTCGGTGACCGCGGGCAACAGCGTGCTGAACACCGACGGCCTGACCATTGTGAACGGCCCGTCCATCACCACCGGCGGCATCGACGCGGGCGGGAAAATAATTGGCAACGTGGCGGCGGGCGTGGCGGGCACCGACGCGGTGAACGTGGACCAGATGACCAGTCTGGGAAGCGACCTGACGACGAAGGGGCTGAACCTGGCAGGGAACGCCGGCAGCGGCCACCTGAACCTGGGCGACACTCTGAATGTACTGGGTGAGGGCAGCACAGCAGGCAGTTACAGTGGTGGAAATATTCGGACAAACGTTGATAGCTTCGGTCATCTCAATATAGAAATTGCAGACTCGCCGAAATTTGGAAATATCACAATTAACGATGGCAACAGAATAACCGGACTGGCTGATGGGCAGAATTTAGATGATGCCGTTAACCTGGGTCAGCTAAATGAAGTCGCTGCAAGCGCAGGTGGTAGCTGGAATATCCGTGATGCAAATGACCTTGGTTATGCGGCATCTTATGAGGTTAATTCAGGTGATACTGTTACATTTGCTTCAGCAGATGAAGATCCAACAGATCTTTCCGGCAATTTAACAGTGCAACATAAGAACGGTACGGTTACATACGATCTCAATGAAGATCTTGTCCTGAGTTCAGTAACGACGGGACAAAGTGTTCTGACTAACGATGGATTGACGGTCGGTCGCAATGTAATGCTTGGAAATACCGGTCTCGTCATTAATGGCGGTCCAAGTATAACAGTGAACGGTATTGATGCGGGAGGTAAAAAAATTACTCATGTTGCAGCTGGTACTGATGCTACAGATGCTGTCAATGTCAGCCAGTTAAAGGATTATGGTGATGTCATTATCAACAACATCTATAACACAGGGATGAAGTATTTCCATACCAATTCGACATTAGCGGATTCTCAAGCTACTGGAACAGACTCTGTAGCTATTGGCCCTAATGCCGTTGCGTCTGGTGATAATTCAATTGCAAGTGGCAATGGTGCTATTTCATCAGGCTCAGGCGCGTTGGCAAACGGACATAATGCCGAGGCCACAGGAAATGCTTCAGTATCTATAGGTGAAAATTCAACTTCTAAGGCTGAAAATTCCGTTGCACTGGGTTCTGGTGCTGTTGTGACTGAGAATGGTAAAAACTCGGTGGCGCTGGGGGCTGGCTCTGTTGCTGACCGTGAAAATACGGTTTCCGTTGGCAGTGAGGGGAATGAAAGACAGATTACGAACGTAGCCGCTGGGGAAAAAGAGACAGATGCTGTAAACGTTGGCCAGTTAAATGGCGTCCGCGATGAAATCACTAATATTGGCGGTACGATCACTAATATTAGTGAAGGTAAGGATGGAATGTTCCAGGTAAATAATACCAGTAATAATTCCAGACCTAATCCATCAGGAAAGGATTCACTCGCTGGCGGCGCAGGCGCAAAAGCGTCAGGTAATAACAGTATGTCAGTGGGGACTAATTCTTCTGCATCAGGCGAAAATAGCGTTGCATTAGGTAATGGCTCTTCCTCAAAATCGCAAAACTCAGTTTCATTGGGGGCAAATTCTATCGCCGACCGTGATAACTCTGTTTCTGTAGGTTCCATTGGGGCGGAACGTCAAATTACTAATGTTGCGGCAGGTGAGGCACCTACTGATGCAGTAAATGTATCCCAACTGAATGATGCTGTTGGCACGATTAATCAGAATACGAACAATAAGTTCGGACAGCTGAAAAATATGGTCGAGAAGCAGGGACGTAAAATGAGCGCTGGCGTAGCTGGAGCAATGGCTATGGCTGGTTTACCGCAACCTTATTCGCCGGGTGCAAGTATGGTGGCTATGGGGGGAGGAACATTCCAGGGAGAATCAGCTGTGGCATTAGGTGTTTCTGTTATTTCTGATAACGGAAAATGGGTTACCAAACTGTCGGGTAGCTCAAGCTCGCAGGGTGATTATGGTGTCAACGTAGGCGTCGGTTACCAGTGGTGATCTGATTGTTCTGACCAGGCCGGGTGTCTAACCCGGCTTGGTAAAACTGAGATAAATATATTATGACTAAGAAAAAAAACCTTTTTTCTCATTGGCCGCTTTTGGCTGTTATTCTGGTGGCCGGCTGTACCAGAACATTGAGTGAAGTTAGTGATTCTGGAAAAACAGGATCACCAAAATTTCCTCAAATGATATCCGCTGTTAGGGAGGAAGGTTCCTATGTTTCATTAGAAAATCTGTTGCTTGTAAGAGATAATATGACGAAGGCGCAGATTTACGAACTAATGGGGGCGCCTCATTTTCATGAGGGAGTTTTATTTGTAAAAGAGTGGGATTATATACTTCATTTTAATGCTCCTGGTGGGAGAGTAATGACATGCCAATACAAAATCACTTTTGATGATAAAATGAAAGCTCGTGGTTTTTATTTTAAGCCGGAAGACTGTCTTGCAAAATTAACGCCATCAGCCAAGACAAACAAAGTAGCGCTACATAAGGATTTAAGTGCAGAGTCATTATTCGCATTTGGAAGTGCTAGTCTAAATATAGCTGGCTCGGGTAAAATAGAAGCACTTGCTAAGGAAATATTAGAACTCAATCCTGATTTTAAAAGGCAAAATGTTATTGTTACTGGTTATACAGATCGTTTTGGCGGTTCGGCTGAAAACGAAACATTATCTTATAAACGAGCAATAGCTGTAAAATCACTACTGGTTAAAAATGGTATTCCTTCTAAAGCTGTAAAAGCATATGGAATGGGGGAGAACAATGCCATTAAATATTGCGCGGGTCCAAAAACACTAGCCGTTGTGGAGTGTCTGGCCCCAAACCGCCGAGTTACTGTTGAACTAAACTAATAAGGGATTATAAATGAGTGAATTCAATAAGATCATGATTGCAGCGGGATTGGGAATCCTCTGCTCATCAAATGTAGTGTTAGGTGCTCCGCAGGAGGCAGCAAAAACGCTATCGATTCCTTCATATAATATTATTGCAGAAACGCTTATTCGTATGACTCCGAGTGTAAATGGGAAGCGAAATGATGTGTTAATGCAGGAGATATGCGCTATTGCTCAGGGAGCAAAAAATAAAGATGACGTTGTTAATTCTTTAAAAGGTGAGAAAGTAGATCGCAGTACTGCCGTGCTTTTAAAAAGTGATTTGAGAAGCCAGCAATCGATCTGTACTGCCTGGATGGCTTCAACGCTGTTCGATACAGTTAATACCTCAGCCTGGATGATGCCAGTAAAATCTGAGAGTGTTAAGAAACCGTCAGATTCTGAAAGCTGGAAATTCTGGAAGAAAAAAGAAGCAGCAGAAGAAACAAAGCAGGAACAACATCAACTGGATCAGCAACGATTTTTCCGTAGTGCACAGTCTCGTCTCAATATTGCACAAGCTGATGCTGAATTGTTCGGAGTGATTGCTGCAAATATGGAAGTATCGAAGGATATTAGCACTTTTTCTGGCTGGCAGCAAAAAGTCGCCCAAATTGTTACCGAGCACGCACCGTCTTATCTGAATAAGATAAAATTACTTACGTCTGCTTCGAATAATAACCATTTCGTTAGTTTTGTAGTAAAAGATAATTCTTTCGCTGTACTCGATTCTAACGGTTATGAACTATCCCAGGCAGGGAGTGTGCCGTTGTTAAGAGTCAGAGGTGTTGACTGGTTAGGTAATGGTAAGATTTTAGGTAAAGAATATTTTGTAAGTGTGAATATTAAATAATAAAAAATGTGGCATCTCTTAACTTTAAGAGATGCCAGCAAACAGAAAGCTTTCTTATTTAGAGTTATAGTCTTTAAGTAAGGGTCTTTTATAATAAAAAATCTCAAAGGGTTTATTTTGTGTGTGAAATAGAAAAAGTTGCATGCGCAAGCAAAGATGAGTCTTTATACCATATTTTCTCTCAGGTTAGTCCAGAGATCTTCCGTGAATTTTTATTGGAAAGGGAGGCCAGTAAGGTATGTTTATCATGTGGGATAAACAAGTTATATATACCTACCAGAGAAATGGAAGGTGGTAAGGGGCATTATGTATGGTATCAGTCAATTAATCATGCATTTGATATGACTCCAGACAATGCAGAATATCTCACTGTTTGCACGCATTGTGGTTACATCAGCCGATATCACAGTATGATTGTTTTTGACTGGATGGCAAAACTGCAGAAAAAGGAGAGTGGGGATGGCTAACGACATAATAATCCAGTGGCAAATGTTATTCCCAGATAATGAGGGCGAGGATTGCTTAAATAACCCTAAGGGTACAGATAATATCAAACGTGACGAAGAATCTTCAGATAAATGTCTGGAGGCTTTATCTCTGGTCACTGAAGAACTGTTTTACTTGCAACAACTAGTTTCTGAGGTAGTGACTAAAAAGGATTTACATGAGTCACTTAAATGCCACAAAAAGAAAGGTACAAAAGTACTAGTTGTATTTTTTATCATTGTTGTGATTTTGGGTCTGGTAGTTAGCATTTTTTAGACTAATTATTAAATTATTGAGAGAGCGCTATGATTGATGCAGAATATGAACCAAAACAAGTTATCGATGCGGGCATTGCATTGCAAAGTGAAGGACGAAACGTTACAGGCTTTGCACTCCGTAATCGAATTGGAGGTGGAAATCCGGGAACATTGAAGCAAGTTTGGGATGAATATCAGACATCACATTCGAGTATAAATGTAAATAGTGGTGATGGTCTCCCCGTAGAAGTAGCTGAGGAAGTTAAAACCGTAGCAGCATCCCTTACTGAACGTATCGTTCATTTGGCAACTGAATTAAACAACAAAGCTGTACGAGCAGCAGAGCGGCGAGTATCAGAGGTCACCCGAGCTGCCGGAGAACAAACGGCACAAGCAGAACGTGAGCTCGCTGATGCTGCGCAGACAGTTGAAGAGCTTGAAGAAAAACTTCGGGAAGCTTTTTCTGAAAATACCTGGCTAGCGCAATCTCTTGAATCTGAGAGACTTTTGTCCCGTCAACGCGGTATGGAAATTAATCAACTCAAAGAAAGAGTTCAGGCTCAGGATCAAACAATACGACAGCGCGAAGAAACTACAGAAAAATTAGTAAGCGGCATTCAGGAGTCACTGCGTTCTGTTGAACAAACGCTGCAACAGGAAAGACAATCATATGAAAATAATTTGACTGGGATGCGACTTCGCCTGGACCAGGCTGCAGAGAAAGAGAGACAACTTACTTCAGAATTGAAACGAGCAAGAAATGAACAGGTTACTTTAGCTGCAAAGCTTGAATCGCATGAAAGCATAGCTAAAGAACAAATTCATAAGCTAAATCAAGAATTGGCTCGCTCTCAGGAAAAAGCAAACAAGCTGGAGCTTTCACGTGCTGAAGCTCGTAAAGAGGTTTCAGATGTTCGCGAGCAGTTGGCTTTTATACGACGTTCACAGATTGCAGATGATTCCCCTAAAGCCAAAGTCTCATATGAGCAAAAGGCAATGCTGTGGGAAGCTCAAACGAGTAATTAAAATTTTTGATATAAAAGCATGCGTTAATAAACAAATCCCTTTTTATTAATTCGAAAGAACAAGTGAATTTTTCACTTGTTCTTACCTGCTCGACCCTGCGGGCTTAAAGATCACACCTATTCTGAACAGAATTGCGCTCTATGTGGTTAACCGCTCGTTCCCGTTCTTGAATCCAGATAACAAGCTCCGCAAACTGGGTTTCGGAAAATACCGCAATACCATGATCGGAGAGCAGTGATGCCGCCACTCCCATACCCGATTTAAGCTGGTTGCTGAAAGAACCGTTATAGATAAACTGACTTCCGCACGTTGGGCTACCATCAGTTAACAATGCTGCTGCACATCCTGATTCTCGTGCTGCTCGCAGAGCCAGCCAGGCTGCAAGCTGATAATGAGCAGTTACATCCGTTCCAGTATTTTCAATTATTCTGGCTTGTCCGCACATTACGTCTCTACCATCGGCCGACACAATCTCTGCAGGTGGTCTCGGGACGGGTAGCCCGGCAGCTAGCTCAGGGCAGTGAATCACCAGGCGCTGCTCCTGTTGCCAGAGAGCAAGTTGTTGACTTATCTGCGCTTTCTCTTTTCCGTTATAACGGACTTTAAGCCCCATCAGGCAGGCACTGACCAGAATTTTATTCATCATTTTATTTGAATGTTCAGAAGAGAACGCTAAGGATTGTAACACCTTGCCTTACGATTTTGTATTGCAGGGCTGATACGTGCCGGGTGCCGGTAACTCCACGCATCTTCGACCGGTAGCTTTCATGCTACTTGAGCCGACAAAATCTTTTGCCGGGTCAACGGTGGCGAACCGTTAAATAACTTCGACAATTACCGCAATAGCTTGACCCCGCCAATGCACTGGGCTGCTGGAACTGGCTCCAGTCCCATCATGCTGGCGTTAACGCCAGCCGATGCCCAGCTCTTAAGCCGTACCCGTGGGATAATGCCCGGCGCGCGTGCGGCGTTTTAGTACATCAGCACCAGTGAGCCGGTCCCGATCGCGGCGATCGCATTTTTATTGCGCCGCTCACAAAAAACGATCCTCCCCTTTGATCGACATTTCATCTTCGCCTATATGACTAGTCATGAGATTTTAAATGACTAGTCATATAGGGAGAGAGCATGAACAAATTGCTGCCGGCCAACTTTTTATGGGGCAACTCGGTATCCAGCATGCAGACGGAAGGGGCCTGGAATGAGGGCGGAAAGGGAATGTCGGTCTACGACATCCGCGAGGCGGGAGAAAACATCTCCGACTGGAAAGTGGCAACGGATTCCTACCACCGGTACCGGGAAGATTTCGACCTGATGCAGGATCTGGGCATGAACTGCTACCGTTTCCAGATTTCCTGGAGCCGGGTCTGTCCGCAGGGCGACGGCGAGTTCAACGAGGAAGGCATTGCCTTTTACGACCGCTTTATCGACGATCTGATCGCCCGCGGTATAGAGCCGATGATCTGCCTGTACCATTTCGATATGCCGCTGGCGCTGGCGCAGGAGTACAACGGCTTTAACGATCGCCGCGTGGTGGAGGCCTTTATCCGCTACGGCAAAAAGATGATCGACTGCTTCGGCGACCGCGTGAAGTACTGGCTGACCTTCAACGAGCAGAACATTTTCCATATGCCGGAAGCCTTCCGCATCTCCGGCTATATGAAAGGGGAGCAAACCCTGCGCGAGCTGTATGAGCTCCAGCACCATGCGATGGTGGCGCACATGGCGTTAACCGAATACCTGCACCAGACAAAGCCGGGCCAGCTGATGGGCGGCATGCTGGCGCACCAGCTGGTTTACCCGGCCACCTGCAAACCGCGCGATATCTTCTGCGCCCTGCAGTACGACGAATTTCTCAACCAGAACCTGCTGCGCGTCTTTGCCGGCCAGGGCTACAGCCCGGCGGTCATGGCGGTGGTGGAGCAGGAAGGGTTCGGCGATATCTACCGTGCTGAGGATCTTGCGCTGTTCGCGAGAACCAAAAACGACTTTATGGCCTTCAGCTACTATGCCAGCAAAACGCTCGACAGCGATGCGATCCCGGACGGCACGCCGGTGAACTATTACCTGCTGCACGGCGAGAAAAATAACCCGTACCTGAAAGCCACAGAGTGGAACTGGCAGATCGATCCGCTGGGCTTTCGCACCATTATCACCCGCTACGCCAACGACTGGCGGATGCCGGTGTTCCCGATTGAAAACGGGATCGGGGTGATTGAATCCTGGGACGGCGTAAACCCGATCGACGACACCTACCGCATTGACTATCACCGGGCGCATATCGAGGCCATGAAGGCCGCCATGTTCGAGGATGGGGCTGAAGTCATGGGCTATCTCGGCTGGGGGTTGATCGACATTCTCAGTTCGCAGGGGGACATGCGTAAGCGCTACGGCGTGGTCTACGTCAACCGCGAAAACCATGACCTGAAAGATCTCAAGCGCGTGCCGAAGAAAAGCTACGCGTGGTTAAAACAGGTCATCCATACCAACGGACGCGAGATGTAAGCCGTACGCTGCCGGGCCGTTTTTGTGACTGATTGATGGGAACTCTCCGCTATGTCTGAAACAAAAATCACACCGCACATGCAGTCTTTTGTCGATAAATTTGTAGCGTTCTCGGCGCGCCTGGCAAACCAGGTGCACCTTCGCTCCCTGCGCGACGCCTTCGCCACGGTAATGCCGATTTTCATCCTCGCCGGCCTGGCGGTGCTGGTGAACAACGTGGTCTTCCCGTGGCTTTTTGAAGGCGACACGCTGGTGAGATTTAAGGTGTGGGGCGAGGCGATAGTCAACGGCACGCTGAATATCGCCGCGCTGCTGCTGGCGCCGATGATTGCCTGGTCGCTGGCGCGCAACAAAGATTTCGACAATCCGGTCTCGGCAGTGGTTATCGCCGTCAGCAGCTTTATCATTATGATGCCGATGCGCGTCCCGCTTACGCCCGTCGGCAGCGACGCCGCGGTAAACGTCACGCAGGTGCTGACCTTCGCCAATATCGGCTCCACCGGCATTTTCGCCGGCGTGCTGATTGGGCTGCTTTCAACCGAGCTGTTTATCGCCATTTCGCGGCTCAGGGTGCTGCATATCTCGCTGGGAGAGAACGTGCCGCCGGCGGTCAGCCAGTCCTTCACCGCGCTGATCCCGACTATACTTACGCTGTCGCTGTTTGCGGTGCTGGCGGCGCTGCTGGCAAACGTGCTGCACACGGATCTGATCCACCTCATTACCACGTTTATTCAGCAGCCGCTGCGGCTGATTAACACCAGCCTGCCGGGGACGATTTTTATCTACAGCTTCGGCAACTTCCTGTTTACGCTCGGCATTCACCAGTCGGTGGTCAACAGCGTGGTGCTGGAGCCGTTTCTGCTGATTAACACCAACGAAAACATGCTGGCCTTTGCCGGTGGTCAGCCGATCCCGCACATCATCAACAGTATCTTCGTTCCGACCTTTGGCATGGTGGGCGGAACGGGCAGTACCATCTCGCTGCTGATTGCTATCTTCATCTTCTCGCGGCAGCGGTCGGCGAAGCAGGTGGCGCGTCTGTCGCTGGCGCCGGGCCTGTTTAACATCAACGAGCCGGTGATTTTCGGCCTGCCGATTGTCTTTAACCTGCCGCTGATGATCCCGTTTGTGCTGCTGCCCGCCATCGGCATTTACTTCGCCTGGCTCTGTACCACGCTTGGGCTGATGTCGCGCTGCGTGGTGATGATCCCGTGGACAACCCCGCCGCTCCTCAGCGCCTGGCTGGCGACGGCGGGGGACTGGCGCGCCGTGGTGGTGCAGTTGGCAATCATCGTATTTGGTGTATTCTTCTACCTGCCTTTCCTCAACGTTGCCGAGCGAGTGGCCCTGAAAAACAGCGGGACAGAAAACTAATCATAAGGAAGGACGATGGCGGCGAAGTACATCACCATAGCGCGGGAAATTAAGAAACGGATTATCAGCCAGCAGTACGCCGCCAATGAACCGCTGCCGGACCAGTTTGCGCTGGCGGCGGAGTTCAGCACCAGCCGGATGACCATTCAGCAGGCGATGCGCCAGCTGATCGTTGAAGGGCTGGTGTATACCCGCCAGGGGCAGGGCACGTTTATCCGCAAAAACTTCCTTCAGCTGTCGCAGTGGGATCTCTCCGGCAGCGACTACTTCGGCGCAACCAAAACCTGGGAGCATCTGGGCACGGTGAGCAGTCAGGTGGTGCACTTTGAGCTGCGCTTCCCGAACGAGAAAGAGCAGGCGTCGCTGATGATTAACCCGGATACGCCGGTATACGATTTTATCCGTCTGCGCTTGCTGAACGGCGAGCCGATGTCGCTTGATTCCACCGTGATGCCGCTCAGCCTGGTGCCCGGCCTGAATAAAACCCATCTTGAGGGTTCGGTGTTCCGGTATGTTCAGGAGACGCTGGGGCTGAAGATCATGGGGTCGTATCGCGTGGTGCGGGCGCTGAAGCCCAGCGCGCTGGATATGCAGCATCTTGTCTGCGAGCAAACCGATCCGGTGCTGGAGGTGGAGCAGGTGATCTATCTGGAAGATGGCACGCCGCTGGAGTACGCGCACTGTCACTATCGTTACGACCACGGCGGCATCGTTATCGTCAATAACGGATAAAAAAAAGCGGGCATCGAAGCCCGCTTTTTCGTTGTGTCGTTATCAGTTCAAACGCACAGGCATACCGGAACGGTTCTGAATCGCCTGGTCAACGACCGTCGTTTCTACATCCGCCTGAGAGGTAACGGACTGCACCGCGCTGGTCAGCTTAATCGGTACGATTTCGTTGTTGTTGATCTGCTCTTCGCTGGTGGACAGCGGGTTGTGCACTTCAATGTAACGGCTGCCGTCAGGCTCTGACGTCGCCTTCACCGGTTCGTTGATGAACTGCACGCGCGTGCCGACCGGCACGTTTTCGAACAGGAATTTGATGTCTTCGTTACGCAGACGCACGCAGCCGTGGCTTACGCGCAGGCCGATACCGAAGTTGGCGTTGGTCCCGTGAATCGCATACAGACGGCCAATGTACAGCGCGTACAGGCCCATCGGGTTATCCGGGCCGGCAGGCACAACTGCCGGGAGCGGCTCGCCCGCAGCGATGTACTCGGCGTGCATTTTGGCCGTTGGCGTCCAGGTTGGGCCCGCTTTCTTACGCTCAACTTTGGTGGTCCAGTTCAGCGGGGTATCTTTGCCCAGCTGGCCGATACCGATTGGCAGTACGATCACGGTGTTGGTGCCTTTCGGGTAGTAATACAGACGCATTTCGGCGCTGTTAATCACGATACCTTCGTGCACGGTGTCCGGCAGGATCAGCTGCTGTGGGATGTTGAGCACGGTTCCCGCTTTCGGCAGATACGGGTCAACGCCCGGGTTAGCTTCCATCATGTTAGACAGGCCGAGCTGGTACTGCGCCGCAAAGTACTCCAGCGGCTGCGTGTTGCCTTCCGGTACCGTCACCACCTGGTTTTCACCCACCAGACGGCTACCGTCCGTAGGCAGGGGATACGTCACCGCAGAAGCGGTCTTACAAAAACCTACTACGGCTAACGCCGCCGCAAAAAGCGTTGTTAATTTCATGTTCATGATATGCGAGGTATCTAAGCCATTCCGGCGATGAGTTGATAAGACTGAATCTGTAATGGGAGCGCATTATATGTGCATTCCCGCTAACAGTGAATTCAGATGTGTACGAAATCACATTTTTTTCGAATTTGTTAAAGTTTAGTGGATTGCCGCAACACGGGATCTCAATTCGGAATTGTGGCATAATGCCGCGTTTATCACACTTTTCGCAGGAATCTCTCCGTGTTAGTTACCAGCAACGTCACTATGCAGTTTGGCAGTAAGCCGCTGTTCGAAAATATTTCCGTCAAATTTGGCGGCGGCAACCGTTACGGCCTGATTGGTGCCAACGGTAGCGGAAAATCCACCTTTATGAAGATCCTCGGCGGCGATTTAGAGCCGACGCTGGGCAACGTGTCGCTCGATCCGAACGAGCGCATCGGTAAGCTGCGTCAGGATCAGTTCGCCTTCGAAGAGTTCACCGTGCTCGACACCGTGATCATGGGGCACGCGGAGCTGTGGGAAGTGAAGCAGGAGCGCGATCGTATCTACGGTCTCGCTGAAATGAGCGAAGAAGACGGCTATAAAGTGGCCGATCTGGAGACCCAGTACGGCGAGATGGACGGCTACTCCGCGGAAGCGCGTGCGGGCGAACTGCTGCTGGGCGTGGGCATTCCGGTCGAACAGCATTACGGCCCGATGAGCGAAGTCGCGCCAGGCTGGAAGCTGCGCGTGCTGCTGGCCCAGGCGCTGTTCTCTAACCCGGACATCCTGCTGCTTGACGAACCAACGAACAACCTGGACATCGACACCATCCGCTGGCTGGAGCAGACGCTGAACGATCGCGACAGCACCATGATCATCATCTCGCACGACCGTCACTTCCTGAACATGGTTTGTACCCACATGGCGGATCTGGACTACGGCGAACTGCGCGTTTACCCGGGCAACTACGACGAATACATGACGGCGGCAACCCAGGCGCGTGAACGTCTGCTGGCCGACAACGCCAAGAAGAAAGCGCAGATTGCCGACCTGCAATCCTTCGTCAGCCGCTTTAGCGCCAACGCCTCTAAATCGCGTCAGGCCACCTCGCGCGCCCGTCAGATCGACAAAATCAAGCTGGAAGAAGTTAAAGCCTCCAGCCGTCAAAACCCGTTCATCCGCTTCGAGCAGGACAAGAAACTGTTCCGTAACGCGCTGGAAGTGGAAGCCCTTACCAAAGGCTTCGATGAGGGTCCGCTGTTTAAAAACTTCAACCTGCTGCTGGAAGTGGGCGAGAAGATTGCCATTCTGGGCGCCAACGGCGTGGGTAAATCCACCATGCTGAAAACCCTGGTCGGCGAACTGCAGCCGGACAACGGTACCGTGAAGTGGTCTGAAAACGCGCAGATTGGTTACTACGCGCAGGACCATGAATACGAATTCGAAAACGATCTCACCGTCTTCGACTGGATGAGCCAGTGGAAGCAGGAAGGCGACGACGAGCAGGCGGTGCGCAGTATTCTTGGGCGCCTGCTGTTCAGCCAGGACGACATCAAGAAGCCTGCTAAAGTGCTCTCCGGTGGAGAGAAGGGCCGTATGCTGTTCGGCAAGCTGATGATGGAAAAACCGAACATCCTGGTGATGGACGAACCAACCAACCACCTGGATATGGAATCTATCGAATCGCTGAACATGGCGCTGGAGATGTATCAGGGCACCCTGATCTTCGTTTCCCACGACCGTGAGTTCGTCAGCTCGCTGGCGACCCGCGTGATTGAAATTACGCCAGAGCGCGTAGTGGACTTCACCGGTAACTACGAAGATTATCTGCGCAGCAAAGGTATTGAGAGTTAAAAAAAACCGGGTGGCGGCTTCGCCTTACCCGGCCTACGTTCTATTCCCTCTCCCCGTGGGAGAGGGTTAGGGTGAGGGCATCAGGCCGAACTACACCACCCATTCGCCCCCTTCAACCCCATTCACCAGCAGCTTGCGTTTTTCCCCCGCCGGCAACGACACCTTCAGCGCTTTCCACGCCGGGCGATAGTCGCCGCGCGCGTTGACCTTCAGGTTAATGGTTGTCGCGTCGCACACCATTTCCCACTCTACCCACAGCGCGTTGCCGTTCTGGTAGCCCCAGCTTTCACCGTCGTCTTCAAACAGCAGACCGGTGCTGGTGCCGACGCCTTTCACCGGGAACAGCTTCAGCTCGCGGGTATCGTCTTTATCGGCGCTCACGTGCCGGATGCGTTCGCTGAGCGGCAGGCCCGCTCCGGCACGCACCAGCAGCGGCAGTTTTTCCAGCGGTGCATCCAGGGCGATCCACTGCCCGCCGGAGAACCACTCGTGAGTGTAAAAATCGTACCAGCCGGTTTCGTTGTCCGGCAGCCAGAGGCGGCGCTCGCGCTGCCCGGCTTCCACGACGCTTGCCACCAGCAGGTCGCGGCCCAGCAGGAACTCGTCGCACTCTTCGAAGGTCTGCGCGTCGTGCTCGTGATCGAGGAAGGTCGGGCGCAGCATCGGCTCGTCGTCGGCGTGCGCCTGCCAGAGCAGGGTGTAGAGATACGGCAGCAGGCGGTAGCGCAGCTCAATCGCGCTGCGGATGGCAGGCGTGACGCCCGGATACATCCACGGCTCGTTCACCGTGCGATCGTCATTCCAGGAATGGATGGTAAAGCGCGGATGCATCACGCCGTTCTGCACCCAGCGCACAAACAGCTCGGCATCGGGTTTGTCCCCGGAGAAACCGCCGACGTCATGGCCGACGTTAAACAGCCCGGACAGGTTCATGCCCAGCCCCATGCGGATGTTATAGCGCAGGGTGTCCCAGCTGGTGCGGTTGTCGCCGCTCCAGGTCTGGACGTAGCGCTGCATCCCCGCGCAGCCAGAGCGGGAGATCAGATAAGGACGTTTATCCGGCGCGAAGCGCTGCTGCGCTTCCAGCGAGGCGCGCATCATCAGCAGGGGCATCACCGGCCGAATGTGCTTGATGGCGATCTCCCTGCCGAAGCCATAGCAGCGCGCTTCTCCGTCCCACACCTCGTACTCGTTATTGTCGTTCCAGGTTGAGTCGATGCCCATCTCCAGCAGCTGCGTGGTCACGCCGTTCTGCCACCACTGCACCGTCTGCGGGTTGGTAAAGTCGAGGTGCGACCCTTCGTCGTCCCAGAAGCTTGAACGTTCCGGTGCATCGGTTTCTGAATCACGAATGAACAGGCCGCGTTCCGCCACTTCACCGTAGCGCGGGTGATCCTGCAGCAGGCACGGCTTGATGTTGGCCGCAAGCCGCAGCCCCGCGTCGTGGAACGCCTGGCTCATTGCCTTCGGCTGCGGCACCTTGTCGTAGTTCCAGTTAAAGACGTAGCGCTTGCCGTTGATGGAGGTATAGCCGGAGGAGAGCTGGAACGAGTCGCACGGAATGGCGTGCTCGTCGCACAGGCGGATGAAGTTCATCAGCTGGTTCTGCGCGTCCGGCGCGTCGGTGTAGTGCATGGTCGAGCCGCTGTAGCCCAGGCTCCATTTCGGCCCGAACAGCGTTTTCCCGGTCAGGCGAACGAAGGCCTTAGTGACGTCCAGCGCGCGGCTGCCGGTAAAGAGGTAGTAATCAATATCGCCCGCTTCCGCCTGCCAGCGGCGGTAGGCGGTGTGGTAGTTGTCGATCTCGTTGCCCAGATCCAGCCAGCAGCTGCTCAGGTTGTCGTAAAACAGGCCGTAGCTCACGTCGTCGCGGCGGGTAAGGGTAAACGGGATGTGCTTGTACAGCGGGTCGGTGCTGGCCGCGTTGTAACCCATCGCGTCGAGGTTGCGCATCTCATAGCGTTTGCCGTTGCGCTGTAAATCACCCGCTTTCTCGCCGAGGCCATAGAAACGCTCGTCCTGGCGGCGGCTCAGATAGTGCGCCACGCCGTCGCCGTGGGCGTTCAGCAGGTAGGCGCTGGTCGGGCGGTCGTTGACCAGCGGCTGCCACTCGCCCGCGTCGTTACGGTAGTGCCACTCGAGCCACAGGGGCTGATGAACGGTTACGCGCAGCTGTTCTGTCGCTACGGTTAAGGTGTCGCCCTCCTGCGCCAGCGTCCAGGCAGGGCAGGAGAACCCGCTAATATCGTCACGACGACGGCCTTCCCACGGCACGTCCTGCTCAGGGGCGATGCTCCAGGTACGGTCCAGCGCCAGCTCGCCTTTGCGTTTGATCAGCACGCGGAACAGGTTCTCTTCCAGCACGTACAGGCACAGGCGATGCTGATTATCCACCAGCAGTTCCAGATGATTCGCCGACTGTTTATCGACGGTCCAGTTTTTCAGGGTTTTCATATGCAATACATCCACTATCAGGCGCGCTTGGCGCGACGTTCAGCAATAAATGCCACCAGGAAAACAGCGCCAATCAGGTCGAAGAAACCCATGGCGATAAAGAGCGGGTTGAAGCCGATTTTGTCGGCGGTCACGCCGATTAACAGAGAGAACAGGAAGCTGGCGATCCACGCCGCCGATCCGCGCATGCCGTTGACGGTCGCCATCTGCCCTTTATCAAACGACTCCACCACCAGGGCGCTCAGCATGCAGGAGATAATCTGGTGCCCGAAGCCGCCGATGGAGATCAGCACGATGGTGATATACGGATCGCGGGTCACGGCCACGACCGCCAGGGAAATCATCAGAAATGCCCCGGTTACGGAGCTGGCCACGACCGAGTTAACGCGCGTGCAGCCAAACCAGCGGGTGTAGAGGCGGGTGAGGTAGCCGCTCGCCACGCTGCCGAGATCGGCTGCCAGGAACGGCAGCCAGGCGAACATCGCGATCTGCTTCAGGTCCATGCCGTGCTCTTTGGCGAGGTAGAGCGGCACCCAGAAGCTCAGCACCGCCCAGGCCGGTTCCGCCATAAAGGCCGGAATGGCGATACCGTAAAAGCGTTTGTTCTTCGAGACGGTTTTCAGCGCGGTCAGGAAGGGCAGTTTTACCGCAGGCGGTTCGTTATCCTGCTTGATAAACGCCAGCTCATCGCTGCTGAGGTTCGGGTGCTGCTCCGGGTTGTGGTAGAACGCCCACCAGAGGATCACCCACACCAGCGCCAGCACGCCGGTAAACATAAACGCGCCCTGCCAGCCAAACGACGCGTGGGCAAAGTAGATGATAGGCGGGGCCAGCATCGCGCCGACGGAGAAGCCCACGCCCGCCCAGCCTGCGGCGACGGGGCGCTCTGATTTTGGAAACCATTCACCGATGGTTTTGGCGTTTGCCGGCGTCGCGGCGGCTTCGGAAGCCCCCATAAAGAAGCGCAGAATAGCGAGGTGCAGCCAGCTTCCGGCGCCCGCGTGGAAGATACACATCAGCGCCCAGATCCCGGCGCAGACCATAAAGCCAATCTTCAGGCCAATAACGTCAATCAGCCAGCCGCACAGGGGCTGGAAAATGGTGTAGGCAATCTGGAACGCGCCGACGATCCAGGAGTATTGCTCGGTGGTGATCCCAAGGCTCTCCTTCAGCTCCGGAGCGAGAATGCCTAACGAGTTACGGGTGATGTAGTTGACGGTCACGCCAAGAAGGAACAGCACCAGCACGTACCAGCGCAGGTTCTTGATGACGCGACGCGTTTTGCTTGTCGCAAGGGTGTTATTGATGTCCTGACTCATTTTCTTCTCCACAAGACGGACGGTAAGGGGACAAAGGTTCAGGCGTCACGCAGCGTCAGGTTTTTGAAAGTTATCGGTTTTAGAGACTTAAGCTGCTATACAACTAGTATGGAAGTTGTGTGACAGGTTCACCTTATGAAAGAAAACGGGCAGGGAATAGTGGATTTTGTGCAAACTTTCTCATAAATGCGGGGCGTTTTTGGGCATTATGGCCGCCAGCTAAGCTATTACCTGATAAACACGCTGTGAAAATTTTTTCATTTCACATATGGAGCCAGATCACAAAATGGACAAAAGGCTTAAAATCACCGAAATCGCTGCCCGTACCCAGCTCTCCATCAGCACCGTTTCCCGCGTGCTGGCGGGAAAGGCCAACACCAGCGAAAAAGCGCGCGCAAAGGTGCTGGCGTGCGCGCGAGAGCTTGGGGTGATGGAGGGCATGGCGGCGGGGCGCCTGCTGCTTAACAGCCTGGTGGTGTTTGCTCCCCAGCGGGCGTTTGACGAGCGGTCCGACATCTTTTACTACCGCGTGATCCAGAGCGTTAGCAAAGGGCTTGCCTCGCACGAGGTTCGGCTGCGCTACTGCGCGCTGGAAGAAAACGACAGCGACGCCCAGCTGTTTCTGGCGCGAATGAACGAAGCGGACACCCAGGCGGCGATCCTCCTCGGCATCGACGATCCGCATATCCACGACCTGGCGGTGGACGTCGGTAAACCCTGCATGCTGATCAACTGCCGCGACCGGCACATGCGCCTGCCTGCCGTTGCGCCGGATCATCGCGCCATTGGCGAGCGGGCAGCGGATTACCTGTTCGAGATGGGGCACCGTGAGGTGATGAACGTGCTCTGTCTGCGGCGCTACACCATGGAGCAGCGCCTGTCGGGGATCCGCGACGCGTGGAGCGCCCATAACCTGACGTTTAGCGACCGTCGCGATCTGCTGGTCGTATCGAGCTTCAGCGCACGAGAAGCGGAGCAGCGGGTGAGCGAGTGGCTTAACCAGCAGAAAGGCAACGATCTGCCCACGGCATTCCTGGTAGGCGGCGATTTTATGGCCGCGGGCACCATCAGCGCCCTGCAAAAGCAGGGCCTGCGCGTGCCGCAGGATGTCTCCGTGATGAGCATCGACGGTTTTAATCTGGCGGCGATTCAGGACGTGCCGCTGACCGCGGTACATGTCCCGCGTGACGAGCTGGGGACGGAAGCGGTGCACATGCTCCAGCAGCGGCTGATGCGCCCGGACGCGCCGGTGGGTACGTTGCTGCTTAACGGCACGCTGACGGTGCGGGAGTCGGTGCGGCGGATACGTCAGGGGAAACGACGCACCGCCGTTGAGCGGGAAGGGCTGTACGACAGTTAAGCCATGCCCAGCGCGCGCTTGCCGTGAATGTTCAGATCGCTCACGGTAAAGCGGCCCTGCCAGCTCTTTTCATAATCCTCGCGCGGGAAATCTCCCGGCGACGCGCCGGTTTCCAGCGCTTCCTTCACCTTTTTCGCGTAGGCGAGGTTCTTCTCGCACATCGGCGCGGCGGGAATGTACATTACGTTGCCCCAGCCCTGCTGGTTCTCAACCGGCGCGACGGAGTGGATCACGTCGCAGTGCCACCAGACGGAATCGCCCGCCTCCAGCGCCGGAATGCTGGTCAGCGCTTCGATGAGCAGCGGATGCCACTTCTCGGATATCGGCAGCACGCGCCCCGGCGCCACGCCGCACAGCTCATCTTCCGGCACGTCGTCCAGCAGCGGTCGCAGCAGAATATAGGCCATCGCTTCCGGGATCGGCACCACGTGCAGCAGCCCCTGACCGGGGATCATGTCCGACAGCGCCGTCCAGCCCTGGAAGGTGCGGAACACCGAGCATTTAGTGGTGTTATCCACCGTGTACTCTTCCACTTCGGTACGGTGCGCGGCGTTCCACGGATCGTATTTTTCCACGTTGCCGTCAAAGACGCGGGCAAAGACCTGCTGATAGGCCGGCAGCAGCCAGCGCTCCAGCGCGCCGGAATCGGTATGCGCGCCAAGCCCTTTCGATGTGGTTCCCGGCGGACGACGACGGATGCGGTCCGGGTAGATCACGCTCACGTCCGGGTTAAACCACTGCTTGCCGTTGCTCTCGAATGTCCATAAGCGGTTCAGGAACGACTGCACCTGCGCCATCTCTTCGCTCTGGCGTGCCTGCATTTGCGCCTGAGACCAGTAAATAGGGTAAATTTCCGGACGAGAGGCCGTTAAGGTGCCGAAGAAGTTATCCCCCGGACCGTTGTAAACCTCGTCAAACCTGTTGAGATCGAGGTAGTCGAGCATCGACCGATCCCACGCCAGCGCCTGCTCGCGCGGGAAGTGACCTTTGATCACCGCGCAGCCGCGGCGTTTAACGGCCTCGCGCTGAGCGTCGGTGAGGGTGCCGTTTTTCACATCCGCGAATGGGATCACTGGCCAGACGGTTTCGCCTTTGTTCTTAAGGGCGTTGATTTCCGCCACGCGGGTGGCAATTTTATCGCTGAGCTTATTAAACACCGCCTGCACGTCGCCGATCTGCGCGCGTAACTCACGTTTTAACTGACGGATTGCCGCTTTGTGATCCGCCGGCAACGTTTCACTGGTAAAGGTCATAACTGCCTCGCATCTTTCATTCGAAAGTAAAAATGTCTACATGTGATACTTTAAGTTAAAATTAAGTTAATGCAAGTTTAAAACCTTGACCGATACCACAGGATGGAAAAAGAGTGAGAGGCCGGAGCAAGGCTCCGGCGAGGAGAGGATCAGGCGTCGAACGGGGAGTGGTTGTCGAGTACGGCCTGAATGACGTTCAGCGCGCCCTGGTGGTTGTTGTTGTCGGTGCTGTAGCGGCTGATTTCTTTGATGCTTTCTGCCGCGTTGCCCATGGCAAAGGAATATTTCACCAGCTTTAGCATCTCGGCATCGTTGCCGCTGTCGCCGATGCCCACGCACTCCTGCGGGGAAACTTTCCAGCGTTTCAGCAGGCGGCTGATGCCGTTGGCTTTGTGCAGGCCGGGGATAATCAAATCGACAAAGCCGAAGCCGCTGGTAACAGGCTTCATGATGCCGTCCAGGGACTCGTGCAGTTTATCGACCAGATTCGGGATATCGCTGTCCGGCAGGTTAAGAGAGAACTTAAACAGCACGTCGTCAATGTCGCGGTAGTCGCCGATACGCTTTAAGCGGTGATAGTGCTTTGACATCAGCGCCACGAACGCGTCCGGCGCCTGGTCGCTGACGTAGGCGCTCTCCAGACCGCAGGCCACAAAATTCAGCCCTTTGTCTTTCAGCAGTTCGCCAATCACGATCTGCGACTCATGGCGGGTCAGCTCGCCGTGGAAAATTTGCTCACCGTGATCGAAGACCAGCGCGCCGTTTTCCGCCACGAAGGAGATCTGGTTTTTCAGCTCCGGGAAAAAGGAGATGAGCTGGTAATACTGGTTGCCGCTGGCAACGACAAACTCAATGTTGCGGGCTTTAAGCTGTTCAAACTGTGCCTGGAAGCGGTCACGATCGTACTGCTTGGCATCATCAAGGAAAGTTCCGTCCATATCGGTGACGATAACTTTAACGGTCATACTGTGCTCCTGGGTCACTGCGTTTTGAAACATTCTAATAACAAGGTGACGGGGAGCACAAATTTAATTTCATTCGAAAGTAAAAGCAAAGCGGCAACCGACGTTGCCGCTTTAATATTTTCTCCCTCTCCTTGTAGGAGAGGGGATGCTTCGTTACAGCGTATGCTCGGTACGGGCGATAATATCGTCCTGCGCATCCGGGGAAAGGGCGGTAAAGAATGCCGAGTAGCCCGCCACGCGCACCACCAGATCGCGGTACTGGTCAGGGTGTTTCTTCGCTTCCAGCAGCGTTTCACGCGAGACGATGTTGTACTGAATATGCCAGCCTTTGTGCACCTCGAAGAAGGTACGCAGCAGCACCATCAGCTTCTGGCGGTCGCTGTCGTTTTCCAGCGTCGACGGGTTCAGCTTCTGGTTAAGCAGCACGCCGCCCAGGATCGCCCCGGTAGGCAGTTTACCCACGGAGCCGATAACCGCCGTCGGGCCGAGATGGTCCGTACCGGAAGCCGGGCTTGCCCCTTCTGCCAGCGGGGTGTGCGCTTTGCGTCCGTCCGGCGTCGCCATCGTCGCCGCGCCAAACGGCACGTTTGCGGAGATGGATGACGTGCCCGCGTAGTAGTTACCGCCAGTCGGACCGCGGCCGTAGCGCGGATTGTGATACTGCTTCAGCTCCTCAATGTAGGTCTGATAGGCGCGGGTCAGCAGCATGTCCACGCCGTCGTCATCGTTACCGTACTTCGGCGCGCCGTTAATCAGGCGCTGGCGCAGCTGCTCGTGGGTCAGCCCCTCGAAGTCGTCCGCCAGCGCCGCCGCCAGCTGCTGCTGGCCGATGACGCCCTGCTCAAATACCAGCTTCTTCACCGCCGCCAGGCTGTTGCCGAGGTTGGCGATCCCCACCTGCAGGCCGGACACCCAGTCATACTTCGCGCCGCCCTGCTTGATGCTTTTCGCGCGTTCGATGCAGTCATCCACCAGCGCCGAGCAGAGAATGTCGTGGACGTTCTCTTCCAGCATGGTGTCCACCACGTACTCAATCTCGATGGATTTGCGGGTGTAGTAGCGGATCTGGGTATCCCAGGCCGCCATGACTTCATCGAAGTTGACGAAGTTACCGGCAGAGAGGGCTTTCTCCTGCGGCAGGAATACCTTGCCGCTGGTGGCGTCGCGGCCGCCTTCCAGCGCCGCCAGCATGACGCGGGCGAAGTTGATAAAGCTCATGCCGGTGCAGCGGTAGCCCCACTTGCCGCCGACTGCGGTTTCGATGCAGCCGATGGCCGCATAGTCATAGGCGTCGTCTCGTTCAACGCCGAGCTTGATGAATTCCGGGATCACGATTTCATCGTTATTGAACGCCGGCATGCCGAAGCCGCAGCGGATCACCTGCACGCAGGCATCGAGGAAATCGCTGCTCATGCCCGCGTGGTAACGCACGCTCAGGTTCGGCTGCGTGGAGCGCAGGCGACCGCAGGATTCCAGAATCGCGTAGGAGAGCGGGTTTACCGCGTCCATCGGCTCACCGTTGACCAGCTTCTGGCCGCCGATGGTGACGTTCTGATACAGCGGACTGCCCGCCGAGGCTTTAGAGTGCGAGCCGGAGCGGATCTTGTTCACTTCCAGCAGCTTCAGCCAGCAGCTGTGCAGCAGCTCAATGGCGTGCTCGCGATCCAGGCTCTGGTCCAGCTCCACGTCGCGGCGGTAGTACGGATAAAGGTACTGATCCATGCGGGCAAACGACACGGAGTGGCCGTTGGATTCAATTTGCAGGATCAGCTGAATGAAGTAGCACAGCTGCAGCGCCTGCCAGAAGGTTTTTGGCGGCTGGTGGGCAATGATGTCGCAGTTTTCCGCAATGGCCAGCAGCTCGTCGCGGCGGCTTTCGCGGGTTTCGCCGGCGGCCATTTCGCGCGCCAGGGCCGCGAAACGTTCGATATGCAGGCTAACCGCGTCCAGCACGATATCAATCGCCTTCAGGAACTGTTCGCCGTGCAGGTCTTCCAGCACCGTCAGGTTGATGCGCGAGCGGCGCTCGGCCACCTTCGCGCGCAGGCCGTCGAGCCCTTTTTCCAGCAGCAGCGGGAAGTTCACCGCCAGGTGCGCGTCGCCGGAGGTCATGTTGCCTTCAGCCTTGATGATGCCGGTCTCCAGCAGGCTTTTTTGCTCGTCGGTAAACATACCGTAGCAGCGATCCTGCACCGTCTGGCCGCGCCACCACGGGCAAATCTCATGCAGAACGCGCTTGTTCTCTTCGCTTACCGCAAAGCCCGCCCCCGGACGGTCCGCCAGATCGTCAATCTCTTTCTCAATCCAGGAAACGGTGTATTCCGGGAAGATCGGCGCGGCGCGGACTTCGCTTGCCTGGTTACCGACGATCAGCTCGTCGTGTTTGATCCAGATGGTACGCTCGGCCAGGTGGTGTGCCAGCGCCAGCGCGCGGCGTACCGGAATCGGCTTGTCCAGATGCTGCTGATACATTTCGGTGTAGTGCCGGGCGCGCTCGGTGCAGACCGGCGGCTTAACGATATGCACCAGCGCCATTTTGTGCGCCTTGATGCGCTCGCTCAGGGTGTTGAGATTCAGGGTTGTCATAGTGTTATCCTCGTAAGGTCGCGGTTAACCCTTTCTGGCAGGCATACTGCTGTGCGAAGTCCAGCAGGGCAGGGTTATCCAGCGGTTTGTCAGGGGCAGAGTAGGGTTGGCCGAGCAGGGTGTATTTGTTCATGCCCAGCGTGTGATACGGCAGAAAGTGAATGTCGTGAACGCCGAGTTCGTCGGCGGCGAAGTTGGTAATGGCGGTAACAGAGGCTTCATCGGCGTTAAAGCCCTGGATCAGCGGCACGCGGATGGTGATTTTTTTCCCGGCAGCGGCCAGGCGTTTCAGGTTGTCCAGGATGCGTTTTGCCGAGCCGTCCGTCCACTGCTTGAATACTTCAGAGTCAACGTGCTTCAGGTCGGCGAGGAACAGATCGACGTACGGCAGTGACGGCTCGATATAGCGCCACGGCACGTGAAGGCAGGTTTCGACGGCGGTGTGGATTCCCTGGTTGTGGCTGGCTTTGAACAGGGCATGCGCCAGTTCGGGGTTCATAAACGGCTCACCGCCGGAGAGGGTGATCCCGCCGCCGCTGCGGTCGTAGAAGGGCTTATCGCGCAGGACCGTCGCCATAATCTCTTCAACCTGCTTCTCTTCACCGCAGACGGTGAGCGCCTGGGTCGGGCAGCAGTCGGTGAGGGCATCGAGCGTGGCGTCGTCAAGCTTCTCCCGATGGATGATCAGCCCGTTCAGCGCGCGGTCGATACAGCCTTGCGCCACCTGCTGACACAGGTCGCAGCCCTCCAGGCACAGACGCGCGTCAAACAGCACGTCCCGCGTGCGGGCGCGGCTTTCCGGGTTCTGGCACCAGCGACAGCCCAGCGAGCAGCCTTTCATGAATACTACGGTACGAATACCCGGGCCGTCGTGGGTGGAGTAACGCTGTATATTGAAGATCATATTCTCGCCCTCTGATTACATATGAAGATTAAATTACTTTCGAATGAAAGTTATCTTGATATGGGTCAACTCCTGAGCAGGTTTTGTCGTGATAGGGTAAGTGCAGGCTAATTTTGAGGGTGACATCATGGAACTTTATCTCGACACATCTGACGTTGCGGCAGTCAAAAAGCTGGCGCGTATCTTCCCGCTGGCGGGCGTGACCACGAACCCAAGCATTGTGGCGGCGGGTAAAATTCCGCTGGAAGAGCTGCTGCCGGCGCTGCACGACGCGCTGGGCGGCAAAGGCCGTCTGTTCGCGCAGGTGATGGCGACCACCGCCGAAGGGATGGTGGAAGACGCCCGCAAGCTGCGCGCGATTGTTAACGATCTGGTGGTAAAAGTGCCCGTGACCGCTGAAGGGCTGGCGGCAATCAAAATGCTGAAGGCAGAAGGGATCCCGACGCTGGGCACGGCGGTATACGGCGCTGCCCAGGGGATGCTGTCCGCGCTGGCGGGAGCAGACTATGTCGCGCCTTACGTGAACCGCGTGGACGCGCAGGGCGGAGACGGGATCCAGACCGTTGTGGAATTACAGCAGCTGCTGACGCTGCATGCCCCGCAGTCAAAGGTGCTGGCGGCGAGCTTCAAAACCCCGCGTCAGGCGCTGGACTGCCTGCTGGCAGGGTGCGAGTCCATCACGCTGCCGCTGGACGTGGCGCAGCAGTTTATCACCTCTCCGGCGGTGGACGCGGCAATCGTGAAGTTTGAGCAGGACTGGCAGGGGGCATTTGGACGGACGTCGATCTGATGAGGGGCGGCCTGATGCCCTCACCCCAACCCTCTCCCACAGGGAGAGGGAGCAAACACTAAAACGGCAACCTGAAGGTTGCCGTTTGCTTTAACCTCCGCACACCTCACATCCCGGATTACGCATCAGCTTCATCTCGCGGAACTGGCAGGTCATTGCGTCATACATCACGATTTTCCCCGCCGCAGGCGTGCCGTAGTGCGCCAGCATCTTAATCGCTTCCATCGCCTGCAGCGACCCGATCACGCCGACTAGCGGCGCCATCACGCCCGCCTCAACGCAGGTCAGCGCATTTTCACCAAACAGGCGGCTCAGGCAGCGGTAGCACGGTTCGCCTTGGGCGTAGGTAAAGACGCTGATTTGTCCTTCCATGCGGATTGCCGCGCCGGACACCAGCGGCGTTTTGTGGGTAAAACAGCCGGCGTTAAGCTGGTTGCGAACGGCGACGTTGTCGGTACAGTCCAGCACCAGATCGTGCTGCGCAATCTGCGCAAACAGCGCCTCGTCATCCAGCTGGGCATCAATCAGGGTGAGCTGAACGTCAGGGTTAATGCGGGCCAGCGCCGCCCCGGCGGACTCTACTTTCGGCTGGCCAACGGTCGCGTCGCTGTGCAGCGTCTGGCGCTGCAGGTTAGACACCGACACGGTATCGAAATCCAGCAGCGTCATGCTGCCCACGCCCGCCGCGGCGAGGTATTGTGCGGCAGCGCAGCCCAGCCCGCCGAGACCAACAACCAGCACGCGGGCAGACTTGAGCGCTTCCTGGCCCTCGAAATCAAACCCGCGCAGCACAATCTGGCGGTTGTAACGCATCATCTCCTGGTCGCTCAGCTCCACCGCCATATCAGCCTCCGAACAGGTGGTTAAAGCATTCCACTTCGACCCATTCGCCCGCCTCTACGTGGCCGCGCTCGCGCTCAAGCACGATAAAACAGTTACCCTGGCTGAAGGAGCTGAAGATGTGCGAGCCCTGATGCCCGGTGGTGCTCACCTCCAGCTCGCCGTCGGCGTTGCGCGTCAGGATGCCGCGCTGGAAGTCGAGACGACCCGGGGATTTTTTCAGGCGCGTTGCCGCACGCACGCGCTGGCGTACCGGCAGCGGGCTGGCCTTGTTGCCGGAAAGCCGCGCCAGCAGCGGAATGACCAGCTGGTAGAAGGTCAGCGCTGCAGAGACCGGGTTACCCGGCAGGCCGCAGAACCAGCTGTGCGGAAGCTTGCCAAACGCGAACGGTTTGCCCGGCTTAATCGCCAGCTTCCAGAAGGCGATTTCGCCCAGCTCTTCAAGCAGGGTTTTGGTGTAGTCCGCTTCGCCAACCGATACGCCGCCGGAGCTAATCACCACGTCGGCAGACGCGTCAGCCTCGATGAACGCCGCGCGCAGTTTTTCCGGATCGTCAGGAATGATGCCCAGGTTAATCACCTCGCAGCCCAGCTGCTCCAGCATCAGGTGCACCGCCAGACGGTTGGTGTCGTAAATCTGCCCCTCGTTCAGCGGCTGGCCCGGCAGCTGTAGCTCGTCTCCCGTGGAGAACACCGCCACGCGCACTTTGCGAACCACGTCAATTTCCGCGATGCCAAGCGACGCCAGGACCGGCAGTTCGGCGACGGTCAATTTTTGCCCGGCGGCAAAGACCGTCGCGCCGAGGGTAATGTCCTCCCCGGTGCGGCGGATATTTTGTCCCGCTTTGACGCTGGCGGTAAAGCGCACGCCGCCGTCCGTTTGTTCGGTCTCTTCCTGCATCACCACCGCTTCGCAGCCCTTTGGCACCGGCGCGCCGGTCATGATGCGCACGCAGGTGCCCGCTGGCCATTCACCGCTGAACGGCTGCCCGGCAAACGCCTTACCCGCCACGGGCAGCGGCGCACCCGGTTGCAGATCCGCCAGACGCACGGCGTAGCCGTCCATCGCCGCGTTATCGAACCCCGGCACGTTCATCGGCGAGACGATATCGCGCGCGGCAATACGGCCAAAACAGCGCACAAGGGGCAGCGTTTCAACGTCGTGCAGTGGAGTAATGCGGTCAAGCATCTGCGAGAGTGCCGTCTCAAGCGGCATCAGTCCGGCGGTAAAATCCATGGTGGGCTCCTGCGGAGTAACAACGAAAGCGCCCATTATGGCAGAAAAGTGCGGCTAACTGTATGACCCGATGGGTGTACGCTTTACATCACAGTTGCGTCTTTCTATATTCAAAAATCATCTGAAGTTTCATCGACGATAATGATATTTATAGAAAAAGCAGCCAGCCAGGCTGATGGGTGATGCGAAATGAGTAAAGCGGTTATCGCAATTCATGGCGGTGCCGGGGCAATCACCCGTGCACAGCTCAGTCCCGAGCAGGAAAAGCGTTATATAGATGCGCTGAACGCTATTGTGGAAACCGGCCAGCGGATGCTGGAAGCGGGCGAAAGCGCGCTGGACGTGGTGACCGAGGCGGTGCGGCTGCTGGAGGAGTGCCCGCTGTTTAATGCCGGGATTGGCTCGGTCTTTACGCGGGATGAAACGCACGAGCTGGATGCCTGCGTGATGGACGGCGTCACCCTGAAAGCGGGGGCAGTGGCAGGCGTCAGCCGCCTGCGTAACCCCGTACTTGCCGCGCGCCTGGTGATGGAGCAAAGCCCGCACGTGCTGCTGACGGGCGCGGGGGCAGAGCAATTTGCCGTCGAACGCGGAATGGACGCGGTCTCGCCCGATCTTTTTTCCACCGAGGAGCGTTACCGCCAGCTGCTGGAAGCCCGTACCGCGGGGATGACGCAGCTTGATCATTCCGCGCCGCTGGATGAACGCAGCAAAATGGGCACGGTAGGCGCGGTGGCGCTGGATAAAGCCGGTAACCTCGCTGCCGCAACGTCAACGGGCGGTATGACCAACAAGCTGCCGGGACGGGTGGGCGACAGCCCGCTGCCGGGCGCAGGATGCTACGCCAATAACGCCACGGCCGCAGTGTCGTGCACCGGCACCGGCGAGGTGTTTATTCGGGCGCTGGCGGCGTACGACATCACCGCGCTGATGGATTACGGCGGTTTAAGCCTGAGCGAAGCCTGCGAGCGGGTGGTGATGGAAAAGCTGCCGGCGCTGGGCGGCGAAGGTGGCCTGATTGCGGTGGATCGCGAAGGAAACGTAGCCCTGCCGTTCAACAGCGAAGGGATGTACCGGGCGTGGGGGTATGCCGGCGATGCGCCCAGCACAGGAATTTATCGTGAATAAGGGGGCGCCGCGTGCCGCACAGTGAAGAGCTGGACAGTCGGGAAGTGTTGGCTGTTCATCAGCTGAATATTGCCTTTCAGGAAGAGCGGCAGTTTATCCCGGCGGTTCAGGACCTGTCGTTTTCGCTCAACCGTGGCGAAACGCTGGCGATAGTCGGCGAGTCCGGTTCGGGTAAATCCGTGACCGCGCTGGCGCTGATGCGTCTGCTTGAGCAGACGGGCGGGCGGGTCACCAGCGAACAGATCCTGCTCCGCCGCAGGAACCGCCAGGTTATCGACCTCAACGAGCTCAGCGCGTCGCAGATGCAGGGCGTGCGCGGGGCGGATATCGCCATGATTTTCCAGGAGCCGATGACCTCCCTGAACCCGGTCTTTCCGGTGGGGGAGCAGATTGCCGAGTCTATTCGCCTGCACCAGGGGCTGAACGGCGATGAGGCCCTCAACGAAGCCAGGCGAATGCTGGAGCTGGTGCGTATTCCCGAGGCGCACGCGATTTTGTCCCGCTATCCGCATCAGCTGTCTGGCGGTATGCGCCAGCGGGTAATGATTGCGATGGCGCTGTCGTGCCGTCCGGCGGTACTGATTGCCGACGAACCGACGACGGCGCTGGACGTGACCATTCAGGCCCAGATCCTGCAGCTGATAAAGGTGCTGCAACAGGAGATGGAGATGGGGGTGATCTTTATCACCCACGACATGGGCGTGGTTGCGGATATTGCCGATCGGGTGCTGGTCATGCATCAGGGCCATGCCGTGGAAACCGGCACGGTGGAGCAGGTATTTCATGCGCCTGTTCATCCTTATACCAAAGCGCTGCTGGCGGCGGTCCCGCGCCTGGGCGCCATGAACGGCAGCGATTTTCCGCGCCGCTTTCCGCTGATTTCCCCGAGCCAGCAGGCGCAGCAGGAAGACGACACCGCGCAGGATACGGTGGTACCCGGCAGGCCGATTCTCGAAGTGCGCGATCTGGTGACCCGCTTCCCGCTGCGAAGCGGGATCCTTAATCGCGTGAAGCGCGAAGTACACGCGGTCGAAAACGTCAGCTTTGATCTCTGGCCGGGCGAAACGCTGGCGCTGGTGGGGGAGTCCGGCTGCGGTAAATCCACCACCGGGCGGGCGCTGCTCAGGCTGGTGGAGTCGCAGGAGGGGAGCATCACCTTCAACGGCGAGCGTATCGATACGCTTCCCAACAGCAAGCTGCAGGCGGTGCGCCGGGATATACAGTTTATTTTCCAGGATCCTTACGCGTCGCTCGATCCGCGCCATACGGTGGGGTACTCGATCATGGAGCCGCTGCGGGTGCATAACCTGCTCGACGGCGAGGCCGCCCAGCGCCGCGTCGCGTGGCTGCTGGAGCGCGTGGGCCTGAAGCCGGAGCATGCCTGGCGTTACCCGCACGAATTTTCTGGCGGGCAGCGGCAGCGCATCTGCATCGCGCGCGCGCTGGCGCTGAACCCGAAGGTGGTGATCGCCGACGAGTCCGTTTCGGCGCTGGACGTCTCTATCCGCGCGCAAATTATTAACCTGCTGCTCGACCTGCAGCGGGATATGGGCATTGCGTTTCTGTTCATCTCCCACGATATGGCGGTAGTGGAGCGTATCAGCCATCGCGTGGCGGTGATGTACATGGGGCAGATTGTTGAAATTGGCCCGCGTCGGGCGGTGTTTGAAAACCCGCAGCACCCGTACACCCGCAAGCTGATGTCCGCCGTACCGGTTGCCGATCCGGAGCATCGACACGCCCAGCGCGTGCTGCTGCAGGACGACATGCCGAGCAATATTCGTAAACGGGGCGAAACCCTCGAGCGCGTGGCGCTGCGTGAGGTCGGTCCCGGTCATTTTGTCGCACCACCGCGTCAGGACAATGCATTCTCGCGGTTATAACCTACAACAGGCAGGAGAACACAATGGTTCCTTTTGTTGCTCGTAAATGGCTGCTGGCCGCGAGCGTGACGGCCGCGCTGGCCGCCGCCCCCGCGTTCGCTGCTAAAGACGTGGTGGTGGCTGTGGGGTCTAACTTCACGACGCTGGATCCGTACGATGCGAACGACACCCTTTCCCAGGCGGTGGCGAAATCGTTCTATCAGGGGCTGTTTGGCCTGGACAGAGAGATGAAGCTGAATAACGTGCTGGCGGAAGGGTACACCGTTTCGGACGACGGGCTGGTTTACACCGTTAAGCTCCGTAGCGGCGTGAAGTTCCAGGACGGCACCGACTTCAACGCCGAGGCGGTTAAGATTAACCTCGACCGTGCCAGCAATCCGGAAAACGGCCTTAAGCGCTACAACCTGTATAAAAATATTGCCCGTACCGAGGTGGTCGATCCGGCGACGGTGAAGATCGTTCTGAAAGAGCCGTTCTCGGCGTTTATCAATATTCTGGCGCATCCGGCGACGGCCATGATTTCGCCCGCCGCCCTGAAAAAATACGGCAACGAAATCGGCTTCCACCCGGTGGGAACCGGGCCGTACGAGCTGCTCACCTGGAACCAGACCGATTTTGTGAAGGTGAAAAAGTTCGCCGGATACTGGCAGCAGGGGCTGCCGAAGCTGGATACCATCACCTGGCGCCCGGTCGTGGACAACAATACCCGCGCGGCGATGCTGCAAACCGGCGAAGCGCAGTTTGCCTTCCCGATCCCGTACGAACAGGCGGCGCTGCTGGCGAAAAACAGCAGGCTGGAGCTGGTGGCCAGCCCGTCGATTATGCAGCGCTACATCAGCATGAACGTTACGCAAAAACCGTTTGATAATCCGAAGGTGCGGGAAGCCATCAACTATGCCATTAACCGTCAGGCGCTGGTGAAGGTTGCCTTTGCGGGCTACGCCACTCCGGCGACGGGCGTGATGCCGCCGACCATCGAATACGCCCAGAGCTATCAGCCGTGGCCGTACGATCCGGCAAAAGCGCGGGAGCTGCTGAAAGAGGCGGGCTATCCAGACGGTTTCAGCACCACGCTGTGGTCGTCGCATAATCACAGTACCGCTCAGAAGGTGCTGCAGTTCACACAGCAGCAGCTGGCGCAGGTGGGCATCAAAGCGCGGGTCACGGCGATGGATGCCGGGCAGCGCGCGGCGGAAGTAGAAGGTAAAGGGCAGAAAGAGAGCAACGTGCGCATGTTCTATACCGGCTGGACGGCTTCAACCGGTGAAGCGGACTGGTCGCTGTCGCCGCTGTTTGCTTCCCAGAACTGGCCGCCAACGCTGTTCAACACCGCGTTCTACAGCAATCCGCAGGTGGATAAGGATCTGGCCGCTGCCCTGAAAACCACCAAACCGGAAGAGAAAGCGCGCCTGTACAAAGAGGCGCAGGACATCATCTGGAAAGAGTCGCCGTGGGTGCCGCTGGTGGTGGAAAAGCTGGTGTCGGCCCATAACAAAGCGCTGACCGGCTTTTACATCATGCCGGATACCGGCTTTAGCTTTGACGACGCGGATCTAAAATAAAACTCATGCTGAATTATGTGTGTAAACGCCTGCTGGGGCTAATCCCGACGCTGCTGATTGTGGCCGTGCTGGTGTTTTTGTTTGTCCACATGCTGCCCGGCGATCCGGCGCGGTTAATTGCCGGGCCGGAAGCGGACGCGACGGTTATCGAGCTGGTGCGTAAACAGCTGGGGCTTGACCAGCCGCTGTACCGGCAGTTTCTGCATTACATTGGCAACGTCCTGCAAGGAGACTTTGGCATCTCGATGGTGTCGCGTCGGCCGGTGTCGGAGGAGATTGCCAGCCGCTTTATGCCGACCTTCTGGCTGACGCTCGCCAGCATGGGCTGGGCGGTGATATTTGGCCTGGGCGCAGGGATTGTGGCCGCCGTCTGGCGCAACCGCTGGCCGGATAAAATCGGCATGGCGCTAGCGGTCACCGGCATCTCTTTCCCGGCGTTTGCGCTGGGCATGCTGCTGATGCAGATTTTCTCCGTCGAGCTGGGCTGGTTGCCCACCGTCGGGGCCGACACCTGGAAGCACTACATTCTCCCCTCCATGACGCTTGGCGCAGCCGTTGCGGCAGTGATGGCCCGCTTCACCCGCGCCTCGTTTGTTGACGTGCTGAGCGAAGATTATATTCGCACCGCGCGGGCGAAAGGGGTCAGCGAGAAATGGGTCATCCTCAAGCACGGTTTTCGTAACGCGATGATCCCGGTGGTGACGATGATGGGGCTTCAGTTTGGCTTTCTGCTGGGCGGCTCTATCGTGGTAGAGAAGGTCTTCAACTGGCCGGGGCTGGGGCGTCTGCTGGTCGACTCGGTCGACATGCGCGACTACCCGGTGATTCAGGCGGAAGTCCTGCTTTTCTCGCTGGAATTTATTCTTATCAATCTCGTGGTGGACGTGCTCTATGCCGCCATTAACCCGGCTATCAGGTATAAATAAGATGCGATTATTGAACTGGCGTCGTCAGGCCATTTTGAACGCTATGCCGGGGATCAGGCCGGACCATATTCGTACCCCGTGGGTTGAGTTCTGGCGGCGATTCCGCCGTCAGCCGGTCGCGATGGTCGCCGGGCTGTTCGTGTTGCTGCTGATCCTGGTGGCGATGGTTGCCCCGTGGATAGCCCCGTTTGATGCGGAAAACTACTTCGACTATGACCGTCTGAACGATGGCCCGTCGATGATGCACTGGTTTGGCGTGGACTCGCTCGGGCGCGATATCTTCAGCCGCGTGCTGGTAGGGGCGCAAATCTCGCTGGCGGCCGGGGTTTTTGCGGTGCTGATAGGCGCGGCGATTGGCACCGTGCTGGGGCTTGTGGCAGGGTACTACGAAGGCTGGTGGGATCGCATCATCATGCGCATCTGCGACGTGCTGTTTGCTTTTCCCGGCATTCTGCTGGCCATTGCCGTGGTGGCGGTGATGGGCAGCGGCATGGCGAACGTCATCATCGCCGTGGCGGTATTTTCCATACCCGCCTTCGCTCGCCTGGTGCGTGGCAACACGCTGGTGCTCAAGCAGCAGACCTTTATCGAGTCGGCACGCAGCATGGGGGCCAGCGATGCCACCATCCTGTTCAGCCATATTCTGCCGGGGACGGTGTCGTCCATCGTGGTCTACTTCACCATGCGCATTGGCGTGTCGATTATCTCGGCGGCGAGCCTGTCGTTTTTGGGGTTAGGGGCACAGCCGCCGACGCCGGAGTGGGGTGCGATGCTGAACGAGGCGAGGGCGGATATGGTGATTGCGCCGCACGTGGCGATCTTCCCGAGCCTGGCGATTTTCCTCACCGTGCTGGCGTTTAATTTACTGGGTGACGGGCTGCGCGACGCGCTGGATCCGAGGATTAAAGGGTAGGTTTTGCGGGACCTTACGGCTTGCCCCTCACCCTAACCCTCTCCCCAGAGGGGAGAGGGGACTGATCGGTGCGGTCTGTTTCCTGAGGTGAGGGGGTAGAAATTAAACCCGGCTGCCCCACAGGTCATATTCGTCGGCGTTTTCAACCTTCACGCGGATGATGTCGCCCGGCTTGACGCTGGTTTCACCGTTCAGATACACCGCGCCGTCGATTTCAGGGGCGTCCGCCATGCTGCGGCCAATCGCGCCTTCTTCATCCACCTCGTCGATGATGACCAGAATCTCGCGGCCCACTTTCTCCTGCAGGCGTTCAGCAGAGATCTGCTGTTGCAGCTGCATAAAGCGGTTCCAGCGCTCCTCTTTCACCTCTTCCGGTACCTGATCCGCCAGCTCGTTGGCGGTTGCGCCTTCAACCGGGCTGTACTTGAAGCAGCCTACGCGATCCAGACGCGCTTCCTTCAGGAAGTCGAGCAGCATCTGGAAGTCTTCTTCGGTTTCACCCGGGAAGCCGACGATAAAGGTGGAACGCAGGGTCAGGTCAGGGCAGATTTCGCGCCACTGTTTGATGCGCGCCAGCTGGCGGTCAACGGAGCCAGGACGCTTCATCAGCTTCAGAATACGCGGGCTGGCGTGCTGGAGCGGAATGTCGAGGTACGGCAGGATTTTGCCTTCCGCCATCAGCGGGATCACGTCATCAACGTGCGGGTACGGGTAGACGTAGTGCAGTCGCGTCCAGATCCCGAGCTTAGCGAGCTGCTCGCACAGGCCAACCATGCTGGTTTTCACCGGCTCGCCGTTGTGGAAGCCGGCGCGGTGCTTCACGTCCACGCCGTAGGCGGAGGTGTCCTGGGAGATGACCAGCAGCTCCTTGACGCCCGCATCGGCGAGGCGCTTGGCTTCTGCCAGCACTTCACCAATCGGACGGCTTACCAGATCGCCACGCATCGACGGGATGATGCAGAAGGTGCAGCGGTGGTTGCAGCCTTCGGAAATTTTTAAGTACGCGTAGTGGCGCGGCGTCAGCTTCACGCCCTGTTCCGGCACCAGGCTCAGGAACGGGTTGTGCTTTGGCTTTGGTACGTAGTGATGAACATGTTCCAGCACCTGCTCGTAGCTGTGCGGTCCGGTGATCTCCAGCACCTTCGGGTGCACCTCGCGGATCTGATCCACTTTTGCACCCAGGCAGCCGGTAACAATCACCTTGCCGTTTTCCGTCAGGGCTTCACCAATGGCTTCCAGCGACTCCTGGACCGCGCTGTCGATGAACCCGCAGGTGTTGACGATCACCATGTCGGCGTTGTCGTAGCTTGGCACCACGTCATAGCCTTCGGTGCGAAGTTCAGTCAGGATGCGTTCGGAATCCACCAGGTTTTTCGGGCAGCCCAGGGAGACAAAGCCGATTTTCGGCTGGTGCATAACATTGCTCATAGATTAAAAATTGTTCGATTTTTGGGATGGTCAGGGCAGGGATTCTACAGAGTTTGGGGGGGAATTTGTACTGAAGAATTGTGCTCGCGGCAGGTTTTCGGTGCCAACCGATTCTTCTGATTAAGAAACGATGTTTTGATTAGAACTAATGCCTGGTGAATGTATGGTTATTGCTTGTAAAATGGCCAGGTGGATTATTTTTATAACAAGTAGAGGGACTTATGCAACAGTACAAAAGAGTATTTTCTGAACTAAGGCGGTCACTATGGCATCTGTAAACAGAGGCTGTATTGTTCACGGTAAAAATGTTGGGCTAGACGGGGATAAAACCTCCACAGGCTCACGATGCATAGCCGCACGCCCTGGTATGTCTGTCATGGGAAAGTGGAAACTCTATATCGGCGATAAGACCACACCTTGTCCGAAATGTGGGAAAATCGGAGTCATTGTTAGTGGAGATCACCGACAAACGAACGGCGTAGCGGTCGCCGTTGATGGTTCAATCATCCATTGTGACTGTCCAGGTGGATCGAACTTCCTGATCGCCCCTGGCACTGTGGAGATCAGCGATCCGTTCGGTATGTCAGAACCTCCAGTAAACAAAGCTGTTGCCATTGCTGCCCTGAGTGCTCTACCCGTTTTTGCAAAATCATGTTTGCGAGGTGAAGGCTGCACTGATGCAGGAACCGATCAGGAATCCGTTGATAACTTCGGTCATGCTGGCTATTACCGTGCAACTCCTCAAGCAGAACAACCAATAGAAGAACCTGTTCAGCACGCGCAGGCAGCAAAGAAATACAAACCAGCCGCACCCACACCACCCCCGGAAGACAATCGCCCGTGGTATAAGCGTCTTTTCAGTTCCCCGGACACAACCAAAGCCGCTGCGACAGCAGGAATGGCGACAGCAAGAGCCGCGACAACTATCGGGATCACGACAGGTGTAACAACCGAGACCGGATATGCGGCACTGCAAAAAATCGGTGGGAATTTTGCAACCGCTGGTCGCTGGATAGCCCCCAATCCCACAACAGTTTTTCTGTTTGGTATGTTCTACTCGCCAAAACTCAACAGCGGTGAGCAGGACTATATCGACAGGATGCGGCTTGAGCAGGCCGCCCGAAATAAAGAAGATGTTCCGACCCGTGTACGTTTCCGCTGGGAAGCTGACCAGTACGGCACTATAAGACCGAAAGGTTTCCACGTCAGCGCCAGAGGCGGGCAGGATAAAGTGCCGGTGCGTATGCTCCGGAAGAACACAACCACCGGAAATTACGAGTTTTGGGAAGATGGCGCAAGCAAGCCGACAATCGTCTGGACACCTGACGATCCGGGATATGCTTCACCTTCCAACACTGGCAATCAGGATAACATCTACATTCCGCCAAACGTGCTGGTTTACCCGGAAAGTGAGATCAACAGCCCGTGGTCAACGGTTACTCTTTCACCAGGTGAACGTTCATTCCGGGATTATATTCTTGTGCATCCTACCGGGACGTTTGATCCGATTTATATCTATCTGAATGCGGATCACAAATACCACACCGCACCAAAAGGGATCCCACCATTACCAGCATTCCCTGATGCGAAAAGAGCACCCCGTAAGACAGCTATTCAAGGTGGCGGACAGCTTCGGGCAAGATGGAAAGATGCCAAAGGTAAAATTTACGAATGGGATTCTCAACATGGGACAGTCGAAGTTTATGATCGTTCGGGCCGTAACCATTTAGGCGAGTTCAATCACATAACAGGTGAGCAAACCAAGCCAGCAGACCCAACCAGAAAGGTAGAAAAGTAATGATAATCTATTCTGTGGAAGTTTTTGATAAACAAAGCGAGGAATTGATTTTAGAGGTCGAGATCCCTCAGAGCAAACTGAAAGGCGTTGCTGCTATTATGGGGTGGGGGCCAGATGATGAAGATGCATTTGTCAAAGGCATCGCAGGGTTTAATGTTAGCCAAAAACAGGCATTGGAATTAGAAAATTTACTCGGCGAAAAATTCTATTCGGAAGACGCTATCGTGCAAATCGCTGGCGGGGAAACATCTTGAAGCGGTCACTCAGTGACTACACTGAAACGAGTTCCTGGAGTTCGTCCGTAAATTCTTCAACGTTGCGGACACTTCAGAAAGTGAAGATATAAAAAACATACTGGAATTTAAGCGCCTGACCGAGCATCCTGACGGGTCTGACCTTATCTTCTACCCCGAGATGACCGTGAAGATTGTCCTGAAGGGGGAAGAGGTTAAAGAATGGTGTAAAGCCAACGGTAAACCCGGCTTTCGTGAAGTATGAATTTGCCGGAGACAGCATTAAATGTTAATTCAAGCGCCGGGTTTTATCCCGGCTTTTTTTTCGCCTAAGCCAATCATACTGGGGATTAGCAAAAAGGCAGCAATGCATTATTTTAGACTTTCGGGCAGCCCAGGGAGACAAAGCCGATTTTCGGCTGGTGCATAACATTGCTCATAGGTTAAAAATTCATCAATTATGGAATTATCAGGGCGGGATTTTACAGCGTATCGCGGGGGATTTATACATTCTTTATGGCTCAGTTGAATGCGCCATTCGTTGTAACATTGTAAATAATGTTAATCAGTTAACGTTTATTGATCCCGGGCATTAAATTGTACAAAAATTAACCGTATTCTGAAAGTGGTACCATGGCTGACAGAGGAGGAAATAGCATGTCCGTTGACAGACTGAAACGCGATCTGCTTAACAAGCTGATCAACGCCCGACTCGACCTGGCTGCTTATCTGCAACTCCGCAAGGCGAAAGGGTATATGTCAGTCAGCGAAAGCGAAAATCTGCGTGATAACCTGTTTGAACTTTGCAATTACATGCGTGAAAAAGCACCGGACCTGAAAGCGCAATACGCCGACAGCGAGCTGACGGCGCTGCGCCGTTCCGCCGAGGTGCTCTCCATAGCAGGGGTTTGTTTGATGAACGGACGTCACGACTGCCCAAATTTTATTGCGGTCAACGCAGAGAAGCTTGAAAACTGCCTGACAACGCTCTCTCTTTGCATCATGTGTCTGAACAAGCCTGAAACCCTTGTCCGGCAATGAACCCGGGGGAGGCGACTCCCCCTTTTGCTTAAGCTTTTGTAAAAGTGTTAACGCGCCCGGTAACAGTGGCTAATCTTTAAGCCATATGCCGATAAAGGAGTGCGTTATGCCTCGTTCCTCACTGATTTTCCTGCCCGTACTGCTATTCCCCGTTTCGCTTCTTGCCGCGCCAGAATCGGTAAAGGTTGAGGTGTTACAGACCAGGCTCGATCACCCCTGGTCGCTGGCTTTTCTTCCGGACAATAAGGGGCTGCTGGTCACGCTAAAGGACGGGCAGCTTAAGCACTGGCAGGCAGGGAAAGGGCTCTCCGATCCGATTGTTGGCGTGCCGAAGGTGTGGGCGAGCGGCCAGGGCGGCCTGCTGGATGTGGTGCTGGCCCCGGATTTTGAACGGTCGCGGCGGGTCTGGCTAAGCTTCGCCGAGGCAGGTAATGACGGGAAGGCGGGTACCGCGGTGGGCTACGGGCGGCTTAGCGATGATCTGTCGCGCATTGAGGGATTCCAGGTGGTGTTCCGCCAGATGCCGAAGCTCTCCACCGGCAACCACTTTGGCGGACGGCTGGTGTTTGACGGCAAAGGCCACCTCTTTATTGGCCTGGGTGAAAACAACCAGCGCCCGACGGCGCAGGATCTGGATAAGCTTCAGGGCAAGGTGGTGCGCCTGACGGAAGACGGGAAAGTGCCGCCGGATAACCCGTTTGTGAATACCGCCGGGGCGCGCCCCGAAATCTGGTCTTACGGCATTCGTAATCCGCAGGGGATGGCGATGAACCCGTGGAGCGACACGCTGTGGCTCAACGAACACGGCCCGCGCGGCGGGGATGAGATTAACATTCCTGAGAAGGGGAAAAACTACGGCTGGCCGATGGCGACCCACGGGATCAACTACAGCGGCCTGAAAATCCCGGAAGCGAAAGGCGAGCACGTTGAGGGCACGGAAAAGCCGCTGTTTGTCTGGAAGGTCTCGCCGGCCGTCAGCGGTATGGCCTTCTACAATAGCGACGTTTTCCCGCAGTGGAAAAACAAGCTGTTTATTGGCGCGCTGAAGGAGAAAGACATCATCGTGCTGAGCGTGGATGGCAATAAGGTGACGGAGGACGGGCGCATTCTTGGTGATAAAAATCAGCGTATTCGCGACGTGCGCGTGGGACCGGATGGCTATCTGTACGTGCTGACCGACGAGACGGACGGGCAGCTGCTGAAGGTCAGCCCGTCCGGCGCGTAATCAGCTCACCGGGATCATCACCACGTTACGGTAAGCCGGACGTTCGCTTAGCTGGCGGATCCAGCGCTCAAGGTGCGGGCGCGGGGCCCAGCTCAGCCCCATATTGGTCAGGTTCCAGACAAAAGGGGCGACGGCGATATCGCCCACGCCAAACGCGTCGCCGGAGAACCAAGCGTGCTTCGCCAGTTCGTCGTCCATCATGGCAAACAGCGATTCGCAGGCGTCCTGCGCGGCGTGAATGGCTGGATAGTCACGTTCAGCTTCCGGCGTGCGGATCAGCCCCATCAGGATCACGCGGTGGGTTGGGGAAAGCGTCTGGTTTGCCCAGTCCATCCATTTTTCACCCTGGGCGCGCCTGGCCGGGTTTTCTACCCACAGGCGGCCCTGGCCGTACTGAGCGGCAAGGTAACGCACAATGGTATTGGACTCCCACAGCGTGGCGTCCGTCTCGTCATCACGCAGCAGCGGCACCAGCCCGTTTGGGTTCATCGCCAGATAGTCAGCGTCCTTATTCACGCCGAACGACAATCCGGCCATGATTTGATTGAACGGTAAATCCAGCTCCTCCAGCGTCCAGAGCACTTTCTTCACGTTTGTCGAATTGTTCCTGCCCCACAGCGTAATCATATTTACTCCCGATGAGATGTGAATCCGAATCAGCTTTTTGCCATGGTGAGATAAACCTAACAATTACGCAACAGATGCTAAAAAAAACGCCGTAATCAAAGCGTATCTGAATGTTATTGCATAAACTTTAAAAACTTTACCTGGAACAGGTTTCTTTGAACGCTGTAGTGCGCTATTACTCATCGCTTCTTGCGACACGGTGATTGTGACGTGATTTTTAGAATGGACACTCGGGTGGCATTTATGACGCAAAAAACTTCTTCTCTGCGCAGCCTGGCGGCAGGCTCGGCGCTGCTTTTCCTTTTTGCCCCAACGCTCTATGCGGCGGAACAGGCGGCGCCCGAAGCGCCACCTGTCGATGCGCGCGCCTGGATCCTGATGGATTACGCCAGTGGAAAAGTGCTGGCAGAGGGTAACGCCGACGAAAAACTCGACCCGGCGAGCCTGACGAAAATAATGACCAGCTATGTGGTTGGCCAGGCGCTGAAAGCGGGCAAGATCAAGCTGGATGACATGGTCACCGTCGGGAAAGACGCCTGGGCGACCGGCAACCCGGCGCTGCGAGGCTCGTCCGTTATGTTCCTGAAGCCCGGCGACCAGGTTTCCGTTTCCGATCTGAATAAGGGGGTCATTATTCAGTCAGGAAATGATGCCTGTATCGCGCTGGCCGATTACGTGGCGGGCAGTCAGGATTCATTTATTGGCTTAATGAACGGCTACGCGCAAAAGCTGGGCCTGACCAACACCACGTTTAAAACCGTTCACGGCCTGGACGCGCCGGGTCAGTTCAGTACCGCGCGTGATATGGCGCTGCTGGGCAAAGCGCTGATCCATGACGTTCCGGATGAATACGCCATCCATAAAGAGAAAGAGTTTACCTTCAACAATATTCGCCAGCCTAACCGTAACCGCCTGCTGTGGAGCAGCAACGTTAACGTGGACGGTATGAAAACGGGGACAACCGCCGGGGCGGGATATAACCTCGTGGCCTCCGCAACCCAGGGCGATATGCGCCTGATTTCGGTGGTGCTGGGCACTAAAACCGACCGCATTCGCTTTAACGAATCAGAAAAGCTGCTGACATGGGGCTTCCGCTTCTTTGAAACCGTCACGCCGATTAAGCCGGACGCCACCTTTGTAAGCCAGCGCGTCTGGTTTGGCGACAAGCGCGAAGTGAGCCTGGGGGCGGGTGAAGCCGGTTCCGTGACCATTCCTCGCGGCCAGCTGAAAAACCTGAAAGCCAGCTATACCCTGACCGATCCGCAGCTCACCGCGCCGCTGAAAAAAGGCCAGGTGGTCGGGACGATTGATTTCCAGCTCAACGGTAAGTCGATTGAACAGCGTCCGCTGGTGGTGATGGAAGCGGTGGAAGAGGGCGGCTTCTTCAGCCGGATGTGGGATTTCGTCCTGATGAAATTCCACGGATGGTTCGGCAGCTGGTTTAGCTAAATCTTATGGGTTTTCTCCCTCTCCCTGTGGAAGAGGGCCGGGGTGAGGGCAGCAGGCCGCACCCCGCTTAATACATCAGCTTGACCTGCTGCGCTTTCGCGTACGCCACCAGCTCTTCATCCGGTCGGCAATCGCTCACGATGGCGTCGAAGCGCGACAGTTCCCCCATCCTTGCCGGGCGCACCTTGCCAAACTTACTGTGGTCAACCACCAGCACGTGGTGCTGCGCGGCGTTAAGCGCCCAGTGTTTTACCGGCAGCTCTTCGAGGTTAAAACAGGTCGCCCCCTGCTGCACGTTCACGCCCGCCGCAGAGTAAAAGGCGATATCCGGGCAGAGGTTGCTGAGCGTGTCCTGAATGTTCAGCGGCTTGAAGATGGCATTGCTGGCGTGAAACTCACCGCCGCATAAAATCACCCGGCACGCCGGTTTCTCCTGTAGCGCCAGAAAGGTGTTCAGGGAATAACAGACGGCGGTAAAAGGAAGGGTGCTGTCGATGGCCTCGATGATCCACGGGGTAGTTGTTCCGCAGTCAAAAAACAGCGTTTGATGCGGCTGCACCAGCGAGGCGGCGAGCCGCGCGGCTTTGCGCTTCTCTTCCACCAGCCGCGTTTTTTGATCGCTTAACAGGTAGTGGCTGGCGCTACGCGGTTCAAGGACGATATATCCACCCAGCAGCACAACGGGAGCGCTGTCGCTGTTCAGATCGCGGCGAATGGTCATTTCAGACACGCCGAGCAGGCTGGCGGCTTCCTTGAGATGCAGCTTATCGCTGCGCTTCAGCGCCTGGAGCAGCTGAGCAATGCGGTCATCGCGGCGTGTTTCCATAGATCCTCGGGCTAAAAAAGTGAGCCCCCGCAGGGCGGGGGCTCAAGTGTAACCTGACGGACCGGGGTTAGTCACGTATCCAGCCTTTGCGGATCGGGAGGGCAAACAGAACGCGATAGGCCTGTGATAATCCACGATAAAGCGCCGGACCAAAGAGGCTCCACATGATGGCCGCGCTGACGCAGCCCATCAGTCCGACCAGGAAACCGCCGACCATATCCAGCGGCCAGTGCACGCCCAGGTATACGCGGGACCAGGCGATGGCGAGCGCCACTCCCATCAGCACCGCCCCGGACCACAGGCGATGCCAGAACAGGAACGCCAGCGCGAAGGTGAAAATAACCGTGCCGTGATCGCTCGGGAACGAGTCATCCGGCGCATGGTGCAGGAAGTTGTAGCCGACGCGTTCGACAAACGGCCGGTCGTGCGGGAAGGCGTGGCCCAGCGCGTAGCTTGCCAGTACGCTGACGCCGATCGCCATCGCCATTTTGATCACCAGATGGCGCTGCGCGGTAACCTGTGTGCGTGGCCCCCATAGCCAGAGGATCGCGGCGAGAGCCGGTACAATGCTGATCACATCCTTCGCAATGAAGGTGGCGAGGTCAATCATCCATTCCGGTGACGACGGCGTGGCGTTGAGCAGGTAAAACAGTTCGTAGTTCAGATTCTCTAACATAGTATCGTTACTCTTTAGCAAACCAGGTAGAAACCAGCCCGTAAGCCAGCACCTGGGAAAACCAGACCCACCACCCGGCCCACAGGTTGTGAGAGAAAAAATGTGCCCCGCGCATCACCTGCCCGAAGCCCATCAAAAGGCCCATCGCCGCACCCAGCGCGACGAAGGCCCAGGCCAGGCGCGGACGTTCGCGCCAGAAGGCAAAAAACAGCCCCATAATCATAAAGCCGCTCGAGGCGTGGCCGCCGGGAAAGCAGCGCCCCGGCCCGCTGTCTGCCGGAACGGCGCTGAACAGGGGGTACGAAACGGCTTTGCCGCCATACTCCACCAGATCCCACGGGCAGCTGTGGTGGCTCAGGCTTTTCAGCGCGCCGACCACCAGCGCTCCCAGGCCCATCAGCAGCGCGGCCGTTACCAGCCTGGCATTGCGCCTGAACGCACCGTAAATAAGCGCCACGGCGGCCAGCGCAATGGCCACGTATTTCGCCAGCCGATGGTTTAGCAGATCCAGCAGCGGGTTTTGCTGTAGCGGAAACTGGTGCGCCGCGGCGTCATACCAGAAGCCGGTTATCCACCGGTCGAGCGATTCATCGCGCGAAAGCCAGGTAAAAAGCAGGGCAAGAACGATCAGCACGAAAAGCTGATAACCATAAAAGCGGGTCGGCAAACGGTAAAGTCGTTTTGTCTTAGTTGTCGGTAACTTAGATAATTCTGAAGGGCTGGCGACGTGTGTCATGATTTCGATCGGTAGCGTGAAATAGCCCTATCATAGAGAGGCCAACTTAAGGAAACCTTAAACAACAACGATAAGTGCTTTATTTCTGTTATTTCACGTTAATGTGCTATCTCAGACAGCGGCAATTCATTACACTCATCGCGATTTTTTCATACTAAAGAGATTGCATGATAAACCGTTCTTCTTCCGGTAATCGTCTGGGTCGTCAGGCGTTACTTTTTCCTCTGTGTCTGGTGCTCTACGAATTTTCTACCTATATCGGCAACGACATGATCCAGCCTGGCATGCTGGCCGTTGTTGAGCAGTACAACGCAGGTATTGAGTGGGTGCCGACATCCATGACCGCCTATCTCGCGGGCGGCATGTTTTTACAGTGGCTGTTAGGGCCGCTGTCGGATCGTATTGGCCGCCGTCCGGTAATGCTGACGGGCGTAGTGTGGTTTATCGTTACCTGTCTCGCCACGCTGCTGGCGCAAAACATTGAGCAGTTCACCCTGCTGCGCTTCCTTCAGGGCGTGAGCCTGTGCTTTATCGGCGCCGTGGGCTATGCCGCCATTCAGGAGTCGTTCGAGGAGGCGGTGTGCATCAAGATCACCGCGCTGATGGCGAACGTGGCGCTGATTGCACCGCTTCTGGGTCCGCTGGTGGGAGCCGCATGGGTGCACGTTGCGCCGTGGGAGGGGATGTTTGTGCTTTTTGCCGCGCTCGCGGCCGTCTCCTTCTTTGGTCTGCACCGCGCGATGCCGGAGACCGCCACCCGCCTGGGAGAAAAGCTCTCGCTTAAAGAGCTGGGGCGTGATTATAAAGCGGTGCTGAAGAACGGCCGTTTTGTGGCGGGCGCGCTGGCGACGGGCTTCGTCAGCCTGCCTCTGCTGGCGTGGATTGCCCAGTCGCCGGTGATCATCATCAGCGGCGAGCAGCTTAGCAGCTATGAGTATGGCCTGTTGCAGGTGCCGATTTTCGGCGCGCTGATTATCGGTAACCTGGTGCTGGCGCGTCTGACGTCGCGTCGCACCGTGCGTTCGCTGATTATTATGGGCGGCTGGCCCATTACGGCAGGGCTGATTATTGCGGCGGCGGCGACCGTGGCCTCGTCTCATGCCTACCTCTGGATGACCGCGGGGCTAAGCGTCTACGCGTTTGGTATTGGCGTGGCGAATGCCGGCCTGGTGCGCCTGACGCTGTTCGCCAGTGAAATGAGTAAAGGCACGGTGTCTGCCGCGATGGGCATGCTGCAAATGCTGATTTTCACCGTCGGTATTGAGGTGAGCAAGCACGCTTACGCGCTTGGCGGCAACGGACTGTTCAGCCTGTTCAACCTCGCCAACGGCGTGCTGTGGGTAGGGTTAATGGTGGTGTTCCTTAAAGACAAACGCGTAGGAAGCGCGCTGCAACCGTAATCCTTATTCCCTCTCCCGGTGGGAGAGGGGACCAGAGCGCACGAAATCAGTTAAACGGCGCTTCCCCGTTCAGCACCTTATCAATCACGTCCAGCACGCCTTCGTCATTATTATTCGGCGCCTCAAAGCGGGCCACCGCTTTAATGTGCGGTTTGGCATTGGCCATCGCGAAGCCATACCCTGCCTGGCGCAACATCTCCACGTCGTTACCGCTGTCGCCAAAGGCCACCACCTCGCTGTCCTTAATGCCCCAGCGCGCCTGAAGGATCCGCAGGCCGTTAGCTTTATGCACGCCGGGGATAATCAGGTCGATACTGCCGTGTCCGGTGGTCACCGGCACCATGATATCGCCGAGCTTTTCATGCAGCAGCGCCTGAATGCGCGGTATTTCGTCGTCCGAGACGTTAAGCCCGAACTTAAAGAAAATATCGTTGAGGTTGTCGAAACTGCTGACGCTTTCAAGGCGGTGATAGTACTTCAGGGCAATCTCTTTAAAGAGGTCGTCATAGGTTTTCAGCGTGTAGGCGCTGTTTTTTCCGCAGGCGATAATCTCAATGCCGGGGACGTCGTTTAACAGGGTGGCGACGGTCAGAAAGTGCTCTTTCGACAGCTCGCCGTTAAACACATCTTCACCGGCATCAACGACCCAGCCGCCGTTTTCGGCGACAAAGGCGATCTCGTGGGCGATCTCCGGGAAAAACGAGATCAGCTGGTAGTACTGGTTTCCGCTGGCCACCACAAAACGAATGCCTTGCGCCTTCATGCGCGCGTACTGCGCCAGAAAACGCGCCCGATTGTAGGTTTTCGCATCGCTCAGGAAGGAGCCATCCATGTCGACTGCAATCAGCTTAACGCTCATATCCCTTCTCCATTGTCGTTTGTTCAGCGTCCGGTTTTGCCACCGCGCGCGCCACCAGTGCGGCAATAATCACTAACCCTAATACCACCAGCATGGCGCTGCGCAACCCGTAGTGCTCGCCGAGGAACCCAAGCAGCGGCGGCCCCACCAGGAAAGCAAGGTAGCCGGTGGTCGCCACGACGCTTACGCGGGTTGGCGCATCCGGGCCGGTATCGCTGGCGGCAGAAATGGTCAGCGGGAAGCCGAGAGAGGCGCCCAGCCCCCACAGGATCACGGACACGCCGGCAATCCAGTCTACGTCCACAAAGATAATCATCGCGATGCCCAGCCCGCCCAGCAGGGCGCTGGCGCGCACCACCGCGACGCGGCTGTAGCGGTCGATAAACCAGCCGCCGGTAAAGCGTCCGACGGTCATACCGAGCGTAAAGCCGGCATATATCAGCGAGCCGGAGGTGGGGCTAAAGCCGTGCCCGTCCACCATCAGCAGCGGAAGCCAGTCGTTGGCGGAGCCTTCCGCAAACGCCATCGCCAGCACCACCACGCCAATCAGCATCAGCTGGAGATCGCGGTAGAAGGGCAACCCTTTTGCCGCAGACTTTTGTTCATCCGAGGCGTTTTGTCCCGTACCGGCGGGAATAGCCCGGATGCCGGTGAGAATGGGGATAATGCAGACCAGCGCCGCCAGTAATATGTGCACATTGGCGGCAATGCCCAGCGCCGTCAGCGCCATCCCCACGCCCGCGCCCGCCAGCGTGCCGAGGCTGTAAAAGCCATGCATCATCGGCAGCACCGTTTTGTTCATCTCCTGCTCGACGGCGGCTCCTTCAACGTTAATGGCCACTTCTGCCGCTCCAAAGCTGCCGCCGAACACCATCAGTCCGAGGGCGAACATCAGGGGGGAGGCAAACCACAGCGCCACGCTCAGCGCGAGCATACCGACCACGGCGAAGCACATGGTGGTGCGGATCACCGTGCGGGTGCCAAAGCGCTTCACCAGCCAGGCCGAACACAGGATGCCGCTCATCGAGCCAATCGACAGGCCAAACAGTACAATCCCCATTTCCGCCGTGGAGACGGAGAGCGTATCGCGGATTGCGGGCGTGCGCGTCGCCCAGGAGGCCATCAGCAGCCCGGGGATAAAGAAGAACATAAACAGCGCCCACATGCGAAGTTGCAGGGCTTTGCGAGGAGAAGTCAGCGTCATTGGGGTCAGCACCAGAAGTACAACGATAGCGACAACACTAGCAACTTTGTGTACATTTGTACACAAACCGGATGAGGATTTTATGAGCAGACCACCGAACGACCCCAACCGTCGGGAGAAGATCCTCCAGGCGACGCTGGACACCATCGCCGAGCACGGTATTCACGCCGTCACGCACCGCAAGATTGCAACCTGCGCAGGCGTGCCGCTGGGATCGATGACCTACTATTTCGACGGTATGGAGCCGCTGCTGGAAGAGGCGTTCACCTGGTTTACGCAGCAGATGTCGCAGCAGTACCGGGATTTCTTTGCAGGCGTTACCGGGCGGGAGAGGGCGTGCGAGGCGATAACCACGCTGATCCACAGCTCAGCGGTGACCACCCCGCACAATATGGCGCTGATGTACCAGCTATATGCCTTTATGCACCGCAGCAACGCGCTGCGCACGGTCATGCAGGACTGGATGAAGATGAGTCAGACCACGCTTGAGCAGTGGTTTGATCCGGCCACCGCCCGCGCGCTGGACGCGTTTATCGAAGGGATGACCCTGCATTTTGTAACCGACCGCGCGCCCTTAACCCGGGAGGAAATCCGGGTGATGGTGGGCCGTATTGCGCGGGAGCAGGCGCCCAGCGCTTAACGGCAGGGCGCCGCGACGTTAGCGGCCCTTAATTTTTTGACCAGAAGCGTCCACGACCGCTTCGCCATCCTCTTTGGTAAACGCCCCTTTTTGGGCGTCGGGCAGAATATCCAGCACGCGCTCCGAGGGGCGACACAGCCTCGTTCCCAGCGGGGTAACGACGATCGGGCGATTGATCAGGATCGGATATTGCAGCATGTAGTCAACGAGCTGGCTGTCGTTAAACCTGTCTTCCGCCAGGCCCAGCTGGTCATAAGGCTCGACGTTTTTTCGCAGCAGGTCACGGGGGGCAATACCCATGTCGGCAAGCAGCGTCACCAGCTCGTCGCGAGAGGGCGGAGTCTCGAGATACAAAATAATTTCGGGTTCGGTGCCGCTGTTGCGGATCATCTCCAGCGTATTGCGCGACGTGCCGCAGGCCGGGTTGTGGTAGATGGTAATGTTGCTCATATCAGGTACTCACTACAGTGTGACGGAGAGACGTAACGCCAGCGCGGCGAGCGTTACAAACAGGACCGGCAGCGTCATTATAATGCCCGTCCGAAAATAGTAGCCCCAGCCGATCGTCATGTTCTTTTGCGTCAGCACATGGAGCCAGAGCAAAGTGGCAAGGCTGCCGACCGGCGTGATTTTCGGTCCCAGATCGCAGCCAATCACGTTAGCGTAAATCATCGCCTCTTTAATCAATCCCGTTGCCGAGCTGCCTTCAATGGAGAGGGCGCCAATCAGCACCGTTGGCATATTGTTCATTATGGACGACAGGAAGGCGGTGATAAATCCGGTTCCCAGCGTGGTGGCCCAGAGCCCGTAACCGGCTAAGCGATCCAGAACGCCGGAGAGAGACTCCGTCAGCCCGGCGTTGCGCAGGCCATACACCACCAGGTACATCCCCAGCGAGAAGATAACGATCTGCCACGGCGCGCCGCGCAGCACCTTACCGGTATCAATCGCGTGCCCGCGTTTTGCGACGGCAAACAAAATCAGCGCGCCCGCACTCGCGATGGCGCTGACGGGAATGCCGAGAGGCTCAAGCACAAAGAAGCCGATCAGGAGTAATACAAGGACGATCCAGCCCGTTCTGAAGGTTGGCAGATCGTTAATGGCCCGCGCCGGCTCCCGGAGTTTCGACAGATCGTACGTCGGAGGAATGTCCTTGCGAAAGAACAGGTGCAGCATGACCAGCGTTGCGGCAATCGCGGCGATATCAACCGGGATCATCACCGAGGCGTATTCGCTGAACCCCAGCGTAAAGAAGTCTGCCGACACAATGTTGACCAGGTTGGATACAATCAGCGGCAGGCTGGCGGTATCGGCGATAAAGCCTGCCGCCATCACAAACGCCAGCGTCGCCTGCTTGCTAAACCCGAGCGCCAGCAGCATGGCGATAACGATAGGCGTCAGGATCAGCGCCGCACCGTCATTGGCGAACAGCGCCGCAACGGCCGCCCCCAGCAGCACGATCCAGGTAAACAGCAGCCGCCCCCGACCGTTTCCCCAGCGGGCAACGTGCAGCGCCGCCCACTCGAAAAAGCCGGACTCATCCAGCAGCAGGCTGATAACGATCACCGCGATAAACGTGGCCGTGGCGTTCCAGACAATATTCCAGACCACCGGTATATCGTTAACGTGGATAACGCCGCTCGCCAGCGCCAGCGCGGCGCCAATGGTCGCGCTCCAGCCGATGCTGAGCCCTCTGGGTTGCCAGATGACCAGCACCAGTGTGAATAAAAAAATCGCCCCTGCCAGAAACATCGTCTACTCCGTTATATCTGCTTTTGTGAATGTATTTTTCTTAGCACGCACCCGGAAGGTTGCTTTTCAGCTTCAGGCGGGTCTCTTCCCGCAGGCAGTTCCAGCTGTTATCGATAACGGACGCTGCCCACGCGGGCATGTTCGGAGATAACCGGTAATGGACCCATTTTCCCTCCCGGCGATCGATGACCAGCCCGGACTCCCGGAGTAACGCCATATGGCGGGAGACTTTCGGCTGCGGCTCGCCGGTGGCGGAGCAGAGATCGCAGACGCACAGCTCCCCCGCTTCACGCAGAAGCATGACGATGGAGAGCCGCGTTTCGTCGGAGAGGGTTTTGAAGAGTTGGAGCGGGTAGAGCATGGTAGTTCCTACAGGCGTAATGTTTATATGCGTTTAATCATATGTATTTTGATTGCTGAAGAAAAGCGGAAGTTGATATGATGCTGCGAGTTGACAGTCTCGCCGTCTGGGGGTTGGGTTGCGCACCTTTACATGAACCAGCGTCTGAAGGAGAAAAATTAATGGCTTCAGTTATGCTAGAATGTTATGACTTTTATTCTTATAAATCAATGCATTAGGTAATTTTAAGATTTTTTTAGCGTTAAAAAGTATATTTTTTGCTGTATGTATAACCGTGTAGTTGAGAGCGAGTTGTGAACGATATATTCATTAAGCCAATTGCTCAGCTGACAGATAGAACTTACACATACAGATTGTCGCTAGCTCTGACTATGGCGTTGATGACAAGGGCGCTGCGATTACTCTTTAAGATAACACTGAAGTACATATTTGTGATTTCTCACTTGAAAGCGATAATTAAGTGTAATATACCTTACAACATGAATTTTATGCATTTTGTTGAGTTTAAAACTTCAAAACGCTACTATCAGTGAACTGAATTTTGGGTTTTGGGGAATTAGAGGCGGCCCCCCGAAAGTCGATACCGCCTAGTTGGTAACTTCGTCGAGTGACTGGGACTCCAACCGTGCCGGCTGTGAGGTCGGCTCTATTTTTTAGGTTTAGGTAATTCATACTTCAAATTTACATCTCTGGTAAGAATATCTCTCGGTCCTTTCGACTTGTCAAAAAAAAGCCAAATATTGAATTTGCGCTCTTTTGGCCATGTATCATACATAAGTGAATCCCAGCCCAAATAAGAAGCAACTTTGTTTGTAACTGCCAGCTTGGCTTCCGAAGTTGCTTTTCCTTGATACGCGCACATCACTGCGCCTAAAAGAAAATCTGCAATTTGGATATGTTCAGAGGATTTTGAATCCTTCGTAACGACGCTCTTGATAATGTCCTTACGTCCAAATTTTCTTGCTAGCATGTGATTAGTGATAACTTCAAACGCCTCATCAGCTTTTTTATATCGTGATGGGAGTGGATCTACTTCCACACGGAACTCACATTCCCTGTTTGGATGAGCCTTGATAACGTTACCTATTTTAGTTTCAAGCAGCTTGCCAAAATGTTTACGCATAGCCAGATCATAATCGCCACCATGGAAGGATTTCTCTACTTTTGATTTTTCAACAATGATGCAGTGGAACGCCAGCCATTGGTGTTTGAAGAACATTTCAAGGAGGTCATGATAAAAAGCCGCATTTCGTTTTGAATGAGCTTTCTGCCACTTTATTTCATCGCTACAGTTATGCTTTACCCTAAGATCACGAACGATACGCACGAAATCCCCACGCCTTTGGTACTTCATCCATAGGCTGCCAAATCCGTAAAATCGCTGACCATCAATGCCTGACTCATCGCAGGCGACATGCCAGATCAGCTTTCCAGGATCAGTTGTGTCCATGCTTTTCCTTCATCAGTGACATTTCAGAGTAGGATTATGATTTAACCACATCACTAAGTGGTTGATAAGGATCAGTTTAATTCAATTAATGTCGAGGCAATCAAACGCAGGCTTGAGTGACTTTGGTTTTGCGGGGGCATGACGGAATTCGTGTTATTTATAAGTGCCGAATGGTGCATAGATTTGCATGATCTAAAAAGGATCGTAATGGAGCACCCACGACGTGTTTCAAGCCCGTCATGTAAATAAATGAGAACCTTTATACGAAGTGGGATGGCGTAGAGAGGTATCAACTTAATTAGTATGTAGATGCATATAACTTTTTGATTAAATATAGGGATGCATTTGAGTTTGCTATAATTATTTTACATGAGTAGCAGTTTCAAAAATTTTGAGGGTCTATATTCTTTGTTATAATGATTCAATGTTATCTTTGCTTTTAGAGTATTCAATGATTTCTTTTTTAAAGACTTCCGCTATAGAGAAAGACATTCTCATTATGATTATTGTGCTTAATAAGCAAACACTAATAATGAATTGTATAGGATGATCGATAGCCCAGTACCCGATGATTTCGGAGGCGCTTTTTCCCTTGGATGAGAATTCGAAAATTTTATACACGCCAAAAAAGAAAACAAAAGTAGCCTCTGTGTTCCACAACGCATTTAAAATATTTTTCCAATAATCAAATCTACCCAAGAGGATAAGCTTTGAACCCAATATAGTTGATAGCGCGAAAATAGCACAAAGAAAGTTAAGAAGGCTTTTATAACCCTCAATATCGATTAAAACCTGGAGTAGAGTAACCAAGAATAAAACAAGGAATATAGCGGCGGGAATATGCCAGGGTAAACCAAAGGTGAATTTCATGTTTTTTCTCATAAATGACTTTGTATCTTTGATAAGACAATAGTGTATTGATGCCAGAAATTTTATTTCAATGCAACTTTATTGGATGTAAAGACAACTAACTATATGCATGCACCTTATCCGAAAGGAATAAATGACTGACCAATCCAGGTTTAATGGTGCATTTGTAATGTTTGGACCATTAATCGTCTCCTCAAACCCCTTTCATCAGCAATCTCCATCAACCTTGCCTCTGCTGCAGCCTGACTACGCATTCGCGAAAGCGTCATTCTAAAATCATGAGCATTACCCTGAATGTTCAAGGGGAGGGGAATCGATGCGATCAGGGTATCCTCAAGTTCCCATGGCGCTTCGACAGGTATCCAGTGAACTTTGGCATTCTTTTCCATCCAGGCATCAAGCCACTGCTCGCCTGGATGAGTAAATGTCATTCTGGAGCCAGATCCGACCCGGCGCAGGGGAAAGCTGCTTTCACGGCTCAATAGCACTCCAAGCGTACGTCTAAGAGTTGAGCCAGCAGCATTTCCGCTGTAATGCATTTTGATACGTTTCCTTAAATTCGAGCGACTGTTGGGCTTCCCACGCTTGTCTGGTGAGATGCCGACATACAGCAGAGTGTAATCGTCAAATGTTATGCAGCCTTCTGCAGGAACGCCCGGAGGAACTTCTTTGAACCACCAAAAATAAATACCGTTCACGGCTGGAACCGGAGATGGCGCACTCATGACTTCCGTTCTGCTGTAGGTTTTCTCAGGATAAAATTTGAACATTCGGCTCTCCTTGCTGGCTTTTTTTGATTTTATTTATTTGCAGCAAAGAATCGATGTTTTTTGAAAGAGAGAAGAACGAAAAATCAGAGGGATTAAAATTCAGGTTTTTGCGACGAGTTTTAGCGCCCGCCACGCAAGAAAGAGTATCATTGTAAGTGTTTGATTTTGTTGGGCGTGAATTTCAGGCAACAAAAAACCCATCAACCTTGAACCAAAACGGCGGGGTTGATGGGCTCCACAAATTGGGGACATCAAAGAAAAGCAGTGGCACTAGTTATGACTGCACCCTGCGTAAAAAGTTCTGCGCGTAACGAAAATTTTTTCCACTCCGCGCAAACTTAAGAGTTATCCGAGTCCCGGCCAGATAATGACGATCAGCGTACCCGCCAGCGTCAGCAGCACGTTTGCGATCGCGTAGGTTCCCGCATATCCCAGCGCCGGGATGTTGCTGCGCGCGGTGTCGCTGATGATTTCCATCGCCGGGGCGCAGGTGCGCGCGCCCATCATCGCCCCGAAGAGCAGGGCGCGGTTCATGCGCAGCACGTAGGCACCGAACAGGAAGCAGATCACCACCGGTACCAGGCTGACGATAAGTCCGGAAACCAACATTTGCCAGCCAACGGCGCCCAGGCCGTTGCCAATGCCGCTACCGGCGCTTAAGCCTACTCCCGCCATAAAGACCATCAGGCCGAACTCCTTCACCATGTTCAGCGCGCCCTGCGGGATATAGCCGAATGTAGGATGGTTCGCTCGCAGGAAGCCTAGCATGATCCCGGCGAACAGCAGGCCGGCAGCGTTACCGATGCCGAAGCTAAAGTTGCTGAACTGGAAGGTGATCATCCCAATCATCAGGCCAACAATGAAGAACGCGCAGAAGGCTAACAGGTCCGTCACCTGGCTGTGAATCGAGATAAAGCCGATACGGTCGGCAACGGTTTTGACGCGCCGGGCATCGCCGCTGACCTGCAACACGTCGCCTTTGTTGAGAACCACGTTGTCGTCGATAGGCATTTCAATCTGGCTGCGAATCACGCGGTTGAGGAAACAGCCGTGGTCGGTCAGCTTCAGCTGCGCCAGTCGGCGGCCCACGGCGTTGTGGTTCTTCACCACAATCTCTTCGGTAACGATACGCATGTCCAGCAGGTCGCGGTCGAACACCTCTTTCCCGTTGCGGAAGCTGGGATCGAGACGCGCGTGAGCGTCCGGGTAGCCGACGAGGGCAATATCATCGCCCATCTGGAGCACCGCATCACCGTCCGGGTTCGCCAGGATGCCGTTACGACGGATACGTTCGATATAGCAGCCGGTCTGACGGTAAATCCCCAGCTCGCGCAGGTTTTTCCCGTCGGTCCAGGCAACCAGCTCCGGCCCGACGCGGTACGCGCGGATAACCGGCAGGTAGACCTTACGTTTGGAGTCCGTGTCCAGGCCGCGCTCGCGGGCGATGGTCTGGGCGCTGGTCTGCAGATCCTGATGCTGAAGTTTCGGCAAATAGCGCGCGCCAACAATCAGGCTCACCAGACCAATCAGATAGGTCAGGGCATAGCCCAGGCTCAGGTTGTCCAGCGCGGTGGAAAGCTGCGACCCAGCCATCCCCGAATGGCGAAGCGTATCGCCGGCGCCGACCAGCACCGGCGTGGAGGTCATCGAGCCCGCCAGCATACCCGCCGTTAAGCCAATGTCCCAGCCAAACAGCTTGCCCAGCCCTAACGCAATCAGCAGTGCGCTGCCGACCATCACCAGCGCCAGCATCAGGTAATTTTTGCCGTCACGGAAGAAAATTGAAAAAAAGTTCGGACCGGCTTCCACGCCTACGCAAAAAATAAACAGCATGAAACCTAAGTTAAGCGCGTCCGTGTTAATGCTGAAATGCTGCTGACCTAATAATAAGGAGACGACTAAAACGCCAATGGAATTACCAAGTTGAACTGAACCCAGGCGTAATTTACCCAGACAAAGGCCCAGCGCCAGTACCACAAATAATAACAGGATGTAATTCCCATTTAACAAGTCTGCGACGTTTATATTCACGGAGGCTAACTTCTTGTTTACCAGTAAGTTGTTGAATGAAAGGACTATTTGGGCTACTGTTTTTACGGTCAGGGACAAACGCTAACCGCGTCTCGCTCCCTGATAATTTCCCTAAACCAATAGCAAGCGGTTAGTTTAATCGTATTAGCTTTCGACAGCTACCTATTATCGCATCACTGCATGCGGCCTTTGGCAAGGATTGCCACTTTGCTTTATCTGACTGGGCGTCCGCTGGACGAGTGTGTATTTGATAGAGAGGAAGTCAGGAGGATAATTTGAACATTAAGCGAAACTGGGCGGGCGCAATCAGCTGTTTTTTGCTGTTTACGGTCGTTTGCATGTCGTTAGCTTTTAATGTGAAGGGAGCCTTCAGAGCTTCTGGTCATCCGGAGCTGGGCCTGCTGTTTTTCATCCTGCCGGGGGTCGTGGCCAGTTTTCTCTCGCGAAAAGGTGAGGTGATCATGCCGCTTATCGGGGCGATGCTTGCGGCCCCCCTCTGTCTGCTCCTGATGCGCGTGCTGTTTCTCTCGTCGAGAAGCGTCTGGCAGGAAGTGGCGTGGTTAATGAGCGGCGTTTTCTGGTGCGCGCTGGGGGCGCTGTGCTTCTTATTTACGCGTAGCCTGCTGCAACAGCGCAAGCCACGTAAATAAAAACGCCCTCGGGGAGAGGGCGTCTTCGCATTACTGAGCGGCAAACAGGCCCAGATGCTCTTTGGCGTAGGCTTCAAAATCTGTGCAGCCGCCGATGTGTTTCTGATCGAGGAAGATCTGCGGCACGGTTTCAACCGGCTTGCCAACGGTTTTTTCCAGATCGGCTTTGCTGATGCCTTCCGCGTGGATGTCAACGTAACGGAAGTTGAAATCATCACGCTCTTCAGTCAGTTTCTCAGCCAGCTCTTTAGCGCGCACACAGTAAGGGCATCCGGGACGACCAAAAATTACTGCAAACATTTCTCTCTCCTCAAAAAACAAGCCTGACGGCGAATAGCGCCTATAGTGCACGATAACCTGCCGTCATGGAAAGAAGGTTTCACCTGTCACTTTGATACAGTCAGGCTATGTTTCGCCAATTACATCGCGCAGATCATTGCCTATACTGGCTGCCATACGTTTTACGCAACACAAAGAGAGACAAGATGACGCCAACCATTGACCTGCTTCGTTCCCACCGTTCCATTCGCCATTTCACCGATGAGCCCATTACCCAGGCACAGCGGGAAGCGATCATCGACAGCGCAAGAGGCACCTCCAGCTCCAGCTTTTTGCAGTGCAGCTCCATTATCCGCATCACCGATCCGGCAATGCGTGAACAGCTGGTGACCCTGACGGGCGGGCAAAAGCACGTCGCTCAGGCGGCCGAGTTCTGGGTATTCTGCGCCGATTTTAACCGCCACCTGCAAATCTGCCCGGAGGCGGAGCTGGGGCTGGCGGAACAGCTGCTGCTGGGCGTGGTGGATACCGCGCTGATGGCGCAAAACGCCTTCACGGCGGCTGAGTCGCTGGGGCTTGGCGGGGTGTATATCGGCGGGCTGCGCAACAATATCGAAAGCGTGACGGAACTGCTGAAGCTTCCGAAGCACGTGCTGCCGCTGTTTGGCCTGTGCCTTGGCTGGCCGGCGGATAACCCGGATCTCAAGCCGCGCATTCCTGCGGCGATGCTGGTGCACGAGAATCATTACCAGCCGGTCGATCCGAACGTGCTGGACCAGTATGACGAAGAGCTGGCGAACTACTATTTAACGCGCGACAGCAACAACCGCCGCGACACCTGGAGTGACCATATCCGCCGCACCATCGTTAAGGAAAGCCGCCCGTTCATTCTCGAGTATCTGCACAAGCAGGGCTGGGCGACGCGATAGTCCATTCCTCCTGCGCCTCGTGTATGATAGGCAGGCTTTCCCATGTCTTCAGAGAGGTGCAGGGTGAAAATTGCCATATTGTCCCGGGATGGAACGCTCTATTCATGCAAGCGCCTGCGAGAAGCGGCGGCGAAACGCGGGCATCAGGTTGAGATCCTCGATCCGATGTCCTGCTATATGAACATCGACCCTGCGGCGTCGTCGATTCATTACAAAGGCCGCAAGCTCCCGCATTTTGATGCGGTGATCCCCCGCATTGGCTCCCAGATCACCTATTACGGCACGGCCGCGCTGCGTCAGTTTGAAATGCTGGGCAGCTATCCGCTCAACGAGTCCGTGGCGATTTCCCGCGCCCGCGATAAGCTGCGATCGCTACAGCTGCTCGCGCGTCAGGGAATCGATCTGCCCGTTACCGGCATAGCCCATTCGCCGGACGACACCAGCGATCTGATCGACATGGTGGGCGGAGCGCCGCTGGTGATTAAGCTGGTTGAAGGCACGCAGGGTATTGGGGTGGTGCTGGCGGAGACGCGCCAGGCGGCCGAAAGCGTGATCGACGCCTTTCGTGGCCTGAATGCTCATATCCTGGTGCAAGAGTATATTAAAGAGGCCAGAGGGCGCGACATTCGCTGCTTTGTGGTCGGCGATGAGGTGGTGGCCGCCATTGAGCGGCAGGCTAAAGAGGGCGACTTCCGCTCCAACCTGCACCGTGGCGGCATCGCCCGGGTTGCCGTCATCAGCGAGCGCGAGCGCGAGATTGCGGTGAAAGCCGCTCAGACGCTGGGGCTGGACGTGGCGGGTGTCGATCTGCTGCGCGCCGAGCGCGGCCCGCTGGTGATGGAAGTGAACGCCTCTCCGGGGCTGGAAGGGGTGGAAAAAACCACAGGCGTCGATATTGCAGGTAAAATGATTGCATGGATTGAACGCCATGCTACGCCGGGATTCTGCCTGAAAACGGGCGGTTGAATGGATCGGCGCGCGCTTTTTGCGTAATCTGAACACCGTTTTTATTTAAGAGGCTGCACAGCGATGGATTTACAGGTCGTACCTACACTGGATACGTTACGTCAATGGCTCGATGATGCCGGTATTACTTTTTTCGAATGCGACTCCTGCCAGGCGCTGCATCTGCCTCACATGCAAAATTTCGACGGTATTTTCGATGCCAAAATCGATCTGATTAACGACGTGATTCTTTTCTCGGCGCTGGCCGAGGTGAAGCCTTCCGCGCTGCTGGCGCTGGCGTCCGATCTGTCAGCGATTAACGCCAGTTCTTTGACCGTGAAAGCGTTTCTCGACATACAGGATGATAATCTGCCGAAGCTGGTAGTTTGCCAGTCTTTATTCTCCGGTGCCGGGCTCTCCTTTAAGCAGTTCGCCTGGTTTATGCGCCTGAGCGAAGAGCAAATTTCCATGGTGATGATGGAAGCCAACGCGCATCACCTGCTGTACAGCGCGGAAGATGATGCTGAGAATAACGATGCAGCGCCCAATTTTCTCCACTAAGGCTGTCTGACTTTTGCGCAGTCGCTGCCAGAGCGGCTGCATAACGCCATTTTTTCTGCTGCTTTTAACCTTTCTTTAAAGAATCTTTCACCTCCCCTCAGGCCATTTCGGCTTATCACGTAGACATAATCTGCATAAAAAATTGATAAAAGGCGTTTTTTCGTCTGGGCTATAGCCGGAGACACGGGCTACAGTTATTCTTGCGATGCTTAAAAAAGCGAGCGGACCTGCCGGATAAAGGGGGTTATTTTTATTTCAGGCAGAGCGACAAACTATGCATGATTATTGCATATCTTCAGGCTGCACAGTTTTGGTTCGTTTGTTAACGAGCTTTCAGAAGGAATAACAATATGATCGCCTTGAATAAAAAATGGTTATCGGGTCTGGTTGCGGGTGCTCTGATGGCCGTCTCTGCCGGCACGCTCGCTGCGGAACAAAAAACGCTGCACGTCTATAACTGGTCTGACTATATTGCGCCGGACACCGTCGCCAGTTTTGAAAAAGAGACCGGCATTAAGGTGGTTTACGACGTCTTCGACTCCAACGAGGTGCTGGAAGGCAAACTGATGGCGGGCAGCACCGGCTTTGACCTGGTGGTGCCCTCCGCCAGCTTCCTGGAGCGTCAGCTGACCGCCGGCGTCTTCCAGCCGCTGGACAAGAGCAAATTACCGAACTGGAAAAACCTCGACCCGGAGGTGCTGAAGCTGATTGCCAAACACGATCCGGAGAACAAATACGCGATGCCTTATCTGTGGGCGACCACCGGTATTGGCTACAACGTGGATAAAGTCAAAGCCGCGCTGGGCCCGGACGTCAAGCTGGACAGCTGGGACGTGGTGCTGAAGCCGGAAAACCTTGAAAAGCTGAAAAGCTGCGGCGTCTCTTTCCTCGATGCCCCGGAAGAAATTTTTGCCACCGTGCTTAACTATCTCGGCAAAGATCCGAACAGCAGCAAGGCCGACGACTACACCGGCCCGGCAACCGATCTGCTGCTGAAGCTGCGTCCGAATATTCGCTACTTCCACTCCTCTCAGTACATTAACGACCTGGCAAACGGCGACATCTGCGTGGCGATCGGCTGGGCAGGCGACGTCTGGCAGGCGGCGAACCGCGCGAAAGAGGCGAAAAACGGCGTCAATGTCTCCTACTTCATACCGAAAGAGGGGGCGCTGGCCTTCTTCGACGTCTTCGCCATGCCGGCTGACGCGAAAAACAAAGAAGAAGCGTATCAGTTCCTCAACTACCTGATGCGTCCGGAAGTGATTGCCCACATCAGCGATCACGTCTACTACGCCAACGGTAACAAGGCCTCCGTGCCGATGGTCAGCGAGGAGATCCGTAATAACCCGGCGATTTATCCGCCGGCCGACGTGTTTGCCAAGCTGTTCACCCTGAAGGTGCAGGAACCTAAAATTGACCGCGTGCGTACCCGCGCGTGGACGAAGGTGAAAAGCGGTAAGTAATTACCCGTGAGCTGTAGGCCGGGCACGCGTAGCGCTCCCGGCAACGGGCGCACCGTTATGGTGCGCCTGCACCATGATTTGTTTTCTGCCGGAGAGCACCCCGTGAATGACGCGATCCCCCGCCCGCAGGCGAAAGTCCGTAAAGCGCTGACCCCGCTTCTTGAAATTCGTAACCTCACCAAATCCTTCGACGGCCAGCATGCCGTGGACGACGTCAGCCTGACGATCTACAAGGGTGAGATTTTTGCTCTCCTCGGCGCGTCCGGCTGCGGTAAATCGACCCTGCTGCGCATGCTCGCCGGGTTTGAACAGCCGACCGCCGGGCAGATTGTGCTCGACGGTGTCGATCTCTCCAGCGTGCCGCCGTACCAGCGGCCCATTAACATGATGTTCCAGTCCTACGCGCTGTTTCCGCACATGACCGTTGAGCAGAACATCGCCTTCGGCCTGAAGCAGGACAAACTGCCGAAAGCCGAAATCACCGCGCGCGTGGCGGAGATGCTGAGCCTGGTGCACATGCAGGAGTTCGCGAAGCGTAAGCCGCACCAGCTTTCCGGCGGCCAGCGTCAGCGCGTGGCGCTGGCGAGAAGCCTTGCCAAGCGTCCGAAGCTCTTACTGCTCGACGAACCGATGGGTGCGCTGGATAAAAAGCTGCGCGACCGCATGCAGCTTGAGGTGGTGGATATTCTCGAGCGCGTGGGGGCGACCTGCGTGATGGTGACCCACGACCAGGAAGAGGCGATGACTATGGCCGGGCGCATTGCGATCATGAATCGCGGTAAGTTCGTGCAGATTGGCGAGCCGGAGGAGATCTACGAGCACCCGACCACCCGCTACAGCGCGGAGTTTATCGGCTCGGTGAACGTCTTCGAAGGGCTGCTGAAAGCGCGTGAGGAGGACGGTCTGGTGATCGAATCGCCGGGGCTGGTGCACCCGCTTAAGGTGGATCCGGATAACGCCGTGATGGACAACGTGCCGGTCTACGTTGCCCTGCGCCCGGAAAAAATCATGCTCTGCGATGAGCCGCCCGCCGATGGCTACAACTTTGCCGTGGGCGAAGTGGTGCACATTGCCTACCTGGGCGACCTTTCTATCTACCACGTGCGCCTGAAAAGCGGGCAGATGCTCAGCGCCCAGCTACAGAACGAACACCGGTATCGCAAGGGACAGCCGACCTGGGGCGACGAGGTGAGCCTGTGCTGGGATGCGGACAGCTGCGTAGTCCTGACGGTATAAGGAGCGGTCATGAGTACACTTGAACCTCCAGCCCGCGTCAAACAGCCGGGCGGTTTCGCGCACTGGCTGGCGCGCATGCAGATGGCACATGGCCGTAAGCTGGTCATCGCCATGCCGTATATCTGGCTGATCCTGCTGTTTCTGCTGCCGTTCCTGATCGTCTTTAAGATCAGCCTGGCGGAGATGGCGCGGGCGATCCCGCCGTACACCGATCTGTGGGAGTGGGCGGACGGACAGTTTACGCTGACCTTAAACCTCGGTAATTTCCTGCAGCTGACCGAGGATCCGCTCTATTTTGAAGCCTACTTGCAGTCGTTACAGGTGGCGGCGGTCTCCACGATCTGCTGTCTGCTGATGGGCTACCCGCTGGCGTGGGCGGTGGCGCACAGCAAGCCGTCGACGCGAAACATTCTACTGCTGCTGGTGATCCTCCCGTCGTGGACCTCGTTCCTCATCCGCGTGTACGCCTGGATGGGGATCCTGAAAAATAACGGCATACTGAATAACGTCCTGCTGTGGCTTGGCGTTATCGACCAGCCGCTGACGATCCTGCACACCAATCTCGCGGTGTATATCGGGATTGTTTATGCCTACCTGCCGTTTATGGTGCTGCCGATTTACACGGCCCTGACGCGTATTGACTACTCGCTGGTGGAAGCCTCGCTCGATCTTGGCGCGCGTCCGCTGAAGACCTTCTTCAGCGTCATCGTGCCGCTGACCAGGGGCGGGATCATTGCCGGGTCGATGCTGGTCTTTATCCCGGCGGTGGGGGAGTTTGTGATCCCCGAACTGCTCGGCGGGCCGGACAGCATTATGATTGGCCGCGTGCTGTGGCAGGAGTTCTTTAATAACCGCGACTGGCCGGTGGCCTCGGCGGTGGCGATCGTCATGCTCCTGCTGCTGATCGTGCCGATCATGTGGTTCCATAAACACCAGCAGAAGCAGATGGGAGACCACGGATGAACAACCTGCCGGTAGTACGCTCTCCGTGGCGAATCCTGATCCTGGTGATTGGCTTTACCTTCCTGTACGCGCCGATGCTGATGCTGGTGATCTACTCGTTCAACAGCTCGAAGCTGGTCACCGTCTGGGCGGGCTGGTCCACGCGCTGGTACAGCGCGCTGTTCCATGACGATGCGATGATGAGCGCGGTCGGACTAAGCCTGACCATTGCGGCGCTGGCGGCGACGATGGCCTGCGTGCTGGGCACGATTGCCGCGCTGGTGATGGTGCGCTTTGGCCGCTTCCGCGGGGCCAACGGCTTTGCGTTTATGATCACCGCGCCGCTGGTGATGCCGGACGTGATCACCGGCCTGTCGCTGCTGCTGCTGTTTGTGGCGCTGGCGCACGCCATCGGCTGGCCGGCGGATCGCGGTATGCTAACCATCTGGCTGGCGCACGTTACCTTCTGTACGGCGTACGTGGCGGTGGTAATCTCTTCGCGCCTGCGCGAGCTGGATCGCTCCATTGAAGAGGCGGCGATGGATCTTGGCGCAACGCCGCTGAAGGTTTTCTTCATCATCACGCTGCCGATGATTATGCCTGCGGTGATCTCCGGCTGGCTGCTGGCGTTCACGCTCTCGCTCGACGACCTGGTTATCGCCAGCTTTGTCTCGGGCCCGGGCGCGACGACGCTGCCGATGCTGGTCTTCTCCAGCGTGCGCATGGGGGTGAATCCGGAAATCAACGCCCTGGCGTCCATCATCCTCGGCGTGGTCGGAATTGTCGGATTTATCGCCTGGTATCTGATGGCGCGCGCGGAAAAGCAGCGCGTGCGCGATATCCAGCGTGCAAGACGCGGCTGAAGGAATTATTATTTCCAGTGATGTGCCGCGTATGACGCGGCACTGTTTTTCAGGGAAGTAAAAACATTGGGATTCTTGCAAAAAACACGTCATTCGCACGCTCGTCCGAACGTTCCTGCGCTGGTGCAGGTGGCGGCGCTCGCTATTATTATGATCCGCTGCCTGGACGTGCTGATGATAATGAACACGCTGGGCCCGCGCGGGATGGGGGAATTTATTCACCGCAGCGCGCAGACGTGGAATCTGACGCTGGTGTTTCTCAGCAGCCTGATGCTGGTGTTTATCGAAATCTACTGCGCGTTCTCGCTGGTAAAAGGGCGCAACTGGGCGCGATGGGTCTATCTGCTGACGCAGATCGCCGCCGCCAGCTATCTGTGGGCCGCCTCGCTGGGCTATGGTTATCCTGAACTGTTCAGCATTCCCGGCAGCTCCCGCCGCGAGATTTTCCATTCACTGGTCATGCAGAAGCTGCCGGACATGCTGGTCTTGTGCCTGCTTTTTATCCCGGCCTCCAGTCGGCGGTTCTTCCGCCTGCAATAATGTGTATAATCGCAGCCCTCGTGATCCTTAAGGTTTTCCTATGCAGTGCGCACTCTATGACGCCGGCCGCTGCCGCTCCTGTCAGTGGATAGAACAGCCGGTCTCTCAACAACTCACCGCCAAAATGGCCGATCTCCAGCAGCTGCTTGCCGGCCACGCGGTGGGCGAGTGGTGTGCACCCGTCAGCGGGCCGGAGCAGGGCTTTCGTAATAAAGCCAAAATGGTGGTCAGCGGCAGCGTCGAAAAGCCGCTGCTGGGCATGCTGCACCGTGACGGCACCCCGGAAGATCTCACCGCCTGCCCGCTGTATCCCGCCTCGTTTGAGCCGGTGTTTGCCGCGCTTAAGCCGTTTATCGCCCGCGCGGGGTTAACGCCCTACAGCGTCGCCCGCAGGCGCGGCGAGCTGAAATACCTCCTGCTTACCGAAAGCCAGATCGACGGCGGCATGATGCTGCGCTTCGTGCTGCGTTCGGAAACCAAACTGGAGCAGCTGCGCGCGGCGCTGCCGTGGCTGCAGGCGCAGCTGCCGCAGCTCAGGGTCATCAGCGCCAATATTCAGCCGGTGCATATGGCCATCATGGAAGGGGAGAAAGAGATATTCTTCACCGAAAAGCATGCGCTGGCGGAGCGTTTCAACGACGTGCCGCTGTGGATCCGTCCGCAAAGCTTCTTCCAGACTAACCCGGCCGTTGCCAGCGCGCTGTACGCCACCGCGCGCGACTGGGTGCGCGCGCTGCATGTTCATCACATGTGGGATCTGTTCTGCGGCGTCGGCGGCTTTGGCCTGCACTGCGCCACGCCGGACATGCAGCTCACCGGGATTGAAATTTCTGCCGAGGCGATTGCCTGCGCGAAGCAGTCCGCCGCGGAGCTGGGGTTAACGAACCTGCGCTTTCAGGCGCTCGACTCCACCCGGTTCGCCACCGGGCAGGGCAACGTGCCGGAACTGGTGCTGGTCAACCCGCCGCGCCGGGGCATTGGCCAGGCGCTCTGCGACTACCTGAGCCAGATGGCGCCGGACGTTATCGTCTACTCCAGCTGTAACGCACAAACCATGGCGAAAGATATCGCCAGCCTGCCGGGTTACCGCATTGAGCGCGTTCAGCTCTTTGATATGTTCCCGCACACCGCGCATTACGAAGTGCTGACGTTGCTCGTGAAATCTTAAACAAAATGTGAACTCTTCATCCCTGCGAAATCAGGTAAGCTTACGTCATAAAAATTGAATGAAGGCTTACCCATGAAGCAGATCCTGCTGGTGGAAGATGACCACGATATCGCGGCGCTTCTGCGACTCAACTTAGAAGACGAAGGCTACGCCATTACCCACGAGCCGGACGGGGGAAAGGCGTTACCGCTTCTGGAAAAACAGCCGTGGGACGCGGTGATCCTCGATCTGATGCTGCCTAACGTCGACGGTCTGGAGATTTGTCGCCGTATCCGCCAGATGACCCGCTACCTGCCGATAATCATCATTAGCGCCCGCAGCAGCGAAACCGATCGTATTACCGGCCTGGAAACCGGGGCGGATGACTACCTGGCAAAACCCTTCTCGGTGCAGGAGCTGATTGCCCGCATTAAGGCGCTGTTCCGCCGCCAGCAGGCGATGGGGCAGGCGCAGACGGACGGCATTATTCAGGCGCATGGCCTGACTATCGATCCGCTGGCGCGCGCCGTGCGCCTGCACGGTCAGCTCGTCGACCTCACTCCGCGCGAGTTTGAACTGCTCTATTTCTTTGCCCGCCATCCCGGAGAGGTCTTTTCGCGGCTGGCCCTGCTGGAGCAGGTGTGGGGCTATCAGCACGAAGGCTACGAACACACCGTTAACACCCACATCAATCGCCTGCGCATCAAAATTGAAAAAGATGCCGCCGAACCGGAGATCGTTCGCACCGTGTGGGGCAAAGGCTACAAATTTGCGGAGCTGAACCATGATGCGTCGCTTTAGCCTGAGCCAGCGCCTGACGCTGCTGTTTACGGCGTTATTGCTGCTCTGCGCTACCGTTGCCTGCGCGGTGCAGCTCTACAGCAGCATGCAGTACGGTAACGCGATGGTGCAGCGGCTCTCCGGCGGGCTGGCCCAGCAGATCGTCCAGCGGGAACCGATTCTGGATGCGCAGGGCAGGGTCGATCGGGGCGCCTTAAAGCCGCTGTTCGATAGGCTAATGACCTTTAACCCGAGCGTTGAGCTGTACGTCGTCTCGCCCGATGGCGACGTGCTGGCAGACGCCGCGCCGCCGGGCCACATCAAGCGGCAAAAAATTGACCTCGCTCCGATACAGAGCTTCCTGAGCGGGACGGTGATGCCGGTATTTGGCGACGATCCCCGCAGCCAGAACAGGAAGGTGTTCAGCGCCACGCCGCTGCGGCAGGACGGCGAGCTGAAGGGGTATCTGTACATTATTTTGCAGGGGGAGGAGTCCAACGCGCTGGCGGAGATGGCCTGGCATAAGGCGCTCTGGAGTACGGCGCTGTGGTCCATGCTGCTGGTGGCGCTGTTTGGCCTGCTGGCGGGGCTGCTGCTCTGGTACTGGGTAACGCGTCCGGTTAAACAGCTGACGAAGGACGTGGCCGGGCTTGAGCAGGACAGCATCAGCGCGATCGGGCGGCTGGCGGCCCAGCCGCTGGAGGCTGCTGGCCGGGATGAAGTGGCGATCCTGCGCAACAGCTTTATCGAGCTGGCGCGCAAAATCACCTCCCAGTGGGATCGGCTGGCGGACAGCGATCGCCAGCGCCGGGAGTTTATCGCCAATATTTCACACGATCTGCGCACGCCGCTGACCTCCCTGCTGGGCTATCTCGAAACTCTCTCGCTCAAATCCGCGACGCTGACGCCGAAGGAGCATCAGCAATATCTTGCCACCGCGCTGCGTCAGGGGCAAAAGGTGCGTCATCTCTCGCAGCAGCTGTTCGAACTGGCGCGTCTTGAGCACGGCGGCATCAGGCCCCAGCGCGAGCGTTTTGCGATGGCGGAGCTGATATCTGACGTCGCGCAGAAGTTTGAACTGGCCGCCCGCACGCGTGAGCTGAACCTGCATATTGATGTCCCCGGGCCGCTGCCGCTGGTGAACGCCGACGTGTCCATGATTGAACGGGTGGTCACCAACCTGCTGGATAACGCGATACGCCATACGCCAGCGGGGGGCGATATTCGGCTGGCGGTGTGGCAGGAGAACGATCGGCTGCAGGTTGAAGTGGCTGACAGCGGAACGGGCGTCGATGCGGCGCTGCGCGACGATCTGTTCCAGCGTCCTTCGGCGCTACAGCCGCAGGCGGCGCGGGAAAACCGGGGCGGGTTAGGGCTGTTAATCGTGAAAAGAATGCTGGAGCTGCACGGCGGAGGGATTAGGCTGATGGAGTCGGCGAGCGGGGCGCGGTTCAGATTCTTCGTGCCGCTGTGAGAAATTGCCGGGTGGCGCTGCGCTTACCCGGCCTACAGACCACCCCCGCAGGCCGGACCACCCGACAAAAAGAGGTTACTGCGGGAACCACTGCTCGCTGATTTTCTGGTACGTGCCGTCAGCTTTGATCGCCTTCAGCGCGCCGTTCAGTTTTTCCAGCAGCGCCTTGTTATCCGGACGAACCGCAATGCCCAGACCGGTGCCGAAATACTGCGGATCGGTCACTTTTTCCGTTGCCGTTCCCAGCTGCGGGTTGGTTTTCAGCCACTCGTTCACCACGGCGGTGTCGCCGAATACCCCGTCGATACGGCCATTTTTCAGGTCGATAATCGCGTTCTGGTAGCTGTCATAGGCCACGGTTTTCACTTCAGGATGTTTGTCCTGCAGGTACTTCTGGTGCGTGGTGCCGTTTTCCATGCCGATGCGTTTGCCCTTCAGCTCGTCGAAGGATTTATAAGCCCCTTTCTTCGCGATCACCACCGCCGAGTTGGCGTAGTACGGGTCGGTGAAGGCCACCTGCTTGCTGCGCTCTGGCGTGATGTCCATCCCGGAGATCACCGCGTCGTATTTTTTAAACTTCAGGGACGGGATCAGGCTGTCAAACGCGTGGTTAGTAAAGGTGCAGTCGGCCTGCATCTGCTTGCACAGCGCTTTCGCCAGGTCGATGTCGAAGCCGACGATCTGGTTGCTGGCATCCAGCGATTCAAACGGCGGATAGGTGGCAGAAACGCCGAAACTGATTTTATCTGCGGCTGATGCGCCAGCGGCGAAGGTAGCGAGTAGTGCGGCCAGAACTAACTTTTTCATTGTGATGCTCCCGTCTGTCTTGTCATTATGCGCCGTGTCTGCGGCATGGAGGTACAATGCCACTTAATGAATTTATATGCAATAAATATGATTAAATATTGATTGCTGAATAAAAAAAAGCGGACAACCCATCAGGTTATCCGCCTTTTAATATGTGGTTTATGCATCTGCCCGGTTAATTTCTGCGCTCAAACGCCAGCGCCTTACGCTCGATCAGGCGCATCATCAGCGTCAGCAGGCCGTTGACCACCAGATACACCAGGCCAGCCGCACCGAACACCATCACGTCGTAGGTACGCCCGTACAGCAGCTGCCCGTGGCCCATCACCTCCATCAGGGTGATGGTGTAGGCCAGCGAGGTGCTTTTGAACACCAGAACGACCTCGTTCGAATAAGAGGACAGCGCGCGCTTAAACGCGTAGGGCAGCAGGATCGCCAGCGTGTCCTTTTTGCTCATCCCCAGCGCACCGCAGGACTGCCACTGGCCTTCCGGAATGGCGCGGATCGCGCCGTAGAACAGCTGCGTGGTGTAGGCCGCGCTGTTCAGCGAGAGGGCAATCAGGGCGCACAGCCACGGCTCAGAGAGCAGGTGCCAGATAACCGGATAGTTCTGCAACGACGGGAACTGCCCCGGGCCGTAGTAAATCAGGAAGATCTGCACCAGCAGCGGCGTACCGGTAAACAGCGTAATGTAGCCACGGACAATCCACACCAGTACCGGCGTTTTCAGCGTCAGGACGATGGTGAAGAACAGCGCCAGGATCAGCGCCACGATGATGGACGCCACGGTCAGCGTCAGGCTGGTGTGCAGCCCTTTCATCAGTTCGGGTAAATAATCCAGCATCAGCCTGGCCTCCGTTCAAAACGCGTTGCACGCAGGTCGATGCGCTTGAGGATGTACTGACTCAGCAACGTGATCGCCAGGTAGATAGCCGCCGCCACAATGTACCAGGTAAACGGCTCCTGGGTGCGGGTAGCGATGCTTTTGGTTTGCAGCATCAAATCATTTACGCTTATCAGGCTCACCAGCGCGGTGTCTTTCAGCAGCACAAGCCACTGGTTCCCTAAACCCGGCAGGGCATGACGCCACATCTGCGGCATCACCAGGCGGAAGAAGATCGCCGCCTTCGACATGCCCAGCGCCTGGCCGGATTCCCACTGTCCCTGCGGTACCGCTTTCAGCGCGCCGCGCAGGGTCTGTGAGGCATAGGCCGAATAGAGCAGGGAGAGCGCAATCACGCCGCACAGGAACGGGCTGACGTCAAAGTTCTCAATCTGCATCTGCACCGGGATCTGCGCAAAGCCGAGATTAATGGTGAAGCCGTCCGACAGCGTTAACAGCAGCTGCGAGGAGCCGAAATAGATAAACAGGACCACCAGAATTTCCGGCAGCCCGCGCAGCACGGTCACCAGCGCTGAGCCGAGCCATGCGACGGGGCGCCACTTAACGGACTCCCACACCGCAAAGAACATCGCCAGCGCGAGGCCGATAATCAGTGCACAAACGGCAAGGCCGACGGTCATCCCGGCGGCGCTTGCTAAAGGAAAAATTTCATTCATCAGGAATTACTTCTGGAACCATTTTTTGTAGATGGTTTCGTAGGTGCCGTCTTTCTTCACTTTTTCCAGCGCAGCGTTGAATTTCTGCTGCAGCTCGGTGTTGCCCTGACGCACGGCAATACCCAGACCTGTACCGAAGTAGTCTTTATCGGTCACTTTGTCACCGACGGCGGCCAGCTTGTCGTTCGCTTTCAGCCATTCGGTTACCACAGCGGTATCCCCAAAGACGGCATCGATACGACCGTTTTGCAGATCCAGCTTCGCATTCTGGTAGCTGTCATACGGCACGGTAGTGATTTCCGGATGCTTATCCATGATGAATTTCTGGTGCGTGGTGCCGTTCTGTACGCCCACTTTCTTGCCTTTCAGCAGATCGACCGAGGCGTATTTACCTTTCTGACCGATAAACAGGGCAGAGTTGTCATAGTAAGGGGTAGTGAACAGAACCTGCTTTTCACGCTCCGGGGTGATGTCCATACCGGCCATCACGGCATCGATACGACGGAACTTCAGGCTTGGGATCAGGCTGTCGAACGCCTGGTTGCTGAAGGTACAGGTCGCGTCGATCTCTTTACACAGGGCATTTGCCAGGTCCACGTCGAAGCCAACGATCTTGTTGTTCGCATCAATGGATTCAAACGGAGGGTAGGACGCTTCGGTGGCGAAACGGATGGTCTGGGCTGCGGTAGCGGAAAGGCTGACGCTAGCAAGCAGCGCGGCAATCAATACTTTTTTCATTATAATTTCCCTAACACATCAGTGTGATAAGTAGTTTTTGAAGGCATCGGTTTGCGGGTTTGTGAAGCAGCTCGCATCACCTTGTTCAACGATATACCCGTTTTCCATGTAAACCACTCGGCTGGCGGTTTTGCGCGCCACTTCCACCTCGTGGGTCACGATGACCTGGGTAATGTTGGTTTCCGCCAGCTCACGAATGATGCTAACGATCTGGGCAGTAATTTCCGGATCCAGCGCCGCGGTTGGCTCGTCAAACAGCAGCACCGCCGGCTCCATCATCAGCGCGCGGGCAATGGCCACGCGCTGTTGCTGGCCGCCGGAAAGGTGCAGAGGATAGCGGTCGCTGTAGGGCTTAAGGCGCAGACGCTCCAGCAGCTTTTCGGCACGCGCCATCGCCTGGTCTTTGCTTAAACCGAGCACGCGGCACGGGGCTTCAATCAGGTTTTGCACCACCGTCAGGTGCGGCCAAAGGTTGTATTGCTGGAAAACCATGCCCACGTTTTGACGCAGTTCACGGATGGCTTTATCAGACGGCGTTTTCGCGAAGTCAAAATGGTTACCGGCGATGGCCAGCGTCCCCGAGCGGGGCATTTCAAGAAGATTAAGCACGCGCAGAAGGGAGCTTTTTCCCGCGCCGCTAGGGCCGAGCAAAACCAGCGTTTCGCCCTCCGGGCAGCTCAGCGTAATGTCGAACAGCGCCTGGTGTGCGCCGTAGAAGCAGTTAATGCCGTTTAGTTTAATACTCATCGGGGCAGTCTTTACTCATCCAGGCAATCTATAGCAATTGAGGCCGCAGATAGTACCGTTGACAGAATAGTTATGCAATATTTCTGCGTTAAAAGTTAAATATAACCCGTGTTTACTCTTAAACATAGCACAAAATAGCGAAGGGGAAGGGGGGCGAGAATAAATGTCGGCATTCCGCCTGAAATGCCGGACATTTTACGGGGTTAACGTTTATTTAACGATGAGTTAGCGGTTCTCAATCGACTGGCGAAGGGTGCCTGCCGGGGCGTGAACGCTGCCGCCAACGTAACGGACATCATCGACGGCCCAGCACTGGCCTTCGCGGATCATCAGCACTTCATCCTGCCAGGTCTGGGTGCCCTGCGTGAGCTTCACGCGCAGCGGAATGTTGCGCGCGTCGGTATTTGGGATCGTGGACGCGCTGGCAACCTCAGCGCTGTCCGGCAGCGTGGCGCGGCTGGAGAACGGATCGGATGAGAGCAGCGCGTTATGCTGCGGATCGCGGGAAGCGTCGTTAAGCAGCTTCGCCAGGCTGTCGCTCAGGTACGGGCGCAGGGCGGTGAGGTCATTGCCGCGGTGCTGAATGCGGTAATCATAGAATTGTTGCGCCACGGCGTCCGGGCCGCCCTCGATGCAGGGGCCGCTGCGGGTTCCGATATCCTTAAAGGCCGGCGTGACCGGAGTGGTGCAGGCGCTGAGCACCAGCGCGCATGGCACTAAAAGCGTTAAAGCAGAGTAGCGCATGTTGATTTCCTTATTTATTAACTATCCTTTCAATCATAGCGTAACGGACCGATAATGCTGTAGCTAACGCATTGAACGTTAAAGAAGGAGAGAAAGTATGCAGTTTTCAACAACCCCAACCCTGGAAGGACAGCAGATCGTCGAATACTGCGGCGTGGTCACCGGTGAGGCAATACTGGGTGCAAACATCTTCCGTGACTTCTTTGCCGGCATTCGCGACATCGTCGGCGGACGTTCCGGCGCGTACGAAAAAGAGCTGCGTAAAGCCCGCGACATCGCGTTTCAGGAGCTGGGCGAGCAGGCCAAAGCGCTGGGTGCGGATGCGGTGGTGGGCATTGATATTGACTACGAAACGGTCGGTAAAGATGCCAGCATGCTGATGGTGAGCGTAAGCGGCACGGCGGTAAAAACCCGCCGATGAAGCGTTCGCTCTTGCCCCTCCTGCTGGCCTTGCTGCTGGCAGGATGCGCCAAGGAAAAAGGCATCGTTGATAAAGGTGCTTACGAGCTGGATACGCGCCATCAGGCGCAGGCGGCATACCCGCGTATAAAGGTGCTGGTGATCCACTACACCGCGGACGATTTCGACACGTCGCTTGCGACCCTAACCGATAAAAACGTCAGCTCGCACTATCTTATCCCCGCCAGGCCCCCCGCCCCGGCGGGCAAACCGCGCATCTGGCAGCTGGTGCCGGAGAGCGAGCTGGCCTGGCATGCCGGCATCAGCTTCTGGCGCGGCACCAACCGTATAAATGATACGTCCGTCGGCATTGAGCTGGAAAACCGCGGCTGGCAGAAAAGCGACGGCGTCAAAACCTTCACGCCCTTTGAGCCGGCGCAAATCGCGGCGCTGATCCCTCTCGCCAGAGACATCATTGCCCGTTACGACATTAAGCCGCAGAACGTCGTGGCCCATGCCGACATTGCCCCGCAGCGTAAAGACGATCCTGGCCCGTTGTTCCCGTGGCGCGAGCTGGCAAGCCACGGCATCGGTGCCTGGCCCGATCCGGCGCGCGTGAATTTCTACCTCAACGGGCGGCCACGCTATCAGCCGGTGGATACCGCGGCGTTGCTCGATCTGCTGGCGCGCTACGGCTACGAGGTGCCTGAAAACAGCACGCCAGAGCAGCAGAAGCGCATCATTATGGTGTTCCAGATGCATTTCCGTCCCCAGCTATGGAACGGCACTGCAGATGTGGAAACGATGGCCATTGCCGAAGCGCTTTTAGAGAAATACGGGCAGGGGTGATCCTCAGGATTACCCCTGAAGGAGTACGTTTTCATGATTAATCATCGGATTAACCTTAAGTAAATTCTCAATTCATTTTAAGTTAATTGATTTAAAATCGCCCTCATTTAAGATGGATTCATCGATTCACAGCATGAATCAAATTAAAAAAACAGCTCTCGTTTGGTTTTTTTTGATTTTTAAAAGAATACAAAACTCATTTCGCGACAATATCTTTATTTGTCGAGCAATTACACATTCTAACATCTTAATTGGGTATAACAATGTTAAGTATTTTCGGTAAGAAAACACGTCCTCATGATGAAATGAACGCCATAGTTTTAGCAACGTCTGGATATGAAGAGAAAACGTTAAAAAAATGGCAAAAAATATCAACGGCTAATTCTGATAACATTCATATTATCATTAGCGGTGAAATTGAGTTCCGCCGCACCTCTGATGATTTATGCATGTTTACCCTGCAAGGGCAATGCATCTTCGGTCTCTCCGCTATTTTTTATAATTCAGCCCATATGCACGGCGTGGTACGCAGCAATACGGTTGTACGCACGATCAATAAAGAAGAATTTAACCGTTTAATGACTCAGCATGGGTTATGGCCTCAGTTAACCAAAGTATTGGCATGGTATATTTGCATGCTCAGCAAACGTGACGATGTTTTAGTGGCCCGCAGCGCTTATTCCGTCGTGCGTGAGTTCTTAATTGAAATTAATGAACTGATTGTCCAGCACCAGCGCGACATTAACATTTATGATTATATTCAGGAATACACCAACCTGGCGCGCAGCACCATCATTAAAATTCTCTCCGATCTCAAAAAAGGTCAATATATCGTGGTAGAGAAAGGACGGCTGCTTAGCCTGACGACCTTACCCGAAAAATACTAATCCCCTCCTGCGTCTCCTTTCATGTCGGAAGGAGACGCACCCTGCGTTTCATCAACCGGTGGCGCAGGCTCTTTTCCCTGCGAAATATCCTGCTGTTGTTCTTTCAGCGCCTGCATCAACATCGCTTTTAACGCCCCGTCATCGTCAGGGCCCGTGGCCTCCGCGTGAGCTTCGGTACCGGGTAAGGTATCGCGGGAGCTATCGTGCGCGGCGGGACTCTCCGGTAACGCCCCATCGGGAGCCTGCTGCCAGTCATTTTCATCATTGTTTAGCGGCATAGTCTCTAACGGCGGTAAATCCTGCTGCACTTTCACCGGCTGCGGCTCGGGGTGCGGGAACGGCTTCGTCACATAGATATAATGCATATCCGACAGGCCCGTTTCTGGCTTCGCGACGCTGGCTTTTTTAATCTCCGGTGCAGGGTGACGCAGGTTCCAGTACACGTGCGCGTAAAGCCCGGTGACGATCAGCGCGCACGCTCCCAGACACCAGAGCGCGAAGACGCTGACGATCTTACTGAACGAGGGCAGTCTCCAGGAAAACCAGACCGGTTGCCCGGTGGTATAGCTGCGCTGGGCAGCGAGACAGATAGTAGACATTATGCGTGCTTCTCTTGCGTGGTCGGGGTGGCCTGCGAGGTCTGAATCAGGACGCTCGGCGCAATGTGGGTTTCGCGCATCAGCTGCATCAGCGTGTCTTCGCCCGGAATACCGTCGACGTGAAGATGCATCTTCGCCTGGAAATCGCGGGTGCGCTTCATCAGCTCCGCCGTCCAGCGCCTGTCGTGCGTTTCGCTTTCGCCCAGCGCCAGGCTCAGCTGCCGATCAAGCCATTGCAGATCGTTACCGTCGCTGGCGGCGGTGATTTCATCTTTGCCGGACGGCGTCAGGCGGTGGAGGAGGGTGTACTCACCCGTGGCGTGCTGGTTATACCATGCACGGCTCACCTGCCAGGTCCGGTTGTTCATGAGCAGATCCAGCGACGTTTTTCCTGCCCGGGCGACCACCGCGTAGTTAATATGGTCGCCCGTTTTAAGTTCACTCACCCAGGGATACCCTACGGCTTCCAGCGTCGCCAGCGTGGCGGTGCCCTGCTTACACATCAGGTTCACTTTTGCCGCGTTCTGGCAAAGCGCATCCTCTGCGGAGGCGTCATATCCCCACATGGCGTACAGCTGATGCATGGCATCAGGCTGGTTAACCACCTCGTTCTCGATGACCGGCAGCGCCGGCGCCTCTGGCGTTTTGACCTGCTGTTTCCAGGCGGCGGGCACCGGGAGAGCAACCGGCAGTTTTGCCGTAATGGACGACGTCATCATCCAGCCGCAGGCGGCGAAGAGAACGGAGGCAAACAGCCCGACCGAGGCCAGCGTCTTGCCGCGCTTCGGTGCCGGGAGCACTTCACCGGTGGCCAGACGCAAATGACGCGGCCCGACGGTCGGTGCGCGCTCGGTCCACGCCGCCAGCATCGCCAGGTGCGCCAGCTGGTTCAGCTTGCAGACGTTGCCCTTAGTCAGGGTGTGGATCTTTTTCACGCGGGCGGGCGTCAGCGGTGATGTCTCTGCGCCGTGCTCTTCGCACTGATTCTGCACATAGCTCAGGTATTCGCGGCAGACCAGCCCGCGAAGGGTGTGGCAGGCCAGCACAAATTCCTGCAATGCGGAATTTTTTAGCGCCATTTCCACATCGCCGCTGCCCATCAGGACGATGGAGAGACGCACCTCCAGCTCCTGGGCGCGCGTGAGCAGCATGCCCAGCACGTCATACCCGCTGGCTTTCATCGCCTGCGCGTGGGTAATCACCAGCACCTTACGGGACGACTTTGCCTCTCGCCACTGGCGAATAATGGCGTCGACCGCCTGGCGTTTATGCTTCTCCTGTGCCGAAGGGTTGAGCTTGAACAGCAGGCTGCTGGCGCTCAGCTTTGGAAACGCATTAACGGAAATGACGGCGTTGCTGCTGGCCTTCAGCGCATCGCTGAACTGCCCCAGCAGCTCATTGTCGTGGTAAAAGAGCCCGGTGATCCCTGCCTGCTGGCTTTTTTCTTTCAGGAGATTGAACACGTCCTGATGATAAGGCACGAGAAAATCACCCGACCTGCGGGTAATTTTTCTGAACGGAGGGGTGGTGAATTTAAAATGGCTCTGATACATAGCGACTGACCGTCTCTTCTCTTTAATAGCAATGGACGGAAAGTAAGGTAATGTCTTCCCCTGGTCAATTTAACGCCAGAGTAAAAATAACCTGCTACCAGCCTCTAACACTCGTCTTTTTTCCGGTCAATCATTTTCTTCATTAAAGTTGATGGCGAAGCAACTGGTTGCTCGTTAGCAGGCTTACTATTATTTGCCCACTACGTCATGCAGCGCATCGCTGCTTATTTCTGCTTTGCTAAAGGCCAGATAAATAATGAGGAACGCATTCCTTTCCAGGCTAATGACGCCCTGCATCATGCTCGTTATGCTGATTTTTTGCAGCCAGCAGGGTTACGTCGTTTATAAAGAATATAAGAAGGTCACGAATAAGCTAGCGAAAGCTGAACAGTCTCCGCTCCAAAAACGTGACGTTCAGAAACCCTTCGGGCTTTTCACCGCAGCGGTGCGTCAACGCGAGATGCCCGCCGCCGCAAAAGCCCCGCTTTCCGCCGAAATCGAGGGCATCATCAGCAGCGATGAGTCCTGGCTGTCGTTTGCCGTTATCAAGACGCCTGCAGGCCAGCAGAGCTATCGGGAAGGGGAGCCGCTGGTTGGCTTTGATAACGCCTATGTCGATGAAATAAATAAAGATAATGTGGTGGTGAAGTACGAGGGGGTAGAGCAGAAGCTGGCCCTTAAGCAACCGCCATATTTTAAGGGGGGCGCAGAGAGCGGCCCGGTAACGAAATCGAAAAAAGACGCGGGCGCGGACAGCCTGCATCTCGATGATTATCTGGTGTTAAAGCCGTTAATCGATAAGGGCCAGCTGGAGGGCTTTAATATTAATCCACGGAATGCGTCTCCTTTTTACAGCAGTACAGGGCTGGAACGGGGCGACGTGGTGGTGAAAATCAATGACGTCGATATGACGAAAGAAGCGCAGGCGAAAAATATTATCGCCAACTGGTCGAAAATGAAAGAAGCGGAGGTCGTCGTCAGACGGCACGCTCACCTTGAAAATATTCGGGTTAATGTTCTAAACAATTAACAAGTGTAAATCATGAAGAAATTTCCTTGGGCGTGCGTGGCGCTGACCGCATTGTCGTTATATTCCAGTTCGCTGCTCGCAGCTAACTTTAGCGCCAGTTTTAAAAATACCGATATCCGCGAATTTATCGATACGGTAAGTCGCAATCTGAATAAAACGATTCTGGTCGACCCGTCCGTTCAGGGCACCGTCTCGGTCAGAACCTACAACGTGCTGACGGAAGAGGAATATTATCAGTTCTTCCTGAGCGTGCTGGATCTCTATGGCCTGTCGGTTATTCCGATGGATAACGGCATGGTCAAAGTGGTGCGTTCAAGCGTGGCGCGGACCGCCGGCGTTCCGGTGGCCGACAGTAAAAACCCGGGCAAAGGGGATGAGATCATCACCCGCGTGGTGCGCATGGAGAATGTCCCCGTGCGCGAGCTGGCGCCGCTGCTGCGCCAGCTGAACGATGCCTCGGGGATCGGGAACGTGGTCCACTTTGAACCCTCTAACGTGCTGCTGTTAACCGGTAAAGCCTCGGTGGTGAACCGGCTGGTAGATCTGGTTGAGCGCGTGGATCGTTCCGGCATGCAGCGTCGCGAAATTGTGCCTCTGCGCTATGCCTCCGCCAAAGAGCTTTCCGATATGCTGAACAACCTCAACAACGAGGAGCAGAAGGGGCAGAACGCGCCGCAGCTGGCGACCAAAGTGGTGGCCGATGATGAAACCAACAGCCTGGTGATCAGCGGTACCGAAGACGCGCGCGCGCGTACCCGCTCGCTGATTGGCCAGCTCGATCGCGAGCAGAATAACGAGGGTAATACCCGCGTCTTCTACCTGAAGTACGCCAACGCCACGAAGGTGGTGCCGGTGCTGACCGGTATTGGCGAGCAGCTGAAGGACAAAGCCGGTACGCCGAAAAGCAAAACCGCAACCACCAGCAGCGAGCTGAACATCACCGCCGATGAGTCCACCAACTCCCTGGTGATCACCGCCCAGCCAAACGTCATGAACTCGCTGGAGAAGGTGATCGACAAGCTGGATATTCGCCGTCCGCAGGTGCTGGTGGAAGCCATCATCGCCGAAGTACAGGACGGTAACGGCATGGATTTAGGCGTGCAGTGGACCGGCAAGCACGGCGGCGTGCAGTTCGGCTCTACCGGTCTGCCCATTAGCCAGATCAAAAACGGCACGATGAAAGGGGCTTCCTTTACCGGCCTGGCGACCGGCTTCTTTAACGGTGACTATGGCGCGCTGCTGACCGCGCTCTCCACCAGCGGCAAGAACGATATTCTCTCCACGCCAAGCGTGGTGACGCTGGATAACAAAGAGGCGTCGTTCAACGTGGGTCAGGACGTGCCGGTACTATCGGGTTCCCAGACCACCAGCGGCGACAACGTCTTTAACTCGGTTGAGCGTAAAACCGTCGGTACCAAGCTGAAGATTGTTCCGCAGATCAACGACGGGGACATGATCCACCTCAAGATCGAGCAGGAAGTCTCCAGCGTTGACGCCAGCGCCACCGAAGACGCCAGCCTGGGCCCAACCTTCAACACCCGCACCATCAATAACGAAGTGATGGTCCACAGCGGCCAGACGGTGGTGCTGGGCGGACTGATGGAAAACGTCAGCAAACAGAACGTGTCGAAAGTGCCGCTGCTGGGCGATCTGCCGCTGGTGGGACAGCTGTTCCGCTATACCTCGGAGGATACCTCGAAGCGCAACCTGATGGTGTTTATCCATACCACCGTGCTGCGCGATGACGACAACTACAGCGCGGCGACGAAGGAGAAATATGACCAGATCCGAGCGCGCCAGCGGCAGCGCCTGGAGGAGAAAAAGCTCGGCATCGTTGAGAATACCGATAACGCCGTCCTGCCTGCCTATCCAAAGCAGGATCATTCTCAGCCGGCAGGCGTTAGCGCGTCTGCCACCGCCCGCAACCCCTTCAAAGAGTAAGGGGAGGTGACGCGTGGATGAACTGACGAAACAGCTCTGCACCAGCGGCTATGCGAAAGACAACGGTATCCTTTACTGGAACGACGCGGTCTATATTCGCGAGGACGTGCCCGCGTTTGCCCTGCTGGAGATGCGCCGGGTGCTGGGGCGCACGTTTGACCCCCAGACCCTGAGCGCGGAAGCGTTTGACGAGATGCTGGCCAAAATCTGGCAGCAGAACAGCGGCGTTTCGCAGCAGCTGGTGGACGATATGGATGCCGATATCGATCTGATGGCGTTAACCGAGGAGATCCCCGACAACGAAGATCTGCTGGATAACGACGAAAACTCGCCGGTGATCCGCCTGATCAACGCCATTCTCGGCGAAGCGGTAAAAGACGGGGCGTCGGATATACACATCGAAACCTTCGAGCGCACGCTCAGCATTCGCTTTCGCGTTGACGGCGTGCTGCGCCCGGTGCTGCAGCCCGCGCGGAAGCTGGCGCCGCTGCTGGTGTCGCGTATCAAGGTTATGTCAAAGCTGGACATCGCGGAGAAACGTCTGCCGCAGGATGGCCGTATCTCGCTGCGCATCGGCCGCAAGGCCATCGACGTGCGCGTGTCGACCATTCCGTCCCAGTACGGCGAGCGCGTCGTTATGCGCCTGCTCGATAAGAGCAACCTGAAGCCGGACATCAACAAGCTCGGGCTTATCGATGAAGAGCTGGAAAAACTGAAAGGGCTGATCGGCCGCCCGCACGGCATTATCCTCGTCACCGGGCCGACAGGCTCCGGTAAAAGTACCACCCTGTACGCCATTCTGTCGGCGCTCAACGGGCATGAACGCAACATCCTGACCGTTGAAGATCCGATTGAATACGAGCTGGAAGGGGTGGGGCAGACGCAGGTCAACCCGCGCGTGGACATGACCTTTGCCCGCGGCCTGCGCGCCATTTTGCGTCAGGATCCGGACGTGGTGATGATCGGGGAAATTCGTGACGGCGAAACCGCGCAAATCGCGGTGCAGGCGTCGCTTACCGGTCACCTGGTCATGTCTACGCTGCACACCAACAGTGCGGCGGGGGCCATCACCCGCCTGCGGGATATGGGCCTCGAGTCCTTTTTGATCGGTTCGTCGCTACTCGGCGTCATTGCCCAGCGTCTGGTGCGTCGGCTGTGTCCGCACTGCCGTACCACCAGTCCGCTGGATGACAATGAAAAAGCGCTGTTTAGCTTTATGGATAAGCCGCCGAAGGCCATCTACCGCGCCGCTGGCTGCGAGCACTGCCGCCAGAGCGGGTATCAGGGGCGCGCGGGCATTCACGAGTTTCTGGTGGTCGACAGCGCCATGCGCCGCGCCATTCACGAAGACAAAGATGAAATGTCCATTGAGACCGAGCTTTTCAGGCAGGCCTACAGCCTGCGCGAAAACGGGCTGCTGAAGGTTATCAGCGGCATCACGTCGCTCGAAGAGGTGATGCGCGTGACCGCCGAGCGTGGGGGCGATGAATAATGGCTTTTTACGCGTGGACCGCCACCGATGCCGCGGGGAAAACCCGGCGCGGCACGCTGCAGGCGGAAGGGCCAAAGCAGGTGCGCCAGTCGCTGCGCGAGCAGAAGCTGATGCCGCTCACCATCACCGAAACCCGTGAAACGTCGACGGCCGGAAAAGCGAAAACCGGAGTTAAGCTCTCCACGCCGGTGCTGTCGATGTTTACCCGCCAGCTGTCGACGCTGGTTAACGCGTCGCTGCCGCTGGAAAGCGCCCTGAAGGCCATTTCAAAGCAGACGGAAGACAAAAAGCTGGCGGCGATGGTGACGGAGATCCGCGAGAAGGTGGTGGAGGGCCATACGCTCTTTGACGCCTTCAGCCAGTTCCCGCGCACCTTCGACAAGCTGTACTGCACGCTGGTGATGGCCGGGGAAAAAACCGGCCACCTCGGCGATGTGCTGGAGAAGCTGGCGGAATACAACGAGCAGCGTCAGAAGATGAAAAGCAAGCTGACGCAGGCGATGGTTTATCCGATCACCCTGACGGTGGTTGCCGTGGCGGTGATCTCCATCCTGCTGGTGGCCGTAGTGCCGCAGGTGATCGAGCAGTTTGTGCATATGAAACAGCAGCTGCCGATCACCACCCGCACGCTGATTGCGGTGAGTGATTTCCTGCAGGCGTACGGGATTTACATCGCGGGTGGCCTGTTTGCCGCAATCGTGGGCTTTAAGGCGTGGGTAAAGAAGGCGGCGAATCGCTTTCGCTGGCACAGCTGGCTGGTGAGTGGCTCGCCGATCAAAAAGCTGGTCTGCGCCATCAACAGCGCGCGCTATATCCGCACGCTCAGCATCCTCCAGGCCAGCAGCGTGCCGCTGCTGGAGGGCATGTATATCGCAATGGACGGTATCGAGAACCTCCATGCCCGGCAGGTGCTGGAGCAGGCGGCGGATACCGTGCGCCAGGGGGCATCGCTGTATAACGCCCTGGATCAGGCAAAGCTCTTTCCGCCGACCATGCTGTACATGATTGCCTCCGGCGAAGAGAGCGGGGAATTAGGTTCATTAATGGATCGCGCCGCGGAAAATCAGGAATCGGCATTACAGCATCGAATTACGTTAACGCTGTCGGTATTTGAACCGGCGCTGGTGGTGACAATGGCGACGGTAGTTTTATTTATCGTACTGTCAATATTACAGCCGCTTCTTCAGCTCAATAATATGGTGGGTTAAATATGGCTTTAAAACGAAACAGCCTGAAAGGTCAGGCCGGGTTTACGCTGCTCGAATTAATGGTGGTCATCGTTATTCTTGGGGTGCTCGCCAGTATGGTGGTGCCAAACTTGATGGGGAATAAAGAAAAAGCCGATGCCCAGAAAGCGACCAGCGATATTGTGGCGCTGGAAGGCTCTCTGGATATGTACAAGCTGGATAACCACCGCTACCCCACGACGGAGCAGGGTTTGCAGGCGCTGGTCACTAAACCCGACATCGCGCCCATCCCGAAAAACTACCGTGACGATGGCTATATTCGCCGCCTGCCGGAAGATCCGTGGGGCAATGATTATATTCTGGTTAGCCCTGGTGAACACGGTGCGGTGGATGTTTTCTCCGCAGGCCCGGACGCAGAGGCGAATACGGCTGATGATATTACCAACTGGTCTTTAGATAAAAAAGAGAAGTAATGAATAAGCAACGTGGGTTTACTTTGCTGGAAATTATTCTGGCGCTGGTGATATTTGCCTCCTGCGCCATGATGGTGGTGTCAACTATTCCATCGCGCAGCGGCGCGGATATTTTCGGTCAGCAGCTTAAAGCCCTCGTTGAATATGGTTCAGACCGTGCGGTGATGGACGGCAATATCGTCGGGCTGGTGCTCACCACCTCAGAATATCAGCTGGTGACCTGGGCCGGAAAAGAGGGCGAGCGCCGCTGGGAGCCCTTAACCGCCGGGCGCATCATCACCCACGGCCAGTTCCCGGAAGAGATGCACGTCTCGCTGTCACCGCAGCGCATGGCCGCGACAACGGACGCGACGCCGCAGATTGTCTTTTTGCCGGACGGGGAGATTAGCCGCTTCACGCTTTCTCTGCAGAGCTTCGATAAAAAGCAGCGCTTTCGCGTGGTGTCGCAGGGGGCTTCTCCTGTTTCGGTAGAGAACGATGGCTAAACGCAAAGAACGGGGGATGACCCTGCTGGAGGTGATGGTCGCCCTGGTCATCTTCTCCACCGCCGCGCTGGCGCTGATGAATTCCGTCTCGCTGAACGTGCGCTTCACTCACGGCCTGGGCGATACGCTCCAGGCCAGCTGGGTGGCGGAAAACCAGCTGGCGGAAGCCCGGCTAAGCAATACGCCGTTCCCGGACGCGATGCAGACCGGCACGGAGACGATGGGCGGCAGAAGCTGGACCTGGCGCAGTCAGCGGGTCAGGACTGCGGAAAATCGCTTTGCCGACGACGTGCAGGTGTATGCCGAGGGTGAGGAAGATAAGCCGGTAATTACCCTGCAGGTGACAGAACCCGGAGAGGTAAATGAGTAAGCACGTTCAGCGTCAGCAGGGCTTTACGCTGCTGGAGATCATGATTGCGCTGACCATCTTCGCGGTCATCAGCACCCTGGCGTGGCAGATCCTCGACGGGGCCATGCGCACGTCGAACGCAACCGACGTAGCGGCCACCCGGTTAAACCAGCTTCAGCGCGCCTATAACCTGCTGGAGCGTGATTTCTTTCAGCTTCAGGCGCGTGCCCCGCGCAACGAGCCTGAGGTTTTCGTGCAGCGTGACGACGCGCTGGAGCTGACCACGCTGAACGGCGTGAGCGGCCAGGTCCAGCTTGAGCGCGTGCGCTGGCGGCTTAAGGACAAAAAGCTGTGGCGGGACATCTGGCCGGTCATCGATGCTCCTGAGGAGGCGAAGCCGGAAGAGGTGCCGATCCTCAGCGACGTCAAAGAGGCGTCGTGGCGCTTCTGGAAGGCGAGCTGGCTGGACAAATGGACCGATACGGCGCATCAGCCGGACGGCGTGGAGCTGCTGCTGACCATGGAGAATGGCGATACCTGGCGCTGGGTCTTTACCACGCCGGGTGACGTGCCGGACGCGCCAGCCGCGCCGGATGCGCCAAAAGAACCAGCGCCTGCGACGCCTGCCGATGCGGCGACGCCAGCACAGCCGCAGCCGGTAACCGCCCCGTCAGGAGAGAAAAAATGAGCGGAAAATCGGTTCGAAAACAGCGCGGCGTCGCGCTGCTGGTGGTGCTAATTTTGCTGGTCATGATGTCGGCGCTGGCCGCCAAAATCAGCCAGCAGTTCTGCCGCAACCTTCAGAAAACCCGTTATCAGGTAAGCCAGCAGCAGCTGCGCTGGTCCATTCAGAGCCAGCAAAAAGCGATTGAAGATCGGCTCCAGACCTACGCCAGCGGCGAGAGCAAGGGGCTGTCGCCGAAGGGCGAATGGGCAGAGCCGGTTGAAACCGAAGGCGAAAACTTCACCGTGGTGAGCCAGATTGCGGACGCCCAGACCTGCTTTAACGTGAACAATTTACTGGCCGCCGATCCGACGCCCGCCGCCCAGACGGCGGGGGCGCTGCCGGAAAAGCCGGTGAAAGAGCGCATCGTCGAGCAGCTGCTGGCCGACAGCGGCATTTCCGCCGGGGACGCAGAGGAGATTTACCAGCAGCTGCTGGACTATCTCGATGGTGATACAACCACGGCCAAAGAGGGGCTGGAGGCGGACGCCTGGGCCGGCGTTGAGCCTGCCCGGCAGCCCGCGAACCAGATGATGCGCACCGCGGGAGAGCTAAAGCTGCTGCCCGCGTTTCCGGCGTCGGCATACGGCAGGGTCAGTAAGGTGCTGTGCGCGTTACCCGACAGCGCCAGCAAGGTGGATGTCAATACGCTCACGGAAGAACAGGCGCCGCTGCTGTCGGCGCTGTTTGTCGGCTCGCTCAGCGTTGATGAAGCCACGCGGCTGCTTGCCTCCCGCCCGGAAGAGGGCTGGGAGTCGATGGAGGCGTTTCTGAAAGAGCTGGAGACGAACTATCCGCAGACCAAAGACGCCCTCAGGCAGGTGCAGGCGTTTCTGGCGGTGAACAGTAATTATTTCCGGGTCAACAGCACCGGCAATACCGATGATTTAACGCTGCGCGTCGTCAGCCAGCTTCATGTTGATAATGAAGCCGGGAAGGTGATTACCTGGCAACGTCGCTACCGAATGGTTGAATAACACAAGACGAACTCTATGAAACAGGTGCTTTTTATTCGTCCCGACACGCGCGAGGACGGGAACATAATGTGGTGCGAGTCCGGTAGCGAGCACGTGGAACAGCTGCGGGGGCTGGCGTCCCTGGCGGATCTCGCGGAAAACGCGCTGGCCGCCAGGGTGTGCCTGCTGCTGCCCGCCAGCGAGATGATCTTTCGTCACTTCACGCTGCCCAAAAAAGGCGGCGCCGAATTTTCCTGGCTGGCGGAAGAGACGCTGATCGGCGACGTGGACAACCTTCACTGGACGGTGCTGAACAGGAAAGGACGGGAAGTGGACGCCGTCGCGATTGATGCCGACCGCCTCCGTTACTGGCTTAACCGCTGCGCTGACGCCGGGCTGACGGTGGTGCAGGTACTGCCGGATGCGTTCCTGCTCCCGGTAAAGGACGGCGGCACTACGCTGGTCTCAACCGATGACGGTTACTGGATGCGTTACTCGCCGTCTGGCGCCTGTGAAACCGACGCCGGGCTGCTGCCGCTGCTCTTAAGCCAGCAGGGCGCGGGCGTGCGCGTCTGCTACGGCGATGCGCCTGCGGGCGTGCAGGTGGATGAAAAGCTGGCCTGGCAGCACCCGCTGGTGCTGATCCAGCCGCAGTGGAAAAGCTGCCGGGCGAACCTGCTGCACGGTGAATTCTTAGCCGGCGGAACGCATGGCGGTTTCCGTTATCCGAAATCGGCTGTCGCCGCCGTGGCGGTACTGAGCCTGGGGCTGCTGCTTGGCCCCCGCATCGGCATGGCCTGGATGCTGGCCCATCAGGAAAACCTGGCCCGCCAGCAGATGGTTGAACTGGCGCAGCACTATTTTCCAACCCTGCGCCAGAAGACCAACCTTAAGTACCACTTCGGACAGAACATTAAGAAAGAGAAAAAAGGCGTCTTTCTTCAGCTGGACGCGCTGGAGCAGATCAAAGCCTCTCTCCCTTCGGTTGAACTGAGTGAAGTCGGCTATGACGACACGCAGAATCAGCTGACGCTGAACATTAGCGCCACGGATCCCGCTGCGTTACAGGCGTTCGTCAACAAGGCCAGTGATACCTTCGACTTTACGCTGCAGCCGGTTTCCAGTGAGGCGCCCTATACTGCCATCATCACAGGGAAATATAAATGAAAGAGAAAATAGGACAATTAAAGGCCCGCTACCGGAACTATAGCCCGCGCGAGCGAAAACTGTTTGCAGCGTGCGGGGCGGCGCTTTGCTGCGCCATTATCTGGTACGGGGTGATGACGCCTCTGGATAATATTATTAAAAATGAACGCAGCACGCTGCAGAAACAAAAGCAGACCCTGAACTGGATGCGTGCAGAAATTAATAAAAACCATCTTCAGGCGAAAGTGGTAAAAACCGGTAATCCCCGCAGCGTGGTGGAAGAAAGCGCGAAAGAGATCCACATTAGCCTGAGCAATATTCAGCAGGACGGCCAGTCTATGACGTTTAATATCGACAGGATTAACGTGTATGAACTGAAAAACTGGCTCAGGGAAGTGAATTTAACCTCCGGCGTACGTCTGGAAAAAATGGATCTTGTCCCGGTGGATCATCTCAGCGACGTGAAGGCACAGATTAAACTGTCCTGGGCGAAAGTGGCATGAACCCGCTGATGCTGCTTCAGACTGGCAATCTGCCCGCGCTGTGCCTGATGAGCGGCGCGCTGGGGAGCATTATCGGCAGCTTTTTAGGGGTAGTGGCAGAGCGTATTCCTCCGCTTGTAAAAGAAGAGGAGGGGGCGGGTAACCTGCTTTTTCCGGCGTCTCACTGCCCGGCGTGTTCGCATCGCCTCTCGTGGTGGGAGAATATTCCTGTTCTGAGCTGGTGCGCCCTGCGCGGCCGGTGCCGCTGCTGTAAAGCGGCGATACCGGTGCGGCTGTTGTTTCTTGAGCTGTCGAGCGCGCTCTTTTTTGCCCTGACGGCGGCATTTGCGCCGTCGCTGGCGGGCCTGCTAGCGCTGTGGGTGCTGTGGTGCGGCCTGCTGCCGCTCGCCACCATCGATGCAAAACATCTGCTTCTGCCGGACTGTCTGACCCAGCCGCTGCTCTGGGCTGGCCTGCTGTATCACGCGTTTTGCCATACGCTGCCCCTGACGGATGCCGTGTATGGCGCGGTGGCGGGTTACCTGTCCCTGTGGCTGCTCTACTGGGGATTTCGCCTGACGACGGGCCGCGAAGGATTAGGCTACGGCGACTTCAAGCTGCTGGCTGCGCTGGGCGCATGGTGCGGCTGGCAGGCATTGCCCTCACTGTTACTCGCCGCGGCGTTAAGCGGTATTGCGCTGTATTGTCTTTTTTATAAATCCGTTAATAAACAGAATATCCTCCCATTCGGCCCGATGCTGTCACTGGCGGGATTGGTTATTTTTATTCTACAGACGCTGCAATTCACATTCTGATTTAACTGGTCAAGTTTTTTTTAAAGTTTTTTCGGCAAGGGAATGAAAGGACTTATATGGATTCCCGGCGTATTGTTATAAGCACAAGCTGTAAGGATTATCGCTCATGTCTATTTTATGGAGGATATTATTAGAATAATTAAAAATGACTCTTGGTTTTAGTTAAATAATATATTTAGTACTCGCCCATGCGATATGGAAAGCATGGTTGTTTTAATTTTCGCAAATAATATTATCAGGAATTAATAATGAAATTTATGAAGCCTACTTATCTGGCGCTCTTTGTAGCAGCCGTTTCCGGCTCTGCATTCGCCGCAGCGCCGGGTACGCCTTCAATCAGCAGCGGTAACGACAAATTTGCTATCGTTGAAGTGGATCAGGCGGTAGTGGACTACGGTAACCTCGTTAAGGTGCATAACGACGGCGTCGACGTTAAGGTTGAGTGGAACGTCTGGAGCGGCGACGCGCCTACCTCCGGTAAAGTGCTGCTGGACGGCAAAACCGTATGGTCCGGTGCTGCCGGCGCGTCCGGATCCGCCACCTTTAAGGTGAAAAAAGGCGGTCGCTACCAGGAGCAGGTTGAGCTCTGTAACAACAGCGGCTGTACCAAAAGCGCAAGCAAGCTGATCATCGTGGCCGATACCGACGGTAGCCACCTCCTGCCGCTGAATACCCCGCTGCAGGAAAACAACAAAACCTTCGCAAAACATACCGATAAAGTGGTTGCCGCTTACTTCCCTGAATGGGGCGTATATGGCCGTAACTTCCCGGTGGATAAAATCCCTGCGTCTAACCTGAACCATATCCTCTACGGCTTCATTCCAATCTGCGGCGGCGACGGCATTAACGACGGTCTGAAAACCGTTGAAAACGGCAACAGCTTCGCCAACCTGCAAAAAGCCTGCGCGGGCCGCCCTGACTACACCGTGGCTATTCATGACCCGTGGGCTGCGCTGCAGAAGCCACAGTCCGGCGTGTCTAACTGGGACGACCCGTACAAAGGCAACTTCGGCCAGCTGATGGCGCTGAAAAAAGCCCATCCTGACCTGAAGATCCTGCCATCCATCGGCGGCTGGACCATGTCCGATCCGTTCCACCACATGAACGATACCGCCATCCGCGCACGTTTCGTCTCCTCTGTTAAAGACTTCCTGAAAACCTGGAAATTCTTCGACGGCGTGGATATCGACTGGGAATTCCCGGGCGGCGGCGGCGTGAATGAATCGCTGGGCAACCCGCAGGTGGATAAAGCAACCTACACCGCGCTGATGCACGATCTGCGCACCATGCTGAACGACCTGTCCGCTGAAACCGGCCGTACCTATGAGCTGACCAGCGCCATCGGCGCGGGTAAAGATAAGATCGAAGACGTGGACTACACCACGGCGCAGCAGTACCTCGATCACATCTTCCTGATGAGCTACGACTTCTACGGCGCGTGGAGCATGACCGATCTGGGTCATCAGGCCGCGCTGCGTGCGCCAGCATGGCGTCCGGAGACTAACTACACCACCGAAAATGGCGTTAACGCGCTGCTGGAGCAGGGCGTACAGCCAGGCAAAATCGTGGTGGGTGCAGGCATGTACGGTCGCGGCTGGACTGGCGTTCACGGCTATACCGGCAACAACCCGTTCACCGGTACCGCGACTGGCGGCGTGAAAGGCACCTGGGAGCCGGGCGTTGTTGACTATCGCCAGATTGTAAACGAGTACAAGGGCAAGCCAGGCTGGGAATACGGCTACGACGCAGACGCTGAAGCGCCATACGTATTCAACAAATCCACCGGCGAGCTGATCTCTTATGAAGATGCCCGTTCCACAACGGCTAAAGGCAAGTACGTTCTGGCGAAAAACCTGGGCGGCCTGTTCGCGTGGTCTATCGACTCCGATAACGGCGACATCCTGAACGCGATGAACGAAAGCCTGCTGGGCAGCTCCACGCCAGATCCGGTGGTGACCAACCATGCGCCGGTTGCTTCCGCAGCGGATCAAACCGTGACCGGTCCTGCTTCCGTGACCCTGGATGGCTCAGCGTCAACCGATCCTGATGGCGATGCGCTGACCTACAAATGGACCCAGATCTCTGGTCCGAGCGTTAGCCTGACCAACAGCACCAAAGCGAAAGCGACCTTCTCCGTAGGCGCTGTGACCAGCAACCAGACCCTGGCATTCCGTCTGACCGTGACCGATGCGAAAGGCCTGAGCAGCACCGCTGACGTGCAGGTTCTGAACAAAGCGCCGAAGGCCAACCAGGCGCCGGTCGTTAACCAGATGCAGAACGTAACTCTGGAAGCCGGTCAGACGTTTGCCCTGAACGTGCAGGCGGCGGATCCGGACGGTGATGCACTGACCTACGCGTGGAGCGTTCCGTCTGATATGCACGCAACCGGTACTGATACCTCCAGCGTACAGATCACCGCGCCGGACGTAACGACTGACTCTACCTACACCCTGAGCGTTGTCGTAAGCGACGGCAAAACCAGCGTACAGTCTAACGTGCAGGTTACCGTAACGCCGAAAGCTACCCCGGTTGTGCCTGATGAAGACAATACCCCGTCTGACGAAGGCAACACCCCATCTGACGAAGATAACACGCCGTCTGATGAAGGGACTGCAACCGGCAGCTGCGATAACCCGGCTGACGCCAACGCCAGCAAATACGCGGCATGGGAATCCAGCAAAATCTACAACAACGGCGACATGGTCAGCTCCGATAATCTGGTATGGAAAGCGAAGTACTGGACTCAGGGCAACAAGCCTGGCTTTAACGCCGACGCATGGGAACTGGTCAGCCAGGTGAAAATGAACTGGCGCTCCGACATGGTCTACAACGGTGGTGACAAGACAACCTATGAAGGTTTCGAGTACCGCGCGAAATGGTGGACCAAGGGTGACAAACCAGGCAACAGCGATGTATGGGTGAAAGAAGGCGCGTCAGCTGACTGCAAATAATCTTCTGAGCCTGAAATTGTGGGTGTGATATCAGCCCACAATCACTGACCACACCCCGCTTCGGGTGTGGTCAGTAAATTCAAAAAACTTAACAGGACGTGTTTGAGGAGAATAAAAACCGACCACGCAGGTGAATAATGAAAAGGTTGCTGTTTCTGTTACTGCTATTAAGCCATAGCGCGTTTGCCAATTGCTGGAATAAAGCGTCGCAGTATTACCATATTGACCCGTTTTTACTCTACGCCATCGCGAATGTGGAATCGGGAATGAACCCACGCGCCGTAGGCATCAATCATGACGGAACGCGCGATGTGGGATTAATGCAAATTAACAGCTCGCATTTTCCCGAGCTCGAGCGCCGGGGGATTAATGAATATCGCCTGATGACGGAACCCTGCACCTCCATTATGGTTGGCGCCTCCATTCTGTCGGGCATGATCAAGGTTTATGGGTATAACTGGGAAGCCGTAGGCGCATATAACGCCGGGCTTAAAAAAGAAAATTACCCCAGGCGAATGGTATATGCCCATAAGGTCTGGCGTAAGTATCAGCAGTTAAAACTGGCGGCCCGTGACAAAACCAACTGGTGAGTTTTTTCTTTTTTGAAGAGTACCCGCACGTATTCTTCAGAAAATGAAAAACAGCTGTCTGGAGTTTATTTATTAACGGATTAATAAATAAGTTTGGATTTATTTAATTTTATCGATATTAACAGGAAAAACCGAGATGAATAAAAGGACATTACTGAGCGTGCTTATTGCCGGTGCCTGCGTAGCACCGGTTATTGCTCAGGCCACCATGCTGAAGGCGGAAAGCAGCGAGCCTTACACCATGAAAGCCAGCGATCTGGCTAAAAAGGAAAAAGAGCTCACCGATTTCCCACTGATGAAATCCGTGAAGGATACCATCCGTACGCTGGACAACGCTCAGGTTGAGCAGATTGAGCCAGGCCGTGCAGCCAACCCGACAAACGTGAAGCGCGTTGAAGGGATCCTTAAAGAGAGCGACTGGGAATACCTGTTCCCGCTGCGCGCGAAGGATTACAGCTACAGCAACTTCCTGAAGGCCGTGGGTAAATTCCCGGCGCTGTGCGACACCTACAACGACGGCCGCGACAGCGAGGCGATCTGCCGTAAAGAGCTGGCAACCATGTTTGCTCACTTCGCACAGGAAACCGGCGGACACGAAAGCTGGCGTCCGGAAGCCGAATGGCGTCAGGCGCTGGTTTACGTGCGCGAGATGGGCTGGAGCGAAGGCCAGAAGGGCGGCTATAACGGGGAATGTAACCCGGACGTCTGGCAGGGTCAGACCTGGCCGTGCGGTAAAGACAAAGATGGCGACTTCCTGAGCTACTTCGGCCGCGGCGCCAAGCAGCTGTCCTATAACTATAACTACGGTCCGTTCTCTGAAGCGATGTACGGCGACGTTCGCGTCCTGCTCGACAAGCCTGAGCTGGTGGCGGATACCTGGCTGAACCTGGCAAGCGCGATCTTCTTCTTCGCCTATCCACAGCCGCCAAAACCAAGCATGCTCCAGGTTATCGACGGCACCTGGCAGCCGAACGATCACGATAAAGCCAACGGCCTTGTCCCTGGCTTCGGCGTGACCACCCAGATCATCAACGGCGGCGTAGAGTGCGGCGGTCCGACTGAAATTGCCCAGTCTCAGAACCGTATCAAATACTACAAAGAGTTCGCTAACTACCTGAAAGTCCCCGTACCGGCTGACGAAGTGCTTGGCTGTGCCAACATGAAGCAGTTCGATGAAGGTGGCGCAGGCGCGCTGAAGATCTACTGGGAGCAGGACTGGGGATGGAGCGCGGATACCCCTGACGGCAAGACCTACGCTTGCCAGCTGGTGGGCTACCAGACGCCGTTCAGCGCCTTTAAAGACGGTGACTACACCAAGTGTGTACAGAAGTTCTTCAACGTGAACATCGTTAACGACGACGGTTCAGCGGTCGTACCGGATGAAACCCCGGCTCCTGCTCCAGCCCCGTCTGAAGATGAGACGCCAGCGCCGACACCAACACCGGATGAAACCCCGGCACCCGTGCCGGATGACATCCCGGCGGTGGTAAACCACGCGCCTGTGGCGCAGATTGCCGGTCCAATCGGTGCGGTTGAAGCCGGTGCGCAGGTCTCCCTGAGCGCGGAAGGCTCTACCGACGAAGACGGCAACAAGCTGACCTATACCTGGCGTTCCCAGGACGGCCAGACCGTTACCGGCGATGATAAGGCGGTTGTGACCTTCAGCGCGCCAGAAGCGACAACGGCGCAGCAGTATGAAATCAGCCTGACCGTGAGCGACGGCGAGCTGAGCAGCACCACCTCTTACCTGCTGAACGTGAAAGCTAAAGCCGCCACCCCGTCTAATGACGAAGGCACTTCCGGCGATTATCCGGCATGGAGCGCGAACAGCAAGTACGGCGCAGGCGATATCGTGAATAATCACGGTAAACTGTTCCAGTGCAAACCGTTCCCGTACAGCGGCTGGTGTAACAACGCACCGCTGTACTATGAACCAGGTGCAGGCCTGGCATGGGCTGAAGCCTGGACGGCTCTGTAAAAGCAAAACGGCAACCGAAAGGTTGCCGTTTTTGTATTTACGCCCTCTCCCTGTGGGCTGAGGGATCCCCAGTAATTTTTTACCGGAAGCGATTGAGCCGCCCTGGCACGTTCACAAGTCATGCCGTTACAGAGTAGCAAGGAACATAAAGTGAACGGAATTACCTCTACAGCCATATGTTCCCCCTCACCCCAACCCTCTCCCTCAAGGGAGAGGGGGTCATCCGTGAAGGCATTATTTTAGGGAGATCCCTCAACCCTGTGGGAGAGGGCCGGGGTGAGGGCACAAGGCCGCACCCAATTAACTACCGATGCAGCTTCCCGTGGTCCCGCAGCCACGCGGCGGTGCGCACAATTCCTTCATCCAGCGATACGATCGGCTTATACCCCAGCTCGTTCTCCGCGCGCGAAATATCCAGCGTGAAGTCAAAATTCAGCTTAGATACTCCGTAATGGGTCAGCGCAGGCTCCTTCGCCGATTTGCTGCCAAAGCGCTCCATGCTGCGGGCGATCATGTCCAGCATTGGATATGGAACGGAACGAATGCGGCAGTCGATTTTTAGCTCGTCAATCAGCCTTTGCACAATGCTGCGCAGCGTGCAGGGTTCGCCGTTGGTGATGTTATACGCGCGGCCCGACGCCAGCTTATCGCAGTCCGGCTGGCTCGCCAGCCACATGGCGTGAACGGCGTTTTCGTAATAGGTCATGTCCACCAGCGCATCACCGCCGCGCGGCAGGAGAACGCTGCCGTAATGGTGCATCATCTGCGCCAGTCGCGGAATGAACACTTTATCGTGCGGCCCGAACAGGCTCTGCGGGCGCAGCACGGTGAAGCGGGTATGCGGGTTTGACTGCGCCAGCAGGTCGATCACCTCTTCACCGGCAGCCTTGCTGCGGGCAAATTCACAGGCAAAACGCGCCGGACGGAAATCTTCCTGGATATCCCGATGGTGGTGATAGTCGAAATAGAGCGACGGAGAGGAGATATGGATAAAGTTACGCACGCCCCAGGCAACGGCCCACTCGCCCAGACGACGCGTGGCGCGCACGTTAGCGAGATCGAAGGCTTCCTGCGTGCCCCACGGGGAGGTAAAGCTGGAGCAGTGCCACAGTGTATCAATTCCGGCGAGCATCACCTTAGCCTGAGAGGAGACCAGCTCCGTCAGATCGGCATGGACAAATTCAGCGCCCATTTTTTGCAGAAGCTTGCCCATCGCCTCATTGCGACCGGTGGCCCTCACGCTGATGCCCTTGTTGCGCAGAAACTCGACCGCATTTCGGCCTAAGCCGCTGGTCGCCCCGGTAACCAGTACCTTCATAACAATCCACTGTGTTGAAAAGAATTTCGTGCGCATTCTTTCGTGAATTACGATGTGTTGCAATGGGAAAGGTGAAAGATTAAGAGTTTTATTTAGTTATTTTCCCGCTTTTCTTCTGCCAGTTGCGCAATACGTTTCGCCATGCCGCGGAAGATAAACAGGTGTGCCGGGATCATGAGCAGCCAGTAAAACAGACCGGGCATTCCGTGCGGATGCCACCACGCCCGAACGTCCAGTTCACGATGGTCGCCTTTGTCACTGAGGGTAAAGCAGAGCCGCCCAAGCCCCGGCGCCTTCATGCCGAACAGCAGCGCCAGCCGCTTTTGTGGCTCGACGATAATCACCTTCCAGCTGTCGACAGCATCCCCTACCTGAAGATAAGGATGCGCAGGACGGCCTTTTGCCAGCCGGTGACCGACCAGCAGATCCAGCGCGCCGCGCGTTTGCCAGAGAATATTGCCGAAGAAATAACGCTCTTTGCCGCCAATCTGGTTCACGACCTCCCACAGCGCCTCCAGGCTGGCCGCGGTTTTTACCGTACAGCCGGCCTGCTTCGGGTAGTAGCCGTACTCGGGCCGCCAGCGGGCAAAGGCCTGGGCGTCGTAGCCCCAGTCGCTGGAGTTCACCAGCTTCTCTTCTTCTTTCAGGGTACGGCGCACCGCGTCGTCAAAGCGGATCAGCTCCTGGGGGATTAATGCGCGCAGTTCGCGATCGTCCGCCAGCAGGTCGTGCTTCAGCCCCTGGATTAGCGCCTTTGCGGTGGTCGGGGGTACTGAGGTAATGACGTTTAAAAACCACACCGATATCCAGCGGGTAGGAAAGGGGACGGGCACCAGCCAGCGGCGGCGACCGCTGACGCGCATAAAATGCTCGAACTGCTCCTGATAGCTCAGCACCTGCGGGCCAGCCGCCTCCAGCACGCGGTGCTGCTCTGCCGGGTGATCCAGCAACGCCATCAGATAGTGGAGTAAATTCTCCAGCGCGATGGGCGTGGTGCGCGAGCGTACCCAGCGCGGCGGGGTCAGCACCGGCAGGTTGTAGACCATATCGCGCATCACTTCGAACGCGGCGGACCCCGCGCCGATGATGATCCCCGCCCGCAGTTCGGTAACGGGAATATTCGCGCTGCGCAGCGTCTCCGCCGTCAGCTGGCGGGCGCGCAGGTGGTCGGACTGCTCGTCGGCGGGCGCCTGAAGCGAGCTTAAAAAGATCGTCTGCTTCACCGGGCTTTGCAGCAGGGCATCGCGGACGTTCATCGCCACCTGCCGCTCGTGGGCGATAAAATCGCCGCCTTCGCCCATGCTGTGGACCAGGTAGTAAAGCGTATCAACCCCTTCCAGCAGCGCGGGAAGCTCCTTCGGCCAGCTGAGATCGACGCTGTGACAGGTAACGCCCGGCAGGCTGAGCTTTTGCAGGCGTTCAGTGTTGCGTGCCGCTGCCAGCACCCGATGCCCCTGCTGGCTTAGCGCAGCGGTCAGATGCTGACCGATATACCCGCTGGCACCGAGCACCAGAATTCGTTGCGGCACGGTATGCTCCTTAACGCTGTAAAAACGCCTGCCAGTGTTTTACCACCTCGGTTAGCTGTTCGCGGTTAACGTCGAGATGCATCACCAGGCGTACAGCCGGGGAGGCGTTGATCAGCACCCCACGCGCCTTCATAAATTCGCCCAGCGCGGCGGCGTGCTCATCTCCGACGCGCACGAACAGCATGTTGGTGTCGTGACGCATGACGTCTGCGCCGATCTCGCGCAGCCGCGCCGCCATCCACGCGGCGTTATCGTGATCCTCTTTAAGGCGCGTCACGTTGTTTTTCAGCGCGTACAGCCCGGCGGCCGCCAGAATACCCGCCTGCCGCATTCCGCCGCCGGTCATTTTACGCCAGCGGTTGGCGCGTTTGATGTAGTCCGCATCGCCCACCAGCAGCGAACCCACGGGGGTGCCCAGCCCTTTAGAGAGGCAAATGGTGAACGAGTCGCAATATTGCGCGATCGCTTTCAGCTCGCAGCCGTACTCGACCACGGCGTTAAAGATGCGCGCCCCGTCAACGTGCAGGCCGAGCCCGCGCTCGCGGGTAAACTCCCACGCCGCTTTCAGGTACTCGCGCGGCAGAACCTTACCGTTGTGGGTGTTTTCCAGGCTGAGCAGCCTGGTGCGGGCGAAGTGAATATCGTCGGCTTTGATTTTCGCGGCGACCTTATCGAGCGGCAGGGAGCCGTCCGGCGCGGCATCGATCGGCTGCGGCTGAATGCTGCCGAGCACCGCCGCGCCGCCCGCTTCGTACAGGTAGTTATGCGCCCCCTGGCCGACGATATACTCTTCGCCGCGCTCGCAGTGGCTGAGCAGCGCCACCAGGTTAGCCTGCGTGCCGGTGGGCAGGAACAGGGCAGCCTCCTTGCCGCTGAGCTCTGCCGCATAGCGCTGCAGCTCGTTGACCGTCGGGTCATCGCCGTAGACGTCGTCGCCGACCGGGGCGGCCATCATCGCGTCGAGCATGGCGCGACCCGGGCGGGTAACGGTATCACTGCGTAAATCAATCATGGCATGTCCTTATAGTTAAAAAGGCGATGCCAGATGTTTTACCTGAGCCAGTTGGTTTTTGCCAGTTCGATCACCTCGTCGCCGCGTCCGCTGATGATGGCGCGCAGCATGTAGAGGCTAAAGCCTTTGGCCTGTTCCAGCTTGATCTGCGGCGGGATGGCCAGCTCTTCTTTGGCAACCACCACGTCCACCAGCACCGGACCGTCGATGGAGAAGGCGCGCTGCAGCGCCTCGTCCACCTCAGACGCTTTCTCGACCCGAATACCGGTAATACCGCAGGCTTCGGCGATGCGGGCGAAATTGGTGTCGTGCAGCTCGGTGCCGTCCGTGAGGTAGCCTCCGGCCTTCATCTCCATCGCCACGAAGCCCAGCACGCTGTTGTTGAAGACCACGATTTTTAGCGGAAGCTTCATCTGCACCACCGACAGGAAATCCCCCATCAGCATGCTGAACCCGCCGTCGCCGCACATCGCCACCACCTGACGTTCCGGTGCCGTCGCTTTTGCGCCCAGCGCCTGCGGCATGGCGTTGGCCATCGAGCCGTGGTTGAAGGAACCGAGCAGGCGGCGTTTACCGTTCATCTTCAGATAGCGCGCCGCCCAGACGGTTGGCGTGCCCACGTCGCAGGTAAAGATGGCGTCGTCGTCCGCAAAATGACTTATCTGCTGGGCCAGGTACTGCGGGTGGATGGCTTTGTCGCTCGGTTTGGCGAGATCGTCCAGCCCCTTACGCGCGTCGCGGTAATCGCTCAGGGCCTTATCGAGGAACTTGCGGTCCGTCTTTTCTTCCAGCAGCGGCAGCAGGGCGGCGAGGGTGGATTTAATATCGCCGATGAGCGCCATATCAACCTTGCTGTGCGCGCCGATACTGCCGGGGTTAATGTCAATCTGAATGATTTTGGCATCCGTCGGGTAAAACGCGCGGTACGGGAACTGGGTGCCGAGCAGGATCAGCGTATCGGCGTTCATCATCGTGTGGAAGCCGCTGGAAAAACCGATCAGCCCGGTCATCCCCACATCGTAAGGGTTATCGTACTCCACGTGCTCTTTACCGCGCAGGGCGTGAACGATTGGTGCTTTCAGCTTGCCGGCAAACGCCACCAGCTCGTCATGCGCGCCGGCGCAGCCGCTACCGCACATCAGGGCGATATTGCTGGAGTAACGCAGCAGCTGCGCCAGCTTCTTAAGCTCTTCAGCGGCGGGGGTGACGGTCGGCTGCGGGGCAGAGTACCAGTGGGTGGTGGCGGTTTCGGGAGCGGCCTTCAGCGCTACGTCACCCGGCAGGACGACCACCGAAACCCCGCGATTGAGGACGGCTTTGCGCATGGCGATGGCCAGCACCTGTGGGATCTGCTCCGGCGACGAGACCAGCTCGCAGTAGTGGCTGCATTCACGGAACAGCTCCTGCGGATGCGTCTCCTGAAAATAGCCGCTGCCGATTTCAGATGAGGGAATGTGGGCGGCAATCGCCAGCACCGGAACATGGTTGCGGTGGCAGTCGAACAGGCCATTGATGAGGTGCAGGTTGCCCGGTCCGCAGGAGCCGGCACAGACGGCAAGTTCACCCGTGAGCTGCGCTTCGGCCCCCGCGGCGAAGGCGGCGACCTCTTCATGGCGAGTCGGCATCCATTCGATGGTTTTCATTTTATTGAGGCTGTCGCTGAGCCCGTTCAGGGAATCGCCGGTGACGCCCCAGATACGTTTTACGCCCGCCTGTTCCAGGGTTTTCGCTATGTATGCAGCCACGGTCTGTTTCATGGGTGTCCATCTCCTTTTTGTGATATCGCCTACAAGCTTAGAAGAAAGTCACCGTATTGGCTGCTCCATGCCCCCGGCGGGCGGCGTTTGCGGATAAAAAAAGCCCGGCAGACGCGATCGCCTGCCGGGCTTACCTTCGAGCGCTTACCGTTTATGCCAGTACCAGGTCACCCTGAGGATGGCACGAACACGCCAGCACGTAGCCTTCCGCAATTTCTGCTTCGGTCAGCGTCATGGTGCTGGTCACGCTGTATTCCCCGGAAATGACCTTCGTTTTACAGCATCCGCACACGCCCGCGCGGCAGGCGGCCACTACCGGCACCTTGTTGCTTTCCAGCGCTTCCAGCAGGGTGGTGCCCACGCGGCCAAAGAAGGTCTGCGCCGGCTGCAGTTTGGTGAACTTCACTCCGCTGGTCGCCGCTTCGGCTACCGGCGTGAAGAACTGCTCTTTGAAGAAGCGGGTTACGCCGAGGGCCTTCACTTCCTTCTCAGCAATGTCCATGTACGGCGCCGGGCCGCAGGTCATTACGGTGCGGTTTGCAATGTCCGGCACGCTTTGCAGCAGCTCGCGGCTCAGACGTCCCGCGACAAAGCCATGCGTGGCGTTGTTTTCCGCGACCAGCGTCACCGGGTAGTTGCGCCACTCTTCGGCAAAAATCACATCTTCCGGCGAGCGCACGCTGAAGATGGTCTGCACGTCGGCCTGCGGACGATATTTCGCCAGCCAGCGGCGCATCGACATAATCGGCGTTACGCCGCAGCCCGCTGCCAGCAGCAGGAATTTATCTTCCGTCTTATCGTCGCAGGTGAAGTCGCCCTGCGCGTCTGACAGCCAGATATAATCCCCGCGCTTCACGTCACGGGTGAGCCACTGCGAGCCCGCGCCGTCGTCAATGCGGCGGATGGTGAGCGTAATATATTCGCTCACGCCCGGCGTGGAGGAGATGGTATAGGCGCGCAGGGTGTCCGCCGAGTTACGGACGCTGACCAGCGCATACTGACCGGCACGGTACGGATAGTAGTCATGGCACAGCAGCGACAGCGTCCACACGTCCGGCGTCTCCTGATGGATGTGATGAACCTGCATCCGCCACGGGCACTGAGAGGTTGGCATGGTCATGAATTACTCCTTACGCGCTCAGCAGCTGCTTCATATCGTCTTCAACGTTGGTCACGGAACGCAGGCCAAACTTCTCGTTCAGCACGGCCAGCAGGTCCGGCGTCAGGAAGCCTGGCGCGGTCGGTCCGGTGACGATGTTGGTCACGCCGAGAGAGAGCAGGGTCAGCAGAATTACGATCGCTTTCTGCTCGAACCAGGAGAGCACCAGCGACAGCGGCAGGTCGTTCACGCCGCAGCCCAGCTTCTCAGCCAGCGTGACCGCCAGAATAATGGCTGAGTACGCATCGTTACACTGGCCCGCGTCCACCAGGCGCGGCAGACCTTCGATGTTGCCGAAGTCCAGCTTGTTGAAACGGTATTTGCCGCAGGCCAGCGTCAGGATCAGGCAGTCTTCCGGTACGCTGGTGGCGAAATCGGTGAAGTAGTTACGCTCGCCGCGCGCGCCGTCGCAGCCGCCAATCAGGAAGATATGGCGCAGCTTCTCACGGCTGACGAGGTCAATCAGGGAATCTGCGGCGCCCAGCAGGGTTTCGCGGCCAAAGCCGACGGTGATGAGGTGCGGAATTTCGCTGTACGGGAAGCCAGCCATCTGCTGCGCCTGAGCGATGACCGGACCAAAATCGTCGCCGTCGAGGTGGCTTACGCCCGGCCAGCCGACGATGCTGCGGGTCCAGATACGGTCATCGTACGCGCCCACGGTTGGGTCGATGATGCAGTTAGAGGTCATGACAATCGGGCCAGGGAAGCGGGCGAACTCAACCTGCTGGTTCTGCCAGCCGCTGCCGTAGTTACCCACCAGATGCTTAAACTTGCGCAGCTCCGGATAACCGTGCGCGGGCAGCATTTCACCGTGGGTATAAACGTTGACGCCGGTGCCTTCGGTCTGCTTCAGCAGGTTGTAGAGATCCTTCAGGTCATGGCCGGAAATCAGGATGCATTTGCCCTCGGTCGCCTTCACGTTGACCTGCGTCGGGGTCGGGTGGCCGTAGGTGCTGGTTTCACCGGCATCCAGAATGCTCATCACCCTGAAGTTCATCTGGCCGATTTCCATTGAGCACTCAAGCAGCGCGTTCATATCGGAAGGCCAGGTGCCGAGCCATGCCATGATTTTGTGGTACTGGGCGTAAATGTCGTTGTCGTACTGGCCGAGAACGTGCGCGTGTTCCATATAGGCCGCCGCACCTTTCAGGCCGTACAGGCAGAGCAGACGCAGGCCAAGGATGTTCTCGCCAATCTCTGCTTTGTCTTTATTCGGGGTAAATTCTGCCGCCTGACGCTGCAGTTCGCCCAGGTCGTCGCTCACCAGCTGCAGTTCCGCCATCGGGTTGTCGACGCGGGCAGCGGCGTCGGCGTTCAGGCACTGTGCTTTCAGGGCTTCACGCAGGGCAATCGCTTCGCGGGCATAGCCCACAATGCGCGGAGAATCGAAGTTAACGTTAGTCAGCGTGGAGAAAATTGCGCGCGGCGCAAAGCTGTCGACGTAGTGATCGACAATGCCGTATTCGCGGGCCTTGCAGGCCCATGCGGACAAGCCTTGTAGCGTAGCAATCAGCAGATCCTGGAGATCTGACGTCTCTGCGGTTTTACCGCACATACCCTGCGCCCAGGAGCAGCCGTTGCCTGCCGGGGTACGGATGGTTTGTTCACATTGCACACAGAACATAATCACACCTGTTAAAGTTATATTTTAAATGCATGTTTAAGATTATGCCTGTGTCAGAACGGTGAAAAGGGCTTTCTTGCATTAAATGGAGGGATATTGATTTAGCGCAATTTTGGCGGCAGGTTCACTGCCGCCAGCGCAGTATCAGGCGGAGAAGAATGCCATCAGAATCGGCACCAGAAGGCTCAGAATAAAGCCGTGCACGATGGCGGCAGGAACCATCTCCAGCCCACCCGAGCGCTGTAATACCGGCAGGGTAAAGTCCATTGAGGTGGCACCACACAGCCCCAGCGCGGTCGAGCGGCTGCGGCGCACAAGGCCGGGAATGAGCATGATGGCGATCAGCTCGCGCGCCAGATCGTTAAAGAAGGCGGCGCTGCCAATCACCGGACCGAACGACTCGGTGAGCAGAATGCCGGAGAGAGAATACCAGCCAAAACCGGACGCCATCGCCAGGCTGGTTTTCAGCGGCAGATCGAGAATAAAGGCATTAATCACCCCCGCGACCAGCGAGCTGGCCACAACAATAACGGCCACAATCATTCCGCGACGATTGAGGACAATCTGCTTTAGCGTCATGCCGTTATTTCGAAGCTGAATACCAATCAGGAAGAGCAGGAATATAAGCGTATATTCACTGGCTTCGGTGGCATGCTGTAAGAATGCGAGCCCTGTCAGCCCGAGTAAAAAACCGAGAACCACAACGCCGCACAGCTTTAATGATTCAAGCGCCATCGCAATACGGGAAGGGAGCTTTTCCTGTTGATGGTGATTTTTCCAGGGAATAGTGCGCTCCAGCCAGGACAGGGCCGCAATATTGCACAGCAAAATAACCACTACCGTGACCGCAGAATAATGCAGGATGGAAAGCAGGTTCGTCGCCAGATTATCCAGGAAGGCCAGGCTGATCCCCATAAAGAACAGAATGACGTAAACAATCCAGCTGAGAAAACGATTAATAAGCCTTAAGGCTGATTCATGACGCAGCGGAATAAGGTAGCCCAAAATAAGGGGCAAAAGAATGATGAGGAGTCCTGAGAACATGAACAGCCGTCCTTTTGAGTGTCGGTTAAGCGTCAAAGACACTACCCAATAAAGGCATCTCAGTAAAGCGACAAAAAAGCCGGGTGGTGGCTGCGCCTGACCCGGCTTGTATAAATGAGGTTGTGCGGCTTGCCGCAATCACTCAGGCCCTCTCCCGGGGGAGAGGGATAAAACCATTAATCGCGTTTTTCCAGCAGGGTACGATACAGCACGCCGCCCACAATACCGCCGACGATCGGCATCACCCAGAACAGCCACAGCTGTTCAAGCGCCCAGCCGCCCTGGAAGATAGCTACCGCGGTGCTGCGCGCCGGGTTAACGGAGGTGTTGGTCACCGGAATGGAAATCAGGTGGATCAGCGTCAGCGCCAGACCAATCGCGATGGGCGCGAAGCCGGCAGGGGCATGCTTGTCCGTTGCGCCGTGGATTACCATCAGGAACCCTGCGGTCAGCACAATTTCAATCACGATAGCAGACAGCATAGAGTAGCCGCCCGGTGAGTGTTCGCCGAAACCGTTCGATGCAAAACCGCTTGCCGCGGCGTCGAAGCCTGCTTTACCGCTGGCAATGACGTACAGAACCGCCGCAGCAATAATGCCGCCAATAACCTGAGCAATAATATAGCCAATAATATCTTTTGCCGGGAAACGGCCGCCCGCCCATAAGCCTAACGTTACGGCCGGATTAAAATGACCGCCTGAAATATGGCCCACCGCATAGGCCATAGTGAGAACCGTCAGACCAAATGCCAGTGCAACACCGACAAAACCAATACCTAATTCCGGGAATGCTGCTGCCAGTACTGCGCTACCGCAGCCGCCAAACACCAGCCAGAATGTACCAAAACATTCTGCCGCTAATTTTCTGAACATAACCACCTCAATAATAAACGTCCGCGCGCTTTCCCGCGCACGGGTTATATCGCCATAAAGGGATGACGACTCAAAGAGTCATTATTTTAAAAACCAATAACATCCCTTCGCCACTTAAATAAATTGAGTAAATTTGATTTAAGGCAATGTGATGTCATTCCTTGTTCAAACTGGAGGTAAAACGATCGTAGTCCAATTCTCGGGCGGAAGTATCTTGTCCGGAAGGGGCTTTTTCAAATGAAAGTTGATGGGTAAATTCTGAATTTTTTGTGCTCAGAACCAGCAACAGGGGGATATAGCAGTGTCCAGCCGGACCCCGTGCCGCTATACTGCTGATAACCTGAAGGAAAAGTCGACGAATTGCGGGGGATTTATGCTACTCGAACGTGTGGAGATTGTCGGGTTTCGCGGCATTAACCGCCTGTCGCTGCAGCTGGAACAGAACAACGTTCTTATCGGCGAAAATGCCTGGGGGAAATCCAGCCTGCTGGATGCCCTGACGCTGCTGCTTTCGCCTGAGGAGAATCTGTACCACTTCGTCCACGATGACTTCTGGTTTCCGCCGGGCGATGTCAACGGACGCGAAAAGCATCTGCATATTATTTTGACCTTCCGCGAGGCCGAACCCGGCCGCCATCGCGTGCGCCGTTACCGCCCGATGTCACCCTGCTGGGTGCCCTGTGAAGATGGCTTCCACCGTATTTTCTATCGCCTTGAAGGCGAAATGGCGCACAACGAAGGGGTGCTAACCCTGCGTGAATTCCTCGATGAGAAGGGGAATCCGATTCCGCTCGACAACATCGACGAGCTGGCCCGCCATCTGATCCGCCTCTCCCCCGTGCTGCGCTTGCGCGACGCGCGCTTTATGCGCCGGATCCGAAACGGCACGGTGCCGGATATGCCGGAGGTGGAGGTCACCGCCCGCGAGCTCGATTTCCTCGCCCGCGAGCTGGTTGCGCGCCCGCAGAACCTTACCGACGGCCAGATCCGTCAGGGGCTTTCCGCCATGGTTCAGCTGCTGGAGCACTACTTTTCCGAGCAGGGGACGGGGCCGTCTCGTCACCGTCTGATGCGCCGCCGCTCGCACGATGAGCAACGAAGCTGGCGCTATCTCGATATCATCAACCGCATGATCGACCGCCCCGGCGGGCGCTCGCACAGGGTGATCCTGCTGGGATTATTCTCCACGCTTTTACAGGCGAAAGGCACGGTGCGCCTCGACCGGGACGCGCGTCCGCTGCTGCTGGTGGAAGATCCGGAGACGCGTCTGCACCCGATCATGCTCTCCGTGGCATGGCATCTGCTGAACCTGCTCCCCCTGCAGCGCGTGACTACCACCAATTCCGGCGAGCTGCTATCCCTGACGCCGGTGGAATATGTCTGCCGTCTGGTGCGTGAATCGTCGCGCGTCACCGCCTACCGGCTTGGACCGGGCGGGCTGAACGCCGAGGATGGCCGACGGATTGCGTTCCATATCCGTTTTAACCGCGCGTCGTCGCTGTTTGCCCGCTGCTGGCTGCTGGTGGAAGGGGAAACCGAAACCTGGGTGATTAACGAGCTGGCGCGCCAGTGCGGGCACCACTTCGACGCCGAAGGGGTCAAGGTCATCGAGTTTGCGCAGTCTGGCCTGAAACCGCTGATCAAGTTCGCCCGCCGGATGGGGATTGAATGGCACGTGCTGGTGGATGGCGATGAGGCCGGGAAAAAATATGCGGCGACCGTGCGCGGCCTGCTCAATAACGATCGGGAAGCGGAGCGTGACCATCTGACCGCGCTGCCGGCGATGGACATGGAGCACTTTATGTACCGCCAGGGCTTTGACGACGTTTTCCACCGCGTGGCGATGATCCCGGTGGATGTGCCTATGAACATGCGCCGGGTGATCGCCAAAGCGATCCACCGGTCGTCAAAACCGGATTTAGCCATAGAGGTGGCGACGGAAGCGGGAAGGCGGGGCGTAGAATCCGTGCCCACGCTGCTGCGTAAAATGTTCTCCCGCGTCCTCTGGCTGGCGCGCGGGAGGGCCGATTAACGGCCGGTCGTCCGTGAAACCTGCTGGATAAGGCTATCAAGCAGCGCATAGCGACGGCGGTATTCGGATCGCTTTTTACTCGCGATCTCTTCCATCGGCTTGCGCGGCATGGCCAGCGGCAGGGCAAAGTTGCCGTTATCCAGCCGTTCTCCGCCAAGAGAGCGCCAGAAGCTGTCGTAATCCGCCAGCAGTTTTCCCTCTTTTTTCCTGCGGTAACGCCAGCTGCGGTAGATATGGGTGGCGTTACTCACGGCGAGGATCTGTTCTACCGGGAAGGCGTCGGCGAGGATCATTACCGCTTCAACCAGCAGACGTTTCGGGAACAGGCCATGGCAGGCTTTCGTGGCGAGCTGGATCTGCTCGTGCGGGACATGCGCTTTCGCTCCCTGCATTCCGCCGATAAACAGCGATGGTTTCCCTTCATAGTTGCAGAGCGTAAAGGTCAGCTCGGCCAGCACCGTGTTCTGACAATCGACAAAGGTCAGGGTGGCTTCGCCTTCTTTATCCAGAAACGCGTCTGCCCGCAGGCATACGCTAAACTGCTGTTCGTCTTTGCCGGTTAACGTCACCAGCGTGATGCCCTCACCAGAGAGATAGCCGTTCAGCAGCGGCGCGGGAAGATGGCGGCTCATCATCTGATAGTGATAGTTCAGGGCTTCCAGCGTATGCTGACGGCCCATGTTGACGGTCAGCCACGGTCGATGCAGACGGCACGGCAGGCCGGGCTGCACCTCCAGGATCTGCATCAGGCGGGGCTGCTTCGCGAGGTTTGCCAGCAGGCGCGACGTGGTGAGCGGCGTCGCCAGCGAGCGCAGCATAAACTTTCGTCGATAGGCCGGATTTTGCCACGCCAGCCCCGGCGTGAGGGTTCCCGATGCCAGGCTTTTGAACAGTTGCCAGCCCGATTTTGGCTGAGACAGCGTTGAATAAGGTGTATCGACGATGGAAGACATGTTAGATCCTGCTTCTGGTGGAAGATCGCTATTTCAGCAGGGGCTTTATCAACGCTGGGTAAACAATTCCCGACGATTACGGCGATCGGGGGTTTCGTTGATGAGTGGTTTAGATAAAATCAACGTTGATGATAGCCAGAACAACTATTTGGAATATTTATGAACCTGAAGGGAAAACGCAGAAAGCTGTTTCTGCTGCTGGCGATAGTGGTGTTAGCGGGCGGATTCTGGGTATGGAAGGTGCTGAACGCGCCGGTACCGCAGTATCAAACGCTGATTGTTCGCCCGGGCGAGCTGCAGCAAAACGTGCTGGCGACGGGGAAGCTGGATGCCCTGCGCAAGGTTGACGTAGGTGCGCAGGTTAGCGGCCAGCTTAAAACGCTGTCGGTTGAGATTGGCGATAAGGTTAAAAAAGGCCAGCTGCTGGGCGTGATCGATCCTGAACAGGCTGAAAACCAGATCCGCGAGGTGGAAGCCACGCTGATGGAGCTGCGCGCGCAGCGCGCTCAGGCTCAGGCGGAGCGGAATCTCGCTCAGGTCACCCTGAAGCGTCAGCAGGCGCTGGCGAAAACGCAGGCCATCTCAAAACAGGATCTGGATACCGCCGCCACGGAGCTGGCGGTGAAGCAGGCGCAGATTGGTACCATCGACGCGCAAATCAAGCGCAATCAGGCCTCGCTGGACACGGCGAAAACCAACCTCGACTACACGAAAATCGTGGCGCCAATGGCCGGGGAAGTGACGCAGATTACCACCCTGCAGGGCCAGACGGTTATCGCCGCGCAGCAGGCGCCAAACATTCTGACCCTGGCGGACATGAGCACCATGCTGGTGAAAGCCCAGGTATCCGAAGCGGACGTGATTCACCTTAAGCCTGGCCAGAAGGCCTGGTTTACGGTGCTGGGCGATCCGCAAACCCGCTATGAAGGGGCGCTGAAGGATATCCTGCCGACGCCGGAGAAGGTGAATGACGCCATCTTTTACTATGCCCGTTTTGAGGTGCCGAACCCGCAGGGCGTGCTGCGTCTGGACATGACCGCACAGGTGCATATTCAGCTCACCGGCGTCAAAAACGTGCTGACGGTTCCGCTCTCCGCGCTGGGCGAATCCGCCGGGGACAATCGCTACAAGGTTAAAGTGCTGCGCAACGGCGAAACCCGCGAGCGGGAAGTGGTGATTGGCGCGCGTAACGACACCGACGTGGTGGTGGTGAAAGGGCTGGAAGAGGGTGAGGAAGTGGTCATCAGCGAAAGCCTGCCCGGAGCCGCGCAATGACGGCGCTGCTTGAGCTGAATGATATTCGCCGCAGCTACCCGTCCGGCGACGGGCCGGTGGAGGTGCTGAAAGGCATCTCCCTGCGCGTGGAAGCGGGTGAAATGGTGGCGATTGTCGGGGCCTCGGGGTCCGGTAAATCGACGCTGATGAATATTCTCGGCTGTCTGGATAAACCCACCAGCGGCACCTATCGCGTGGCGGGAACGGACGTCTCCACCCTGGACGGCGACGCGCTGGCGAAGCTGCGCCGCGAACACTTTGGCTTTATCTTCCAGCGTTACCATCTGCTTTCTCACCTCAGCGCGGCGCAGAACGTGGAGGTGCCCGCGGTGTATGCGGGCGTCGAGCGTAAAAAGCGCCTCGAGCGCGCGAAGGCGCTGTTAACGCGTCTCGGGCTGGCGGAGCGGGTGGATTATCAGCCCTCACAGCTTTCCGGCGGTCAGCAGCAGCGCGTAAGTATTGCCCGTGCGCTGATGAACGGTGGCCAGGTTATCCTGGCCGATGAACCGACCGGCGCGCTCGACAGCCGTTCCGGTGAAGAGGTTATGGCGATCCTTCACCAGCTTCGCGATCAGGGGCATACGGTGATTATCGTCACCCACGATCCGCAGGTGGCGGCGCAGGCTGAACGGATTATTGAGATCCACGACGGCGAGCTGGTCAGCAACCCGCCGCCGCGTGAGTCCAGAGCGGCCGCGCCGAAAGAGGCGCTGCCTGCCTCAACCGGCTGGGGGCAATTTTCCAGCGGCTTTCGCGAGGCGCTGACCATGGCCTGGCTGGCGATGGCGGCCAACAAGATGCGCACCCTGCTGACCATGCTCGGCATTATCATCGGTATCGCCTCGGTGGTGTCGATTGTGGTGGTGGGAGACGCGGCGAAACAGCTGGTGCTGGCGGATATTCGCGCCATCGGGACGAATACCATTGACGTCTACCCCGGGAAAGATTTTGGCGACGACGAGCCGCAGTATCAGCAGGCGCTGAAGTACGACGACCTGGCGGCTATTCAGAAGCAGCCGTGGGTGAACTCCGCCACGCCTGCCGTTTCGCAGAACCTGCGTCTGCGCTACGGCAATATCGACGTGGCGGCCAGCGCTAACGGCGTCAGCGGAGATTACTTCAACGTCTACGGCATGACCTTCAGCGAAGGGGCAACCTTCAACGCCGAACAGCTGGCGGGCAGGGCGCAGGTGGTGGTGCTGGACGCGAACTCGCGCAGGCAGCTTTTCCCGAATAAAACCCGCGTGGTCGGGGAAGTGATCCTGGTGGGCAACATGCCCGCTACGGTGATTGGCGTGGCGGAAGAGAAACAGTCGATGTTTGGCAGCAGCAAGATCCTGCGCGTCTGGCTGCCGTACAGCACCATTTCCGGGCGCATTATGGGGCAGTCCTGGCTCAACTCCATCACCGTGCGGGTGAAGGAAGGCTACGACAGCGCGCTGGCGGAACAGCAGCTGGAGCGGCTGTTAACCCTGCGCCACGGCAAGAAAGACTTCTTTACCTGGAACATGGACGGCCTCTTGAAAACGGCGGAAAAGACCACACGTACTCTTCAGATGTTCCTGACGCTGGTGGCGGTGATTTCGCTGGTCGTCGGCGGGATCGGGGTGATGAACATCATGCTGGTGTCGGTGACCGAACGAACGCGGGAGATCGGCATCCGCATGGCGGTGGGGGCCAGAGCCAGCGACGTGCTTCAGCAGTTTTTGATTGAGGCGGTGCTGGTATGCCTGGTGGGCGGCGCGATGGGCATTGCGCTCTCTATGCTGATTGCCTTTGCGCTCCAGCTCTTTTTACCCGGCTGGGAAATTGGCTTTTCGCCAATGGCGATACTCACCGCGTTTTTATGTTCCACCTTTACCGGGATTTTGTTTGGCTGGCTGCCTGCGCGAAACGCGGCACGGCTGGATCCGGTGGATGCGCTGGCGCGGGAATAGCCCGAAAATAAAAATGCCAGCCGATCGGGCTGGCATTTTGCCTGCGGGGTGTACACAATGAATCAGAGAGCTATGCAACCGTTTCTGCTTCAACGGGCACGATAAGACTGGCGTGATTGCCTTTTGGCCCCTGGTGTACATCGAACCGGACGGACTGCCCGGCTTTGAGCGTCCTGTAACCATCCATCTGAATGGTGGAATAGTGAGCGAAGATATCCTCGCCGCCGCCTTCGGGGCAGATGAAGCCAAACCCCTTGGCGTTGTTGAACCACTTAACAGTACCCATTTCCATGCTTCGACATCCTTCGTAAATCTTATAAGTTAAGATGGAATGAACCGGTGGTGGAGTGGGGCTGTTCAAAAGCTCGCCATCTCACGCTTGTACAATTTAGAGAAACGGAAGAAGCCGTCAAGCGTTTGGCGCTCGAGTTGGGACAATAATCAACCAAAATTTGAGGCAGTTAACGCTATTGCAACAGTTTGTGACAGACATCGCGGATGACAGTAATAGATGATTGTTATCTAACATCTGAGGTAGATTCAAAGTGGTTATGCATAATGGGTAAGACCAACGATTGGCTGGATTTTGACCAGCTGGCGGAAGATAAGGTGCGCGACGCGCTAAAACCGCCATCTATGTATAAAGTTATGTTAATGAACGATGATTACACGCCGATGGAATTTGTTATTGACGTGCTACAAAAGTTCTTTTCTTATGATGTAGAACGTGCAACGCAACTGATGCTTACCGTTCATTATCGTGGCAAAGCGATCTGCGGCATCTTTACTGCCGAGGTCGCGGAAACCAAAGTGGCGATGGTGAACGACTATGCAAGGGAGAACGAGCATCCGTTGCTGTGTACGCTGGAAAAGGCCTGATAAGGCATAAAATTGGGGGAGGTGCCTATGCTCAATCAAGAACTGGAACTCAGTTTAAACATGGCTTTCGCCAGAGCGCGTGAGCACCGACATGAGTTTATGACCGTCGAGCACCTGCTGCTCGCGTTGCTAAGCAACCCATCTGCCCGCGAAGCGCTGGAAGCCTGCTCCGTGGATCTGGTGGCGCTACGTCAGGAACTCGAAGCCTTCATCGAACAAACCACACCGGTGCTGCCAGCCAGCGAAGAAGAGCGCGACACGCAGCCGACGCTCAGCTTCCAGCGCGTGCTGCAGCGCGCGGTTTTCCACGTCCAGTCTTCCGGGCGTAGCGAAGTGACGGGCGCAAATGTGCTGGTCGCCATCTTCAGCGAGCAGGAGTCCCAGGCGGCCTACCTGCTGCGCAAACATGAAGTCAGCCGACTCGACGTGGTCAACTTTATCTCTCACGGAACGCGAAAAGACGAGCCTAACCAGGCATCCGACTCCAGCAACCCGATCAACAACAGCGAAGAGCAAGCAGGCGGGGAGGATCGTATGGAAAACTTCACCACCAACCTTAATCAGCTTGCTCGCGTGGGCGGAATCGACCCGCTGATTGGCCGCGACAAAGAGCTGGAGCGCGCCATACAGGTGCTGTGCCGCCGCCGTAAGAACAACCCGCTGCTGGTGGGTGAATCCGGCGTGGGCAAGACCGCGATTGCTGAAGGGCTGGCCTGGCGCATTGTGCAGGGCGACGTTCCGGAAGTGATTGCTGACTGCACCATCTACTCGCTGGATATTGGCTCGCTGCTGGCGGGCACCAAGTACCGTGGTGATTTTGAAAAACGCTTCAAGGCGCTGTTAAAACAGCTGGAGCAGGATACCAACAGCATCCTGTTTATCGATGAGATCCACACCATCATCGGCGCAGGGGCGGCCTCCGGTGGCCAGGTGGATGCGGCTAACCTGATCAAGCCGCTGCTCTCCAGCGGCAAGATCCGCGTAATGGGCTCCACAACGTACCAGGAGTTCAGCAACATCTTTGAAAAAGATCGTGCGCTGGCGCGTCGTTTCCAGAAAATCGACGTCACCGAGCCGTCCGTCGACGAAACGGTGCAGATCATCAACGGCCTGAAAACCAAGTACGAAGCGCACCACGACGTGCGTTACACCGCGAAAGCGGTACGTGCGGCGGTGGAGCTGGCGGTGAAATACATCAACGATCGTCATCTGCCGGATAAGGCGATTGACGTGATTGATGAGGCGGGAGCGCGTGCGCGCCTGATGCCGGCCAGCAAGCGTAAGAAAACCGTGAACGTGGCGGATATCGAGTCCGTGGTGGCCCGCATCGCGCGTATCCCTGAGAAGAGCGTTTCCCAGAGCGACCGCGACACGCTGCGCACTCTCGGCAATCGCCTGAAAATGCTGGTCTTTGGTCAGGATAAGGCCATTGAGGCCTTAACCGAAGCGATCAAGATGGCCCGTGCCGGACTGGGGCATGACCACAAGCCCGTTGGTTCCTTCCTGTTTGCCGGTCCGACCGGTGTCGGGAAAACCGAGGTGACGGTTCAGCTCTCCAAAGCGCTGGGCATCGAGCTGCTGCGCTTTGATATGTCCGAGTATATGGAGCGTCACACCGTCAGCCGCTTGATTGGTGCGCCTCCGGGCTATGTGGGCTTTGACCAGGGCGGCCTGCTCACCGACGCGGTGATTAAGCATCCGCATGCGGTACTGCTCCTCGATGAAATCGAGAAGGCGCACCCGGACGTGTTCAACATCCTGCTGCAGGTGATGGACAACGGGACGCTGACCGACAACAACGGGCGCAAGGCGGACTTCCGCAACGTGGTGCTGGTGATGACCACCAACGCCGGCGTGCGTGAAACCGAGCGTAAATCCATCGGCCTGATCCACCAGGATAACAGCACCGATGCGATGGAGGAGATCAAGAAGATCTTCACGCCGGAGTTCCGTAACCGTCTGGACAACATCATCTGGTTCGATCACCTGTCTACCGAGGTGATCCATCAGGTGGTGGATAAGTTCATCGTCGAACTGCAGGTTCAGCTGGATCAGAAAGGCGTGTCGCTGGAAGTCAGCCAGGAGGCCCGCAACTGGCTGGCCGAGAAAGGCTACGACCGGGCGATGGGTGCCCGTCCGATGGCGCGCGTGATTCAGGACAACCTGAAGAAGCCGCTGGCGAACGAGCTGCTGTTTGGCTCGCTGGTGGACGGCGGCCAGGTCACGGTGGGGCTGGATCAGGCGAAGAACGAACTGACGTACGATTTCCAGAGTGCGGCGAAGCACAAGCCGGAAGCGGCTCACTGATTTCTTACGTAGGTCTAAAAACCGGGCAAAAGCCCGGTTTTTTTATGCGTGCCTTTCTCCCTCTCCCCGCGGGAGAGGGTTGGGGTGAGGGCAACAGACCGCACTGAAATACATCTGCCCCTGTAGCAACATTAAAGCCACAAATAAAAAAGGCCGGGATTATCCCGACCTTTTAAATATTCATCTGCCATTACAGGCGAAAACAATTAGCGACTACGGAAGACAATGCGGCCTTTGCTCAGGTCGTACGGGGTCAGTTCAACAGTCACTTTGTCGCCCGTCAAAATGCGGATATAGTTTTTGCGCATTTTACCGGAGATGTGCGCAGTTACCACGTGACCGTTTTCCAGTTCTACGCGAAACATGGTATTAGGCAACGTATCAAGTACGGTACCCTGCATTTCAATATTGTCTTCTTTGGCCATCTAATCCTCTGGGGTATCACTACCAAGTTTTGAACCGGCAAGATAATGCCGAAATTCATCAATTAAGTAAAGAATTGCGCGTTTAAAACGCAGCAAAACAGTTTCAGCGCATTGCCCAAGCGTCACGGTACAACCGAACGGAAAGCGCATTCGTAAAGGGGAACAACAGGATAAACGTCAGGACGTTATCTGAAGCGGGGGTCCCAAACGGCGGCGGGGCAACAGGCAGAAGCTACTCTGCGGCATAATTATAACACCCTCATAAAAAATATGCGGAAAACATTTAGGCATCGGGCATAAAGAGCGCTCTGGGGATCCAAAAATCGCGCGGAAGGGTCTCAGCGCGGCACCGATCCAGATGTTCGATGTAGTGTCGACGGGAGATTTCAACGGCACCGAGCGAGGCGGTGTGCTCGTTCAGCACCTGACAATCCATCAGCTGTCCACCGCGCCGGGCAAATTCCTCGCAAAAAACCAGCAGCGCAGTTTTCGAGGCGTTGGTGGCGCGGGAGAACATCGATTCACCGCAGAACAGTGTGCCCTGCGCCACGCCGTACATGCCGCCAACGAGATCCTCGCCGTGCCACACTTCGACGGAATGCGCGTAGCCCAGCTCGTGTAGCTGATGGTAGGCAATAATGATATCGCGGGTTATCCAGGTGCCTTCGTGACGATCTTCAGCGCATCCTTCAATGACCTGCCCGAAGGCGTGATTAAGCGTGACGCGATAGGGTGATTTTGCGTGAAAGCGCTTCATGCTGCGGCTCAAGTGAAACTGCCCAGGCCACAGAACGGCTCGCGGGTCGGGAGACCACCATAAAATCGGGTCGCCGGGAGAAAACCACGGGAAAATACCGCGCTGGTAAGCCATTAAGAGGCGTGCCGGGCTGAGATCGCCGCCCAGCGCCAGCAGGCCGTTAGGTTCACGTAGCGCTCCCTCCGGGGAAGGGAACGCAATATTATGGCGAGAAAGCTGGACCAGGCGCATGACAACGTAACTCCAGTACGCGAGTGAGGACGCTACAAATATAGCCTACAGACGCTGTTTAAACTGGTAGTAGCGACCCTGTTTTGCCAGCAGCTCTGCGTGACTACCTTGCTCAATAATGTGTCCGTTGTCCATCACAATTATGCGATCGAAACTCGCGAGTCCACGCAGGCGGTGTGTGACCATCAGCACGGTTTTGCCTTTCATCACGTTTGCCAGTAAATCAAGAATTTGGCTCTCGGTTGTCGCGTCCAGACCTTCCGTTGGCTCATCGAGCAGCATCAGCGGCGCGTCGTGCAGCAGCGCCCGGGCAATCGCCAGACGGCGAAGCTCGCCGCCGGAGAGCTGGCGACCCCCTTCACCGAGCCAGGCGTTGAGTCCGTCATCCTCAAGCAGCTTGTGCAGCCCGACCTGCTCAAGCATCCCCCGTAGCGCCTCGTCAGAGGCCGCTGGCGCTGCGAGAAGGAGATTGTCGCGTAGCGTGGCGCTGAACAGATGCACCCGCTGGGGCACGACGCTGACGGTTTTACGCAAGGCCGCTTCGCTAAGGTCACCCAGCCGGGTATCGTTAAAGCGAATCTCACCCAGCTGCGGGTCCCACGCGCGCGTCAGAAGCTGCAGAAGCGTTGATTTTCCACATCCCGTGCGGCCAAGGATCGCGATGCGCTGCCCGGCGTTAACGGAAAGCGTGATGCCTTCCAGCGCGTTTTGCGCCTGCCTGTCATAGGCGAAAGTGACATCGCTGAGCGTTAGCGCCACCTGCTCCGGTACCGCGGTTTCTCCGCTGCTGAACTTCACTTCCGGCTCCTGCTCCGCAATATCCGTTATGCGTAGTGCAGAGGCAATAACCTGACCAAGATGCTGAAACGCACCCGTGACCGGGGCTAAAGCTTCAAAGGCGGCAAGGGCGCAGAAAACAAACAGCGCAATCAGCGGGCCCGGCTGGGCGTTACCGCCCACGCCGCCGGAGGCCATCCAGAGCATGGCGATGACGGCAATGCCGCCGATTAACATCATCAGCGCCTGAGAGAACGCGGTTAGCTCAGACTGACGGCGCTGGGCCTCGTGCCAGTTAAGCTCCGTGCTTTCCATCCGGGCGCGGTAGCGCTTGCTGGCACCAAAGATGCTCAGTTCGGCCTGACCCTGCAGCCATGAGGTGAGCTGCTGGCGATACTCACCGCGCAGACGCGTCAGATTTTCCCCAGTGGTTTTACCGGCGCGATAAAACAGCGGCGGTAAAATAATCAGCGTCAACAGCATGATGCCGCCCAGGGTCAGCGCGATAGGAACATCCAGAATACACAGCCCCAGCGTGACCACCACGATCACCACAAAGGCGCCCACCATGGGGGAAATTACGCGCAGGTAGAGGTGATCCAGCGTATCCACATCCGCGACCACGCGGTTGAGCAACTCGCCCTGACGAAAGCGCGCCAGCCCGGCAGGGGAGAGGGGCAGAAGCTTGCTGAAGGTGTAAATACGCAGGTGTTGCAGGACGCGGAAGGTCGCGTCGTGGCTGACAAGACGCTCGAAGTAACGCCCGGCGGTTCGGGTAATCGCGGTGCCGCGTACGCCTGCGGCAGGGAGCATGTAGTTGAAGCTGTACAGCCCGGCGAAGCCCACGGCCGCAGACGCGGAAAGGAACCAGCCGGAAAGCGTAAGCAGGCCGATGCTGGCAAGCAGGGTGACAATAGCCAGCACAATGCCGAGCGTCAGCATCCATTTGTGGCGTTTGTACAGTGCGAGATAGGGAAGCAGGGCGCGCATCAGATATCCTCCTGACGATTCGCCAGCAGGGCCGCAAAAGGCCCCTGCGCGGCAACAAGCGCGGCGTAATCGCCTTGCTCAACGAGTTGACCGTTTTCCATCACCCAAATCTGGTCCCAGTCGGCGATGCCTTCAAGCTGGTGGGTGACCATCAGCGTGGTTTGCTGCTGTGATGCGGCGTTAAGCGCATCCATTACGCGCTGCTCGCTGTGGGCATCCAGGCTGGCCGCGGGTTCGTCCAGCAGCATCAGCTGACAGGGGTTCAGCAGGGCACGGGCCACCGCAACGCGCTGCGCCTGGCCGACCGACAGCCCGGCAGACTGATCGCCCACCACGGTATCAACACCCTGCGGCAGCAGCGGTAAAAATTCACTGACCCAGGCGCGATCGAGAACCGACTGCAGTTCATCTTCACGCGCGTCCGGGCGGGCGAGAAGCACGTTTTCACGCAGCGTTGAGGCAGGCAGCTGTGGGTTTTGCCCCACCCAGCTCAGCTGCTTACGCCAGGCTTCGGGATCGAGCTCGCGCAGCTCCGTTTTATTTACGCGCAGCGATCCGGTATAGGCCATGAAGCCTGACAACGCGTTCAGCAGCGAGCTTTTACCCGAGCCGCTGGTGCCCACCAGCACGACCCGTTGACCCGCAGGCAGGGTAAAGTTCAGTGGACCAGCCAGTACCTTGCCTTCAGGCGACAGGATGGAAAAATCCTGCGCTTCAAGGGTAACTGGATCGTTGGTATTCAGCGTGACTTCACCGCGCTCCGGATGCGCCAGCGGCGTTTCCATGAAGGTTTTCAGGCTATCGGCAGCACCCACCGCCTGCGCTTTGGCGTGATAGAAGGTGCCGAGATCGCGCAATGGCTGGAAAAATTCCGGGGCCAGGATCAGTGCCAGGAATCCGGCAGAAAGCGTCACCGCCGTACCGTAGTGGCCGAAATCCAGCGCGCCGAGATAGGAGAAGCCAAAGTAGACCGCCACCAGGGCAATTGACAGGGAGGTGAAGAATTCGAGCACGCCGGAAGAGAGGAACGCCAGGCGCAGGACCTCCATGGTGCGCTGACGGAAGTCCTGGGACGCCAGGCGAATGTTTTCGGTTTCCGCCTCACCGCGACCAAAGATACGCAGCGTTTCCATACCGCGCAGGCGATCGAGGAAATGTCCGCTCAGCCGACCCAGCGCCAGGAAGTTGCGGCGGTTAGCATCTGCCGCGCCCATACCGACCATTGCCATAAACAGCGGAATCAGCGGGGCGGTACCCAGCAGGATCAATGCCGCCACCCAGTTGACCGGGAAAATGGCGATAACAATCGAAAGGGGAACAAAAACCGCCAGCGCCATCTGGGGAAGATAGCGCGCATAGTAATCGTGCATATCGTCGATTTGCTCAAGGATCAGCGTCGCCCAGCTGCCGGCCGGTTTACCCTGGATCCACGCAGGCCCGGCTTCAGAAAGCCGGTCAAGCACCTTGCGCCGGATTTCATAGCGGATGTGCTGTCCGGCATGGAACCCAACCCGCTCACGCAGCCAGACGACCCACGCACGCAGAACGAAAACCAGCACCAGAACGATAAAAGGCAACAGCAGCGCCTCGCGCGGGATGTTCTCCATAATCATATGGTTGAGAATGCGGGCCAGCAGCCATGCCTGGGCAACAATCAACAGACCGCTGATAAATCCCAGAATGCGGGAGATCATAAGCCAGCGGCGGGAAAGAACGCTTTGCTGTTTGAGCCAGCGTGTTAACTCTTGTTGACGGGTTTTTTCCATTGCGTATTTTGCAGGTGACGTTATAAGAAATTAGACATCTGCATGTTACACGCGGGGAAAAATAAAGGCGACCAGTGGCCGCCTTTATTTACGTTTGTTACTGACTTGTAAAGATTATTTACCCTGTTCAGCCAGTCCGTCCAGATAGCGTTCAGCATCCAGCGCGGCCATACAGCCGGTGCCCGCAGAGGTGATCGCCTGACGATAAATATGGTCCATCACGTCGCCTGCTGCGAAGACGCCCGGAACGCTGGTTTGCGTGGCGTTGCCGTGGATCCCGGACTGCACTTTAATGTAGCCGTTTTCCAGCTCCAGCTGGCCTTCGAAGATAGCCGTGTTCGGGCTGTGGCCGATCGCCACAAACAGGCCAGCCACTTCCAGCGTTTCGACGTTATCGGTATTCTGGGTATCGCGGATACGCAGACCCGCCACGCCCATCTGATCGCCGGTCACTTCTTCCAGAGTACGGTTGGTGTGCAGCACAATGTTGCCGCTCGCCACTTTGTCCATCAGACGTTTGATCAGGATCTTTTCCGCGCGGAAGGTGTCGCGACGGTGGATCAGGTGTACTTCAGAGGCGATGTTTGCCAGATACAGCGCTTCTTCCACAGCGGTGTTGCCGCCGCCGATAACCGCGACTTTCTGGTTGCGGTAGAAGAAACCGTCGCAGGTTGCGCAGGCAGAGACGCCGCGGCCTTTAAAGGCTTCTTCAGACGGCAGGCCGAGATAGCGGGCAGAGGCGCCCGTGGCGACGATCAGCGCATCGCAGGTGTACTCACCGTTGTCGCCCGTCAAACGGAACGGACGGTTCTGTAGATCCACTTTATTAATGTGATCGAACAGAATTTCGGTTTCGAATTTGGTGGCATGCTCGTGCATGCGCTCCATCAGCAGCGGCCCGGTCAGGTCGTTCGGGTCGCCCGGCCAGTTTTCCACTTCCGTGGTGGTGGTCAGCTGACCGCCTTTTTCCATACCGGTAATCAGTACCGGCTGCAGGTTAGCGCGTGCAGCATAGACCGCTGCGGTATATCCCGCAGGTCCAGAACCAAGGATTAGCAGCTTACTGTGTTTGGTCGTGCCCATGAGATCCCCATTGTTGTTGGCAGGCAATGGGCTGGATTGTAGGGAATTTGTTGCCGTAAAAAAAGAGCGCCGCAGTTTTGCTTCCGATATATGCAATAGCCGCGCCCGATGGATCTGCCGCGGTCACATTACGTCTGCTACTGAAAAGCGCTCGTTTATAAGGCAGAAAAATGAGGATTAATACCCCTCCGTAATGAATATCCGGCATCTTGTACTAAAAATCGATGTTTTGCTTTGACAATCCCCTGCGCTTTTGCGAAAACATTCAAGGAAGAAAAAAAGACGCGTGTACGGCATGTCGCATAGACATGCACGTAAATGCCATTTTTACCGGGTCAGTGAAATCTACGCATGGTGTGGACAGACGCCATACGTGATGTCTGTGACTGCCTTCAGGCAACGGTCTTCTTACCGCAGAACCCGAATCCACATCGCGTCTAATACATAACCATGCGATGTGATAAATAACGGGTACAGGCTCTGAACAGTGATGTGCACAGGGTCCAGGCAGGAGTAGGGAAGGAATACAGAGAGACAATAATAATGGTAGATAGCAAGAAGCGCCCTGGCAAAGATCTCGACCGTATCGATCGTAACATTCTTAATGAATTGCAAAAGGATGGGCGTATTTCCAACGTCGAGCTTTCAAAACGTGTGGGACTTTCCCCGACGCCGTGCCTTGAGCGTGTGCGTCGACTGGAAAGACAGGGTTTTATTCAGGGCTATACGGCTCTGTTGAACCCGCATTATCTGGATGCCTCACTTCTGGTATTTGTTGAGATTACTCTGAATCGTGGTGCACCGGATGTGTTTGAGCAATTTAACGCCGCTGTACAAAAACTTGAAGAAATACAAGAGTGTCATCTGGTTTCCGGTGATTTCGACTACCTGTTGAAAACCCGCGTGCCTGATATGTCCGCCTACCGTAAGCTGCTGGGGGAAACCCTGCTGCGTCTGCCAGGCGTGAACGACACCCGTACATATGTGGTGATGGAAGAGGTCAAACAGAGCAATCGTCTGGTTATTAAGACGCGCTAACACGGAACAGGTGCAAAATCAGTGTAGTTTGATTACACTCCTGTTAATCCATACAGCAACAGTGCCGGGGACACCCGGCGCTGTTGTCCGTTTTAGCAAACAGGCAGGACATGCCTGATACCTGGAGAGCCTTTCTTGAGCCAGGAATACACTGAAGACAAAGAAGTCACATTATCTAAGCTAAGCAGCGGACGTCGTCTCCTTGAGGCGTTACTGATCGTTATTGCCCTTTTTGCCGTCTGGCTGATGGCTGCCTTACTCAGTTTTAACCCCTCCGATCCCAGCTGGTCGCAAACCGCATGGCATGAGCCTATCCATAACTTAGGCGGCGTGCCCGGCGCCTGGCTTGCGGACACGCTGTTCTTTATTTTCGGTGTGATGGCCTACACCATTCCCATCATCATTATTGGCGGATGCTGGTTTGCCTGGCGTCATCGGCAGAATGACGACTACATCGACTACTTTGCCGTTTCGCTACGCCTGATAGGCGCGCTGGCGCTCATCCTCACCTCCTGTGGGCTGGCGGCGATTAACGCTGATGATATCTGGTACTTCGCCTCCGGTGGGGTGATTGGCAGCCTGTTGAGCTCCGCTCTGCAGCCGATGCTTCACAGCAGCGGCGGCACGCTGGCGCTGCTCTGTATCTGGGCGGCAGGGCTGACGCTGTTTACCGGCTGGTCCTGGGTGAGCATCGCTGAAAAAATTGGCAGCTTTATCCTGACCTTGCTGACATTTGCCAGCAACCGCACGCGTCGTGACGATACGTGGGTCGATGAAGACGAATACGAAGATGAGTATGACGAAGACGATGCGCCCGCCGAGCGTCGCGAGTCCCGTCGCGCGCGTATCCTGCGAGGTGCCCTGGCGCGCCGCCAGCGCGTTGCCGAAAAATTTGCTAACCCGTTAGGCCGTAAAACGGATGCCGCGCTTTTCTCCGGCAAGCGCATGGATGAAGACGAGCAGATTGAGTATCGCGGTGCGGCCGTGGATCCTGATGACGTACTGTTCTCCGGCAATCGAGCTACCCCTGGCGAGTATGACGAGTACGATCCGCTGCTGAATGGCCATTCCGTTACTGAACCGGTAGCCGCTGCGGCCGCTGCAACCACGGCCGCGCAGGCCTATGCTGCGCCCGTTGAAGCCGTGATGCCGTCCTCGCCAGTTCCGGCACCGGAGTCCGTGATTCAGCAGCCGCAGGTCGACTGGCAAACCGCGCCTGGCGTTCATACGCCGGAGCCAACCATTGCGCCAGAGCCTGAAAGCTACATCCCAGTCCAGCAGGAGCAGTGGCAGCAACCTTATCAGCCGCACGAGCCTGTCAGCGAGCCGCAACAACCGTATCAGGCTTATGCACCCGAACACGTTGAGCCTGAACAGCCATACGTTGCGCCGCAGCCTGAGCCTGAAGTGGTTGAAGAAGCGAAGCCGTCTCGTCCGCCGCTGTACTATTTTGAAGAAGTGGAAGAGCGCCGTGCCCGCGAGCGCGAGCAGCTTGCCGCCTGGTATCAGCCCGTACCTGAGCCGGTGCAGGAGCCTGCTGCAAAAGCCCCTTCCGCGGCCGTTCCTCCTGTTGAGCCAGCGCCAGCCGTTGCTTCCGCAACTGAAACCCTGAAGCAGGCAACCGCCGCCGCCGCCGCGTCCGCTCCGTTATTCAGCCCGGCGACTGACGGTACGCCGCGTCCTCAGGTGAAAGAGGGGATTGGTCCTCAACTGCCGCGCCCTAATCGCGTTCGCGTACCGACCCGCCGCGAGCTGGCGTCGTACGGCATCAAACTGCCTTCACAGCGTATGGCGGAAGTTAAAGCGCGTGAGAATGAATACGACGATGATGCTGACGAACAGCATCAGGACGAGCTGGCGCGTCAGTTCGCCGCCCAGCAGAATCAGCGCTATGGCGACGAGTATCAACACGACGTTCACCCCCGTCAGGATGAGGATGATGCTGCCGAAGCGGAATTAGCGCGTCAGTTCGCGGCAACGCAGCAGCAGCGTTATTCCGGCGAGCAGCCGTCGGGGGCAAACCCGTTCTCGCTGTCGGATTTTGAATTTTCACCGATGAAAGATCTGGTGGATGACGGGCCGAGCGAACCGCTGTTCACGCCGGGCGTGATGCCAGACGTTGAACCGGTGCGTCAGACGCCGCAGCCGCAGGCTCATGTTCAGCCGCAGCAGTCGGCGCCGCAGGCTCATGTTCAGCCGCAGCAGCCGGCACCGCAGGCTTATGCTCAGCCGCAGCAGTCGGTGCCGCAGACTCATGTTCAGCCGCAGCAGCCGGCACCGCAGGCTTATGCTCAGCCGCAGCAGTCGGCGCCGCAGACTCATGTTCAGCCGCAGCAGCCGGCACCGCAGGCCTATGTTCAGCCGCAACAGCCGGCCCAACCGCCGCAGTTCCAGCAGCCAGCCCCACAGCCGCAGGAGAGCCTGATTCACCCGCTGCTGATGCGTAATGGTGACAGCCGTCCGCTGCAGCGCCCAAGCACGCCGTTGCCGTCTCTGGATCTGTTAACGCCGCCGCCGGCAGAAGTCGAGCCGGTGGATACCTTTGCCCTTGAGCAGATGGCCCGCCTCGTTGAAGCGCGTCTGGCTGATTTCCGCATCAAGGCTGATGTAGTGAACTATTCGCCAGGCCCGGTAATCACCCGTTTCGAGCTGAACCTGGCGCCGGGCGTAAAAGCAGCGCGTATTTCAAACCTGTCCCGTGACCTGGCGCGTTCCCTGTCGACTGTGGCGGTGCGCGTGGTGGAGGTCATTCCAGGCAAACCTTACGTTGGCCTTGAGCTGCCAAACAAGAAACGCCAGACCGTTTATCTGCGTGAGGTTCTGGATAACACCAAATTCCGCGATAACCCGTCTCCGCTGACCGTGGTGCTGGGTAAAGATATTGCTGGCGATCCGGTCGTTGCCGATCTCGCGAAGATGCCACACCTGCTGGTTGCGGGTACTACCGGCTCCGGTAAATCGGTCGGCGTGAACGCCATGATCCTCAGTATGCTCTACAAGGCGCAGCCTGAAGATGTGCGTTTCATCATGATCGACCCGAAAATGCTCGAGCTGTCCGTCTACGAAGGCATTCCGCACCTGTTAACGGAAGTGGTAACCGACATGAAGGATGCCGCCAACGCATTGCGCTGGAGCGTCAATGAAATGGAGCGTCGCTACAAGCTGATGTCGGCGCTGGGCGTGCGTAACCTGGCCGGCTATAACGAGAAGATCGCCGAGGCGGCGCGCATGGGCCGTCCGATTCCGGACCCATACTGGAAGCCGGGTGACAGCATGGATGCCCAGCATCCGGTGCTGGAAAAACTGCCTTACATCGTGGTGCTGGTGGATGAATTTGCCGACCTGATGATGACAGTCGGTAAGAAAGTGGAAGAACTCATCGCGCGCCTGGCACAGAAAGCGCGTGCGGCGGGTATTCACCTGGTGCTGGCAACGCAGCGTCCGTCCGTGGACGTCATCACGGGTCTTATTAAGGCAAACATCCCAACCCGTATCGCGTTTACCGTGTCGAGCAAAATCGACTCGCGTACTATCCTTGACCAGGGCGGTGCTGAATCGCTGCTGGGGATGGGTGATATGCTCTATTCTGGCCCGAACTCCACCTCTCCGGTGCGTGTTCACGGCGCGTTTGTTCGCGATCAGGAAGTTCACGCCGTGGTGCAGGACTGGAAAGCGCGCGGACGTCCGCAGTACGTGGACGGCATTACCTCCGACAGCGAAAGCGAAGGCGGCGGCGGTGGCTTTGACGGCGGTGAAGAGCTGGATCCGTTATTTGACCAGGCGGTTAACTTCGTCACCGAAAAGCGTAAAGCCTCTATCTCTGGCGTACAGCGTCAGTTCCGTATCGGCTACAACCGCGCGGCGCGTATCATTGAGCAAATGGAAGCTCAGGGCATCGTCAGCGAGCAGGGACATAACGGCAACCGTGAAGTGCTGGCGCCGCCGCCGTTTGAATAACCTTCAGCGATTGCAAAGAAGGGTAAATCAGCAAAAATTAAGCATATTCTTCTGTCGCCTGCCTTCGGGCAGGTCCAGAATGGAAACGGAAACCCCATATCGGGAAGACGTATTTTAAGGAATAACAATGAAAAAAATCGCCATCGCCTGTGCATTACTCTCCAGTTTTGTAGCCAGCAGCGTCTGGGCTGATGCGGCCAGCGACCTTAAAAGCCGACTGGACAAAGTGAGCAGCTTCCACGCCAGCTTCACGCAAAAAGTGACTGACGGCAGCGGCAACGCGGTGCAGGAAGGTCAGGGGGATTTGTGGGTGAAACGCCCGAACCTGTTCAACTGGCACATGACCCAGCCGGACGAGAGCGTTCTGGTCTCTGACGGTAAAACCCTGTGGTTCTACAACCCGTTTGTTGAGCAGGCGACCGCTACCTGGCTGAAAGATGCCACCAGCAATACCCCGTTTATGCTGATCGCCCGTAACCAGACCAGCGACTGGCAGCAGTACAACATCAAACAAAACGGTGATGAGTTTGTCCTGACGCCTAAAGGCAGTAACGGCAACCTGAAGCAGTTCACCATCAACGTGAGCAGCAACGGTACCATCAATCAGTTCGGTGCGGTTGAGCAGGACGATCAGCGCAGTAGCTATCAGCTTAAGTCTCAGCAAAACGGCGCTGTAGACGCATCGAAATTCACCTTTACCCCGCCGCAGGGCGTAACGGTGGACGACCAACGCAATAAGTAAGAGGCATGAGTGAGCAATCTGTCGCTCGATTTTTCAGATAATGCGTTTCAACCTCTGGCCGCCCGTATGCGGCCAGAAAATTTAGCGCAGTACATCGGCCAGCAACATCTGCTGGCTGCGGGGAAACCCTTGCCGCGCGCTATTGAAGCGGGGCATCTGCACTCCATGATCCTCTGGGGCCCTCCCGGAACCGGTAAAACCACTCTCGCTGAAGTTATCGCCCGTTATGCCAGTGCGGATGTCGAACGCATTTCGGCCGTCACGTCGGGCGTGAAAGAGATCCGCGAGGCGATCGAGCGGGCGCGACAAAACCGCAATGCCGGACGTCGCACCATTCTGTTTGTCGACGAAGTTCACCGCTTCAACAAGAGCCAGCAGGATGCCTTCCTGCCGCACATTGAAGACGGCACGATTTTCTTCATCGGCGCGACTACCGAAAACCCGTCGTTTGAGCTGAACTCCGCGCTGCTTTCCCGTGCTCGTGTTTATCTGCTTAAGTCGCTGACCACGGAAGATATCGAAAAGGTTCTGACGCAGGCGATGGAGGACAAGGCCCGCGGCTACGGTGGGCAGGATATCGTTCTTCCGGATGAAACGCGCCGTGCAATTGCAGAATTGGTGAACGGCGATGCCCGTCGGGCGCTGAACACGCTGGAAATGATGGCCGATATGGCCGAAGTGGACGATGCAGGCAAGCGCGTTTTGAAGCCTGAACTGCTCACCGAAATTGCCGGTGAGCGCAGCGCGCGGTTCGACAATAAAGGCGACCGTTTTTACGATCTGATCTCTGCGCTGCATAAATCCGTGCGCGGCAGCGCCCCGGATGCGGCGCTCTACTGGTACGCGCGTATTATCACCGCCGGTGGCGATCCGTTATACGTCGCGCGTCGCTGCCTGGCGATTGCGTCGGAGGATGTCGGCAATGCCGATCCGCGCGCCATGCAGGTCGCCATCTCCGCCTGGGACTGCTTTACCCGAGTCGGGCCTGCGGAAGGCGAACGCGCTATTGCCCAGGCTATTGTTTATCTGGCCTGCGCGCCGAAAAGTAACGCGGTATACACTGCCTTCAAAGCGGCGATGTCGGATGCACGCGAGCGTCCGGATTATGATGTACCGGTTCATTTGCGCAATGCACCGACAAAACTGATGAAAGAGATGGGCTACGGGCAGGAGTACCGTTACGCCCATGATGAGCCAAATGCCTACGCCGCCGGAGAGGAATATTTCCCGCAGGAGATGGCACAAACCCGCTATTACCACCCTACAAACAGAGGTCTTGAAGGCAAGATTGGCGAAAAGCTCGCCTGGCTGGCCGGACAGGATCAAAATAGCCCTATAAAACGCTACCGTTAGCTCAGTCGTTGCGGTAATGTTGGCATAGTATCCCTGTGGCCGCAGGCTGTGGCCACTTTTTCCTATTTTAATTCGATAAGCACAGGATAAGCATGCTCGATCCCAATCTGCTGCGTAATGAGCCAGACGCAGTCGCTGAAAAACTGGCACGCCGGGGCTTTAAGCTGGATGTAGATAAGCTGCGCGCTCTTGAAGAGCGTCGTAAAGTTCTGCAGGTACAAACTGAAAATCTGCAGGCAGAGCGTAATTCTCGATCGAAATCCATCGGCCAGGCGAAAGCGCGCGGGGAAGATATTGAGCCATTACGCCTGGAAGTGAACAAGCTGGGTGAAGAGCTGGATCAGGCGAAAGCGGAACTGGACGTTCTTCAGGCCGAAATTCGTGATATCGCGCTGGCGATCCCGAACATTCCTGACGACAGCGTGCCTGTCGGCAAAGACGAGAACGACAACGTTGAGGTGAAACGCTGGGGTACGCCTCGCGAGTTCGACTTCGAGGTTCGCGATCACGTGACGCTGGGCGAAATGCACGCGGGCCTGGACTTTGCGGCTGCGGTTAAGCTGACCGGGTCTCGTTTCGTGGTGATGAAAGGTCAGATCGCTCACCTGCACCGCGCGCTGGCGCAGTTCATGCTGGATCTGCACACCGAACAGCACGGCTATAGCGAAACCTACGTTCCGTATCTGGTTAACCACGATACGCTGTACGGTACGGGCCAGCTGCCGAAATTTGCCGGCGATCTGTTCCATACCCGTCCGCTGGACGAGGAAGCAGACAGCAGCAACTACGCGCTGATCCCAACGGCGGAAGTGCCGCTGACTAACCTCGTGCGTGATGAAATCATTGACGAAGACGATCTGCCAATCAAGCTGACCGCGCACTCTCCGTGCTTCCGTTCTGAAGCGGGTTCTTACGGCCGTGATACCCGCGGTCTGATCCGTATGCACCAGTTCGATAAAGTTGAAATGGTGCAGATCGTTCGTCCGGAAACGTCCATGGACGCGCTGGAAGAGATGACCGGTCACGCGGAAAAAGTGCTGGAGCTGCTGGGCCTGCCGTACCGCCGTATGGCGCTGTGCACGGGTGATATGGGCTTCGGTGCCTGCAAAACCTTCGACCTGGAAGTCTGGGTGCCTGCGCAGAACACCTACCGTGAAATCTCCTCCTGCTCTAACGTCTGGGATTTCCAGGCGCGCCGCATGCAGGCTCGTTGCCGCAGCAAATCCGACAAGAAAACCCGTCTGGTGCATACCCTGAACGGCTCCGGTCTGGCTGTAGGGCGTACGCTGGTTGCGGTGATGGAAAACTACCAGCAGGCAGACGGCCGAATTGAGATCCCTGAAGTGCTGCGCCCTTATATGAAAGGCCAGCAGTACATCGGTTAATAACCTGCTTTAAAACAAAAAAGCGCCTCAGGGCGCTTTTTTTATGCCTGTGATTTGATACGACGCAATACCACCTCCCTCTAAAGTAGTAATACTCCTTTGAATGAAAGTCAGCATAAAAAACTGAAAACGAAAAGATTCGTTGTAAATAAATCTATATAGCGGTTTCCGCCGCCTCTCTTTTCTTTGTGAGCAACCAAAGTGAGTCTTTATGAAAATCAAAGCGCCTGAAGCGTTAATGGCTGCCGAGGTCACTCGCCGTGGGTTGATGAAAACCACGGCAATCGGTGGCCTGGCCGTAGCCAGCAGCGCCTTTACGCTCCCTTTTACCCGACTGGCGTCGGCGGCGGAGGCTCTGTCTCCAGCCTCAGGTCCGGAAAAAGTGGTGTGGAGTGCCTGTACCGTCAACTGCGGCAGCCGCTGTCCGCTGCGCATGCATGTCGTGGACGGTGAAATCAAATATGTCGAAACCGACAATACCGGTGACGATAGCTACGAAGGGTTACACCAGGTGCGGGCATGTCTGCGTGGCCGCTCAATGCGCCGACGTGTTTATAATCCGGATCGTCTGAAATATCCGATGAAGCGCGTCGGCAAGCGTGGGGAAGGAAAGTTCGAGCGCATCAGCTGGGACGAAGCCTACGATATCATCGCGACGAACATGCAGCGCCTGATTAAAGAGTACGGCAACGAGTCCATCTACCTGAACTACGGCACCGGGACGCTTGGCGGTACCATGACCCGCTCCTGGCCGCCGGGTAAAACGCTGGTGGCGCGCCTGATGAACTGCTGTGGCGGCTACCTCAACCACTATGGTGACTACTCTTCTGCGCAAATCGCTGCGGGCCTGAACTACACCTATGGCGGCTGGGCAGACGGTAACAGTCCGTCCGATATCGAAAACAGCAAGCTGGTGGTGCTGTTCGGTAACAACCCGGGTGAAACCCGCATGAGCGGCGGTGGGGTGACGTATTACCTGGAACAGGCCCGGGCTAAATCCAATGCCCGCATGATCATCATCGATCCGCGATATACCGATACCGGGGCAGGGAGAGAAGATGAGTGGATCCCAATCCGTCCGGGGACCGATGCGGCGCTGGTAAACGCGCTGGCGTATGTGATGATCACCGAAAACCTGGTCGATCAGCCCTTCCTGGATAAATACTGCGTCGGTTACGACGAGAAAACCCTCCCGGCCAGCGCGCCGGCTAACGGGCATTACAAAGCCTATATTCTTGGTCAGGGCAGCGATGGCGTAGCGAAAACGCCGGAGTGGGCATCCACCATCACCGGTATTCCCGTCGAACGTATCGTTCAGCTGGGGCGTGAAATTGGATCGGCAAAACCGGCCTATATCAGCCAGGGCTGGGGACCACAGCGTCACGCGAACGGCGAAATCGCCACCCGCGCCATCTCCATGCTGTCAATTTTGACCGGCAACGTGGGTATTCACGGCGGTAACTCCGGCGCGCGTGAAGGCTCCTATTCTCTGCCGTTTGAACGGATGCCGACGCTGGATAACCCGGTTGAGACCAGCATCTCGATGTTTATGTGGACCGACGCGATCGAGCGCGGCCCTGAAATGACCGCGCTGCGCGACGGCGTGCGGGGCAAAGACAAGCTGGACGTGCCGATCAAGATGATCTGGAACTATGCCGGTAACTGTCTGATCAACCAGCACTCTGACATTAACCGCACCCATGACATCCTTCAGGACGACAAGAAGTGCGAAATGATTGTGGTGATTGACTGCCACATGACCTCGTCAGCGAAGTATGCCGATATTCTGCTGCCGGACTGCACCGCGTCTGAGCAGATGGACTTCGCGCTGGACGCCTCCTGCGGCAACATGTCCTACGTGATTTTCACTGACCAGGCCATCAAGCCGCGCTTCGAGTGCAAAACCATCTATGAGATGACCTCCGAACTGGCGAAACGGCTTGGCGTTGAACAGCAGTTCACCGAGGGGCGCACTCAGGAAGGGTGGATGCGCCATCTGCACGAGCTTTCCCGCAAAGCCATTCCTGACCTGCCGGACTTCGATACCTTCCGCAAGCAGGGCATGTACAAGCAGCGCGATCCGCAAGGGCATCATGTGGCGTATAAAGCCTTCCGCGACGATCCGCAGGCGAATCCGCTGACCACGCCGTCGGGCAAAATCGAGATCTACTCCGAAGCGCTGGCAAACATCGCCGCGTCCTGGGAATTGCCGGAAGGGGACGTTATCGATCCGCTGCCGATCTACACCCCCGGATTTGAAAACTACAACGATCCGCTGACGGAGAAATTCCCGCTACAGCTGACCGGTTTCCACTATAAGGCTCGCGTGCACTCCACCTACGGCAACGTTGACGTGCTGAAAGCCGCATGCCGGCAGGAAATGTGGATCAACCCGATGGATGCGAAAGCGCGCGGCATCAGTAATGGCGATCGCGTTCGTATCTTCAACGGGCGTGGAGAGGTGCATATCGAAGCGAAAGTGACTCCGCGCATGATGCCTGGCGTGGTCGCGCTGGGGGAAGGGGCCTGGTATAACCCGGATGCAAACCGTATTGACCAGGCGGGCTGCATCAACGTTCTGACCACGCAGCGCCCGTCGCCGCTGGCGAAGGGCAACCCGTCCCACACAAACCTCGTTCAGGTTGAAAAGGCGTAAGGAGTAACCGATGACAACCCAGTATGGATTTTTTATTGATTCCAGCCGGTGCACCGGGTGCAAAACCTGCGAGCTGGCCTGTAAGGACTACAAAGACTTAACCCCGGACGTCAGCTTCCGCCGGATTTACGAATACGCGGGCGGCGACTGGCAGGAGGATAACGGCGTCTGGCATCAGAACGTCTTTGCCTACTATCTGTCGATTGCCTGCAACCACTGCGAGGATCCGGCCTGTACCAAGGTCTGCCCGAGCGGGGCGATGCACAAGCGCGACGACGGTTTTGTGGTGGTGGACGAGGATGTCTGCATCGGCTGCCGCTACTGCCACATGGCCTGCCCGTACGGCGCGCCGCAGTACAATGCCGCCAAAGGCCACATGACCAAGTGCGACGGCTGCCACAGCCGCGTGGCGGACGGCAAAAAGCCGATCTGCGTCGAGTCCTGCCCGCTGCGCGCGCTGGACTTCGGCCCGATTGAGGAGCTGCGCAAAAAGCACGGCCAGCTTGCCGCCGTTGCGCCGCTGCCGTCTGCGCACTTTACGAAGCCGAGCATTGTGATCAAACCTAACGCCAACAGCCGTCCGACGGGTGACACCACCGGCTACCTGGCAAACCCGAAGGAGGTGTGAGATGGGAAGTGGATGGCATGAATGGCCGCTGATGATCTTCACGGTGTTTGGGCAGTGCGTGGTCGGTGGTTTTATCGTACTCGCGCTGGCGCTAATGAAAGGTAATCTCAGTGCCGAACAGCAGCAGCGTCTGGTGTTGAGTATGTTTGGCCTGTGGGTGTTGATGGGCATTGGGTTTATCGCCTCCACGCTGCACCTGGGCTCGCCGATGCGCGCGTTCAACTCCCTGAACCGCGTGGGTGCCTCTTCGCTGAGTAACGAGATTGCCAGTGGCGCAATCTTCTTTGCCGTGGGCGGGCTGGGCTGGCTGCTGGCGGCGCTGAAAAAACTGCCGTCAGGGTTACGCGCGCTGTGGCTCATCGTCACCATGGTTCTGGGCGTGGTATTCGTATGGATGATGGTTCGGGTGTACAACACCATTGATACCGTTCCTACCTGGTACAGCATCTGGACGCCGATGAGCTTCTTCCTGACGATGTTTATCGGCGGTCCTCTGCTGGGCTATCTGCTGCTGCGCGTCGCTGGGGTGGACGGCTGGGGAATGCGTCTGCTGCCAGCGGTCTCGCTGCTGGCGCTGGTCATCAGTGCTGTTGTGGCGCTGATGCAGGGGGCTGAGCTGGCCACCATCCACAGCTCTATCCAGCAGGCCTCTGCGCTGGTGCCGGACTACGGTGCGCTGATGGCCTGGCGCGTGGTGTTGCTGGCGGCTGCGCTGGTGTGCTGGATTGCACCTCAGCTCAAAGGTTACCAGCCTGCGCTGCCGTTGCTTTCACTGGCCTTTGTGCTGGTGCTGGCCGGGGAGCTGATTGGTCGCGGCGTGTTTTATGGTCTGCATATGACCGTCGGTATGGCTATCGCCAGCTAATTTCATTTTTTGTTATAAAAAGCCGGGACATAGCGCCCGGCTTTTCTTTTTTCATTCATGAAATTTTTCGACTGACGTTTCGTATTAAAAATTCCCTGAAATAAATAAAAACAAATAGATAATTAATATCTGTAGCAGGCTTTGCATTAGCTGGATGAGTTTTTTAAATCGACATGGCGCATATCGTGCGTGACGCCTGAATCGGTGGATTGACTTTGTTTTTGCCGGTGGCATGATGCGCACGAAATCTGAACTTCCTCACGGTTTTTAATCCATGACCACCTATACCCGCCCGGTGCTTTTGCTGCTCTGTGGCTTGCTTTTGCTGACCCTGGCGATCGCGGTGTTAAACACACTCGTCCCGCTATGGCTCGCCCATGAAAACTTACCGACCTGGCAGGTGGGTATGGTTAGCTCGTCCTTTTTTACCGGAAACCTGCTGGGTACCTTATTAACGGGAAGCCTTATTAAGCGTTTTGGTTTTAACCGCAGCTATTATCTGGCCTCGCTGATTTTTGCCGCCGGATGCGTCGGTTTAGGCCTGATGGTCGGCTTCTGGAGCTGGATGGTCTGGCGCTTTATTGCGGGCGTCGGCTGCGCGATGATCTGGGTGGTGGTCGAAAGCGCCCTGATGTGCAGCGGTACTTCCCGTAACCGTGGACGCCTGCTGGCCGCCTATATGATGGTTTACTACGTGGGTACCGTCATCGGCCAGCTAATGGTCAGTAAATTCCCAACCGACCTGATGAGCGTTCTGCCGTGGGTGACGGGGATGGTGCTGGCCGCGATCCTGCCGCTGCTCTTCACCCGTATCGTGAACCAGAACAGCGAGCATCAGGAAGCCACCCACGTCTGGCCAATGCTGAGGCTTCGCCAGGCACGTTTAGGCGTGAACGGCTGCATTATCTCCGGGATCGTGCTGGGCTCACTCTATGGCCTGATGCCGCTCTATCTTAACCATCAGGGCGTTAGCGATTCCGGGATTGGCTTCTGGATGGCGGTGATGGTCAGCGCAGGGATCGTCGGTCAATGGCCGATCGGTCGACTGGCCGATCGCTTTGGTCGCCTGCTGGTGCTGCGCGTTCAGGTTTTTGTGGTGATCATGGGATGTCTCGCCATGCTCAGCAACGCCGCGATGGCGCCTGCGCTGTTCATTCTGGGTGCCGCGGGCTTTACGCTCTATCCGGTTGCGATGGCCTGGGCCTGTGAGAAAGTTGAGCATCATCAGCTGGTGGCGATGAACCAGGCATTATTGCTGAGCTACACCATCGGCAGTTTGCTCGGTCCGACCTTTACCGCCATGCTCATGCAAAATTATTCCGATAACCTGCTGTTTATCATGATCGCCAGCGTATCGTTTATCTATCTGTTAATGCTGCTGCGCAAAGTCGGCGAACATCCAACGCCTGTGGCACATGCCTGATTAATTAAAAGCCTGTCGATGACGGGCTTTTTTGTCCCTGTCACATATAAGACTTTTACTTATTGTGAGTTTTACCCGCCTGGCGATAATTCAGATGAGTTCTCCCACTAAAAGGCAGCAATCATGTCTACTCGTCGTTTTTCCACTACCGCGCTTGCCGTAGTGTTGTCTTTAACGTTTGCAACGGCTCCGGTCATGGCTAATCCTGGAAACGGGAATGGCGGTGGGCACGGAAACGGTGGCGGGCAGGGTAATAGCGGCAATCATGGTAACGGCAACGCTGGTAACCATGGTAATAAGCAAAATAAAGGTCAGGATAACCCAGGAAAATCGGACAAGAGCTTTAAAAACAGCAAAGATGTCGGTAATGACGTCGACGCTCGCGTTAGCTTCGATCGTGCCCGCCATCTGGCACTGAATTACGGCTTAACGGGCTATGATTCTCTGCCTCCAGGGATCGCGAAAAACCTGGCGCGTGGAAAGCCGCTGCCTCCGGGCATAGCGAAGAAAGCCGTGCCGGCCTCAATGCTGGGCCAGCTTCCCTCCTACCCGGGATATGAGTGGCGCGTGGTGGGAGATGACCTGGTCTTAATTGCCCTGAGTACGGCAATTGTGACTGCCGTTATTAACGGCGTCTTTGAATAGAATATTAAAAGGCCCGGTGAGAACCGGGCCTTTTATTTAGTACATAACCTTGTGGCCGTACTGCTCAAGAATACCTTTGACGCGTTCCATCGTCTCTTTTTTCGGCGGCTTCACGCCATCCAGCTTGTACTCTTCGCCCATCGCCACCCATTTATGTTTACCCAGCTCGTGATAGGGCAGGAGTTCAATTTTCTCTACGTTGCCCATATCGCGGGTAAATTCGCCCAGACGGTGCGCGGAATCGTCATCATCTGACCAGCCCGGCACCACCACGTAGCGGATCCAGGTTTTGACGCCTTTGTTGGCAATGTATTTGGCAAACTCCAGCGTACGGTGGTTCGAAACGCCAACCAGATTCTGGTGGATTTCGTCGTTCATTTGTTTGAGATCGAGCATCACCAGATCGGTGACTTCAAGCAGCTCGTCGATAACCGGATCGTAGCGGCGCACGAAGCCGTTGGTGTCGAGACAGGTATGAATGCCTTCTTTGTGGCAGGCGCGGAACCAGTCTCGCACAAACTCAGCCTGAAGAATGGCTTCACCGCCGGATGCCGTCACACCGCCGCCGGATGCGTTCATAAAGTGGCGATAGGTCACCACCTCTTTCATCAGATCTTCCACGGTGACTTCTTTGCCGCCATGGGTATCCCAGGTATCACGGTTATGGCAGTACAGGCAGCGCATCAGGCAGCCCTGGAAAAATGTAATAAAGCGGATCCCCGGGCCATCGACAGTGCCACAGGATTCAAAGGAGTGAATGCGACCAATAGTTGACATTGCGGTGATATCTCCGAATTTGGCCCATCCAGGGGCCTGTGTAGGTGCACAGCTCAAAGGCTATGTCGAGTCTGTTTTGGCTGTTATCCATTCAGTATAGATAGCGGCCAAAAGAGACTGGGGTGGGGAAGAAAAAGGCCCCACTGACGTGGAGCCTTTATTGTACGCTTTTTAACGCGTGATTTCAGTCAATTCCACTTACATGGACTGAGTGAAAGTACGGGTGATAACGTCCTGCTGCTGTTCTTTAGTCAGGGAGTTAAAACGTACTGCGTAGCCAGATACGCGGATGGTCAGCTGAGGATATTTCTCAGGATGTTCCATCGCGTCGAGCAGCATTTCACGGTTCATTACGTTCACGTTCAGGTGTTGACCACCTTCGATGGACGCTTCGTGGTGGAAGTAACCATCCATCAGACCCGCGAGGTTAGTTTTACGTACTTCGTCATCTTTACCCAGCGCGTTTGGCACGATAGAGAAGGTGTAAGAGATACCATCCTTCGCGTAAGCAAACGGCAGTTTAGCAACGGAGGTCAGAGAGGCAACAGCACCTTTCTGGTCACGACCGTGCATTGGGTTAGCACCTGGGCCAAATGGCGCGCCAGCACGACGACCGTCTGGGGTGTTACCGGTTTTCTTACCATACACAACGTTAGAGGTGATGGTCAGAACAGACTGAGTCGGGATAGCGTTACGGTAGGTAGTGAGTTTCTGAATTTTCTTCATGAAACGTTCTACCAGGTCAACCGCCATGTCATCAACGCGAGCGTCGTTGTTACCAAACTGCGGATATTCGCCTTCGATTTCGAAGTCGATAGCCAGACCATCTTCGTCACGAATTGGTTTAACTTTCGCATATTTGATTGCGGACAGGGAGTCAGCCGCAACGGACAGACCTGCGATACCGCATGCCATGGTGCGAACAACGTCACGGTCGTGCAGCGCCATCAGAGAAGCTTCGTAGCTGTACTTGTCGTGCATGTAGTGGATAACGTTCAGCGCAGTCACGTACTGCTTAGCCAGCCAGTCCATGAAGTGGTCCATGCGATCCATAACTTCGTCATAGTTCAGCACGTCGCCTTTGATTGGTTCAGACTTAGGACCAACCTGCATTTTCAGTTTTTCATCAACGCCGCCGTTGATTGCGTACAGCATGGTTTTCGCCAGGTTTGCACGCGCACCGAAGAACTGCATTTGTTTACCAACAACCATTGGGCTTACGCAGCAAGCGATAGCGTAGTCATCGTTGTTGAAGTCAGGACGCATCAGGTCATCGTTCTCGTACTGCAGAGAAGAGGTGTCGATGGACACTTTAGCGGCGAATTTCTTGAAGTTCAGAGGCAGTTTTTCAGACCACAGAACGGTGATGTTCGGCTCCGGAGAAGGACCCATGGTGTACAGGGTGTTCAGGAAGCGGAAGCTGTTTTTGGTTACCAGAGTACGGCCATCTACGCCCATACCACCGATAGATTCTGTTGCCCAGATTGGGTCACCAGAGAACAGCTCATCATATTCTGGGGTACGCAGGAAGCGAACCATACGCAGTTTCATGACCAGGTGGTCAATCATTTCCTGAGCGTCTTGCTCGGTGATTTTACCTGCTTTCAGGTCACGTTCGATGTACGCATCCAGGAAGGTGGATACGCGGCCGAAGGACATCGCTGCACCGTTCTGAGACTTAACCGCGGCCAGGTAGCCGAAGTAGGTCCACTGGATAGCTTCCTGAGCGTTGGTAGCAGGACCGGAGATATCGCAGCCGTATTTAGCCGCCATCTCTTTGATCTGACCCAGCGCGCGGTGCTGTTCAGCAATCTCTTCACGCAGACGGATAGTCGCTTCCAGGTTTACGCCGTTTTCCAGATCGGACTGCAGGGAGACGAACTGCGCGTATTTGTCTTTCATCAGGAAGTCGATACCGTACAGCGCAACGCGACGGTAGTCACCGATGATACGGCCACGGCCATATGCATCTGGCAGACCAGTCAGAACGCCAGATTTACGGCAGTTCAGAATGTCTTTGGTGTAAACATCGAATACACCCTGGTTGTGGGTTTTACGGTATTCGGTGAAGATTTTTTTCAGCATTGGGTCCAGCTCGCGGTTATACGCTTTGCAGGAACCTTCAACCATTTTGATACCACCGAACGGGATGATTGCGCGTTTCAGTGGTGCTTCAGTTTGCAGACCAACGATTTTCTCAAGGGCTTTGTTGATGTAGCCAGCATCGTGAGAAGTGATGGTGGAAGCAACGGAGGTGTCAAAATCAACTGGCGCGTGAGTGCGGTTTTCCAGTTTAACGCCTTCCATTACGCTGTCCCACAGCTTGGTGGTTGCGTCAGTTGCACCAGCCAGGAAGGATTCGTCACCTTCATACGGGGTATAGTTTTTCTGAATGAAGTCACGGACGTTTACTTCATTCTGCCAGTCACCTTTTGTAAAACCTTCCCAGGCTGTGGCTAACTTTTCATTAAGCTCGGACATGTAACACCTACCTTCTTAAGTGGATTTTTTATTTACTGCCTGAGACAACCATCAATGATGGTCGCCGCCACGCAGGTAAATGACCCAGTATGTCAACCCAACTAACAGACCCCCACCGATAATGTTCCCGATAGTGACGGGGATCAGGTTATCGGTAATGAAATTCATAATAGTCAGGTGAGAGAAACTTTCCGGGGTTGAACCAACAGCAGTCCAGAACTCCGGGCTTGCAAAGTTGCGGATAACAATCCCCATCGGGATCATGAACATATTCGCAATACTGTGCTCAAAGCCGCTGGCAACAAACATCGCAACCGGCAGAACCATAATCATGGCTTTATCCATCAGGCTACGACCAGAGTAGCTCATCCACACCGCCAGGCAGACCATCAGGTTAGCAAGGATGCCGAGAGCAACGGCTTCGATAAATGTATGGTGCATTTTGTGGTCAGCGGTTTGCAGGACGTTAAGCCCCCATCCGCCGTTGGCGGTCATGTACTCGCCAGAAAGCCACATCAACAAAACAAAGAGCAGACAGCCAATCAGGTTACCAACGTAGACGTTAAGCCAGTTGCGCGCCAGTTGACCCCAGGTGATCCTTCCGCTGGCTTTCGCCACAACAATCAACACCGTTGAGGTGAAGAGATCGGCGCCGCAGATGACGCAAAGAATCAAACCCAGCGAGAAGCAGATGCCGCCAATCAGTTTGGCTATGCCGTAAGGCATCGCGGCAGTACCGGTGGTAGCGGTGATATAGAAGACGAAAGCGATAGAGATGAACACACCAGCCGTGATCGCCAGATAGAACGTCTTCATCGGATGTTTCGTTGCTTTATAGACACCCGCTTCTTCGGCAACTTTCGCCATCGCAGCGGGGAGTAATAGATCAAAAGGGTTGTCAGCTTTCACACTAACTCTCTCTTTATTAAGTCGGCGACGAGATACTAACAAAGCATTATAGAAGAGAAATTGATATAGATCATATCTCGCCTGGCTTATAGGCCCGCAGTGTGTATGGTTTTACAGCAAAAGCGGAGTAAGTATTTGATTATCCGTATAAAAATAAATTTTAAAAGTTATGAAAAGAGTTGAATTTTTTCAGTCCACCTCCCTTAAAACAGTTAATTAAAATGGAGTATTTGCCATAATAAGTAACAGTAAAACGCAGGTAAGTATTATTATATTTACCCGTAGTTAACTTAATTATTACAATCAAACGTCATTGCGCGAAAAAATAAAAAAAGGGGCAATGAAATTGCCCCGTAATATAGCTCAGGCGAGTGAATACGCCTACTGCCATTAATGTTATATGCGCTTATTTTGACCAGTAAGCGGCTTTTGCCTTCTGTAATTTTTCATAGGCGTTGAGCAGAGACTGATGTGCCGGGAAGGCTTTCAGATCGCTGTCTACCGTCTGCAGGCCATAGAATGGCGCTTCACCGCTCAGCGCCGCGCTGGCGGCTTCAACGGCGTCTGCACCGTACATACGCACAAACGCATTCAGGTACTGCAGTGGTTCACGGTCGTCTTCCTGAGACAGCAGAAGCAACGTTTGCAGGCAACGGTAATAGTTAGTGCGCTCGGCAGAGAAGACCGACTGGTTAAATTCCATCGTCCATTCTGTCCAGGCCAGGGCCTGATCCAGATCGCCGCCCGCCAGCGCCAGCATCGCCTTCAGTTCGCCGATGCGCAGCGTGTACCAGCCGTTATCCTTACCGGTTGCCAGACCCAGCAGCTCGCGCACGCGGGTGAAATCATCGTGGCCTTCTTCGTCCAGTTGGGCGATCAGGTTCAGATAATCCTCTTTATCCCACTCGCTGCCCGGCAGGGCCAGCAGGGTTTCGCGCAGGTGCGCACCCATGCTGTTGTTTGCCAGCCACAGATCTTCTGCCGGATAGATGTCGGACATGCCCGGCACGATAATACGGCACGCGTAAACGCCCAGATGTTCATAGTCGGCAATGTAGACTTCGCGATCTTCGGCGTTGAAGATTGCCATCAGGGTGGCGAACTCTTCTTCGGTCGTACCGGCAAAGCTCCAGTCCACGAACGGATAGTCTGCATCCTGCTTGAACATATCCCAGGAGATCAAACCGCTGGAGTCGATGAAGTGCGTTTCGAGGTTGGTGTGCTCGGCCACTTCTTCGTCATCAAAGGTTGGCGGTGTAAACACGTCGAGATCCTTCAGGCTACGACCCTGCAGCAGTTCGGTGACGGTACGCTCCAGCGCCACGCCAAAGTCCGGATGCGCGCCGAAGGAGGCAAAGCAGGTGCCGTTTGCCGGGTTGAACAGCACGACGCAGATAACCGGATATTTGCCGCCCAGTGAACCGTCATAGGCAAAGATAGGGAAACCTTCCGCTTCCAGTTTAGCGATGGATTCCACCACGCCCGGGTAGCGCGCAAGCACGTCAGCCGGGATCTCCGGCAGGCTGATGGACTCAGCAATAATGCGATTTTTGATGTGGCGTTCGAAGACTTCAGATAATCCCTGCACGCGCGCTTCGTTGCGGGTGTTACCGGCGGACATGCCGTTCGACACATACAGGTTGCCGACGATGTTCATCGGAATATAAACGGTCTGCTCATCAGACTGGCGTGTGAACGGCAGGGCACAGATCCCGCGGTCTTCATTGCCGGACTGTAAATCGATCAGCATGCTGGCGGTCAGTTCGTTTTCCGGATCGTAGAACGCGCGCAGGCGGGCATCAAGAATGCCTTCCGGCAGTTCGTCGTCTTCAGTCAGCGGGAACCATTTTTCATTCGGATAGTGAACGAACGGGCCGTTGGCGATGGTATCGCCCAGCCAGAAGTCGGCGAAAAAGTAGTTGGTCGACAGACGTTCAAAATACTCGCCCAGCGCAGAGGCCAGCGCCGCTTTTTTGGTTGCGCCTTTACCGTTGGTAAAGCACAGCGCGCAGTCTTTGTCGCGAATGTGCACAGACCAGACGTGAGGCACCGGGTTCAGCCAGGAGGCTTCTTCGATATTAAAGCCCAGGTCGGTCAGTTTCTGCTGGAAGCGAGCGATGGAATCTTCCAGAGCGGCGTCTTTGCCGGGGATAAACGTTTGAGTCATGGCGTTCACTTTTATCGTACGTAAAGCGCGCAATGATACGGGTTTTGCGTGACGGGTGCTATCTCCGGCGAAAATAAATGGCTGGGCTATGCTTATAGACAGTAACCTACTGTTAAGGCATAGAAAAATGAAAGCATTTGATCTCCAGCGGATGGCGTTTGATAAAGTCCCACCAGAGTTTTTAGGCGAAGTGGCGCTGCGCAGCCTGTACACCTTTGTGCTCGTCTTCCTGTTTCTGAAAATCACCGGGCGTCGCGGCGTTCGCCAGATGTCGCTGTTTGAGGTGCTGATCATCCTGACGCTGGGGTCGGCGGCAGGGGATGTTGCCTTTTATGACGATGTGCCGATGGTGCCGGTCTTTATTGTCTTCGTAACGCTTGCGCTGCTGTACCGTCTGGTCATGTGGCTTATGTCGAAAAGCGAAAAGCTAGAGGATCTGTTCGAAGGGAAACCGGTGGTTATAGTCGAAGACGGACAGCTGGCCTGGGAGAATGTGCAACGCGCCAATATGACGGAGTTTGAGTTCTTTATGGAGCTTCGCATAAGCAGCGTTGAGCAGCTGGGCCAGGTGCGTCTGGCAATTATGGAAACGAACGGTCAAATCAGCGTCTACTACTACCCCGACGAGGAAGTGAAGCCCGGACTGTGCATCCTGCCGGATATGCTCATTGAACGGTACAAGACCGTGCCTGACGCGGGGGAGTATGCCTGCATAAAATGCAGCCACGTGGTGGTCATGCAGGCCGGCGCTCATCAATTATGCCCCCGCTGTGCGAATCCAGAATGGACGAAGGTTAGCCGGGCTAAACGCATCATCTGACAGCGGTTTTGTCGGTTTTATAACAACGGTACGGCAGATTGTTTTGTGTGACGAGGGGCACATTTCTCCGGTCAAAAGTTTTAGACATTGCGGCGCGTGTCACTGAATGATAAAACCGATATCCACAGTTATAACTTATGGCATTTAGCGTGGTGAGGGGAAATGGCTCAAGTCTTTAATTTCAGTTCAGGTCCGGCAATGTTACCGGCAGACGTACTCAAACAGGCTCAACAGGAACTTTGTGACTGGAACGGTCTGGGTACGTCGGTGATGGAAATCAGCCACCGGGGTAAAGCGTTTATCCAGGTAGCGGAAGAGGCAGAAAAGGATTTTCGCGATCTGCTGAACATTCCCTCGAACTACAAAGTATTGTTCTGTCACGGCGGTGGACGCGGTCAGTTTGCGGGCATCCCGCTCAACCTGCTGGGCGACAAAACCACCGCTGACTACGTTGATGCCGGCTACTGGGCAGCCAGTGCGGTAAAAGAAGCGCACAAATACTGCACGCCGAACGTTATCGATGCCAAAGTGACCGTTGACGGGCTGCGCGCCGTGAAGCCGATGAGCGAATGGCAGCTTTCTGACAACGCGGCGTATCTCCACTACTGCCCGAACGAAACCATTGACGGCATCGCCATTCACGAAGAGCCAGACTTTGGCGAAAACGTGGTTGTGACCGCGGACTTCTCCTCCACCATTCTGTCCACGCCGCTGGACGTCAGCCGCTACGGTGTGATCTACGCGGGTGCGCAGAAAAATATCGGCCCCGCGGGCCTGACCATCGTCATCGTGCGTGAAGACCTGTTGGGCAAAGCCCATAAGTCCTGCCCGTCGATTCTGGACTACACCGTCCTGAACGATAACGACTCTATGTTCAACACCCCGCCCACGTTTGCCTGGTATCTTTCCGGCCTGGTCTTCAAATGGCTGAAGCAAAAAGGCGGCGTGGCGGAGATGGACAAGATTAATCAGCAGAAAGCCGAACTGCTGTACGGCGTGATCGACAAGAGCGATTTCTACCGTAACGACGTGGCCAAAGCTAACCGTTCACGTATGAACGTGCCGTTCCAGCTGGCGGACAGTAACCTGGACAGCGTGTTCCTGGAAGAGTCTTTCGCCGCGGGCCTGCACGCGCTGAAAGGTCACCGTGTAGTGGGCGGTATGCGTGCCTCTATCTATAACGCTATGCCGCTGGAAGGCGTTAAGGCCCTGACTGATTTCATGATCGACTTCGAGCGTCGTCACGGTTAACTGGCTGTTTTTTTCACCCCCGCAGTTTTGCTGCGGGGTTTTTATTATGTTGAGTTGAGAGTTGAGTTTCATGGAATCCCTGACGTTACAACCTATCGCGCGGGTAGATGGCACCATTAATCTGCCTGGTTCAAAAAGTGTCTCGAACCGCGCTCTGCTGCTGGCAGCTCTGGCAAACGGCACCACTGTCCTTACCAACCTGCTGGACAGCGATGACGTGCGCCATATGCTTAATGCGCTGAAAGCGTTGGGAGTTCATTACACGCTGTCTGAGGATCGTACCCGTTGTGAAGTCACCGGTAACGGCGGTGCGTTACGTTCTGCTAAGGCGCTGGAGCTATTCCTGGGGAATGCCGGTACGGCAATGCGCCCGCTGGCGGCGGCGTTGTGCCTGGGAAGCAACGATATTGTGCTGACCGGCGAGCCGCGCATGAAAGAGCGCCCGATCGGCCATCTGGTGGATGCCCTGCGTCAGGGCGGCGCGCAAATTGATTATCTTGAGCAGGAAAACTACCCGCCACTGCGTCTGCGCGGTGGTTTCACTGGCGGTAATGTTGAGGTGGACGGTAGCGTCTCCAGCCAGTTCCTGACGGCACTGCTGATGACCGCACCGCTGGCACCACAGGATACCGTCATTAGCATTAAAGGCGACCTGGTCTCTAAGCCGTACATTGATATCACGCTGCACCTGATGAAAACCTTTGGTGTTGAGGTGGAAAACCAGTCTTATCAGCGCTTTGTGGTGCGCGGAGCGCAGCAGTATCAGTCTCCGGGCAACTATCTTGTAGAAGGCGACGCGTCGTCGGCTTCTTACTTCCTGGCTGCGGGCGCGATCAAAGGCGGCACCGTCAGGGTGACCGGCATTGGCCGCAACAGCGTGCAGGGCGATATCCATTTTGCTGACGTGCTGGAAAAAATGGGCGCGGTTGTTACCTGGGGCGATGACTTCATCTCCTGTACGCGCGGCGAGCTGAACGCCATCGACATGGACATGAACCATATTCCTGATGCGGCAATGACCATCGCCACCGCAGCGCTATTTGCGAAAGGCACCACGACGCTGCGTAACATCTATAACTGGCGCGTAAAAGAGACCGACCGCCTGTTCGCGATGGCCACCGAGCTGCGTAAAGTGGGTGCCGAAGTGGAAGAGGGCGAAGACTACATTCGCGTCACGCCGCCGGCGAAACTCCAGTTTGCGGAAATTGGCACCTACAACGATCACCGTATGGCGATGTGTTTCTCGCTGGTGGCGCTTTCAGATACGCCAGTCACTATTCTTGACCCGAAGTGCACGGCGAAAACCTTCCCGGACTACTTCGAACAGCTGGCGCGCATTAGCACGCTTGCCTGATGCATACCTGCCGCATCGCCCGATGCGGCATTTCCTTACGCTTTCTGACGGTCATCTTCGCCCATTTCTTCTACACTCTGCTTCAATCATTCCGGAATTTACACGCAAAGGTAACAGTTGCGCACGTTGGCGCGTATAATGCGCGGCGTTCACGTTAACGGTATGCCTTAATTAAGGAGAAAAAGATGACGGCAGTTGCCCCGGTAATCACCATTGATGGGCCAAGTGGCGCAGGGAAAGGTACTCTGTGCAAAGCGATGGCGGAAGCATTGCAATGGCATCTTTTAGATTCGGGAGCAATCTATCGCGTGCTGGCTCTGGCTGCGCTGCATCATCATGTGGATGTTGCCTCTGAAGAAGCGCTGGTGCCGCTGGCCGCGCATCTGGATGTGCGCTTTGTCTCTACCGATGGCAACCTCGAAGTGATCCTGGAAGGGGAAGATGTCAGCGGTGAAATCCGTACGCAGGAAGTGGCTAACGCGGCCTCTCAGGTCGCGGCATTCCCACGCGTTCGCGAAGCGCTGTTACGTCGTCAGCGCGGTTTTCGTGAAGCCCCCGGGCTTATCGCCGACGGACGCGACATGGGAACCGTGGTATTCCCTGATGCGCCAGTGAAAATTTTCCTTGACGCCTCTTCGGAAGAACGTGCTCAACGCCGCATGCTTCAGTTGCAGGAAAAGGGGTTTAGTGTTAACTTTGATCGCCTTTTATCCGAGATAAAAGAGCGCGATGACCGCGATCGTAACCGCGCCGTCGCTCCACTTGTTCCTGCAGAAGATGCATTAGTGCTGGATTCAACCAGTTTAACTATTGAGCAAGTGATTGAAAAAGCGCTACAATATGCGCGCCAAAAACTGGCACTCGCGTAATTGCGACCGATTTAGCAGTACCCCCGCTGCAATGGATTGACGGCGGGTATGTGAAACAACCCCATCCGGCACGGAGCCAGGTGGACGTTAATATTAACCTGAAGATTAAACATGACTGAATCTTTTGCTCAACTGTTTGAAGAATCCTTAAAAGAAATCGAAACCCGTCCGGGTTCCATCGTTCGTGGTGTTGTTGTTGCTATCGACAAAGACGTAGTACTGGTTGACGCCGGTCTGAAATCTGAGTCTGCCATCCCGGCTGAGCAGTTCAAAAACGCCCAGGGCGAGCTGGAAATCCAGGTTGGTGACGAAGTTGACGTTGCTCTGGACGCAGTAGAAGACGGCTTCGGCGAAACCCTGCTGTCTCGTGAGAAAGCTAAACGTCACGAAGCATGGATCACGCTGGAGAAAGCTTACGAAGAAGCTGAAACTGTGGTCGGTGTTATCAACGGCAAAGTTAAAGGTGGCTTCACTGTTGAGCTGAATGGTATTCGTGCGTTCCTGCCAGGTTCACTGGTAGACGTTCGTCCAGTCCGTGACACCCTGCACCTCGAAGGCAAAGAGCTTGAGTTCAAAGTAATCAAGCTGGACCAGAAGCGTAACAACGTTGTTGTTTCCCGTCGTGCCGTTATCGAATCCGAAAACAGCGCAGAACGCGATCAGCTGCTGGAAAACCTGCAGGAAGGCATGGAAGTCAAAGGTATCGTTAAGAACCTCACTGACTACGGCGCATTCGTTGACCTGGGCGGCGTTGATGGCCTGCTGCACATCACCGACATGGCGTGGAAACGCGTTAAGCACCCAAGCGAAATCGTGAACGTGGGCGACGAAATCACTGTTAAAGTGCTGAAGTTCGACCGCGAGCGTACTCGTGTATCCCTCGGCCTGAAACAGCTGGGCGAAGATCCATGGGTAGCTATCGCTAAGCGTTACCCAGAAGGTACTAAACTGACTGGTCGCGTTACTAACCTGACTGACTACGGCTGCTTCGTTGAAATCGAAGAAGGCGTTGAAGGCCTGGTGCACGTTTCCGAAATGGACTGGACCAACAAAAACATCCACCCATCCAAAGTTGTTAACGTTGGTGATGTAGTGGAAGTGATGGTTCTGGATATCGACGAAGAACGTCGTCGTATCTCCCTGGGCCTGAAGCAGTGCAAAAACAACCCATGGCAGCAGTTCGCGGAAACCCACAACAAGGGCGACCGTGTTGAAGGTAAAATCAAGTCTATCACTGACTTCGGTATCTTCATCGGCCTGGACGGCGGCATCGATGGCCTGGTTCACCTGTCTGACATCTCCTGGAACGTTGCAGGCGAAGAAGCAGTACGTGAATACAAAAAAGGCGACGAAATCGCAGCAGTTGTTCTGCAGGTTGACGCAGAGCGTGAGCGTATCTCACTGGGCGTTAAACAGCTCGCAGAAGATCCGTTCAACAACTGGGTTGCACTGAACAAGAAAGGCGCAATCGTAAACGGTAAAGTGACTGCAGTTGACGCGAAAGGCGCAACCGTAGAACTGGCTGACGGCGTTGAAGGTTACCTGCGCGCTTCCGAAGCTTCACGTGACCGCGTTGAAGATGCAACTCTGGTTCTGAGCGTTGGCGACGACGTTGAAGCTAAGTTCACCGGCGTTGACCGTAAGAACCGTGCAATCAGCCTGTCTGTTCGTGCTAAAGACGAAGCTGATGAGAAAGATGCAATCGCAACTGTGAACAAACAGGAAGATGCAAACTTCTCTAACAACGCAATGGCTGAAGCTTTCAAAGCAGCTAAAGGCGAGTAAGTTCAGGTTTGTACCATCATTTGAGCTGTAACGCATTTACAGCGTGAAGGATGGAGAGCAGACTTGACAGATTGCAGGATTCGTCCTGTAATCAATAACAAAGGGCGGCTACGGCCGCCCTTGTTTAATGAGCTGTTCAGCTAATTGGTTTGAAAGGAACCGGAGGAATCATGACCAAGTCAGAATTGATTGAAAGACTTGCCAGTCAGCAACCGCATATCCCTGCTAAGGCTGTGGAAGATGCCGTTAAAGAGATGCTGGAGCATATGGCCACCACTCTTGCCCAGGGCGAGCGCATTGAAATCCGCGGTTTCGGTAGTTTTTCTCTGCACTATCGTGCACCACGCACCGGGCGTAACCCGAAGACTGGCGATAAAGTGGAGCTGGAAGGTAAGTATGTTCCGCACTTTAAGCCGGGTAAAGAACTGCGCGACCGCGCCAATATTTACGGTAACTGAGTTTAGCCCGCAGGGTTTAACTGAGTTTAAAGAAAGCACCTTAGGGTGCTTTTTTTGTACCCATCCCTTCATTTCTGAATCTCCGCCGCACTATCTTCCTTAGTTTTCTGCAAACGCCTAAAAGCGCTGCAGCGCCCGCCGTAAACCAAGCCTTTTCCGTCTGACGACGCGCCAGTTTCGCCGCATACTCGCCTTTAACAGGGAGGTGAAAATGGGGATCCACGTCATCAGTATTTGCGCCATTCTGGCCATAATTCCGCTCTACTGGCTACCCGCTTTGCCAGGTTTGCCCACTATCTGGATGATGATTGCCGCAGGCGTTGCGTTGGCCGTGCCGCAGAGAAAATGGCTAACGTTTTCAGGCTTAGGGTTGCTCTTTTTTTGCTGGGGTATGCTGGCGGCACACCAGGGCGTATGGCCGATGAACCATTTAACAAAAGGGCCGCAGCAGGCAGAGGTGGTGATAACGGCAACGGATGGCGCAACGATGCACCAGGGGAAAATTGTCAGCCTCAATGGTAGGCGTATCTGGGGTGCAACGGGAGTGGCGATGTATGGTAACTATCTGCCACAGCGCGTCTGCGTAGGGCAGCGCTGGGCGATGACCCTGCGGCTAAGGGCGGTACACGGTGAACTCAACGACGGCGGCTATGATTCGCAGAAAAATGCCTTTGCCCGGCACCAGACGCTGAGCGGACGATTTACCCATGCGGAGATCGTTGACGAGCGCTGTAGCCTGCGTGCGCGCTATCTGGGATCGCTACAGGCTACACTTTCGCCGTATCAGTGGGGGCCCGTGATCCTGGGGCTGGGAATGGGGGAGCGCCTGTCGGTATCACTGGAGATAAAAAATCTGATGCGTGAGACGGGGACGATGCACCTTATGGCAATCTCGGGACTGCATATTGCCCTGGCCGCCTCCGTGGTCTGGTTACTGGTGCGGGGCGTTCAGTTTTTCCTGCCGGGCCACTGGATCCGCTGGCCAGCCCCCTTGCTGGCAGGACTGTGCTTTGCCGCGTTTTACGCGTGGTTAACGGGCTTACAGCCGCCGGCGCTGCGCACGGTTGTGGCACTTACGGTTCTGGCTGCGTTACGAATGAGCGGTCGCCAGTGGTCACCCTGGCAGGTGTGGCTTGCCTGCGTGGCGGCAATCCTTATTTTCGATCCGCTGGCGGTGCTGTCGCAGAGCCTCGCGTTGTCGGCATTTGCGGTAGCCGCGCTGATTTTCTGGTATCAGTGGTTGCCACTCCCGCAACCGCTGCGTGACCGCCGCATGCGGCCGCTGGCTACGCTTTTGTATCTTCAGGTCGGGATGCTGCTGCTGTTGTTACCGCTTCAGGTACTCATTTTCCATGGCTTCAGCCTGTCCTCGCTGGTGGCGAATCTGTTTGCGGTTCCGCTGGTCACCTTTATCTCTGTTCCGCTAATCCTGCTCGGTATGCTGCTGCATCTCTTGCCGATGGCCGGGCTGGAAAATGTCGTGTGGCTGGCAGCGGATAAGTCTCTGGCAGGGCTTTTCTGGCTGCTGAAGCGCCTACCGGATGGCTGGCAGGACGTTGATGAACGCTGGCAGTACCTCACGTTGCTGCCATGGCTTGCGATAGTTGGCTGGCGATTCCGCGCCTGGCGAACAGCGCCTGCGCTATGTCTGGCAGGCGGTATCGTGCTTTCCTTTCCGCTCTGGCACAGGGCAAAAACCGACGGCTGGACGCTGCATATGCTCGACGTGGGGCAGGGGCTGGCAATGGTCGTTGAGCGTAACGGGAAGGCCATTCTGTATGATACCGGTCCGGCATGGCCCGGTGGCGACAGCGCGCAGCAGCTGATTATCCCCTGGCTACGCTGGCATCATCTGAGGCCGGAAGGGGTTATCCTGAGCCATGAGCACCTCGATCACGCGGGAGGGCTGGCATCGCTACGAACGGCCTGGCCTGCCATGTGGGTCAGGAGTCCCTTACCCTGGGCCGGGCATCTTCCCTGTTTTCGCGGGCAGCGATGGCAGTGGCAGGGATTATCCTTCACCGTGCACTGGCCGCCGCAAAACACCGCCGCTAAAGGCAACAACCGCTCCTGCGTGGTAAAAATTGATGACGGGGAGCAGAGTGTTTTACTGACCGGCGATATTGAAGCGCAGGCGGAACTGGCGATGCTGAGCCACCGCTGGCGTCAGCTTGCGTCTACACTGATTCAGGTGCCGCATCACGGCAGCAACACCTCGTCCTCAGCGCCGCTGGTTCAGCGCGTGGAGGGGGCGATTTCGCTGGCCTCCATGGCCCGCTATAACGCGTGGCGTTTCCCGTCGGTGAAGGTGCTTCGGCGCTATCGAAAGGAGGGTTATCTCTGGCTGGATACCCCGCAGTCCGGGCAAATATCCGTGACGTTTTCGCACCACGGCAGGCAAATTCGCCGCTTACGCGAGCACAATTTACCGCGTTGGTATCATCAGTGGTTTGGCGCGCCCGTAGATAACGGGTAGAATATGCGGCTATTTCAACAAATGCTGGTTTTTTGAATGCATAACGACAAAGATCTCTCCACGTGGCAAACGTTCCGCCGGCTCTGGCCGATGATTGCTCCTTTCAAAGCAGGCTTGTTCGTGGCGGGCGTAGCGTTAGTCCTCAACGCGGCCAGCGATACGTTTATGTTATCGCTTCTCAAACCGTTACTGGATGACGGTTTTGGTAAAACGGATCGTTCAGTGCTGCTATGGATGCCGCTGGTGGTTATTGGGCTGATGATCTTACGCGGTATCTCCAGCTATGTATCAAGCTACTGCATCTCCTGGGTATCCGGTAAAGTGGTGATGACCATGCGCCGCCGGTTGTTCAGCCATATGATGGGGATGCCGGTCTCTTTCTTCGACAAACAGTCAACCGGTACGCTGCTGTCTCGTATTACCTACGATTCCGAGCAGGTAGCGTCGTCGTCGTCCAGCGCGCTGATTACCGTGGTGCGTGAAGGCGCATCCATCATCGGTCTGTTTGCGATGATGTTCTACTACAGCTGGCAGCTGTCGCTCATCCTTATTGTGCTGGCACCAATAGTCTCCATCGCGATCCGCGTGGTGTCCAAACGTTTTCGCAGCATCAGTAAAAATATGCAGAACACGATGGGGCAGGTTACCACCAGCGCCGAGCAGATGCTGAAAGGCCATAAAGAAGTGCTGATTTTCGGCGGTCAGGAAGTCGAAACCAAACGCTTTGACAAGGTCAGCAACAAAATGCGCCTGCAGGGGATGAAAATGGTATCGGCCTCGTCGATTTCCGATCCCATTATTCAGCTGATCGCCTCTCTGGCCCTGGCCTTTGTTCTGTATGCAGCGAGTTTCCCAAGCGTTATGGAGACCCTGACCGCGGGTACCATCACCGTTGTGTTCTCGTCCATGATTGCGCTGATGCGTCCGCTGAAATCGCTGACCAACGTCAACGCCCAGTTCCAGCGCGGGATGGCGGCCTGCCAGACGCTGTTCAGCATTCTCGATTCCGAGCAGGAAAAAGATGAAGGGACACGCGTGATTGAGCGCGCAAAAGGTGACGTTGAGTTCCGCAACGTGACCTTTACTTATCCAGGCCGCGAAGTGGCGGCGCTGCGCGATATTAGCCTGTCGATTCCGGCGGGTAAAACCGTTGCGCTGGTCGGCCGTTCCGGTTCGGGCAAATCGACGATTGCCAGCCTGATTACCCGTTTCTACGATATCGATCAGGGCGAGATCCTGCTCGATGGTCACGATCTGCGGGAATATACCCTACAGTCGCTGCGTAACCAGGTCGCGCTGGTATCGCAGAACGTGCATCTGTTTAACGATACGGTCGCGAATAATATTGCTTATGCCCGTACCGAAGAGTACAGCCGCGAAGAGATTGAGAATGCGGCGCGTATGGCCTATGCGATGGACTTCATCAACAAGATGGATAATGGTCTGGATACCATCATTGGTGAAAACGGGGTACTGCTTTCCGGTGGTCAGCGTCAGCGTATCGCGATTGCCCGTGCGCTCCTGCGCAACAGCCCCATCCTGATCCTTGATGAAGCGACGTCCGCGCTGGATACCGAATCTGAACGCGCTATTCAGTCGGCGCTGGATGAACTTCAGAAAAACCGTACCTCGCTGGTTATCGCGCACCGTCTGTCTACCATTGAGCAGGCTGATGAAATCGTGGTGGTGGAAGACGGCGTCATCGTTGAACGCGGCAGCCATATGGATCTGCTGGAACAGCGCGGTGTTTACGCCCAGCTTCATAAAATGCAGTTCGGTCAATGATTGCACGCATCTGGTCGGGTGAATCTCCTCTGTGGGTGCTGCTCCTCCCGCTCTCCTGGCTGTATGGCCTGGTGAGCAGTGGTATTCGCCTGCTTTACCGCCTCGGGATCAGGCGCGCCTGGCGCGCGCCGGTGCCGGTGGTGGTGGTGGGTAACCTGACGGCAGGCGGAAACGGCAAAACCCCGGTTGCGATCTGGCTGGTAGAGCAACTCCAGAAGCGCGGTATTCGTCCGGGCGTTGTCTCCCGCGGTTACGGTGGCAAGGCGGCGCAGTATCCACTGCTGCTGACGCCTGACACGACAACCGTCGAAGCCGGCGATGAGCCGGTGCTTATCTACCAGCGTACAGGCGTGCCGGTTGCGGTCTCGCCGGTGCGCAGCGATGCGGTTAAAGCACTGCTTGCGGAGCACAAAGTACAGATCGTAATCACCGATGATGGCTTACAGCATTACGCGCTGGCGCGTGATAAAGAGATAGTGGTCATTGACGGCGTTCGTCGTTTTGGCAACGGCTGGTGGCTGCCAGCCGGTCCTATGCGTGAGCGGGCGTCGCGCCTGAAAACCGTAGATGCCGTGATTGTTAACGGTGGCGAAGCCAGAGCGGGCGAAATCCCTATGCGTCTTCGCCCCGGACAGGCGGTGAACATGCTGACCGGCGAACGCAGAGACGTCGCGCAGCTGGATCATCTGGTGGCGATGGCCGGAATTGGCCATCCGCCGCGTTTCTTCGCGACGCTTGAGCAGTGCGGTGCCCGGCCTGAAAAGCGGGTTCCGCTGGCCGATCACCAGGCGTTAGTTGCCGAAGCGATCGAAGGGCTGACCGCGCCCGGGCAGACGCTGATCATGACGGAAAAAGACGCGGTAAAATGCCGGGCCTTTGCGAAAGCAAACTGGTGGTACCTGCCGGTTGACGCCGAACTCAGCGGCGAGCAGCCGGAACAATTGCTCAAGGAACTGCTCGCGTTAGTGCAGTAACTTCAACGCGGTTCCGGTGGCGCTTTGACTGACAGGAAAACGCATGTCTCTACCGCAACTTTCACTTGCAGCCGCACGTAACCTGCATCTCGCCGCGCAGGGGCTTTTACGAAAGCCCCGCCGCCGCGCGCGTCCAGCGGATATCCTCTCTACCGTGCAGCGCATGTCGTTGCTGCAAATCGACACCATTAACATCGTGGCGCGCAGCCCGTATCTGGTTCTGTTCAGCCGCCTGGGAAACTACCCACCGCAATGGCTGGATAATGCGCTGAGCCAGGGCGAACTGATGGAATACTGGGCGCACGAAGCCTGCTTTCTGCCGCGCAGCGATTTTGCGCTGGTGCGTCACCGAATGCTCGCCCCGGACAGCATGGGCTGGAAATACCGGCAGGATTGGATGGCGGAACACGCGGCTGAAATTGAGCAACTGATTGCCCATATTCAGGAAAACGGCCCGGTACGCTCCGCGGATTTTGAACACCCGCGAAAAGGAGCCGGTGGCTGGTGGGAGTGGAAGCCGCACAAGCGTCATCTGGAAGGGCTGTTTACGGCGGGCAAGGTGATGGTTGTCGAGCGCCGCAACTTTCAGCGCGTCTATGACCTCACGCACCGCGTTATGCCGCACTGGGACGATGCTCGCGACCTGCTTACTCAGGAAGCAGCCGAAGCCGTTATGCTTGAAAACAGCGCCCGCAGCCTGGGGATATTTCGCCCCCAATGGCTGGCGGATTACTATCGCCTGCGCCAGCCGGCGCTAAAACCGTTGCTGGAACAGTGGCATCAGGAGCAGCGCGTTATTCCGGTGTCGGTAGATACGTTAGGTGAAATGTGGCTACACGCGGATGTCGTCCCGCTGCTGCCGCAGGCGCTTGAGGGCAAACTACAGGCGACCCACAGTGCCGTGCTGTCGCCGTTTGACCCGGTTGTCTGGGACAGAAAGCGCGCCGAGCAGCTGTTTGGTTTTAGCTACCGTCTCGAATGTTATACCCCGGCGCCCAGGCGGCAGTATGGCTATTTTGTTTTGCCGCTGCTGCACAAAGGGCAGCTTGTCGGGCGCATGGATGCCAAAATGCACCGTAAAGCCGGCATTCTGGAGATTATCGCGCTCTGGCTTGAAGAGGGCGTAAAGGTCACGGCTGGCCTGGAAAAAGGGTTAACGACCGCTCTCAGTGAATTTGCGCGCTGGCAGGGGGCAGGTGAAATTACGCTGGGCCGCGTGCCCGCAGGGCTGTTTACAACCTGCCTGGGCGGCTGGGAAACAGACACTCTCTGAAAAGGGAATGTGATAAGCTTTAGCGATTACCCATACGGAGGAACTATGGATCACCGTTTACTTGAAATTATTGCCTGCCCGGTGTGCAACGGCAAACTGTATTACAGCCAGGATAAACAAGAGCTGATTTGCAAACTGGACAGCCTGGCGTTCCCGCTGCGTGACGGTATTCCGGTCCTGCTGGAAAACGAAGCCCGTTCCCTGGTGGCAGAAGAGAGCAAGCCATGAGTTTTGTTGTCATTATTCCTGCGCGTTATGCCTCAACGCGCCTGCCAGGTAAACCGCTGGTGGATATTAACGGCAAACCGATGATCGTGCACGTCCTTGAACGGGCGCGTGAGTCAGGGGCCGGGCGCGTTATCGTTGCGACCGATCACCCGGACGTCGCGCGCGCGGTTGAGGCCGCGGGGGGGGAAGTATGCATGACCCGCGCCGACCATCAGTCGGGCACCGAGCGTCTGGCGGAAGTCGTCGAGAAGTGCGGCTTTAGCGACGAGACGGTGATTGTGAACGTGCAGGGTGATGAGCCGACGATCCCGGCGGCGATCATCCGTCAGGTGGCCGAAAATCTGGCTCAGCGTCAGGTCGGCATGGCTACCCTCGCGGTGCCGATCCACCACGCTGAAGAGGCGTTTAATCCAAATGCGGTGAAAGTGGTCATGGACGCAGAGGGCTACGCGCTCTATTTCTCCCGCGCCACCATTCCGTGGGATCGCGATCGTTTCGCGCAATCGAAAGAGACGATTGGCGACACCTTCCTGCGCCATATTGGCATTTACGGCTACCGCGCAGGGTTTATTCGTCGCTACGTTGCCTGGGCACCAAGCCCGCTTGAGCATATCGAAATGCTCGAACAGCTTCGCGTGCTGTGGTACGGCGAGAAAATTCACGTTGCGGTCGCCCGGGAAGTGCCCGGCACCGGCGTGGATACCCCTGAAGATCTCGAGCGCGTTCGCGTCGAAATGCGTTAATTCGTTAACATCCCCTCGTTTGAGGGGATGTTCTCCCGCCAGGCTATTTTCCTTTTCTTGTCCATTATTGATCTCTTCCGGGTGACATCCGGGTCGCGCACGCTCATTATAAAAGCAGTAGTCTTAATGGGGGTAATCTCATATGGAACAGCTGCGTGCAGAACTCAGCCATCTCCTTGGCGAAAAGCTAAGCCGGGTGGAATGCGTGAATGAAAAGGCCGATACCGCGCTCTGGTCATTGTATGACAGTCAGGGACACCCCATGCCGCTGATGGCCAGAAGCTTTACCTCACCGGGCGTCGCCAGACAGCTGGCGTGGAAAATGTCGATGCTGGCGCGGGAAGGAACGGTGCGTATGCCCACGGTTTACGGCGTGATGACGCATGAGGAGCATCCTGGGCCGGATGTCCTGCTTATCGAGCGTTTACGCGGCGTCTCTGTTGAAGCCCCGGCGCGTACGCCCGAGCGGTGGGAACAGCTGAAGGATCAGATTGTTGAGGCTCTCCTTGCCTGGCACCGGCAGGACAGCCGCGGCCTGGTTGGCGCGGTAGACAGCACCCAGGAAAACCTCTGGCCGCTGTGGTATCGCCAGCGCGTTGAAGTGCTGTGGGGCACGCTCAATCAGTTCAACAACACCGGCTTAACGATGCAGGACAAACGCATTCTGTTTCGCACCCGGGAATGCCTGCCGACGCTGTTTGAGGGGTTTAACGACAACTGCGTGCTGGTGCACGGCAACTTCACGCTGCGCAGCATGTTAAAAGATCCCCGCAGCGACCAGCTTCTTGCGATGCTCGGGCCGGGGATCATGCTCTGGGCGCCGCGTGAGTACGAGCTGTTCAGGCTGAGCGAGGGCGGGGCGGCGGAAGATTTGCTCTGGCACTACCTTCAGCGCGCCCCCGTTGCGGAAGCGTTCCTCTGGCGTCGCTGGCTCTATCTGCTGTGGGATGAGGTCGCGCAGCTGGTCAACACCGGGCGATTTAATCGCGCCGGCTTCGACCTTGCCGCAAAATCACTCTTGCCCTGGCTTGCCTGACGACCCTTTGAGCCACTGCCAGAGGCGGCCTAGCGACTCGTATCCGACGCGGTCGCTGTGCATCAGCCATACCGGAGACGGGATAATCCGTTCCCACGTATTAAGCGGCGCGTCGATAGCCAGCTGGTTTGCCGGGGCTGGCAGCGGATGCAGGCCTTGCTTCTCAAAGAATATCATCGCGCGTGGAAGGTGTGATGCAGAGGTCACCAGCAGGAACGGTACGTCGCCGATGGCCTGTTTTACCGCCGCCGCCTCCTCTTCGGTATCCTTCGGGCTGTCCAAAGTAATGATGGCGGAACGCGGCACGCCAAGCGATTCAGCCACTCTTGCACCCGCTTCCGCGGTGCTGACCGGGTTAGTTTTTGCGGCGGCCCCCGTGAAGATCATCTTCGATCCCGGATTGGCAAGCCACAGGCGGATCCCCTCGTTCAGACGCGGCAGGCTATTGTTGATCAGGTTAGAGCTGGGGGCCCAGTTCGGGTCCCACGTATATCCACCGCCCAGCACCACGATGTAGCCCACTTTCTGGTTTCCCTGCCATGTCGGGTAGGTGTTTTCTATCGGGCGTAACAGACCGTCAGCGACGGGTTGCAGGCTGAGCAACAGCAGCGCCAGCCAGCCCGCGGTCACGATGGATTTACCGCTTTTCTGAAACCGGCTAAACCATAACAGTGCCAGCCCCAGCGCGATAATAATCAACAGCAGGGGTAGGGGAAGCATCATGCCTCCAATATATTTTTTTAGGGTAAAAAGCATCCTTTTTGGTTCCTTTTTTGACCATACAGCAGGCGATTTCCGGTGATATTACACCAGAGTGGTTCATTCTCCGCGCGGGTGTGACAAAATAGCGGTTTTGCAGTAAGTGAGTGGAACCCTCCCAATGCGGGATCGCAATTTTGATGACATCGCGGAAAAGTTTTCGCGCAACATTTATGGCACCACCAAAGGTCAGCTTCGCCAGACGATCCTCTGGCAGGATCTGGACAAGCTGCTGGCCGAATTCGGTGACCGACAGTTGCGCGTGCTGGACGCCGGTGGCGGGGAAGGTCAGACTGCGATCCTTATGGCGCAGCGGGGACATCACGTCACGCTGTGCGATCTTTCTGCCGAGATGGTGGCGCGCGCTGAGCGAGCGGCGCAAGAGAAAGGTGTGAGCGACAACATGCATTTTATACATTGCGCCGCTCAGGACATTCCGCAGCATTTGGAAACGCAGGTTGATCTGATATTGTTTCATGCTGTGCTCGAATGGGTCGCTGAACCGCAAGCGATGTTAAAAACGCTGTGGTCGATGCTGAGGCCGGGCGGTGCCTTATCGCTGATGTTTTACAATGCCAACGGCCTGCTGATGCGAAACGTGCTGGTGGGCAATTTTGGCTACGTACAGCAGGGCATGTATAAAAAGAAACGACGCACGCTTTCACCGGATTTCCCACGTGAACCGCAGCAGGTCTACGGCTGGCTGGAGGAGATCGGTTGGGAAATTACCGGTAAAACAGGCGTGAGGGTGTTTCATGATTATCTGCGTGATAAACAAAAACAGGACGACTGTTTAGACGCCTTAACAGAAATAGAGACGCGGTACTGCCGCCAGGAGCCTTATCTCAGCCTTGGCCGCTATATACACGTCACCGCGCGCAAGCCGCAGATGCAAGGATAATCTATGAGTGAATTTTCCCAGACAGTCCCCGAACTGGTTGCCTGGGCCAGGAAAAATGATTTCTCCATCTCGCTGCCGGTAGACAGACTCTCTTTCCTGCTGGCGGTCGCGACGCTAAACGGCGAACGCCTGGATGGCGAAATGAGTGAAGGCGAACTGGTGGATGCGTTCCGCCACGTCAGTGATGCGTTTGAGCAAACCAGCGAAACCATTAGCGTGCGCGCCAACAACGCCATCAATGATATGGTGCGTCAACGTCTGCTGAACCGCTTTACCAGCGAGCAGGCGGAAGGAAACGCTATCTATCGCCTGACGCCACTGGGCATCGGCATTACCGATTACTATATTCGCCAGCGTGAATTTTCCACGCTGCGCCTCTCCATGCAGCTCTCTATCGTTGCAGGGGAGCTGAAGCGTGCCGCCGACGCGGCCGATGAAAACGGTGACGAATTCCACTGGCATCGCAACGTGTACGCACCGCTGAAATACTCGGTCGCCGAGATTTTTGACAGTATCGATCTGACCCAGCGTCTGATGGACGAACAGCAGCAGCAGGTTAAGGATGATATTGCGCAGCTGCTGAATAAGGACTGGCGCGCGGCTATCTCCAGCTGTGAACTTTTACTGTCAGAAACCTCCGGTACGCTGCGCGAACTGCAGGATACGCTGGAGGCGGCAGGCGACAAGCTTCAGGCCAACCTGCTGCGCATCCAGGACGCGACGATGGCGCACGACGATCTGCATTTTATCGACCGTCTGGTGTTCGATCTGCAGAGCAAGCTTGACCGCATTATCAGCTGGGGCCAGCAGTCGATCGATCTGTGGATTGGTTATGACCGTCACGTGCATAAATTTATCCGTACCGCCATCGATATGGACAAAAACCGCGTCTTTGCCCAGCGTCTGCGCCAGTCGGTACAGACCTACTTCGATGCGCCATGGGCGCTGACCTACGCCAATGCCGATCGTCTGCTGGATATGCGCGACGAAGAGATGGCGCTGCGCGATGAAGAGGTCACCGGGGAACTGCCGCCGGATCTGGAATACGAAGAATTTAACGAAATTCGCGAGCAGCTTGCGGCGATGATCGAGGAACAGCTCGCTGTCTACAAAACCAGACAGGCGCCGCTGGATCTTGGCCTCGTGGTGCGCGACTATCTGGCGCAGTATCCGCGCGCGCGCCACTTCGACGTTGCCCGCATTGTTGTAGACCAGGCGGTGCGCCTGGGTATCGCACAAGCCGATTTCACCGGACTGCCGCCGAAGTGGCAGCCGATTAACGATTACGGAGCCAAGGTACAGGCGCATGTCATTGACAAATATTGAACAAGTGATGCCAGTTAAGCTGGCACAGGCGCTGGCGAATCCGTTGTTTCCGGCGCTGGACAGCCAGCTGCGTGCCGGTCGTCACATTGGCCTTGACGAGCTGGATAATCACGCCTTTTTGATGGACTTTCAGGAGTACCTGGAAGAGTTTTACGCTCGCTATAACGTTGAGCTTATCCGCGCGCCGGAAGGGTTTTTCTACCTGCGTCCGCGCTCGACCACGCTTATTCCCCGTTCCGTGCTTTCCGAGCTGGACATGATGGTGGGTAAAATTCTCTGCTACCTCTACCTCAGTCCGGAACGTCTGGCGAATGAGGGGATCTTCACCCAGCAGGAGCTTTACGATGAGCTGCTGTCGCTGGCGGATGAAAGCAAGCTTCTCAAGCTGGTGAACAATCGTTCGACGGGGTCCGATCTGGACCGTCAGAAATTACAGGAAAAAGTACGCTCTTCCCTTAACCGTCTGCGCCGTCTGGGAATGGTCTGGTTCATGGGCCACGACAGCAGCAAGTTCCGCATTACCGAATCGGTCTTCCGCTTTGGCGCCGACGTGCGCGCGGGCGACGATGCGCGCGAAGCGCAGCTGCGTATGATCCGTGACGGTGAGGCGATGCCGGTGGAAAACCATTTGCAGCTCAATGACGAGCATGAAGAGAATCAGCCGGATAGCGGGGAGGAAGAGTAATGATTGAACGCGGTAAATTTCGCTCACTAACGCTGATTAACTGGAACGGCTTCTTTGCCCGAACCTTCGATCTGGATGAGCTGGTGACGACGCTCTCCGGCGGTAACGGGGCGGGTAAATCCACCACCATGGCGGCCTTCGTTACGGCGCTGATCCCTGACCTGACGCTGCTGCACTTCCGTAACACCACCGAAGCGGGGGCGACAAGCGGCTCCCGCGATAAAGGTCTGCACGGTAAGCTGAAAGCGGGCGTCTGTTATTCGGTGCTGGACGTAATCAACTCCCGTCACCAGCGCGTGGTCGTGGGGGTTCGTCTGCAACAGGTCGCCGGGCGCGATCGTAAAGTGGATATCAAGCCGTTTGCGATTCAGGGGCTGCCAACGTCCGTACAGCCGACCGCGCTGCTGACGGAAACCCTGAATGAACGCCAGGCGCGCGTCCTGACGCTTCAGGAGCTGAAAGACAAGCTCGAAGCCATTGAAGGCGTTCAGTTCAAGCAGTTCAACTCTATTACCGACTACCACTCCCTGATGTTCGATCTGGGCGTGGTTGCCCGCCGTCTGCGCAGCGCGTCCGATCGTAGTAAATACTACCGCCTGATCGAAGCCTCCCTGTACGGCGGTATCTCCAGCGCCATTACCCGCTCCCTGCGCGACTACCTGCTGCCGGAAAACAGCGGCGTGCGTAAGGCCTTCCAGGATATGGAAGCCGCGCTGCGTGAAAACCGCATGACGCTGGAAGCGATTCGCGTTACGCAGTCTGACCGCGATCTGTTTAAACACCTGATCAGCGAAGCCACTAACTACGTGGCGGCAGACTATATGCGCCACGCCAACGAGCGCCGCATTCATCTCGATCAGGCGCTAGAGTATCGTCGCGAGCTGTTTACCTCCCGCAAACAGCTGGTGGCCGAGCAGTATAAGCACGTCGAAATGGCGCGTGAGCTGGGCGAGCACAACGGCGCCGAAGGGGATCTGGAAGCCGATTACCAGGCGGCCAGCGATCACCTTAACCTGGTGCAAACCGCGCTGCGCCAGCAGGAAAAAATCGAGCGCTACGAAGCGGATCTCGATGAGCTGCAAATTCGTCTCGAAGAGCAAAATGAAGTGGTGGCGGAAGCCGCCGATTTGCAGGAAGAGAACGAAGCCCGCGCCGAAGCCGCCGAGCTGGAAGTGGATGAGCTGAAAAGCCAGCTCGCTGACTACCAGCAGGCGCTGGACGTGCAGCAGACCCGCGCGATCCAGTACAACCAGGCGCTGCAGGCGTTGCAGCGTGCAAAAGCGCTCTGCCATCTGCCCGATCTCACCCCGGAAAGCGCCGACGAATGGCTGGATACCTTCCAGGCGAAAGAGCAGGAAGCCACGGAAAAACTGCTCTCTCTCGATCAGAAAATGAGCGTGGCCCAGACGGCGCACAGCCAGTTTGAGCAGGCGTACCAGCTGGTGGTGGCGATCAACGGCCCGCTGGCGCGTAACGAAGCGTGGGACGTTGCCCGTGAACTGCTGCGCGACGGCGTGAACCAGCGCCATCTGGCCGAGCAGGTGCAGCCGCTGCGCATGCGTCTGAACGAGCTGGAACAGCGCCTGCGCGAGCAGCAGGAAGCCGAACGTCTGCTGGCGGATTTCTGCAAGCGTCAGGGTAAAAATTACGATTTCGACGAGCTTGAAGCCCTGCATCAGGAGCTGGAGGCGCGTATCGCGGCCCTGTCCGATACCGTCTCGAATGCCAGCGAACAGCGCATGACGCTGCGTCAGGAGCTTGAGCAGCTCCAGTCCCGCTCGAAGACGCTATTACAACGTGCGCCAGTCTGGCTGGCCGCGCAAAGCAGCCTGAACCAGCTCAGCGAGCAGTGTGGCCAGGAGTTTACCTCCAGCCAGGACGTCACCGAATACATGCAACAGCTGCTGGAGCGCGAGCGTGAAGCGATTGTTGAGCGTGACGAGGTGGGCGCGCGCAAGCGTGACGTCGATGAAGAAATTGAGCGCTTAAGCCAGCCGGGCGGGTCAGAGGATCCGCGTCTGAATGCGTTAGCCGAGCGTTTCGGCGGCGTGCTGCTGTCTGAAATTTACGACGACGTCGGCCTGGACGATGCGCCGTACTTCTCCGCGCTGTACGGTCCGTCCCGTAACGCGATTGTGGTGCCGGATCTGTCGCTGATTTCTGAGCAGCTCGCAGGGCTTGAGGACTGCCCGGAAGATCTCTACCTCATCGAAGGGGATCCGCAGTCGTTTGATGACAGCGTATTCAGCGTAGACGAGCTGGAAAAAGCGGTGGTGGTGAAAATCGCCGATCGCCAGTGGCGCTACTCGCGCTTCCCGGAACTGCCGCTGTTTGGCCGCGCCGCCCGTGAAAACCGTATTGAAACCCTGCACGCCGAGCGTGAAACGCTTTCTGAACGTTTTGCGACGCTGTCGTTCGATGTGCAGAAAACGCAGCGTCTGCATCAGGCGTTCAGCCGCTTTATCGGTAGCCATCTGGGCGTGGCCTTTGAGCCCGATCCGGAAGCGGAAATTCGCAAGCTCAACACCCGCCGTGGTGAACTGGAGCGCGCGCTGGCCAGCCATGAAAATGACAACCAGCAGAGCCGCGTGCAGTTCGAACAGGCGAAAGAGGGTGTTGCTGCGCTTAACCGCATTCTGCCGCGCCTGAACCTGCTGGCGGACGATACCCTCGCCGATCGCGTGGATGAAATTCAGGAACGCCTTGACGAAGCGCAGGAAGCGGCGCGCTTTGTGCAGCAGCACGGCAACCAGCTGGCAAAACTGGAGCCGATGGTCTCCGTTCTCCAGAGCGATCCGGAACAGTTTGAGCAGTTAAAAGAAGATTACGCCTGGTCACAGCAGGTGCAGCGCGAAGCGCGTCAGCAGGCGTTTGCCCTGACGGAAGTGGTGCAACGTCGCGCGCACTTCGGCTACTCCGATTCAGCAGAAATGCTGAGCGGGAACAGCGATCTCAATGAAAAGCTGCGCCAGCGTCTTGAGCAGGCCGAAGCGGAACGTACCCGCGCGCGTGAGGCGATGCGTACTCACGCCGCACAGCTGAGCCAGTACAGCCAGGTGATGGCATCGTTGAAAAGCTCCTTCGACACCAAGAAAGAGCTGCTAAACGACCTGCATAAAGAGCTTCAGGACATCGGCGTGCGCGCCGACAGCGGTGCGGAAGAGCGCGCCCGTATCCGACGCGATGAACTGCATGCACAGCTCAGCAACAACCGCGCGCGTCGCAACCAGCTGGAAAAAGCGCTGACCTTCTGTGAAGCGGAAATGGACAACCTGACGCGTCGCCTGCGCAAGCTGGAGCGCGACTATCACGAAATGCGTGAACAGGTCGTGACCGCGAAGGCGGGCTGGTGCGCGGTGATGCGCATGGTGAAAGACAATAACGTGGAACGTCGTCTGCACCGTCGCGAGCTGGCGTATCTGTCAGCCGATGAGCTGCGTTCTATGTCGGATAAGGCGCTGGGTGCGCTGCGTCTGGCCGTGGCGGACAACGAACACCTGCGCGATGTGCTGCGCATGTCCGAAGATCCGAAGCGCCCCGAGCGCAAAATCCAGTTCTTCGTGGCGGTTTATCAGCACTTGCGCGAGCGTATTCGTCAGGACATCATCCGCACCGACGATCCGGTTGAAGCCATCGAGCAGATGGAGATCGAACTGGGGCGTCTGACGGAAGAGCTGACCTCCCGCGAGCAGAAGCTGGCTATCAGCTCCCGCAGCGTGGCGAATATTATTCGTAAAACCATTCAGCGCGAGCAGAACCGTATCCGCCAGCTGAACCAGGGCCTGCAAAGCGTGTCGTTTGGCCAGGTCAACAGCGTGCGGCTGAACGTGAACGTGCGTGAAGCGCACTCCACGCTGCTGGACGTGCTGTCTGAACAGCATGAGCAGCATCAGGATCTGTTTAACAGTAACCGCCTGACCTTCTCCGAAGCGCTGGCGAAACTGTATCAGCGCCTGAATCCGCAGATTGACATGGGCCAGCGTACCCCGCAAACCATCGGTGAAGAGCTGCTGGATTACCGCAACTATCTCGAGATGGAGGTTGAGGTTAACCGTGGCTCCGACGGCTGGCTGCGCGCTGAATCCGGTGCGCTCTCTACCGGTGAAGCGATCGGTACCGGTATGTCGATTCTGGTGATGGTGGTGCAGAGCTGGGAAGATGAAGCGCGTCGTCTGCGCGGTAAAGACATCTCTCCATGCCGTCTGCTGTTCCTCGATGAAGCCGCGCGTCTTGATGCCCGCTCCATCGCCACGCTGTTTGAGCTTTGCGATCGACTTGATATGCAGCTCATCATTGCGGCGCCGGAAAACATCAGCCCGGAAAAAGGCACGACCTATAAACTGGTGCGTAAGGTGTTCCAGAACAGTGAACACGTACACGTCGTCGGCCTGCGCGGTTTCGCGCCGCAGCCTCCGGAATCATTACCCGGCACGGCTGACGCTTCGTAAGGCGGGTTATTACAAAGGGCGGCGCTGATGCGCCGCTTTTTTTATTCACTTAACTTGTGTTCAGGGCTGCGTTATCTTTAAACTTCTTTACATAAGGTAAGGCAACAGCGTATATGCCTTCCTATACTGAAGGAAAGCTCCAGTACACTGGGCATGTCGTAAAAACAGGGGGCAAGGGATGTTGCTTAAGAAAAATCGTGGTCGTCAGCTGTCTGCGCTGAGTTTGTGCCTGACAGTGATGTTTGCTCCACTGTTTACCGCTCAGGCCGACGAGCCTGAAATTGTGCCGACTGACAGCTCTGCGACGATGGGCGCGCAGCCGACGTCGCTGTCACAGCCGCTGGATCAGTCTCCGGCGACGGCCATTATGGCCGGCATTAAACCGCTGCCGGAAGGCATCGATACTGAATCACTACGCCAGCAGCTCATGACCGGGCTGCCTGCGGGCTATACTCCTGCCTATATCAACCAGCTTACGCTGCTGTACGCTGCGCGCGATATGAAACCGATGTGGGAAAACCGGGATGCAGTGCGCGCCTTCCAGCAGCAGCTGGCAGAAGTGGCGATTGCAGGTTTTCAGCCGCAGTTCACGACCTGGGTTGAACTCCTCACCGATCCCGCCGTCACGGGCCAGGCGCGTGACGTGGTGCTGTCTGATGCTATGATGGGCTACCTGCAGTTTGTGGCGGGCATTTCGGTGAACGGCAACCGCTGGCTCTACAGCAATAAGCCGTACAGGCTGGCGACTCCTGCGCTGTCCGTGATTAACCAGTGGCAGCTGGCGCTGGACAACGGTGACCTGCCGCGCTTTATCGCAAGCCTGGCGCCTGCCCATCCGCAATATGCCACCATGCATCAGTCGCTGCTTGAGCTGGTAGCGGATTCCCGCCCGTGGCCTCAGGTACGTGGGACAACCACGCTTCGTCCGGGGCAGTGGAGCAGCGATGTCCCGGCGATCCGCGAAATTATGAAACGCTCCGGCATTCTCGAAAACGGTCCTAAGATTGCGCTGCCTGGCGACGATACGCAAAACGCGGTCATCAGCCCGTCGGCCCCGGTAAAAGAGAAAAAGGCCGTTGCGCTGAGCAACAAACCCGCCGCCTACGATCGCGAACTGGTCGCGGCGGTTAAGCAGTTCCAGGCCGCGCAGGGTCTGGGCGCAGACGGGGTAATCGGTCCATCCACCCGCGACTGGCTGAACGTCTCGCCGGCTCAGCGCGCTGGGGTACTGGCGTTAAATATCCAGCGCCTGCGCTTGCTCCCGGGGACCTTATCCACCGGCATTATGGTTAACATTCCCGCTTATTCGCTGGTCTACTATCAGGACGGTAGCGAGGTGCTGGCCTCCCGGGTGATTGTGGGGCGGCCTGACCGGAAAACGCCGATGATGAGCAGCGCCCTGAATAACGTGGTGGTGAACCCGCCGTGGAACGTGCCGCCAACGCTGGCGCGCAAGGATATTCTGCCTAAGGTCTGGAACGATCCTGGCTATCTTGAGCGTCATAACTATACGGTGATCCGCGGCTGGAACAGCAAAGAGACGATCGATCCGTGGATGGTAGACTGGTCAACGATTACGCCGTCGAACCTGCCGTTCCGTTTCCAGCAGGCGCCGGGTGCGCATAACTCGCTGGGGCGCTATAAATTCAACATGCCAAGTTCGGACGCTATCTATCTGCATGATACGCCGAACCATAACCTGTTCCAGAAAGATGCCCGCGCGCTCAGCTCAGGCTGCGTGCGTGTGAATAAGGCATCGGAGCTGGCGAATATGCTGTTGCAGGATGCGGGCTGGAACGACACGCGGATCTCCGATGCCCTCAAGCAGGGGGATACCCGTTACGTCAATATCCGCCACAATATTCCGGTCAACCTGTATTATCTCACCGCGTTTGTGGGCGCGGACGGGCGCACCCAGTACCGCACAGATATTTACAATTATGATCAGACAGCGCGATCCGGCGCACAAATTTTGCCAAAAGCGGAACAATTAATCAGGTAAATGAAGCAGTTCGGGGAAAATGATTGTCGTAAGTTATGGTGAATACGGGGCGATCTGGCTACAGGCCGCGTATTTGCTGGGGTTGGGCGCCTTGACGTATCAGGCTTTGCCAGTTAAGGTGCCCTTCGTGCGCTAAGCATGTTGACAATTTCTTTTACCTGTAGACCTGATTATCATGGACAAATTTGACGCTAATCGCCGCAAATTGCTGGCGTTAGGTGGCGTTGCGCTGGGCGCAGCGGCTATCCTTCCGACGCCAGCATTTGCCACCCTCTCGACACCTCGTCCGCGTATTTTAACGCTCAACAATCTGCATACTGGTGAGACGCTTAAGGCGGAGTTTTTCGATGGCAGAGGCTATATTCAGGATGAATTAGCAAGACTCAACCATTTTTTCCGTGATTTCCGCGCGAATAAAATCAAAGCCATCGACCCTGGACTGTTCGATCAGCTTTTCCGCCTGCAGGGCCTGCTGGGCACCAAAAGGCCGGTGCAGCTCATTTCTGGCTACCGCTCTCTGGACACCAACAATGAACTGCGCGCCCACAGCCGTGGGGTAGCGAAAAAAAGCTACCACACGAAAGGGCAGGCGATGGATTTCCATATTGAAGGCGTTTCGTTAGCCAATATTCGCAAAGCGGCGTTATCTATGCGCGCAGGTGGTGTAGGATACTACCCACGTAGCAACTTTGTGCATATTGATACCGGGCCGGTTCGGCACTGGTAATAACGAAACACAGGAGCAGTATGAACTATCGTATTATTCCGGTTACCGCGTTCTCACAGAACTGTTCATTGATCTGGTGCGAACAAACCAGGCTGGCCGCGCTTGTCGATCCCGGCGGTGACGCCGGGACAATCAGGCAGGAAGTCGCTGCCAGCGGCGTGACGCTGGTACAGATTTTACTGACCCACGGTCATCTCGACCATGTTGGGGCAGCGGCTGAACTGGCTGAACACTACGGTGTGCCGATTATCGGCCCGGAAAAAGAAGATGAGTTCTGGCTGCAGGGGTTACCCGCCCAAAGCCGCATGTTTGGCCTGGACGAGTGTCAGCCGTTGACGCCTGACCGCTGGCTGAACGAAGGTGAGCGCGTTAACGTAGGGAATGTGACTTTACAGGTGTTGCATTGTCCCGGGCATACGCCCGGCCATATCGTCTTCTTTGACGACCAGTCGCGGCTGCTGATTTCCGGTGACGTGATTTTCAAAGGCGGCGTAGGACGCAGCGATTTCCCGCGCGGCGATCACGGTCAGCTGATTCAGTCGATTAAGCAGAAGCTGTTGCCGCTGGGCGATGACGTGACGTTTATTCCGGGTCACGGGCCGATGTCGACGCTGGGCCATGAGCGGTTACACAACCCGTTCCTTCAGGATGAAATGCCTGTCTGGTAACCAGAAATAAAAAAAGCCTGCTTATGCAGGCTTTTTTGTGGATGCAGATTACAGCACCGCGACAATGGCTTCGCACAGTGGCGCCATGTTGTCAGGCGTCATGCCTGCAACGTTTACGCGGCCAGAGGCAACGGCGTACACGCCAAACTCTTCACGCAGACGCAGCACCTGCTCTTTGGTCAGGCCGCTGAAGGAGAACATGCCGTTCTGCTTGATGATGAAGCTGAAATCACGATCGGCACCTTTCTCTGCCAGCGTGTTCACAAACAGCAGGCGCATGCGCTGAATGCGCTGACGCATATCGTTCAGCTCCTGTTCCCAGATAGCGCGCAGCGCATCGTTGCTCAGGATCGTCGCGACCACAGATGCACCGTGTGCTGGTGGGTTGGAGTAGTTAGCGCGGATCGCGGATTTCATCTGGCTGAAGGCGCGATCGACGATTTGCTCGTCAGCGGCTACCAGCGTACAGGCTCCCACGCGCTCGTTATACAGGCCAAAGTTCTTGGAATAAGAACTGGCTACGATCAGCTCCTGATGCACCGCAGCGAACGCGCGCAGGCCTTCGGCGTCTTCTTCCAGACCACGGGCAAAGCCCTGATAGGCGAAGTCGAACAGCGGCAGCCAGCCTTTTTCAACGGACAGCTTAGCCAGCTGTTCCCACTGCTCAAGGGTAGGGTCGATACCGGTTGGGTTATGGCAGCAGCCGTGGAACAGCACCACGTCGCCCGCCTGGGCTTCGTTCAGGCTTGCCAGCAGACCGTCAAAGTCCAGAGCGTGGTTTACCGCGTCGTAGTAGGCGTATTCACGCACTTCCAGACCCGCGGAATTGAATACGCTCTTATGGTTAGGCCAGCTTGGGTTGCTCACCCACACGCGCTTCACGGAGGTGTTTTTCGCCAGGAAATCTGCCGCCACGCGCAGTGCGCCGGTACCGCCAGGGGTCTGGGCCGTGCGGGCGCGTTTTTCGCTCACAATGGTGCTGCCTTTGCCGAACAGCAGCTCCTGGGTGCAGCGACCAAATTCAGGAATACCATCAATACCGAGGTAGTTTTTGGTGGTTTCGTTTTCCAGCAGGTACTGCTCAGCTTTTTTAACGCTGGTCAGTACCGGAGTTTTGCCGGTTTCATCTTTATATACACCAATACCCAGGTTGATTTTGCCAGGGCGGTCGTCGGCACGAAACAGATCGGCCAGGCCCAGAATTGGGTCGGCAGGAGCGGCAGTAATGTTCTCAAACATGACGAAGTTCCATTGTGATTACAGAAGTGAAATCCGCTATCAGGTTAACGGTAGATTTACAAAATGCCAACCGTTTGCGACGAAAAGCGTGCGGCTTTTCAAAAGTCGCTAAGTTTTATCTGCACAAATAAAAAAAACAGGGCCGAAGCCCTGTTTATTAAGCATATAACAATGCGGTGTGCTGATTAGAACTGGTAAACCAGACCCACAGCGACAACGTCGTCGTTGTTGATGCCCAGCTTGTTGTCGTCTTTCAGCTGGTTGATCTGGTAGTCAACATAGGTGGACATGTTTTTGTTGAAGTAGTAGGTCGCGCCAATGTCGATGTAGTTGATGTAGTCTTCGTCACCGATACCTTCTACGTCTTTCGCCTTAGATTTGTAGTAGGCGATGGATGGACGCAGACCGAAGTCGAACTGGTACTGAGCAACGACAGAGAAGTCCTGAGACTTGTTAGCGAAACCATTGTCCAGACGTGCTGCGTTACGCATTTCGCCGTACACTGCCGCCAGGTAGATGTTGTTCGCGTCATATTTCAGACCGGTTGCCCACTGCTCAGCTTTATCGCCTTCGCCCCAGGCCAGGCTGGTTTGCTGTGCATCAGTACGGTCAGCCGCACCATAAGCACCAACAATGCCGAAGCCTTCGTATTCATAGCTCAGAGAGGTCGCCCAGCCGTCACCGTTAGAACGTAATGCGTCATCACGCTCGTTTTTGCCCAGGTACTGAAGGCCAAAGTTCAGACCATCGACCAGGCCGAAGAAGTTGCTGTTGCGGTATGTTGCCAGACCACCGGTACGGCCTGCGAAGAAGTTATCGCTCGCGCCGGTATCACCACCGAACTCAGGCAGCATATCGGTGATGCCGATTGCATCATAGACCAGGCCGTAGTTACGACCGTAGTCGAAGGAGCCTGCATCACCGAATTTCAGACCTGCAAATGCCAGACGGGTTTTGTTGCCGTCCTGTGCATCGCCGCCTTCAGAGTTGTTACCCTGGAAGTTGTATTCCCACTGACCGTAACCAGTCAGCTGGTCGTTGATCTGAGTTTCGCCTTTGAAGCCCAGACGCGCATAAGTTTTGTCGCCATCGTTGCCTGCGAAGTCAGAGAAGTAGTGCAGGCCAACTGCTTTACCGTAAAGATCTAATTTGTTGCCGTCTTTGTTATAGATTTCAGCAGCGTTTGCTGCACCGGCTACCAGCAGGGCAGGGACTACCACTGCCAGGATATTGCGCTTCATCATTATTTATTACCCTCATTGGTTTTTTTATGACACTCGCCACCGCCGTCAATAAATTCTGTCAATAAATATTTCCGGAACTATTGATGAGAGTTAGGTGTCTTTTTGTATCTGACAGGCATCTTTCCATTCATAGAAGCGTTTCGCTACACTGAAAGTGCTACAATCTTCAAGATTCGGTTACAAAAAGAAATCATGTGTAACTAAATGTGTATTTTAGGGAACTTTGTGAAGCACCTCAAATTTCAGCGGCATCTGGCGAATTTAACATCTCCTTTATCCCTATATATATGATTTGCTTATCTTTAATTTTGCTAAATGCATTACTTATAAACAGAAGCTAAACGGTGTGTATTTTCTTATGACCGTAATAAGACGTCCGGATGGCTCTGGGTTTGGTTGTTTTTTGTGCTATTAATTAAGAAATGTATTAAGCGCAATAAGAATGAGGTTGTTTTTTTGTTCACAGATATTTCGTGGAAACAAAACGTAACAGGTAGAGGTTATCGCGGGGTTGTGTTTTAAAGACGCTGACTTTCGACTGACGAAAACTGACATTGCAGGATAAAATAATGGCCAGCGTTTGCTGGCCATAGGTAAGAAGGTCGGTTAGAAGCTTGCGTTACGCGGCGTGCGCGGGAACGGAATCACATCACGCACGTTCTGAACACCGGTAACGTAGGCAATCAGACGCTCAAAGCCCAGACCGAAACCGGAGTGCGGAACGGTACCGTAGCGGCGCAGGTCGCGATACCAGCTGTAGTCAGCCGGGTTCAGACCCATCTCCTGCATACGCGCATCCAGCACATCCAGACGCTCTTCACGCTGGGAACCACCGATGATTTCACCGATGCCCGGTGCCAGAACGTCCATCGCGGCAACGGTTTTACCGTCTTCGTTAAGGCGCATATAGAACGCCTTAATGTCTTTCGGATAGTTTTTCACAACAACCGGCGCTTTAAAGTGCTTCTCTGCCAGATAACGTTCGTGCTCGGAGGAGAGATCCACGCCCCAGTAAACCGGGTTCTCGAACTTCTCGCCGCATTTTTCCAGGATAGCAACCGCATCGGTGTAATCTACCTGCGCGAAGTCCGCGGAGACAAAGCGCTCAAGACGGGCGATGGCATCGTTATCCACACGCTCAGCGAAGAATTTCATGTCGTCTGCGCGCTCTTCAAGAACGGCTTTGAACACGTATTTCAGCATCGCTTCCGCCAGGCCCGCAACGTCGTTCAGGTCGGCAAAGGCCACTTCCGGCTCCAGCATCCAGAATTCCGCCAGGTGGCGGCTGGTGTTGGAGTTTTCCGCACGGAAGGTTGGGCCGAAGGTATAGATCCTGGACAGCGCACAGGCATAGGTTTCACCGTTCAGCTGACCGGATACCGTCAGGAAGGCTTCTTTACCAAAGAAGTCTTTGTCGTAGTCGACTTTACCTTCCGGCGTACGCGGCAGGTTTTCCATATCCAGCGTTGAAACGCGGAACATTTCACCTGCACCTTCGGTGTCGGATGCGGTAATCAGCGGGGTAGAAACCCAGAAGTAACCCTGCTCGTTAAAGAAGCGATGCAGCGCCTGCGCCAGGGTGTGACGCACGCGGGCAACCGCACCAATCAGGTTGGTGCGCGGACGCAGGTGCGCGACTTCACGCAGATATTCGATGCTGTGACGCTTTGCTGCCATCGGGTAGGTATCCGGATCTTCAACCCAGCCGGTTACTTCCACAGCAGTCGCCTGAATTTCGAAGCTCTGACCCTGGCCCGGAGAAGCCACCACAACGCCGGTAACGATCACGGAACAGCCTGTTGTCAGGTGCAGAACGTCGTCATTGTAATTGGGCAGAGAATTATTAATGACGGCCTGTACAGGATCAAAGCAGGAACCGTCATAGACGGCGAGGAAGGAGATGCCAGCTTTAGAATCTCGACGAGTACGCACCCATCCGCGCACGGTGACCTCCTGGTCAACGGCGACACGGCCCTGGAGTACGTCGGCTACAGGCACAACGCTCATAATATTCTCTCTGTTAATAGTCGGAAAAAATAAACACTTGTCCGCCCTTATAGGGGGGATATCTATGTTACCTGCCATCCGCTATCAGACAAGTAAATTTCGCAGTCTTAAGAGAAGAAATAAGAAATAAATAAGAGAAGGGGAGCCATGGAGGCTCCCCGAAGCGGTTAGCTGGCTTTTTTCACCAGGGGCAGATCGAAGGCTTTACGTAATGCGCGAACGAACGCTTTGTCATGGCAGATGGTTTTGCCCGGGCTGTCGGATAGCTTCGCCACCGGCTTACCGTTACATTCCACCAGTTTTATGACAATGTTCAGCGGTTTCACCTGAGGGATATCGCAGGTCAGGCGCGTACCGATCCCGAAGCTAAGATTCACCCGAGAGGAGAAGTGGCGATAAAGGTCAACGGCTTTCGCGAGATCGAGATTATCGGAGAAGACCAGCACCTTACTCATCGGGTCGATACCCAATTTTTCGTAATGGGCAATGGCTTTCTCACCCCATTCCACCGGATCCCCGGAGTCATGGCGTAAGCCCTGATAGCGTTCAGCAAATTCAGGACCAAAGTCGCGCAGGAACGCGTCCATGGTAATACAGTCGGTGAGGGCAATGCCGAGCCGATCCGGATATTCGTCAAGCCACGCGGCGAGGGCCGCGCGCTGGCTGTTAGCGAGGTCAGGGCTAATTTGCTGGTGTGCCTGGAACCATTCGTGCGCCTGGGTGCCCATTGGGGTTAAATCCAGGCGACGCGCCAGATCGTAGTTGCTGGTGCCAACAAACCACGGCTCCTGCTGAAGGCGTCTGACGATGGCTTCCTGCACGTCGCGTGAGAAGCGGCGGCGCGTGCCAAAGTCCATCAGCCGGAAGCGAGACATATCCAGCCCTTCGGTCAGCTGGTTAAACTCAACGAGTTTATTTTCCAGCGCGGCAACGGCCTGGGTAACGCCGGTTTCCGGGGAACGATAGCGGTGGGCCAGCTCGCTGATTACGGCCAGGAGCGGCACTTCCCACATGATCACTTCGCGCCACGGGCCGGTCAGGCGGATGTCCAGCTTGCCGTTATCATTCGAGACGGTGACCTGTTCCGGGTTATAGCGGAAGTCGCGCAGCCAGTTCAGATAGTCCGTTTTGAAGAACGGCAGGCCAGAAAGCCATTGATATTCGTCATCCTGCAGCGCCAGATGCTGCATGGCATCGACCTGTTCACGAATGGCGTCTGCGTAGATACCCAGCAAGTCGTCACCCCGGCAGCGAAATTCCGCCGCAACATGAACATCATGATAGTGGTGAAACACGGCTTGCTGCATATGCAGCTTGTACGCGTCGGTATCCAGCAACGTATGCAGAACCGGAGAAGCGAATTGAGTCATAGGTGCGCTGTAGCATCCTCTCACGGGAGCGTTTAGTACAATAAACAACTCCGGAGTATACCTTGTTTAATGATTTATTGAACCCCGATCACAACATAAGCACACTTTATGGTCGAGTGCATTTCGTGCCCCGTGTTATAAAAATGTAGCAAAAAAGGTCGTTGTGCCTGAAAAGATGAACATTCTGCATAGCGCGTTTTACACAACAGGAATATATTGAATCGTTACTCGACAAACGATGCATAAGGTTTTCTATGACACAACAGCCACAAGCCAAATACCGCCACGACTACCGTGCGCCGGATTACCTGATTAGCGATATCGATCTGACGTTTGACCTGGATGCTACAAAAACCGTTGTGACGGCGGAAAGCCAGGTGACGCGCCAGAGCGCGACGGCCGTGCCGCTGCGTCTGGATGGTGAAGACCTGACGCTGGTCTCCCTGCATATTAATGATGAAGCCTGGTCAGACTATAAAGAAGAAGGCAACCAGCTGGTCATCGACAACCTGCCGGAACGCTTTACGCTGCGCATCGTGAATGAAATCAGCCCTGCCGCCAATACCGCGCTGGAAGGGCTTTACCAGTCAGGCGTAGCCCTGTGTACCCAGTGTGAAGCAGAAGGTTTCCGCCACATTACCTGGTATCTGGATCGCCCGGACGTGCTGGCGCGCTTTACCACGAAAATTATTGCCGATAAAGCGCTGTACCCGTTCCTGCTCTCCAACGGTAATCGTATTGGCGAAGGCGAGCTGGAGAATGGCCGTCACTGGGTGCAGTGGCAGGATCCGTTCCCGAAACCGTGCTACCTGTTTGCGCTGGTGGCAGGGGATTTCGACGTTCTGCGCGACACCTTCAAAACCCGCTCTGGCCGTGAAGTGGCGCTGGAGCTCTTCGTCGACCGTGGAAACCTTGACCGCGCGCCGTGGGCGATGACTTCCCTCATCAACTCCATGAAGTGGGACGAAGAGCGCTTTGGCCTCGAATACGACCTCGACATTTATATGATTGTCGCCGTCGACTTCTTCAATATGGGCGCGATGGAGAATAAGGGCCTTAACGTCTTTAACTCCAAATACGTGCTGGCGCGTACCGATACCGCCACCGATAAAGACTATCTCGATATCGAGCGCGTCATCGGTCACGAATATTTCCACAACTGGACCGGGAACCGCGTCACCTGCCGCGACTGGTTCCAGCTGAGCCTGAAAGAGGGCCTGACCGTCTTCCGCGATCAGGAGTTCAGCTCCGATCTCGGCTCGCGGGCGGTGAACCGCATCAACAACGTGCGCACCATGCGCGGCCTGCAGTTTGCGGAAGACGCCAGCCCAATGGCGCACCCGATCCGCCCGGATAAAGTGATTGAGATGAACAACTTCTACACCCTGACGGTGTATGAGAAAGGCGCTGAAATTATCCGTATGATCCACACCCTGCTGGGGGAAGCGAACTTCCAGAAAGGGATGCAGCTCTACTTCGAGCGCCACGACGGCAGCGCGGCCACCTGCGACGACTTCGTGCAGGCAATGGAAGACGCGTCCAACGTCGATCTCTCTCATTTCCGCCGCTGGTACAGCCAGGCCGGAACGCCGATTGTCACCGTGAAAGACGATTACAATCCGGAAACCGAGCAGTACACGCTGACCATCAGCCAGCGCACGCCGCCAACGGCCGAGCAGGAGGAAAAACATCCGCTACACATTCCGTTCAGCATTGAACTGTACGACAACGAAGGCAACGCGATCCCGTTGCAGAAGGGCGGGCATCCGGTACATAACGTGCTGAACGTAACCCAGGCGGAGCAGACCTTTATCTTCGATAACGTCTACTTCCAGCCGGTTCCTGCGCTGCTGTGTGAGTTCTCCGCGCCGGTTAAGCTGGAGTACAAGTGGAGCGATCAGCAGCTGACGTTCCTGATGCGTCACGCGCGCAATGATTTCTCTCGCTGGGATGCGGCGCAAAGCCTGCTGGCGACGTACATCAAGCTGAACGTCAACCGTTACCAGCAGGGCCAGCCGCTGACGCTGCCGGTGCATGTGGCAGATGCCTTCCGCGCCATACTGCTGGATGAGAAGATTGACCCGGCGCTGGCGGCTGAAATTCTGACGCTGCCGTCCGCGACCGAAATCGCGGAGCTGTTCGACATCATTGACCCGATTGCGATTGTGGCCGTGCGTGAAGCGCTGACCCGCACGCTGGCGACCGAACTGGCGGATGAATTCCTCGCCATCTATAACGCCAACAGGCTGGACGCCTATCGCGTGGAGCATGCGGACATTGGCAAGCGTTCCCTGCGCAATACCTGCCTGCGCTACCTTGCGTTTGGTGAAGCCGAGCTGGCAAACGTGCTGGTAAGCAAGCAGTACCACGAAGCGGATAACATGACGGATGCGCTGGCCGCGCTGGCGGCGAGCGTTGCCGCCGAGCTGCCGTGCCGTGACGCGCTGATGCAGGAGTACGACGACAGGTGGCACGAGAATGGTCTGGTGATGGACAAATGGTTCATCCTGCAGGCCACCAGCCCGGCGGCCGATGCGCTGAGCAAGGTCCGCAGCCTGCTCAGGCACCGTTCGTTCACCATGAGCAACCCGAACCGCGTTCGCTCGCTGATTGGCGCGTTTGCCAGCAGCAACCCGGCCGCGTTCCATGCTGAAGACGGCAGCGGCTATCAGTTCATGGTGGAAATGCTCACCGAGCTGAACAGTCGTAACCCGCAGGTGGCGTCTCGCCTGATTGAGCCGCTGATCCGCCTGAAGCGCTACGACGCGCAGCGTCAGGCGAAAATGCGAGCCGCGCTTGAGCAGCTGAAAGGGCTGGAAAACCTCTCTGGCGATCTGTACGAAAAGATTGCGAAGGCGCTGGCCTGATAGAAAGCTTAACCCTCCCTCTCCCTGTGGGAGAGGGCCGGGGTGAGGGCATCAGGCATTAGCTTTAATCAACGCGCGCTCGTTCACCCCACGCTTCATTACCCTGTCCAGCACTTCCGCCTCCAGCTCTGCCAGTCTTGCAGCGCCTACGCGGCGAGGGCGTGGAATGTCCACCGTCAGATCCAGACCAATTTTTCCCTCTTCTATTAACAGCACCCGGTCGGCCATCGCCACGGCTTCGCTGACGTCGTGCGTCACCAGCAGCACCGTAAAGCCGTGCGTCTGCCAGAGGGACGCAATCAGATCCTGCATCTCGATCCGCGTCAGGGCATCGAGCGCGCCGAGCGGTTCATCAAGCAGCAGCAGGCCGGGACGGTGAATTAATGCCCGCGCCAGGGCCACGCGCTGCTTCTGACCGCCCGACAGCGCCGCAGGCCATTCACCCGCGCGATCCTCCAGCCCGACCGCGGCGAGTGCCTGCCGGGCCTCCTCCCGCCAGCTGCCTTTCAGACCAAGCCCGACGTTATCCATCACCGTTTTCCACGGCAGCAGGCGCGCGTCCTGAAACATCATGCGCGTATCGTCCTGAATGTTGGCCAGCGGCGTGGTGCCCGCCAGAATGTCACCCCCGTTGGGGGCTTCCAGCCGGGCTAAAAGACGCAGCAGGGTGCTTTTTCCGCCGCCGCTGCGGCCGACAACGGCCACAAACTGTCCGGCGGGAATATGCAGATCCAGCGCGTTCAGAATGGTTTTTTCGCCGTAGCGTTTGGTTACGCCGCTTAACAGCAACGGTGTTCCCTGATTCAGTCGTGCAGTATTCATGCTTTCGCCTCCTGAGCGGTATAGGCCGGGTTCCAGCGCAGCCAGGTACGCTCCAGCCACTGGGCGCTGACGTCTGCGAGCTTGCCGAGCAGGGCATAAAGGATAATGGCAACCACCACCACGTCCGTTTGCAGAAACTCCCGGGCGTTCATCGCCAGATAGCCAATGCCGGAATTAGCCGAAATGGTTTCCGCCACGATCAGGGTCAGCCACATCAGGCCGAGCGCAAAACGCACGCCGACCATGATGGAGGGAAGGGCGCCCGGCAGAATGACATGCGTAAACAGGGCAAAACCCGACAGGCCATAGCTGCGGGCCATCTCCACCAGGCCGCGATCGATATTGCGGATCCCATGCCAGGTATTGATATAGATCGGGAACAGCGTCCCCAGCGCCACGAGAAAGATTTTTGCGCTCTCATCTATGCCAAACCACAGGATGACCAGCGGGATCAGCGCCAGGTGCGGCACGTTGCGCAGCATCTGCACGGAGGTGTCCAGCAGCCGCTCTCCCCAGCGGGAGAGACCGCTGATCAGCCCAAGCGTCAGGCCGATGCTGCCGCCAATCGAAAAACCGATTGCCGCACGCCAGGAGCTGATAGCCAGATGCTGCCACAGCTCGCCGCTGGCGCTTAGCGACCAGAATGCTTCGACAACGCCCTCCGGAGAGGGCAGGATGCGGCTCGACAGCCAGCCGGTTGAAGATGCCAGCTGCCACACGAGGATAATGCCGACGGGCAAGAACCACGGCGCGGCGCGCAGCAGCCATTTTTGTGCATTTGCGGACATAGAGGCTCCTTAGCTTTGCGCGACTTTTCCCGGAATAAACGCGTTCGCCACCGCTTCGCCCTGCAGCTGAAGCTGCCGCGGCTGCGGAATGTCCGGAACAGCGACATCCAGATGCGGGAACAGCAGTTCGCCCACCCTGTATGCTTCTTCCAGATGCGGATAGCCGGAGAGGATAACGCTGTCGATGCCCAGCTCCGCGTATTCATTGATGCGTGCCGCTACGGTTGGGCCGTCACCTACCAGCGCCGTACCGGCGCCGCCGCGCACCAGACCTACGCCGGCCCACAGGTTCGGGCTGATTTCCAGATTTTCTCGCCTGCCGTTGTGCAGCGACGCCATCCGGTGCTGACCCACGGAGTCGGTACTGGCAAACGCCGCCTGTGCCCTGGCGATGGTGTCGTCGTCCAGATGGGAAATTAACCGGTCGGCGGCCTGCCAGGCCTCTTCGCTGGTTTCGCGCACAATCACGTGCAGGCGAATACCGAAGCGCACCTTGCGGCCATGTTCAGCCGCTTTAGCGCGTACCTGGGCGATTTTTTCCTTCACCAGCGCAGGCGGCTCGCCCCAGGTCAGATAGAGATCGATCTGCTCAGCCGCCAGATCCTGCGCCACGTCCGATGAACCACCGAAATAGAGGGGAGGGCGCGGCTGCTGAACCGGCGGGAAGTAGAGTTTCGCATCCCGAACGTGGATATGTTTTCCTTCGAAGGTGACGGTTTCACCCTCCAGCAGCCGCCGCCAGACGCGTGTGAACTCGGCGGAGGCTTCATAACGTTCGGTGTGATCGAGGAACACGCCGTCTCCCGCCAGCTCCTGCGGATCGCTGCCGGTGACCAGATTGAACAGCGCGCGCCCGTTGGATAGCCTGTCCAGCGTTGCCGCCTGACGCGCCGCGACGGTTGGCGATACCACGCTCGGGCGCAGCGCCACCAGGAATTTCAGACGCTGGGTGACGGGGATCATTGAGGCGGCAACCAGCCAGGCATCCTCGCACGATCGGCCCGTCGGGATCAGCACCCCGGTAAAACCGATGCGGTCTGCCGCCTGTGCTATCTGCTGAAGATAGCCGTGATCGACCGGGCGAGCGCCTTCTTCTGTGCCAAGATAGCGTCCATCACCGTGGGTGGGTAAAAACCAGAAAAGATTCAGACTCATGATTTTTTTCCTTCAATGCCGGCGGGTTGCCAGATGCGTTCGCGAATATTTACCTGCTTTGGAACCAGGCGGTTTTGATAAAAAAGATCTGCCGTTTGCTGCTGGAGGGCGGCAACGCGTGCGTCAACCGGGGCGATGGTGGTTGGTGGACGGTGGTCAAGGTAGGTGGCGATCACCGGCTCAGGCAAGCCCATGGTTTTCGCGAGCAGCGTTACGCTCTGCTGACGCTGGGTCTGGGTCAGCGAATCGGCCTGCGTGAAGGTATCGAGCACCTCCTGAATAAAGGCGCCGTTCTTTTCGGCGTACGGACGCGCTGCCAGGTAGAACGAACCCGTCTGTTTCAGGGGCGTGCCGTCTTTCAGCACCCGCACGCCGCCCTGCAGCAGGGCGGCAGAGTAGTACGGATCCCAGATAGCCCAGGCATCAACGTTCTTTTGCTGGAACGCCGCGCGCGCATCGGCTGGCGTCAGGTAAACGGGCTGTATATCGGTGAACGACAGGCCTGCCTCCTGCAACGCGCGCAGAAGCAGGTTGTGCGAGCTTGAGCCTTTCTGGAAAGCAACCTTATGCCCTTTCAGATCGGCGACGCGTTTAATCCCGCTATTTTCCGGCACCAGGATCACCTCTGCCTTTGGCTTCGCGGGTTCAACGCCCACGTAAACCAGATCCGCCCCGGCTGCCTGCGCAAAGATCGGCGGAATGTCGCCGGTGCTGCCTAAATCAATACTCCCGACGTTCAGCGCCTCCAGCATTTGGGGGCCGGCAGGGAATTCGACCCAGGAGAATGTGGTGTCCGGGAAGCGTTTTTCCAAAAGCGCATGGCTTTTCGCCAGCACCATGCTGACGCTGCCTTTCTGATAGCCAATGCGCAGGCTCTCCGGTGCGGCCTCCGCCGCGTGTGCCAGCGACGCGACTGCCAGCAGGCCCGCCAGCCTGATACGGGTAAGGATTTTAAACATGCGCTACTCCTTGTGGTTGACGACGTGCCTCTGCATGGCGTTCCCGGCGGTTCAGGGCGTGCCAGAAGGTATCAAGCGCGCTGTCGAGGCGGGTTTGCAGGTTCGGGGTGAAGTGTGGCCTGTGCTGGTAGTCAATCACCTGTGAGTCGTCTGCGAAGACGCCGTGCAGGATCTCCTGCGCCTTCAGCGCGTTCAGAACGGGCTTGAGGGCGTAATCCACCGCCAGCAAATGGGCCACGGTACCGCCGGTGGCCAGCGGCAGGACGACCTTGCCGTCCAGCGCGCGTTCGGGCAGCAGATCGAGCAGGGTTTTCAGCGCACCCGAAAAAGAGGCTTTATAAATGGGCGTCGCGACGATCAGTCCATCCGCACCTTTAAGCTGTTCTGTCAGGGCTTTCAGCGCCGGGCTGTCAAAACGGGCGTAGAGCAGATCTTCAGGGTCGAAATTGTGCAGATTCCAGTGGCATACCTCCACATCCAGAGCATTAAGCTTTTCGCGGGCGTATTCCAGCAGGGCGCTGGAGCGAGAGGGGAAGCGCGGGCTTCCGGCCAGAGTAATGACGCGCATGGTTGCTCCTTATAACTAATTGTTTGCTTTTATCTAACATTCATAACAATTTTCAGGAGTGTGACATTGCGCCGTTATTCCACTAAATGATTTATCCTCAGGTGAAATGCCAAAAAATGCATAAGAAGTCTTCCCGAAGGAAACGATTGCGTTTTACCCGGCTTTTTTTTGCCACAGGTCAATTCCCTTTCCGTGCCGGATCGCACATAATCCCCTCCCGGTTTGCACACCGGGAATCCAGGAGAGTTCATGTACTACCCCTTCGTTCGTAAAGCCCTTTTCCAGCTCGATCCAGAGCGCGCTCATGAATTGACGTTTCAGCAGTTACGCCGCATTACCGGAACGCCTTTCGCGGCGCTGGTGCGCCAGAACGTGCCGGAAAAACCTGTGCAGTGCATGGGCCTGACCTTCAAGAATCCGCTGGGCCTCGCGGCCGGCCTGGATAAAAATGGCGAATGCATTGATGCACTCGGTGCGATGGGCTTTGGCTCGATCGAAATCGGGACGGTGACGCCGCGCCCGCAGCCGGGTAACGACAAGCCGCGCCTGTTCCGCCTGGTCGAAGCCGAAGGGCTGATCAACCGCATGGGCTTTAATAACCTCGGTGTCGATCATCTGGTAGAGAACGTAAAAAAAGCCCATTTTGATGGCGTGCTGGGTATTAATATCGGTAAAAATAAAGACACCCCAGTCGAGCAGGGTAAAGATGACTATCTGATTTGTATGGAAAAAGTCTACGCCTATGCCGGTTATATCGCGGTGAATATTTCATCACCAAACACCCCAGGGCTGCGTTCATTACAATATGGCGAAGCGCTCGACGATCTTCTCAGCGCCATTAAAAATAAACAAACGGAGCTGCAGGCGAGCCACCATAAATATGTTCCGGTCGCGGTTAAGATCGCCCCGGATCTTTCTCCTGAAGAATTGATCCAGGTTGCCGACAGTTTAGTTCGCCATAATATTGATGGTGTTATTGCGACCAATACGACGCTCGATCGATCCCTCGTTCAGGGAATGAAAAACTGTGACGAAGCGGGTGGTTTAAGCGGCCGTCCGGTACAATTAAAAAGCACCGAAATTATTCGCGCACTTTCTGCGGAATTAAAAGGCCAGCTGCCGATTATTGGGGTGGGCGGCATTGATTCCGTCATCGCTGCGCGTGAGAAGATGGCGGCGGGCGCATCGCTGGTGCAAATTTATTCCGGCTTTATTTTTAAAGGGCCGCCGTTGATTAAAGAAATTGTCACCCATATCTAATCTTTTCTCTTAATCAGACAACCAGGGCTTTATTTCCAGCCCTGGTTGTTTTATATTCCGTCATTGTTGCTTATTTAGACATTATAGTCTTTTATTACTAGTGTTATAAACGAAGCGGCAAACAGGACATTTTTAGTACAGGACGTTTGGGGACGGGAGAGAAACATGCGAATTAAACCTGACGATAACTGGCGCTGGTATTATTGCGAAGAGCATGACCGAATGATGCTCGACTTAGCCAATGGCATGTTGTTTCGCTCTCGTTTTGCGCGCCGGATGCTCACGCCAGACGCGTTTGCCCCCTCAGGCTTTTGCGTTGACGATGCCGCACTCTATTTCTCTTTTGAAGAAAAATGCCGCGATCTCGATCTCTCCAAAGAACAGCGCGCCGAACTGGTATTAAACGCGCTGGTGGCAATCCGCTTCCTGAAACCCCAAATGCCGAAAAGCTGGCATTTCCTCGCGCACGGCATGAGCTGGACCCCGGCCACGGGCGATGCGGCCAGCGTGAGCCTGAGCGATACCGAAGAAGAGGTGAGTTTGCTGGTGGTTGAACCCGGCGAAAACGCCGCGCTCTGTTTGCTGGCACAGCCCGGCGTGACCATTGCCGGGCGAGTGATGCAGTTAGGTGATGCCATCAAGGTAATGAACGACAGGCTGAAGCCACAGCTGCGCGTAGATTCCTTCAGCCTCGAACAGGCGGTTTAAGCTTCCAGCTGTACGGACGTTTTCGGTACGCAGCTACAGCACAGGATCGTGCCGTCATTGCCAATCGCGGATTTCTTCAGAGCACTCACCTCACCGTCTACCAGCCTGATGCGGCAGCATCCACAAATTCCCGCCCGACAGGAATACGGTACGCGAATACCCGCCTGCTCCAGCTGCTCCAGTAGTACCTGCTGATTGTTACCCCGGATAACCTTGCCTTCCCAGTGAATATCCACCGCGGAAGCGACGTTGGTCACGGCGTCGATCATCTCTTCTTCCTGACCTGCGCCATACACGCGTGCCGGACCGCGGGTAAGAATTTCGACCTCGTCGCCCACGCGGATCGCGCCGCTTGAGCGGGGGATCAGGTTCTGACCGAAATCGACGTCGCCGCTGTCCTGCGCGGTACGGAATGACTGCAACGTTTTCAGCGGTTCGCCGGAAGGATGCTTCTGGCCTTTTTCCGGGCTGACGGTGGTGAAAATACAGCGGCTGCACGGTTTCACCACGTCAAAAATCACGCTGCCGATGCGGATCGTTTTCCAGGTATCTTCATCCCAGGCATCCGCTCCGGTCACCACCAGATTCGGGCGAAACTGCTCCATCTGCACGCTGGCTTTACAGCGGTTTTGTAGGTCGCGAAGCGAGGCCTCGTTGGTCAGCAGGAATGGAAAACCATCCGCGAAGGAGAGGGGGACCGCGTTGTGGCGCTTAACGCGACGGGTCAGGGCTGGCCCAACCCAGCGCAGCTGAACGTTACGGGAGAAAAAGCCGCTCAGCCACTGGTTTATAGCGTCCGGGGCGATACGCGCGGTAAAATGATTCCCCCACACCTCCGTTGGCGCATCCACCGGCGCAAAATCGGTAAAGCGAACCACCACGCTCGATCCGTCCGGCGCGGTCAGGTGCAAACCGTCATGAAGCGGGGAAGGGGTAAAGCGAACCATCTGCGGGAACTGGCGTGCCGTAATGAACGTACCGTCAGGCTCGGTGACCATAAATATGCGATCGAAGGCAAATCCGCTTATATCGGCCAGCGCGTGCGTAACGCCGATACCGCGCATGGATTTCACCGGATGAATAAAAAGCCTGGATAACGTCGCCACTGCACACTCCCGCAAAAGAAAATAAGCCTTCAACTTTATGACATACACGCCATATTAGCTATAATGCGCGACAATTTTCTAAGAGTAAAAGTGACGATATGAATTCTCTGTTTGCCAGTACGGCCCGTGGGCTGGAAGAGCTGTTAAAAACTGAACTGGAAGGCCTGGGCGCGAGAGAGTGCCGGGTGGTTCAGGGTGGTGTCCATTTTGAGGGCGACACGCGGCTTATTTACCAGAGCCTGATGTGGAGCCGTCTGGCGTCGCGCATCATGCTGCCGATGAAAGAGTGCAAGGTCTACAGCGATCTTGATCTCTACACCGGCGTACAGATGATCGACTGGACAGAGATCTTCACCCCGGACGCCACCTTTGCGGTGCATTTCAACGGCGTCAACGATGAGATCCGCAACAGCCAGTACGGTGCTCTGCGCGTCAAAGACGCCATTGTCGACTGCTTCACGCGTCGAAATAAGGAACGCCCGAACGTTGACCGCGAAAATCCGGATCTGCGTATCAACGTCTGGCTGAACGGCGACACCGCCAGCATATCCCTGGATCTGAGCGGCGCGGGCCTGCATCTGCGCGGCTATCGCGACCGCACCGGGATGGCGCCCATCAAAGAAACGCTGGCTGCGGCCATCGTCATGCGCTCCGGCTGGCAGCCGGGTACGCCGCTGCTCGATCCGATGTGCGGTTCCGGCACGCTGCTGATTGAAGCCGCGATGCTGGCTACCGACCGTGCGCCAGGCCTGCACCGTGGACAGTGGGGCTTTAAAGGCTGGGCACAGCACGATGAAGCCCTCTGGAAAGAGGTGAAGGACGACGCGCAGACCCGCGCGCGCAAGGGGCTGGCGGAGTACACGTCTCGCTTTTATGGTTCGGACAGCGATGCCCGCGTCATTGAACGCGCCCGCAGCAACGCCCGCCGCGCCGGGATTGGCGAGCTGATTCAATTTGACGTCAAGGACGTTGCGAACCTGACCAACCCGCTGCCTAAGGGCCCGTACGGTACGGTGATCAGCAACCCGCCTTACGGCGAACGTCTGGGCAGCGAGCCGGCGCTGATTGCGCTGCACAGCCTGCTGGGCCGCAACATGAAAGCGCATTTCGGCGGCTGGAATCTCTCCCTGTTTAGCGCCTCGCCGGAGCTGCTGAGCTGCCTGCAACTGCGTGCGGATCGCCAGTACAAGGCGAAAAACGGCCCGCTGGACTGCGTGCAGAAAAACTACCATCTGGCCGAGACGGCGGCGGACAGCAAGCCCTCCGGCGTAGCGGAAGATTACGCCAACCGTCTGCGCAAAAACCTGAAGAAATTTGAGAAGTGGGCGAAGCAGGAAGGGATCGAATGCTATCGCCTGTACGACGCTGACCTGCCGGAATACAACGTGGCGGTTGACCGCTATGCGGACTGGGTGGTCGTTCAGGAGTATGCCCCGCCGAAAACCATTGATGCGCAAAAAGCGCGTCAGCGTATGCTGGACGTCATTGCGGCGACCATCGCCGTGCTCGGCATTTCGCCAAACAGGCTGGTGCTGAAAACCCGTGAACGTCAGAAAGGTAAAAATCAGTATCAGAAAATGGGCGAGAAGGGCGACTTCATCGAAGTGGGCGAATATAACGCTCGCCTGTGGGTTAACCTGACCGACTATCTTGATACCGGCCTGTTCCTCGATCACCGTATCGCCCGCCGCATGCTGGGCCAGATGAGCAAAGGCAAAGATTTCCTTAATCTCTTCTCATACACCGGCAGCGCCAGCGTGCATGCAGGGCTTGGCGGCGCGCGCAGCACCACCACGGTGGATATGTCCCGCACCTATCTGGAGTGGGCGGAGCGTAACCTGCGTCTCAACGGCTTAACCGGGCGTCAGCATCGTCTGTTGCAGGCGGACGTGCTGGGCTGGCTGCGCGATACGGATGAACAGTTCGATCTGATCTTTATCGATCCACCGACGTTCTCTAACTCCAAGCGCATGGAGGATAGCTTTGATGTTCAACGCGATCACCTGCGCCTGATGACCGACCTGAAGCGCCTGCTGCGTAAGGGCGGCACCATTATGTTCTCGAACAACAAGCGCGGATTCCGCATGGATCACGACGGCCTGGCCGAACTGGGACTGAAAGCACAAGAAATCAGCCAAAAAACGCTGTCTCAGGACTTTGCCCGTAACCGTCAAATCCACAACTGCTGGCTTATCTCCGCGGTCTGAAAGGAAAAATAAATGTCTTTAATTAGTATGCACGGCGCGTGGCTCTCCTTCAGCGACTCGCCGCTTCTCGATAATGCAGAGCTGCATATCGAAGATAACGAGCGCGTCTGCCTGGTTGGCCGTAACGGCGCGGGCAAATCGACGCTGATGAAAATCCTCAATCGCGAGCAGGGGCTGGACGATGGACGCATTGTTTACGAACAGGATCTGATCGTCTCTCGTCTGCAACAGGATCCGCCGCGCAACGTCACCGGCAGCGTTTATGATTTCGTGGCGGAAGGTATTTCTGAGCAGGCGGAATACCTGAAGCGCTACCACGAGATTTCGCATCTGGTGATGACTGACCCGAGCGACAAGAATCTCAACGAGCTGGCTAAGGTGCAGGAGATGCTCGATCACCACGGCCTGTGGCAGCTGGAAAACCGCATTAACGAAGTGCTGGCGCAGCTTGGCCTCGAAGCGGATATGGAGCTGTCGGCGCTGTCCGGTGGCTGGCTGCGTAAAGCGGCGCTGGGCCGTGCGCTGGTGAGCGGACCTAAGGTGCTGCTGCTGGACGAACCGACGAACCACCTGGATATCGAAGCGATTGACTGGCTGGAAGGTTTCCTGAAAACCTTTAACGGCACCATTATCTTTATCTCGCACGACCGTTCGTTTATCCGCAATATGGCGACACGCATCGTCGATCTCGACCGCGGCAAGCTGGTGACCTATCCGGGCGATTACGATACCTACCTGCTGGAGAAAGAAGAGAACCTGCGCGTGGAAGAACTGCAAAATGCTGAGTTCGACCGCAAGCTGGCGCAGGAAGAGGTGTGGATCCGTCAGGGCATTAAAGCGCGTCGTACCCGTAACGAAGGCCGCGTTCGCGCCCTGAAGGCGATGCGTCGCGAACGCAGCGAACGCCGTGAGGTGATGGGCAGCGCCAAAATGCAGGTTGAAGAGGCGTCCCGCTCCGGCAAGATTGTCTTCGAAATGGAAAACGTTAACTATTCGGTCGACGGTAAAGTGCTGGTGAACGATTTCTCCGCGCAGGTACAGCGCGGCGACAAAATTGCGCTTATCGGCCCGAATGGCTGCGGTAAAACCACGCTGCTGAAGCTGATGCTGGGCCAGCTCCAGGCCGACAGCGGCCGTATTCACTGCGGCACCAAGCTGGAAGTGGCGTACTTCGACCAGCACCGCGCCGAGCTGGATCCAGACCGCACGGTGATGGATAACCTTGCCGAAGGTAAGCAGGAGGTGATGGTTAACGGCAAGCCGCGCCACGTGCTGGGCTACCTTCAGGACTTCCTGTTCCATCCAAAACGCGCCATGACCCCGGTGCGCGCGCTGTCCGGCGGGGAGCGTAACCGTCTTCTGCTGGCGCGTCTGTTCCTGAAACCAAGCAATTTACTGATCCTCGATGAACCGACGAACGACCTGGATGTCGAAACGCTGGAGCTGCTTGAAGAACTGATTGATGGCTATCAGGGCACGGTGATGCTGGTTAGCCACGACCGTCAGTTCGTGGATAACACCGTGACCGAGTGCTGGATCTTCGAAGGCGAAGGCCGGATTGGTCAGTACGTTGGCGGCTATCACGACGCGCGCGGGCAGCAATCCCAGTCCATGGCGCAAAAACAGGCCAGGACCAAAAGCGTAGCGGAACCCGTTGTTGCAAAAGCAGAAACGGCCAAAAAATCACCGGCTAAAATGAGCTATAACCTGCAGCGCGAACTGGAAGGCCTGCCGCAGCGTCTGGAAGAGCTGGAAGCCGCGCTGGAAGCGCTGCAGATTCAGGTTGCTGATGCGTCATTCTTTACGCAGCCTCACGACTATACTCAGAAAGTACTGGCTGAGCTCTCCCAGGCCGAGCAGGCGCTGGAGGAAGCGTTTGAGCGCTGGGAGTATCTTGAGTCTCTGAAAAACGGCGCATAAACAGGGATAAACTATGTGTGACCAGCACCATGCCGATCGGCATATTCTATGCTCGCAGTGCGATATGCTTGTGGCGTTGCCAGAGCTTGGTCACGGACACAAGGCTGCCTGCCCACGCTGTGGGGCGACGCTGACAACCGAGTGGGACGCGCCCAGGCAGCGTCCTACCGCTTATGCGCTGGCAGCGTTGTTCATGCTGCTGCTCTCCAATCTCTTCCCTTTCATCTACATGAAGGTGGGAGGGATGACCAGCCAGATAGATTTACTGGAAATCCCGAACGTCATGTTCTCGGAGGACTACGCCAGCCTCGGCACCTTCTTCCTGCTGTTCGTGCAGATAGTTCCGGCCTTTTGCCTGGTCGTCATCCTGCTGCTGGTTAACCGCGTCAGGATGCCGCTCTCCCTCAAAATCAAACTCGCGCGCGTTTTGTTCCAGCTGAAAAGCTGGGGGATGGCGGAGATCTTTCTGGCGGGGGTACTGGTCAGCTTCGTGAAGCTGATGGCCTACGGCGACGTGGGAATTGGCAGCAGCTTTATACCCTGGTGCCTGTACTGCGTGCTGCAGCTGCGCGCCTTTCAGTGCGTAGACCGACGCTGGGCCTGGGACGATATCGCCCCGGCGCCGGCGCTGTCGCAGACGGTTAAGGTGGGCGTGCCGGGCATTCGTCAGGGGCTTCGCTCCTGCTCCTGCTGCACCGCCATCCTGCCCGCAGAGGTTGAGGTGTGTCCGCGCTGTGAAACAAAGGGGTACGTGCGGCGTAAAAATAGCCTGCAATGGACGATGGCGCTGCTGGTGACCTCCATCATGCTTTATCTGCCCGCCAATATCCTGCCGATCATGATCACCGACCTGCTCGGCGACAAAATGCCTTCGACCATCCTGGCCGGGGTTATTTTGCTGTGGGGGGAAGGGTCGTACCCGGTTGCGGGGGTGATTTTCATCGCCAGCATTATGGTGCCGACCTTAAAGATGATTGCGATTGCCTGGCTTTGCTGGGATGCGAAAGGGCACGGAAAGCGCGACAGTGAACGTATGCACCTGATTTATGAGGTTGTGGAATTTGTTGGCCGCTGGTCGATGATTGACGTGTTTGTGATAGCGGTTCTCTCTGCGCTGGTGCGCATGGGCGGGCTGATGAGTATTTATCCCGCGATGGGAGCGCTGATGTTTGCGTTGGTCGTCATTATGACCATGTTTGCGGCCATGACCTTCGACCCTCGTTTATCGTGGGATCGTGAGCCCGAGACAAGCCATGAGGAAGAGTAAGAGCATGGAAAATAAGAGTGGAGAGGCTAAAGTGCAGAAGGTCAGAAACTGGTCGCCGGTGTGGATATTCCCCATCGTGACCGCGCTGATCGGCGCATGGATCCTGTTTTATCATTACAGCCATCAGGGCCCGGAAGTCACGCTAATCACCACCAATGCAGAAGGCATTGAGGGCGGTAAAACCACCATCAAAAGCCGCAGCGTGGATGTGGGCGTGGTCGAAAGTGCGACCCTGACGGATGACTTAACCCATGTAGAAATTAAGGCTCGCCTGAATGCCGGCATGGAAAAACTGCTGCATGAAGATTCCGTCTTTTGGGTGGTTAAACCTCAGGTCGGCCGTGAAGGGATCAGCGGGTTAGGAACGCTCCTGTCAGGGGCTTACATTGAGCTTCAGCCTGGCAACAAGGGTATCCAGCCCGCGAGCTATGAGCTGCTGGACTCTCCGCCGCTTGCGCCGCCGGACGCTAAGGGGATCCGCGTCATTCTGGACAGTAAAAAAGCGGGCCAGCTTTCGCCGGGCGATCCTGTGCTGTTCCGCGGCTACCGCGTCGGTTCGGTTGAGACCAGTACGTTCGATCCGCAAAAGCGGACCATCAGCTATCAGCTTTTCATCAATGCGCCGAACGACCGCCTGGTGACCAGCAACGTGCGCTTCTGGAAAGACAGCGGGATCGCGGTCGATCTGACTTCGGCGGGGATGCGCGTAGAGATGGGGTCACTCACCACCCTGTTTGGCGGGGGCGTCAGCTTTGACGTACCGGAAGGTTTGGATCTCGGACAGCCGGTGGCGGAGAAAACCGCCTTCAGGCTGTTTGACGATCAGAAAAGCATTCAGGATGCGCTCTATACCGATCACATCGACTATCTGATGTTCTTTAAGGATTCGGTGCGCGGCCTGCAGCCGGGAGCGCCGGTCGAGTTCCGCGGTATCCGTCTGGGGACAGTGGGACAGGTGCCTTACTTTGTTCCGGGTCTTAAGCAGATGCTTGATGATGATTACCGTATTCCGGTGCTGATCCGCATTGAGCCTGAACGTTTGATTAACCAGATTGGTCAGGATCAGGATATCGGCGAGCACATCACCGACCTGATGAACCGCGGTCTGCGCGGCTCGCTGAAAACCGGTAACCTGGTGACGGGGGCGCTGTATGTCGATATGGACTTCTATCCAAAAGCGCCACCAATGACGGGGATCCGCGAATTTGGCGGTTATAAAATTATCCCTACGGTGAGCAGTGGCCTGGCGCAGATCCAGCAGCGCCTGATGGAAACGTTGGATAAGATTAACAATCTGCCGCTGAATCCAATGCTTGAGGCTGCAACGGGATCGCTGCAACAGAGCCAGGCGACGATGCGACGTCTGCAAACCACGCTGGATAATATCAACAAGCTCACCGCCAACCAGTCCATGCAGCAGCTGCCGCAGGATATGCAGAAAACGTTGCGCGAACTGAACCGCAGTATGCAGGGCTTCCAGCCTGGTTCAGCGGCCTACAACAAAATGGTGGCGGACATGCAGCGTCTTGACCAGGTCTTACGCGAGCTCCAGCCAGTGTTGAAAACGCTCAACGAGAAGAGCAACGCGCTGGTGTTTGAAGCGAAAGATAAAAAGGATCCTGAGCCTAAGAGGGCGAAACAATGAAAAAATGGCTAACTATCGTGGGCGCGCTGGTATTAACGGCCTGTAGCTCGGGAAGTGATAACAAAAGCTACTATCAGCTGCCCATGGGCGCGCAGCCGGGCGCTCAAAGCATCGCCTCGCAGGGCAGCCGGCTGCTGTGGGTCGAGCAGGTTGCGGTGCCGGATTATCTGGCTGGCAACGGGGTGGTCTACCAGACCAGCGACGTGCAGTACGTGATCGCCAGCAATAACCTGTGGGCCAGCCCGCTGGATCAGCAGTTACGCAATACGCTGGTGGCAAATCTGAGCGGTCAGCTCCCCGGCTGGGTCGTGGCCTCACAGCCTTTGGGAAGCGATCAGGACACGCTGAATGTTAACGTAACGGGCTTCCACGGCCGCTATGACGGTGCCGTTGTCATCAGCGGGGAGTGGCTGCTGAACCATCAGGGACAGCTGATCAAACGTCCTTTCCATCTTGAGCTGAAGCAGCAAAAAGATGGATATGACGAGATGGTGAAAGTGCTCGCACAGGGATGGGCGCAGGAATCGGCCGCCATTGCCAGAGAGATTTCCCGGCTGCCATAAGTAAAATTCATAGTCGTAAGCCGCTCTCAGCTTGTCGCTGATTGCGGCTTTTTTTTCGTTTTGGCTTCAGGCTGTTACTTGTGCCGCATCACATTTTTTGTACAAACGATCTTCCGCATAGCTCACAAATATGACACCCGTATGAATTTTGAACGTTGACGCTGAGGCTGATTCGGGGTATTCGTTAACTGTGCTTGCACATATTGCAACCACTGTTTTCTTTCCACCAGACAAAAGAATGAGGGAAACGAGGCATGAAGAGACAGAAACGAGATCGCCTGGAAAGGGCTCATCAACGTGGTTATCAGGCTGGCATCGCCGGACGTTCAAAAGAAATGTGTCCCTACCAGGCCTTAAATCAAAGGTCTCAATGGTTAGGGGGCTGGCGAGAAGCCATCGGAGACAGGGCAGTACTTGCCTGATACCGTCTCTTTAAAAAGAAACCTCCGCAATGCGGAGGTTTCGCCTTTCTGGAGGAGGCTAAAAGCCGCTATCAGAAAGCAGAGGTATCCTGGAACAGACCCACTTTCAGATCGTTCGCGGTATAGATCAGACGACCATCAACCAGCACTTCGCCATCCGCCAGGCCCATAATCAGACGACGGTTAACGATGCGTTTGAAATGGATGCGGTAGGTGACTTTCTTCGCGGTAGGGAGAACCTGACCGGTGAATTTCACTTCGCCAACGCCCAGCGCGCGGCCTTTGCCTTCACCGCCAAGCCAGCCCAGATAGAAGCCAACCAGCTGCCACATTGCATCGAGGCCGAGGCAGCCAGGCATTACCGGATCGCCAATAAAGTGGCAACCGAAGAACCACAGGTCCGGGTTGATATCGAGTTCTGCTTCTACGTAACCCTTATCAAAGTTGCCGCCGGTTTCGGTCATTTTCACGACACGGTCCATCATCAGCATATTTGGGGCCGGTAACTGCGGGCCATTCGCGCCAAACAGTTCACCGCGACCAGAGGCAAGAAGGTCTTCTTTAGTATAGGATTCGCGTTTATCTACCATGTTCTCAGTAAGCCTTATTTTAGTGAAGGACGCAGGATAGCTAACACGTGTACGCTGAACAAGTCCGATCAGTTTGCACTAAACCAACTTAACCAGCGTAACGGCCACGGATAACGATGACGAGCATCCTGCTGTGTCGCCTGAGCAATACGTTCCTGAATGGTCTGCATCAGGGTGTTCTGTCCTTCGCCATCCCAGACCAGGTTTGTCAGTAAGGGTAGTGCATCCTCAACGCCTTCGATGGCCCAGATGAAGAATTGTTCCTGCTCTACCGCGTCCAGAATCGCCTGGCTCAGGCTCAAATGACGGGCGTTAGGGGCTGGAATAATAACGCCCTGTTTGCCGTTTAAACCGCGCTGCTCGCAGATGGCAAAGAAACCCTCAATTTTTTCATTCAGTCCGCCGACCGGCTGGGCACGACCAAACTGATCCACGGAGCCGGTGATCGCGATGTTCTGATTGATTGGCACTTCTGCCAGGGCACTGATCAGCGCGCACAGCTCGGCCATGGAGGCGCTATCGCCGTCGACTTCACTGTAGGACTGCTCAAAGGTCAGAGAGGCAGAGAAGGGGATCTGTTGCTCAAGCTGGAGTTCAGACATCAGGAAGGCCTGCATAATCATCATGCCTTTGGCATGAATGTTTCCGCCCAGCTCGGCCTTGCGTTCGATATCGGTAAATTCGCCGTCACCAACGTGCACAACACAGCTGATGCGGGAAGGCTCGCCAAAGGCGCGCGGGTGCCCCGGGAACTCGATAACGGACAAGGCGTTAATCTGCCCGATACGTTCGCCTTCGGTTTCCACCAGAATTTGCTCCAGCAGAATTTCATCCTGCATACGGTCAGCAAGATAGCCTTCACGCCATTCGCGCTGGGCCAGCATCTGGGTAAACTGCTCGCCGCTAAACGCGCCGCTGCCGCTGATGACGCCTACTTCACGCAGCTGTTTGCCAATCCAGAGCGGACAGAGCGGCAGTGTTTCCCGATCGCCGGTGTAGCGCACAGCCTCGCGGATCAAGCCGGGCCACGCGTCGTCGGCCGGTGAGGGCAGGGCAAAACGTTCTGCCACGTCCATAACCCAGCTGCACCACTGCGCCATGTCATCGGCATCGGCAATCTGGATATTGTCTTCGTATTCACTGTATACGGCCTGTTCCGCGAGTTCTGGCTCCATTTCCTGGAAATCAGCCAGAGATTCGCGGTCACCCGCCAGCACAACGGTCAGCGAGAGCGGCATCGGCGGGACGGAGACAGGCAGCGGACGCGAATCGTCGTAGCCAATCCAGTCAAAACGCTGCTGCGTTACTACCGTTTTCAGGCGCATCCACAGCAGAGGCTGTGCAAGCAGGGTGCGAAGGGAAATCAGCAGCACGCCGCCGTTCGCGCGATGTACCAGCCCCGGCTGCAGCGACACTTCACCATTAAACTGACGAAGGCAGCCAAACAGCTGCTCGGCTTCCACCCAGCTGGCGGTAATCACCTCGCCTTTTGCGGCGAAAAGCCCGTCGGCCTGCGTTGACGGTTCGAACGTGACGTCGCGTCCGGCAACATGATAGCGACCGCCAAAAACGGCGTTCGTTTTCGGCTGCAACTGGCGCATGGCATCACCGAGAAGCGTCAGATACTCGGCTTCTTCCGGGGCTTTGAGCAGCATGAAAGGAGATGTCGCCCAGGGGGACGCCATCTGCTCCAGCGCGTAATGCAAACGCGGTTGTGTCTCGCTAAGTATGTATTCGTGTTCTTTTGTGAGGTCTGGCTGTGCAAACAGCTCCTGATAGCTCTCGGTATCCGGAACCAGGTCACGCCATGCAAGTTTCGTAATGGTCAAAGTTGATGTTTTTTAGTCAGATGTAAAACCGTGGAGTATACCGTAAGCGGTGCACTCTGCCCAATCAGGATTCGGGATTTCGTCATGCAGTTAGCCTGTCGTGTTTCACAGGATATGATTTCTTTTCAGCAGATTGCCAAAAAACTGATATTCTGAACAGAGTTACACGGTAACACTGAGATCGCAATGAAATATCAACAACTGGAAAACCTCGAAAGCGGCTGGAAATGGAAGTACCTGGTCAAAAAGCACCGTGAAGGGGAGCTGATCACCTGCTACATCGAAGCCAGCGCGGCACAAGAAGCTGTGGATATGTTGCTGACCCTCGAAAACGAACCGGTACAGGTCAACGGCTGGATTGAGAAACACATTAATCCGGCCCTGTTGAACCGGATGAAGCAAACTATCCGTGCGCGACGTAAGCGGCACTTCAATGCTGAACATCAGCACACCCGTAAAAAATCCATCGACCTGGAGTTTATGGTCTGGCAGCGTCTGGCCGGGCTTGCACAACGTCGCGGGAAAACTTTGTCAGAAACGGTGGTGCAGCTGATTGAAGATGCCGAACACAAAGAAAAATATGCCAGCCAGATGTCGACGCTGAAAAACGATTTGCAGGCACTGCTGGGTAAAAAATGACGTTTTTACGTTTGTTCAGATAATAAAAAACCCCGCATAGCGGGGTTTTTTTATAAGACGATAACTTATGCCGCAGGCTGAGTTACAACGTCTTTGATACCTTTAACTTCGATCTCTACGCGACGATCTGGTGCCAGGCAGTCGATCAGTGCAGCGCGTGGTTTCACGTTGTCACAGGTAGAACCGGTAACTGGGTTAGATTCGCCCATACCACGTGGGGAGATCTTGTTAGCTGGGATACCTTTAGATACCAGGTAATCAACTACAGACTGTGCACGTTTCTCAGACAGACCCTGGTTGTAAGCGTCAGAACCGATACGGTCGGTGAAGCCCAGAACCACTACAGAACCGTCTTTAGGATCCAGGTTGCTCAGCTGGGTGTACAGCTGATCCAGCGCCTGCTGACCTTCTGGTTTCAGGGACGCTTTGTTGAAGTTGAACAGAACGTCAGACTTCAGAGTGAAGTGCTTGGTCTGTACTTCTGGAGCTGGAGCCGGAGCTGGAGCTACGACTGGCGCATCTTCCTGCTGACCGAAACGGTAAGAAACACCAACGCTCAGCATGCCGTTGTCTGGACGAACGCCAACGGTAGCACCGTCACCGATGTTGTTAACCCACTGGTATTCCAGACGGGTAGCGATGTCACGGGTCATTGCCCACTCAACGCCGCCAGCGAATACTGGAGAAACGCCAGTGTCGTGCTCGTCACCATTGATGCTGTTGCTGGAGTCTGCACGCCATACCATGCCGCCCAGACGGGTGTACACGTCCAGATCGTCAGTTACTGGGTAACCCAGTTTAGCGGTCAGCTGTACGCCTTGAGCTTTGAAAGCGCCATTTACGTTGTCGCCTTTGTAAGGCATACGACCTAACCAGTCGTAACCCATTTCAAAGCCAACATACGGGTTAACCTGATAGCCACCGAACGCACCTGCACCCAGCTGGCTCTCGTGAGTAGGGCCATCGTTGTTCAGGTCGCTGTTGTACCAACCAGTGTCATGGAACTGAGACCAGCCCAGTTTACCACCTGCATACCAGGTATTATCTTTCGGAGCGGCCTGCGCTACGGTAGCGAAGCCAGCCAGTGCCACTGCAATCGCGATAGCTGTCTTTTTCATTTTTTGCGCCTCGTTATCATCCAAAATTTGCCATGAATATCTCCGTCAGAGAAATCACGGTTAAATCCTTCACCGGGGGGCGTGGTCAAATATAAACCTACCGATATCTTCGGCTTAGGCCGAGCACCCCTGGCGATGTAAAGTCTACAACGTAGCTGAAAACTTACAAGTGTGAAGTCCGTCAGGCATATGAAAAAAAAAGGTCCGTATACCCAATATTTAACATTTTTTGAACGAATTTTGTGCAGTAAAATTAACGAGAACCGCGTCAGACAAGCCTTGCCGCAGTTTTGGCGCGTTGAACTTTTTTTGCATCATGAGGTCGAAAAAAATTCCAGGAAAACTCTTAAAATGACTCAATGGTACAAATTTGAGTGAATTTTTAGCCCAGAAAGTTGTCCTCTGCGATAAGAATCTGCACGAACCGGCCGCATAATAAAGCCCATTGCGTTACCTTCTTCTGCTGCTTCAGTCAGACGCAAATGTTCCTCTTCCGTCAGTTCCTCAGGAAGCCAGCCAATCACGACGCTGTAGTTCCCGGTACGTAATGCCCGAACCATCGACTCGACCGTATCACACGGAGAAAGCTGATTAATCTGCATCACCTTCGCCAGCGGCAGGCCAGCGGACTGCACCCACTCGCGGCTCAGTTTTTGCTGAGGCGTCAGCCAGAGCTGCCAGCGAGACTGTTGGCCGAGCTGCTGCAACAGCGGCAAAAGTAAAAGTTGTGTTAACAGCGGCTGGTCTTCACGGTAAACCACTTCACTGATAAGCCCTGTCGATACACGTCCGCTAGAATTCTGCGCAGTAGTGCCGGCGGCAGAAGAGGAAGGTGTTGAGTGATTTGCATAGCCTGAAGTGTACATGTTCATTCCAGCCCTGTAGTTACTGTATGGATATACAGTAACCCCTGTATGCATAAAGATCAACCTCATTTTCGGAAAGCAACTCGCAAATTTCATCCATTCCCGGTGAACCTGAAAAAATCATCTTGCCCAACGACAATAAGTTGCCTATTTTCCTGCTAACGGATCCGTTAGTAAGAAATGTCGTGGTTAATGTTTGATTTTTAATGGAATTATCATGAAAAAGATATCTTATGAACGGATTTATCAATCCCAGGAATACCTCTCTCCGCTGGGTGAAATTCGTCATCGTGCCCTGTTTGGCGGTTATACCCTGGCCGTGGATGAAGCGGTATTTGCCATGGTGTCTGACGGCGAACTCTACCTTCGCGCCTGTGAGGAGAGTGCAAAATACTGTGTAAAAAACGCCTCTTCTTTTCTGACGTTAATGAAACGCGGACGTCCGGTTCTGCTTAATTACTACCGCGTGGATGAAGGCCTGTGGCAAGACAGGGAAAAACTGCTTCAGCTCTCCTCTTTTGCGCTGGATGCCGCCAGGAGAGAGCGCTACCAGCGCCATCAGCGTAACCGGCTGAAGGATCTGCCGAACCTGACCTTTCAGATTGAGGTCCTGCTTATGGAGGCGGGCATTACTAATGAAGAGACGCTACGGCAGCTGGGGTCTAAGACAAGCTGGCTGAAAATGCGCTCTAAAAATAAGGGGCTGAGTATCCGGGTATTGTTTGCGCTTGAGGGTGCTATAGAGGGATTGCATGAGGCGGCACTCCCGGCGGATATCCGCCGGGAGCTTACGGAGTGGTTTAATGCGCTGCCCGAGTCGCAGGGGCATCGTTCCGCCAGGTAGCGATCTGCTGACGCAGTCGACATATTTCCGGCAGCAAAGCGATAAGCAGGCCAATTTGCTGTAGGACCAGCGGCGCTTTGTTGTCGGTCCCCGGGTCAAGATGGGCGATACGCTGCGACAGTTCCTCCAGCGCCTGGTGTACCCGTGGCTCATCCGCGGGCTGATGATGAAGTGCGTCATCAACGTAGCAGACGGAGTCATCCAGCAGCGCCAGGATACCCGGGTTCGTCAGCCTCTCGCGGTGTGCGCCGAGCGTGGAGATATAGCTGGTGAAGGTATGGTTCAGGCACAGCAGACGGAAGGCCGTTTCCCGCATCTCTGCCGTGGCGCGTGGCTCTGTGGACATATTCGAGACGACGGAAGCCAGTTCGGCATCGGTGTTGTGCGCGTCGCGGCGGGCAATGCGATAGGCCAGACGGTTATCGCGGCCCTGATGGTACTGCTCAAGGATGGCATCCAGATAGCGGCAGTTGGCGTTCATGGCTCTGTCGGACACGCGCGGTAAGTTACGAAAACGCCAGTCAGGCCAGATAAAGCTCACCGCCGCCCAGGCGATGGCGCAGCCAATCAGGGTGTCGATCACGCGGGGGAGGGCAACTTCAAACCCTTCGCCCAGCAGATTGAAGCAGAGCAGAACCAGCAGCGTAATGAACATGGTGGCGTGGGCGTACTGCACGTTCCGGAAGGCAAAGAACAGGACGCCGGTGATAACAATCAGGATCAGCTGCCCTTCTACTGATGGCACAAAATAGAGGACCGGCAGCCCGATGGCGACCCCGACTAATGTCCCGACAATACGCAGCGCGAGGCGATGGCGGGTCGCGTTGTAGTTCGGCTGGCAGACGAACAGGCTGGTCAGCAGGATCCAGTACCCGTGGTGCAGCCCCGTAATCTGAATAAAGGCATAGCCCACGCACAGCACCAGCGACATCCTCACCGCATGGCGAAAGAGCGCCGATTCGGGCGTAAAGTGGCGGCTGAGGCGCAGCCACATATCGCTAAAGCCATTCAGGCTGTCGTCGGCAAGCTGGTTTTCCGCGTCATTACCCGGTATCGCCATGGCCTGCTCAGACTCAATGGTGGCCAGCTGCGCATCAATGGCCCGCAGGTTGTTGAGCAAAAAGCCCAGGGCTTTGAACTGTTCCGGCGACGTGCCGCTGGCCTGCACGCGATCGAGCGCCGCATCCAGATGACTGAACGCGCGCTCAAAGCGTGGGTCATGCTGATAGGGCGTGCGCAGCAGTATCGATCGGGCAAGCTGCTGGCAGGCCTGTGACTGCATCGACAGCAGGCGCTGGAAGCGGAACATCACGTCGCTGTAGCGAAACTTTTCGCGCAGGGCCGCATACTGCACATGCGAGGAGCTGGCACGCTCGTGAATATCCTGGGCGGCAAAGTAATAGTGCAGGGTGCGTCGGGTGCCGCGCTGACCTCGATCGCCGCGCAGGCGGGTGAGCAGGGAGGCTTTCGTCTGGTTTAGCGTGGCAACCAGTTGCCCATTTGCCAGCGCCAGATCGTACAGCGGCGCCTGGCTGTCCTCTTCGATATCCGGATCGAACAGCCGGGATTTCAGCTCCAGATAGTGGGCCAGCTGTTCGTAACTGCGGGCAAGGTTGTCCTGCAGGGCGCGAACCGGAAATATAAGATGCCCGGTTAAGGTGAGCAGATTATACCAGATAGCGCCCAACAGCAGCAGTACGGGCTGCTGATACCACTGATCGTAAAGGGAGACGCCCAGCATGGTGTAAATGGCAATCAGCAGGGCGCCGAACGCAATGGTGGCATAGCGTTGCCCGAGGCCGCCGAGCAAAATGAATCCGCTGGTGGATACCGTCAGCCCGAGGGCGAACAGCCAGGGCCAGGGGAAAAGCAGCTCCACGGACGCGGAAGCAATAAAGAAGCAGACCAGCGTGATAACCAGGTTACGCAAGCGTCCGGCCAGACGGTCATCGAGATCGGCAAGCGCGCCGGCCACCACCCCAAGCGTGAGAGGGATGGTGAGCTTCACATCGTTCAGCCACCACGGCAGAGCCACGGTGCCGCAGAGGGCGATAAAGATCCTGACGTTATACAGCCAGTTACTGTTCCACGTGTAGCGACGAAGCAGGGGGCTTAGCATGAGAGCGGCCTGTCCTTATTTACTGAAAACGACGACGGGCATTGGCTTCACGCGCGGCTTGCGCCACTTCTACCGGAACAACCCGGCGCCCTACCGGCCACAGGGCGATGGTGGCAATTTTAAAATTAGCGATGCCAACCGGAATGCCGATAATCGTAATGCACTGGGCAATACCGGCGAAGATATGCATCAGACACAGCCACCAGCCGAAGAAGATCAGCCACAAAATATTCAGCAGCGTGCCGCCGGTGTTCATCAGAGCACTTTTTCGTTCCGGCTCCAGCTCATCCACGTGTACGGCTTCATTGCCATACGGAACGAGGGACAGCTTAGTGATTTCCCAGCAGGAGCGCGTCAGCGGCAGGGTGAAGATGAGCACGATGCTCACCAGGGTGGCAAAAAGCCAGGAAAGGGTGGTGGCAAAACCGCCAAGGACAAAATTCAACACATTCAGAACGGTACGCATAAACCCTCATTTCCTTCGATATGATTAACGCCCGCTGATTGTAACGTTTTTTTGGGCTGGAGCACCTTAAAACTGGCGGTTAAACTGTCTGACAAATTATTACCTCGTGGATCCGGCAGGATATGGAACTGAAAGCAACTTCAATGGGCAAACGCCTGGCGCAGCACCCGTACGACAAGGTTGTCCTTCTCAATGCGGGCGTCAAAGTCTCCGGTGAACGCCACGAATACCTTATTCCGTTTAATCAGCTTCTGGCTATTCACTGCAAGCGTGGGCTGGTGTGGGGCGAGCTGGAGTTCGTTCTGCCTGCTGAAAAGGTGGTACGGCTGCACGGGACGGAGTGGGCTGAAACCCAACGCTTCCACCACCATCTGAACACGCGCTGGCAGCAGTGGAGCCAGGAGATGAGCGCGATTGCCGCACAGGTACTGCAACAGGTGCTGGACGATATAGACCACAGCCATACCCAGCAGAAGTGGCTGACACGTCAGCAAACCGCCGGGCTTCAGCAAAAGATCGCCGAGGCGCTGACGGCATTACCCTTACCCGTGGCCCGGCTTGAAGAGTTTGATAACTGCCGCGACGCCTGGCGTAAGTGTCAGGCCTGGCTGAGCGATATCGAGAAAAGCCGTCTGGCGCACAATCAGGCCTGGACCGATGCAATGCTCGCGCGCTATGCCGGGTTCTTCAGTACGGTCGAGACGTCGCCCCTCAACCCCGCCCAGGCGCGTGCGGTGGTAAACGGCGAGCAGTCGCTGCTGGTGCTGGCAGGTGCCGGGAGCGGCAAAACGTCGGTGCTGGTGGCGCGTGCGGGCTGGCTTCTGACGACGGGCGAGGCGGTTGCCGACCAGATTTTGCTGCTTGCCTTTGGCCGCCAGGCCGCGCAGGAGATGGATGAACGCATCCAGGCGCGTTTGCATACTCAGGATATCTCGGCGCGCACCTTCCACTCCCTCGCCCTGCATATCATTCAGCAGGGCAGTAAAAAGGTGCCCGTAGTCAGCAAGCTGGAGAACGACGCGCAGGCCCGTCAGGCGCTGTTTATAAAAACCTGGCGCCAGCAGTGCAGTGAGAAAAAGGCGCAGGCGAAAGGCTGGCGTCAGTGGCTAGAAGAGGAGCTGAACTGGGAGGTGCCGGAGGGCAGCTTCTGGCAGGATGAAAAGCTGGCGCGCCGTCTGGGCTCACGGCTCGACCGCTGGGTAAGCCTGATGCGTATGCACGGCGGCTCTCAGGCCGAGATGATTGAAAGCGCGCCGGAGCCAGTCCGCGCCCTGTTTTCTAAGCGGGTCAAGCTGATGGCTCCGATGCTTAAAGCCTGGAAAAGCGCGCTGAAAGATGAAAACGCGGTCGATTTTTCCGGGCTGATCCATCAGGCCATCGTCATTCTGGAGAAAGGACGCTTCGTCAGCCCGTGGAAACACATCCTGGTGGATGAGTTTCAGGATATCTCACCGCAGCGCGCGGCGCTGCTGTCGGCGCTGCGGGCGCAGAATAAACACACGTCGCTGTTTGCCGTGGGGGATGACTGGCAGGCCATCTACCGCTTTAGCGGGGCACAGCTTTCCCTCACGACGGCATTCCACCACTATTTTGGCGAGGGCGATCGCAGCGATCTCGACACCACCTACCGCTTTAACTCGCGCATTGGCGAAATTGCCAACCGGTTTATTCAGCAGAATCCGCACCAGCTGACGAAACCGCTCAACAGCCTCACGCCGGGGGATAAGAAAGCCGTCACGCTGCTGGCGGACGATTGCCTGGAGGCGCTGCTGGATAAGCTGAGCGGCTATGCGAAGCCCGACGAGCGCATTCTGGTGCTGGCGCGTTACCACCATCTCAGGCCGACGGCGCTGGATAAGGCGGCGACCCGCTGGCCAAAGCTTCAGCTCGATTTTATGACCATTCACGCCAGCAAAGGGCAGCAGGCCGACTACGCGATCGTTGTCGGGCTAAAGGGGGGGAGCGACGGTTTCCCGGCACCGGCTCGCGAGTCGGTCATGGAGCAGGCGCTGCTGCCTGTGCCAGAGGATTTTCCGGACGCAGAGGAGCGGCGCCTGCTGTACGTGGCGATAACCCGCGCGCGCCATCGCGTGTGGCTGCTGTTCGATAAAGAGGAACCGTCCGCGTTTGTCGACGTGCTGAAAAGCATTGACGTGCCGGTGGCGAGAAAGCCGTAATGAGCCGCACAGAACTTTTTTTGCCCGGCACGCACAGCGCTACCGGGCAAAAAAGGCTACTTCAGCCTCTCGGCGAGATAACGTGGATAGTCCGGGATCAGGATCTCCACCGGCGCGTTAAACTGAGGCGACTCAATGATGAAATCTGCCGTTGAAAGATTGGTGGCTACCGGAATGTTCCACACCGTCGCCAGACGCAGCAGCGCCTTAACGTCCGGATCGTGCGGAACCGCGTTCAGCGGGTCCCAGAAGAAGATCAGCACGTCAATCTTTCCTTCCGAAATCTGTGCGCCTACCTGCTGATCGCCCCCCATCGGGCCGCTCAGCATGGCGTTCACTTCCAGGCCGGTTTCGCGGTGGATCAGGTTGCCGGTTGTCCCCGTAGCCGAAAGGGCATGATTCTGTAACAGAGGCTGATGGCGACGAACCCAGTTAAGCAGCATTTGTTTACAGTGATCGTGCGCAACCAGAGCAATGTGCTTGCGCGACGGCAGTGTGCGTGTTGTCAGTTCCATAATCATATCCGTGAGGTTACCTCGCTACACGATGACGGGAACTGACTGATGCTGCAAGAGAAAGGACAAAAAAATGTGGCTCATGACGACGGCTGTCGTTTCGCCCATTTCAGAAAACGGGCGCGCGTGTCCGGATCGGCATTCTGGAACCAGAACCTGAGCCGCTGCTCGGTAAGCGTCTGCGACTGAGGGGGAAGCTCATCCAGCTCTGAAACGCCCGAAAGCAGGGCGCTGTCATCCGCCATTACCGCGGCAAACTGGGGCAGGGAGGCGCGCCTGCTGGCCCTGTTGTAGATCCCGGTATCCGCTTCATAGTCTGTTCCCTTTGGCCTTTTTGTCAGCGCCAGAATATCCAGCTGCACCGGGATCGGCACTGCGTTCCCATCCACCAGTTCAACGCGCGGCGAGGCATCGAATGCCAGAGACTCTTTTTCTGTCTCAAGGCGAGGAAGACGAAAATTAACCTGGCTGATGCGCCGGGTATTAAAGCTGACAACCAGCGGAGGCGAAATGTACACCTGCTGTTCACCGTCGGCGAGGCGGATTGTCTTTTCCACCCGCAATACCACCTGATGCGGCCCGTTATCCAGCTCGATACTGTCCGCGCCGCGCAGCAGCGAGCTGGAAACTTTTTTTCCGTCCAGAACCAGCAGGTCAATATCGGCTGAAAGTCTCAGGCTGGTCGCGAAAACGCAAACCGGCATGATTAACGCGATCGCGGTCCAGGCAATGCCGGTTTTCATAGCGGGCTCCCGTAGAAAACATCCTCTGCAAGAATGTATCAAAATTTTTCGATTATCACGTTTACTAACATATAGACATATTCTGCCCTTTTGCCCTCATGCTTCTGCATGGGGCGCGTGGTTGAGATGCCCGCTTTGGCGTACACTTTGAAAAAAACCAGGAGGAAGAGTATGAAAGAGAACGACATTGTCGAGATACTGACGTCCACGCGCACTATCGCGCTGGTCGGGGCGAGCGACAAACCCGATCGCCCGAGCTATCGTGTAATGAAATACCTTCTGGATCAGGGCTATCACGTGATCCCTGTCTCGCCGAAGGTGGCGGGTAAAACGCTGCTGGGACAGCAGGGCTACGCGACGCTCGCGGAAGTGCCGGAGAAAGTGGATATGGTGGACGTTTTCCGCAACTCGGAGGCCGCGTGGGGCGTAGCGCAGGAGGCGATTGCGATTGGGGCGAAAACGCTGTGGATGCAGCTGGGGGTGATCAACGAGCAGGCAGCAGTATTAGCCCGTGATGCGGGGCTGAAGGTGGTAATGGATCGCTGTCCGGCGATCGACATTCCCCGTCTCGGTCTCGCGAAATAAAAAAAGCCCGGTTACGGGCTTTTTTACACCTTTAATTTCGCAGTCTCGGTGCCTGTAGCTGTTTGCGGATGGTCTGAGCAAGCTCGTCCATAGTGGGTTGTTCCGGATGCTCATCCTGCAGTTCACCGCTCAGCTGCGCTTCGGCAAGATAGGTATGGACGGGCTGACCGTCGTCGCCCTCCATCACCACGTGATACCAGGGCGCGGCGCGAAGCTCTGCGTTCACCGCCAGCTCGTCCGCTGACGGTTCATCAAGGGAATATTCCGGGTCGATATCCACGACCACCCCCAAATATCCAAGCAAGGTGTGGCGGACCTGCTGGCCGATACCGAATTTGCTGGCAATCATAGTCACCTCCCGGGAAACATTACATACACACTATGTGCGGGCAATATTTCTCATTTCAAGTTACATGACGCGACAGGCAAACCCTTTCAGATACAGCCCTTCCGGGTAGGTAGCGATCACCGGGTGATCGGCGGCCTGACGGAACTGCTCTATAAATTGTACATCACGACCAGCATCTATAGCGGCATCGGCGATGATTTTTTGGAATAAATCCGTGGTCATCAGGCCAGAGCAGGAGAACGTCAGCAGCACGCCGCCCGGGTTCAGCAGCTGGATCGCCAGCATGTTAATATCTTTATAGCCACGGCAGGCGCCCATCAGCTGACTTTTATTCTCCACGAACTTCGGCGGATCCATCACGATGACGTCAAATTTTTCGCCCTGGTCGCGGTATTTACGCAGCAGTTTGAATACGTCGTCGCGAACAAATTCCGCTTTGCTCTGGTCCAGCCCGTTCAGCTCGACGTTCTGCTTTGCCACATCCAGCGCTTCCTGCGAGGTGTCGACGCTGACAACCTGGGCACAGCCGCCCATCAGGGCAGAGACCGCGAAGCCGCCGGTATAGGAGAAGCAGTTCAGCACGCGCTTATCGGCAACATACTGGCGGGTTGCCAGACGGCTGTCGCGCTGATCGAGGTAATAGCCGGTCTTATGACCGCCCTGGATATCCACCAGCAGCTTCATGCCGTGTTCTTCGATAGGCAGCAGGGCAGGCGGCAGTTCACCGGTTACCGGGCCTTGCGTCAGCTCCATGCCCTCTTTTTTACGCACCGCCACGTCGCTGCGGTCGTAAATAGCACAGTCCGGGTACAGCGTTTGCAGCGCGCTAATCAGCGCGGCACGCTGATACTCCGCCCCGGCGCTCAACAGTTGCAGCACCAGGAAGTTGCCGAAGCGGTCAATGGTGACGCCCGGCAGGCCGTCGGACTCACCGGCGATCAGACGGTAGCTGTCCAGCCCGTCACGCTTTGCCAGCCACTCACGCCACTGCTGCGCCTGCTGCAGGCGGCGGACAAAGAAGTCGATGTCGATGGTTTCGTCTTTATCGAACGTCCAGACGCGGGCGCGGATCTGGGATGCCGGCGAGTATGCGCCGCGCGCTAACCACTTCCCCTGATGGTCAACGATATCGATGGTTTCACCGAGGCTGGCTTTACCTTCCATTCGGGCAACCGCGCCGGAAAAGACCCAGGGATGACGGCGCAGTAATGACTTCTCGCGCCCTTTGGCTAACACTAAACGTACGCTCATAATTTGCTATTCTGTCGATTCAAGAAAATGGCCGCCATTTTCCCGACTTCAGTGAGGAAATGCAACGCGCCAGTCGGATAAGGAGAAGGATGATGTCAAATGTTTGCACTATTGCCTGGGTCCACGGCCTCGTGCAGGGCGTTGGGTTTCGCTACAGCACCCAGCGCGAAGCCCTTCAGCTCGGGCTTACGGGGTATGCCCGTAACATGGATGACGGCAGCGTGGAAGTTGTCGCCTGCGGTGAGGCGGATAGGGTAGAGAAGCTGGTGGCGTGGCTGAAAGCGGGCGGGCCGCGAAGCGCGCGGGTTGATAAGGTCTTAACGGAACCGCATCAACCCGGCCGGGAATACGCTGACTTCAGTATTCGCTATTAAATGCATTTTACCGGTTTTGGCAGGCCGGCAATTTTGGTCGCCTGTTTTGCCGGGCCTTTCGGGAACAGGCGATACAGATAGCGGCTGTTGCCTTTCTCCTCGCCAAATTTGTTCGCCATGGCTTTGACCAGCATGCGGATGGCCGGAGAGGTGTTGAATTCAAGGTAAAACTCGCGCACCAAACGCACCACTTCCCAGTGTTCCGGGGAGAGGATAATCCCTTCGTTTTCCGCAATTTTCTCCGCCAGCGCTTCACTCCACTGGCTGCTCTCTTTCAGATAACCATCGTTATCGGTTTCGATCTCTTTGCCTTCAAAACTCAACATAATCATTCACGCGTTAGTCAAATACCGCAGCAGTTTACCAAAAAAACAAAGCCCCGCATAAGCGGGGCTTTTTTCACATCACGGTGAGTTAATCGCGGCTGGCGAAGCCCAGGATGCTCAGCAGGCTGACGAAGATGTTGTACAGCGACACGTACAGGCTCACGGTCGCGCGGATATAGTTCGTCTCACCGCCGTGAATGATGTTGCTGGTTTCATACAGGATGGCGCCAGATGAAATCAGGATAAACACCGCGCTGATTGCCAGGTGCAGAGCAGGCAATTGCAGGAAGATGTTTGCCAGCATACCCACCAGCACAATCACGATACCCGCCATCAGCATGCCGCCGAGGAAGGACATGTCCTTACGGGTGGTCAGCACGTAGGCCGAGCAGCAGAAGAACACCAGCGCGGTACCGCCCAGCGCCATACCGATCACATCACCCATGCCGGCAGACAGGTACGCGTTCAGGATTGGCCCCAGGATGTACCCCAGGAAGCCAGTAAAGGCGAACGCGGACAGAATACCCACCGGTTTGTCGGCGGTTTTGTAGGTCAGGAACATCAGACCATACATACCCACCAGCGTCAGGATCAGGCCCGGAGACGGCAGCATCAGCACGGTGCTGGCCGTTGCGGTAATGGCCGAAAACGCCAGCGTCAGGCTGAGCATAAAATAGGTATTGCGCAGCACCTTGTGGGTGCTGAGTAGCGATGTACGGTCGCGTGAGGAAGTAATTATACGATCCATGAGTCACTCTCTTATGACAGATGTAATTAACGGAAAGAATAGGAAACGGCGCGGCAGTCTCAAAGTGGTTTTACCCATCTTTACTCAGCCCCTTAGGGTTTGTGCCGGTTTTTTCTTCTGATAAAGCCCATTTCTTCAGAAGGAAGCACGGTTTGCCTGACGTATTCAGATCAACCTCTTATAGGTTACTGAAAAATATTGCGTTATTTCACTAAGGCCGCTAAGAGTTATTTCCGGATCGTCATAAAAACAGACAATAAGGCGAAGGAAATGAAACCACAAACGCGCACACACGTTGCACTCTCACTGATAACCGCGGGGATCCTGAGCGCCAGCACGGCCGCCTGGGCCGCAAGCGTACCGGCAGGAACCCAGCTGGCAGATAAGCAGGAGCTGGTCAGGAACAACGGAAGTGAACCCGCTTCCCTCGACCCGCATAAAGTCGAAAGCGATGTCGAATTCAATATTATCAGCGATTTATTCGACGGGCTGGTCAGCGTCTCCCCGGCAGGGGAGATCCAGCCGCGCCTGGCGGAGAAATGGGAGAATAAAGATAACACCGTCTGGACCTTCCATCTGCGCCCGGGCATTACCTGGAGCGATGGAAGCGCCATCACCGCGGAAGATATCGTCTGGAGCTGGCAGCGGCTGGTAGACCCGAAAACCGCCTCACCGTATGCCAGCTATCCCGGCAGCATGCGTATCGTTAACGGCACCGATATCGCCGAAGGCAAAAAAGCGCCCGCGTCGCTGGGGGTAAAAGCCATCAATGACAGCACGCTGGAAGTCACGCTCACGCAGCCGAATGCCGCCTTCCTTGCGATGCTGGCACACCCGTCTCTGGTGCCGATAGATAAGGTCCTGGTAGGTCGTTTCGGCGATAAATGGACCAAACCGGAACACATCGTCAGCAGCGGTGCCTATAAGCTGTCGACGTGGGTGGTTAACGAACGCATTGTGGCGGAGCGTAACCCGCGCTACTGGGATAATGCCCATACCGTGATCAACAGGGTGACATATCTGCCTGTTTCCTCCGAGGCGGCTGATGTGAACCGCTATAAAGCGGGAGAAATCGATATTGTCTACACGGTGCCTGTAAACCAGTTCGCCCGGCTTAAGAAAACGCTGGGCAGCCAGCTGGACGTCTCCCCGCAGCTTGCCACCTACTATTATGAATTCAACACCAGCCGCGCGCCGTTCAACGATGCGCGCGTGCGAAAGGCGCTCAATATGGCGCTCGATAAAGACATCATTGCAGATAAAGTGATGGGGCAGGGGCAGCGCCCGGCGTGGCTTATCAGTCAGCCGGACATTGGTGGCGTTAAGTTACAGAACCCGGACTACGCCAGCTGGCCGCGGGACAAACGTATTGCCGAGGCGAAAAAACTGCTCGAAGAGGCCGGATATAGCGCCAGCCATCCACTGAGTTTTAATCTGCTGTATAACACCTCTGAAACACACCAGCGTATCGCCATTGCCGCCAGCTCGATGTGGAAAAAGAACCTCGGCGTGGAGGCGAAGCTGCAAAATCAGGAGTGGAAAACCATGCTTGATACCATGCACACCCATAATTTTGACGCGGTGCGCTACGCCTGGATTGCCGATTACGATGACGCCTCCACTTTCCTGAATAACTTCCGTACCGGGGATAGCCAAAACACCACGCAGTACAGCAATCCTGAGTACGACCAGGCGCTGGCGAATGCGGCGAAATCAAAAACGCCGCAAGAGCGCGGAAAGTTTTATCAGCAGGCAGAGGATCTGCTGGGGCGTGACGTGCCGGCGATCCCCGTCTATCACTACGTTCGCACGCACCTTGTGAAGCCGTGGGTAGGGGGATTCACCCCGGACAAGCTCGGGTATTACTACACGAAAGATATGTACATCAAAAAGCACTAAACCTCGGTGATGGATTTTATGCTGGCAAAATGGCCAATATGTCGTCTATTCAACCGATTAAACGCAATTTGGCTATTTTTAAAGCGAACGAATGCGCGTGCTCTTTACAGCGCGCGGTGAGGTGTTTATAGTTCGCCTCACTTAGGAAGCGTGGCCGAGCGGTTGAAGGCACCGGTCTTGAAAACCGGCGACCCGAAAGGGTTCTAGAGTTCGAATCTCTACGCTTCCGCCAAATTCGAAAACCCTGCGATAGCAATATCGCAGGGTTTTTTGCTTCTGTTCTACGCCATCCCTCCCATGCTGTAGCCGATCGTGATCCCGGCGTCTGCCCTGTAGACGTTCGCCTTGACGCACCAGGTTTTCTCGATGTTCTCCGCGGTGAGCACCTCCGGGGGCGCGCCGGTGGCCGATACGCGCCCGGCCTTCAGAAGGATCAGCCGCTGACAGTAGTTGGCCGCCAGATTAAGATCGTGCAGGGCCACCACTACCGTGAGCGGCAGCCGCGAAATAAGCCGCATCAGCTCCAGCTGGTGCTGAATGTCCAGGTGGTTTGTCGGCTCATCGAGCAGCAATACCCGGGGCCGCTGTGCCAGCGCACGCGCTATCTGGCTTCGCTGACGTTCCCCGCCGGACAAATGCTGCCAGCGCCGCTGGCGCAATCCGCCTAGCTGCATCAGGCTTATCGCCTCTTCAACCGCCGCATCATCATCTCGCGTGCTTCTTTGAAACGCCTTCCGGTAAGGCGTTCGCCCCAGCCGCACGATATCCTCTACGGTCAGTTCTCCCTCGACGTCGGCATGTTGCGGGACGAATGCCAGGTGCCGCGCGCGCGTTTTTAACGGCATTACGCTAAGCGACGTGCCGTTAAGCGCAACGCGTTCACCGAGGTGCGGAAACAGCCCGGCAAGACAGCGTAGCAGCGTTGATTTGCCCGAGCCGTTAGGCCCTAGCAGGCCGACAATCTGTCCGGACGGCAGGTCGAGGTTGATATTCTCAAGCACCGTCAGTGCTTGTCGGGTTACGCTTAACCCGGAGACGGAAATATTCATGAATGCTCCTTCCGGTTTTGATAAAGCAGCGCCACAAAGACAGGCGCGCCCACCAGCGCAGTCACCACCCCGATGGGCAGAACCTGGTGCACGATCAGCGTGCGTGACACGATATCGGCCAGGATCATAAAGTGCGCGCCGATAAGAAACGTCAGCGGAATAGCGCGCCGATGGCCCGGACCGCTTAGCATGCGCGTCACGTGGGGAATGACCAGCCCCACAAACCCCACTGCGCCTATGGCGCTTACCAGGGTTGCGGTGACGAACGCGCAGGTCAGCAACAGGGCAATACGCACGGCGGCCACCGGGATCCCGAGGGTAGTGGAGACCTCATCTCCAAAGGTGAAGGTGTCCAGCGCCCGCGCAAAGAGGCAGACCACCAGCAGGCCCGTCACCGTCACGGCCAGCGCCAGCAGCGCGTCAGGCCAGCGGACGCCGCTCAGGCTGCCCATTAGCCAGAACATAACGCTGCGCGACTGCTCGGCGTTGGCGGAGGTGCTGACGACGTACGCGGTCATCGCGTTGAAGAGCTGCGTGCCCGCGATGCCTGCCAGCAAAATGCGCGACGGGCTTTCGCTCATGCCGTTGGTTATCAGCATGATGAGCGCAAAAGCGGCACAGGCGCCGACAAACGCGCCGCTGCTCACGCCAATGACGCTCCCGCCGATGCCGAGCAGCATCACGCAGACGGCCCCCAGTGAGGCGCCTGCGGAAATGCCCAGCAGATAGGGTTCAGCCAGGGGGTTACGCAGTATCGACTGGAGCACCAGCCCGCACAGCGCCAGACCGCCGCCGCTGCAGGCGGCCATCAGCGCCCGGCTCATGCGGTACTGCCAGACGATGCCTTCCTCCGGCTGGGGCAGGTGATATGACGTCAGCCCCAGCCCGTTCAGAATCGCTTTTCCGGTAACGGCATACGATACCGGCATATCGCCGATACTCGCGGCAAAGACCAGCATCAGCGGCAGCGCCACGGCGCCTGCCGCAAGCGCCACCTGCTGGCGGCGGGAAGAGGAGAAATGGCGCATTATTCGCCCCGGAATGAAGCAAGCCGGTCGCTGATAAGCTCAACCGCATCGACGTTACGCAGCGACGGGTTTAACGACATGGCGGGCACCACGATAATCTGGTTATTCCTGACCGCGGGAATGGTCCGGGTTACCGGATCGCGTCGTAAAAAGGCCTCCTTTACCGCAACGTCATCGGCGGGGTAGAGCCTGCGCGACATCTGCGCGATGACGATAACGTCCGGCTGCGCCTGGGCAATATGTTCCCAGGTGACGGCGGGCCATTCGTCGCGGGAGTCGATAACGTTCTTTAACCCCAGCGTGCGGCTTATCCAGCCGGGCGCGCCGTAGCTCCCCGCCACCCAGGGATCGCCGTTCAGGCGGCTGCTTGAAAACCAGAAAACGACCTTGAGCGGCCTGGCTGAAACGCGCGCCTGCGCTTTCTCAATACGCGCCGTCAGCGCGCGGTTGAGCTGCTCGCCCCGCGCGGAAACGTCAAAGATGGCGGCCAGTTCCGTGACTTCGCGCGTTATTTCTGCCAGTGAAAACGGCGCGCTGCGCGCTCCGTCGGCGTTTGAGGTTTCCGTCACCGTTTTGTCCGTGCAGTCGGCAGGGGAAATCCACGTCTTAATTCCCAGCGACGCAAACTGCTCGCGTGTTCCCACCTCGCCCTGCGGGCCAATGTGCCAGTGGTACTGGGCGAGAACGAGCTCCGGTTTTTGCCCCACGACGGCTTCAAAGGAGGGCGAATTGTCGGCAAGCCGGGGGATTTTTTTTCCGGCGTCGGCCAGCGAGTCCGGAAGCTGACCAAACCAGACCGACGTTGCGGCGACGGATCTTTCCAGCCCCAGCGCGAGCAACAGTTCCGTTTCATGCTGGCCCACGGTAACGACGCGCTGCGGCGCATGCGTATAGGTCTGCTTTACCCCGCAATTTTCAATCGTCAGCGGGTAGGCGGTTGCGGCAAAAGCGGCAGGCGTCACGGTGAGTAATACAGAAAGAAATAACCCTGTTTTTGACAACATAAAGCTCAACCCCAAAATGTTATGTTATAACATAATACATGCGTTGTGATTGAGCGCAACACCCTGCGCAACTTTACTCAGGCTGACGTGCGGGAGCCTGAGGCATCCAGAGGCAGAGAAAGGTTCACAGTTTCTGATCGACAATCGCCGATTTCATGCGGGACATCGCCAGAATGTTTCTTGAGCGCATGTTTAATTTTTCCAGAATCTTCACGCGGTAGGTGCTGGTTGTTTTTTGGGAGAGTTTAAGCCTTTTGGCAATTTCATGATTTTCAAGATTGAAAAGCTTCAGCACGTCATATTCTCGCCGCGTAAATGCGTTTATTCTGAGCGCTCTGTAAAAACGCATCAGCTGCTGAAAAGGGCGAATATTAAAATGCATTGACGAATAGATAATATTATCTATTTTCACGGCCCTGTTCATTTCTATCTCATGCATCAGGACGATATAACTATTCTTAATTTTTTTGACCTGCCTGATGACCCCGTTACGTAGGTTATCTTGTTCTATCGCAATGATAAAATTCAGTTCAGGATCGACTCCGATAAGGTCGTGAATATCCTCGTCGTCGCGAATGAAATGGACGGTTGTCTGAGCGCTTAAAACCCCGCTACACAGATAATAGTTATCGCTGATAAATAAAATACTCATAATCGAGAATGCATAATATAAAGGGAAACCTCTTGCCGTACGATGTACCGGTAATGTATGTCGTATGAAAAAGAGTCTAAATGACAAATAGTGAATCTGATAAGCGTAATTAATGTAAAAATAAATGTTTACATTTTAGCCAGGGTGCGATGAAAAAGTATGCGAGGGGCAAGAAAATGACGAAGGAGGGGCAACTTTATGCCATTTCACGCTTTACATCATGCTCAGAGATGTTTATAGTGCGCCTCACTTTGGAAGCGTGGCCGAGCGGTTGAAGGCACCGGTCTTGAAAACCGGCGACCCGAAAGGGTTCTAGAGTTCGAATCTCTACGCTTCCGCCAAATTCGAAAACCCTGCGATAGCAATATCGCAGGGTTTTTTCGTTTTACAGCGCAATCACCAGCTCCCCTGAATGGCTTCGCGAACAGCAGAGAGCCACCTGCTGGCCAGGCGCGCTTTTTTCCGCCTCTGACTGCACGGTATCCCTGTGGTCTACCACCCCGTCGATCACCGGCGTCAGGCACGCTCCGCAGATCCCCATTTCGCATGACAGCGGTACGTCTACGCCGTTCGCCTGCAACACCTGGGCGATGGTCTTGTCCGCGGGCACCGGCCAGCGCTCGCCGGTGGAGGCCAGTTTGACCGTGAAGATCTCGCCCGCCTCACCGCTTATAAGCGGTGCCGGGGGCTGAAACGCCTCGCTGTGCACCGCCTCGTCAGGCCAGCCTTTCGACCGCGCGACCTCGCGCACTTTCGCCATAAAGCCTGACGGTCCGCAAACCCAGGCGTGTAACCCCGGCGCGGGCAGCGGCAGATGCCCGGCCAGCGCGGAGCGCGGGCTGGCGGTATGAATAGTGCACTCACCCAACCGCGAAAGTTCGCGCGCAAACGCCGCGCTTTCCCGGTTACTGACGTAATAGTGCAGCGAAAACGGCGTTCCGGCAGCGTTAAGATGCAGGGCCATCGCATACAGCGGCGTAATGCCAATCCCCGCTGCCAGCAGCACAACCCGCTCTGCCTGAGTAAGCGGAAACAGATTGCGCGGGGCGGAGATCGCTAACGTCTGCCCCGGGCGCAGCGTCTCGTGTACATAGCGCGACCCGCCGCGCGAGGCGGTTTCCCGGCCCACGCAGATAAGATAGCTCGCGTTTTCACATGCTCCGGTCAGGGAGTACTGGCGAACCACGCCGCAGGGCAGATGCACATCAACGTGCGCGCCGGGCTGCCACGCTGGCAGCGCTTCGCCGTTTTCAGCCACCAGCCTGACGGCGAGGCTTTTATTCCCCTCGCGCCACAGCCCGTCAACGATAACGTTCAACATATCCGCCTCCGTCATGCCAGGAAAAACTCGCCAAAGCCCATCTTTTTTAGCCCCCGACGGTAGGCAATTGAGCTTTTATCCGCCGGAATATGGGCTTCAAGGGTCAGATCCAGCGGCAGGCTTTCCGGACGCTGGGTTTCAACCATCAGACGATCCTCTTCGAAAATGCGCAGGTTAAAGGCATGCACCTCTTCTACAGGAATATGCAGGTCAAAGTTGCGCGCAATCGGCGCAAACATCCGCGTCACGCGCGATGATACCGGCGAGGCGGCGTTCATGATCGCCAGCCTTGCATCGCCGGGAAAATGGATGGTCAGCGTGGCGGTAAACGGCAGGTGCAGTTCAAAATGACGCAGCCACTGGAAACCCTCCGGCGCCTGGACAGGTGAACCGGCGGGATAATTGCTGACGGAGCTCCAGTAATCGGCAACAAAGCCGAAGGAGGTCTCCTGCGGCTGATAGGCGGGGACCTGCTGATTAGCGGGATCGGCAAAGGTGTCGGTGTGGATCCACGCGAAGTGGGCGACGTCCAGGAAGCCCTCGACCTGACGGCCTGCGAAACCATTCACCTCAAACGCCGGGCAGTTGATCTGCTGAAAGCCCTCATCATCCCAGTGCGGCAGGGTGGGTAGCGGAACAGGATTGTCCGGATCAAAGTCCAGGCAGGTCCAGATCAGGCCGAAGCGCTCCTCCACCGCATAGTTAATGAGGTTCAGCTTCGCCGGAACCGGCTGGTCGGGGCTGGAAGGGATGCGGTTGCAGCGACCCTCTTCTCCAAAGCGTAAGCCATGGTAGGGACAGATAATGCCGTACTCATCGTGAAAGCCCAGCGTCAGCGGTACGCCGCGGTGCGGGCACACGTCCCGGGCCACCACGACGCGATCGTTAATACGATAAATCACCAGCTGCTCATCCAGCAGCGTGGCTTTTACCGGTGCCGGGCCGATGTCGCACGCGCGGGCAACCGGATGCCAGCATTTCGCGAGGCGCAGCCAGTCTCCGGGCTCAAAGGTGCAGCGTGCGGGCGGTGCAGGTTCTTTTCTCATGGTTTCTCCTCTTTCGCTCAGCCTAATGGCCCGCCCTGAATGGTGTCGCACAGACCGTTAATGATGCGCTCCCCGGTCTCCTCTTTAAGCTCCCGATACCAGGCCTCGGTCAGCGCCATATCTTTCCCGTGGGTGACGTCGCAGCGTTTGCGGGCCTTCAGCACCAGATCGCGAACCCTGTCGCAGCGCAGCGCTTCGTACTGCCGCAGGGCAAGCTCGATGCGGCGGTTTTCACGCAGGCACTCCCCCAGCACCACGGCATCCTCCATCGCGGCGCATCCCCCCTGGCCGATATCCGGCGTGGTGCTGTGTCCGGCATCACCCAAAAGGGCAACCCTGCCGCGCACCAGGCTGTCGAACGGCTCAATGTCGTGGATCTCAATACGGTTGGTGGTTTCGGGGTCGAGCGCGGCGATAAGCCTCTGCACCGGCGGTGCCCATCCCCGGAAGTAGCGAGCGAGATCGCCGCGCAGGGTCGCGCGATCTTCCGCCAGCCCTGCCGGAAGCGGCACGTCAAAAAAGAAGTAGAAACGCCCGCCGGAAACGGGCATCAGCGAAACGCGTTTGCCTTCCCCGACATACGTGGTCCACTGGTGCGCCGGGGCAATGGCTTCATCAATCTTCACCAGCCCGTTCCAGTTCACGTACCCGGCGTAGCGGCGCTCCGGGGCGTATCCCAGCACGTACGGACGAACCGCAGAGTGGCTGCCGTCGGCGGCAATCAGAAAATCGCCTGTTGCCGTGGTGCCATCGGTAAAGGTGACGCTCACGCCAGCCTTATCTTCACATACGCCTTCGACGCGCCTGCCGAACTGCACCCTGTCGCGTCCCCAGAAGTCCAGCATTTCGCGCTGAAGCTCCGCCCGTGAAACGGGGCAGGGGCGCCCGCCGGTACGCTCGACGAGCGGTGCAAGGCTAAACCGGGTCAGCGTGTCGCCGCGACGATAGTCTTTATAGGCCATAAAGCGCATCGGCCCGCCGTACGTCTCGATGATGTCGCCCATACCCAGGTGCTGCATACATTTCACGCCGTTGGGCCAGATGGAGATGGCCGCTCCCACGGGGCGGATCTCCATTACGGCTTCAAAGACGGTACAGTCTATTCCGGCGTTTTTTAACGCGACGGCCGCGCTTAACCCACCGATGCCCGCCCCAATCACAATCGCTTTCATGCTTCTCTCCTTTCGCAGGGTGTAAGAGGAGTGAGCAATTTGCGTACCAGGCTGCAGCGTGGCGAAAAGCGCGTTGTGGGGCGCGGGTTTGCACTGCTAAGGTGCGTTTTGGGGCGAGGTTTGCCTTAGGATGAATCAATAGTTTCCTGCTGAGGATGGCGGAATCGACTGTTTCACGCCGTCGGCAAGAGTGGCGTAATTTGTGCAATGGCTGTAGACGAGGATTTCAACGGAGCCAACATGATCGCACTACAGGACTTTAATCATTTGCCTTACGAAGAGGCGCTGGCGCGGATCTCTGCGTGCGTGGCGTTGCCTGCCTGGGCCGACGCGCTGGTTCGCGGACGGCCCTATTCCAGCCAGCAAGCGTTGTTCAGCGCGGCGCAGGCGCTGGCGCAAAAGTGGGATGAAGCGGCCCTGGCTCAGGCTCTGAGCGCGCATCCGCGCATCGGCGAAACACCGCCGGGAACGGGGCCGGAGGCCGCGCTGTCGCGCCAGGAGCAGGGGGCGGTTGAGCAGCATCATGCCGACGCCCTGCGGGACGGAAATGCCCGCTACGAAGCCCGCTTCGGACGCGTCTTTCTGATCCGCGCGAAAGGGCGAACCAGCGGGGAAATAGTAGAAGCCCTGCGCGCGCGGCTTGAAAACAGCGAGGCGCAGGAACTGGAGATTGCGCTCGAACAGCTGCGGGAAATTACCTTACTACGGCTGGAAGGAGCGATTGGCGAATGAGCACGCTCAGCACGCATATACTCGATATTTCAACAGGCAAGCCCGCAGAGGGCGTAACGGTGCATCTTGAACGGGAAGGGGAGCGGCTGGCGACCGCGGTCACTAACGCCCAGGGACGCATTGCCGCATTTGTTGCCGATCTGCCTGCTGGCCGTTACCGGCTGGTGGCCGACATCGGTGAATGGTTTACCGGCACCGGCCGCAGCACGCTCTATCCCTGCGCGCAAATTGATTTTGTGACGGGGGAAGCGGCAGACGAGCACTTCCATCTGCCGTTCGTGATTGCGCCCGGCGGATGGTCAACCTACCGGGGCAGCTGACCACACCCGTTCGCCGTTGACCCAGGTTTCGCTGATGTTGCGCTCGTCGCCGAGGGTCATCAGCACAAAAAGCTGCTCATAAATATCCCGGCAGCGGCGGTGGCGCAGGCGCTGTAGCGGCGTCACCGCCGGGTCAATAACGATGAAGTCTGCCTCTTTGCCGGGGCTGAAGCTGCCAATCTTCTCGTCCAGCCGCAGCGCGTGGGCCCCGCCCAGCGTGGCGTGATAAAACGCCTCGCAGGCGCGCAGGCGATAGCTCTGTAGCTGCCCGACCTTATAGGCCTCCCCCAGGGTGCGCAGCATGCTGAAGGTGGTTCCCGCCCCGACGTCGGTGCCGATGCCCATCCGCACCTTATGCTGCCAGCAGGCGGGCAGGCGAAACAGCCCGCTGCCAAGAAACAGGTTAGAGGTGGGGCAGAACGCGACGGCAGAGCCGGTGTCGTGCAGGCACTGCCATTCGCTGTGGTGCAGGTGAATACCGTGCGCAAACACGCTGCGCTCGCCCGTCAGGCCATAGTGGTGATAGACGTCCAGGTAGCGCTCGTGCTCGGGCCAGAGATCGCTCACCCAGGCGACTTCGTGCGGATTTTCACTCAGGTGGGTCTGCATCCAGGTATCCGGAAACTCTTCCCTGAGCAGCCTGACCGCCGCGAGCAGCTCGGGAGAGGAGGTGGGGGCAAAGCGCGGCGTAATGGCATACCCCAGCCGCCCGCGGTTCTGCCAGCGCTGGATCAGCGCCCGCGTCTGCTGATAGCTCGCGTCAGCGGTCTCGGTCAGGTAGTCCGGCGCGTGCCTGTCCATCATCACCTTTCCGGCGATGAGGCGCATGTTCAGGCGCAGCGCCTCGGTAAACAGCGCGTCGACGGAGCCAGGGTGCAGGGTACAGAACACCAGCGCGGTGGTGGTCCCGTTGCTTACCAGCTGGTTAATGAAAAATTCGGCAATTTCTTTTGAGTAGGCCTCATCGGCAAACTGGCTCTCCACCGGAAACGTGTAGGTGGTCAGCCACTCCAGCAGCTGTTCACCGAATGCCCCGATCATCTCCGTTTGCGGATAGTGAACGTGGGTATCAACAAATCCGGGCAGCAGCAGCCTGCCGCGCAGGTCGGTATAGCCCTTGTGCGGATCAAGATGCTTCTCGCCCTCGTGCCAGTCCAGCAGCGCTACGATTTTTCCCTGCTGGATAAACAGCAGCCCGTCCTCCCGGTAGCGCGCGTGGTCGGCAATCAGGTCCGCGCTGTCGCAGACCTGAGCGATATCGAAAAATGCACCGCGTAACGCAGTCTGGTAATCCATCACGGCTCCTGTCTGATAGCGCGCGCGGCCTCGCGTGCGGTGAAGTGCGCGGCGGACGCGCCCTCGCGATCCTTCCGGGCCAGCCAGCGATAGGTCACGCCGCCGAGGAAGACGCCGATAAACCAGCTAAAGTTCGCCACCTCGTGCAGGGCCGGGATAAAGCTTATCACCAGACCCACGCCCACGGAGGGGAGCAGCGCAGCGATGGCTTTTGGATTGAAGCCGTTACGGTACCAGTATTTGCCTTTTGGCGTGTCGTCGAACAGATCGTCTACCGACACCCTGCCGCGCTTAATCAGATAGAAATCGGCGATCAGAATACCGAACAGCGGGCCGATAAACGCGCCAAGCACGTCCAGCGTGTAGTGGATCAGCTCCGGAGAGTTGAACAGGTTCCACGGGGTGAGCAGGATTGAGCCGACGGCGGCGATCATGCCCCCGGTGCGGAAGCTGATCTTCTGCGGCGAGCAGTTAGAAAAGTCAAACGCTGGCGAAACGAAGTTCGCCACGATGTTAATCCCGATAGTGGCGACAATCATCGTCAGCAGGCCGATGGCCACCGCCAGATCGTTCCCCACGCGGCTGACGGTTTCAATCGGGTCGGTGATCATGCGCCCAAACAGCGACTGGGTGCCGGAGACAATCACCACGGTGACCAGGGAGAACAGCAGGAAGTTAAACGGCAGGCCCCAGCGGTTGCCGCGGCGGATCTCCCCCATGCTTTTCCCGTAGCGGGAGAAATCACCGAAGTTGAGCAGCGGGCCGGAGAAGTAGGAGACCACCAGTGCCGTCGCGGCGATCATCTGCCAGGCCTGCTCGCCCGCGGACAGGGATTTGCTGGCGAGGGTAAAGGAGATCCCGTCAAAACCGGTCTTGTATACAATCCAGCCCGCCAGGGCCAGCATCACCACGTAGACCGCCGGACCGGCGATATCAATGAAGCGCTTAATGGCGTTCATACCGTGCCAGAAGACCAAGGCCTGCAAAACCCACATGATGGCAAAGCAGATCCAGCCAAGATGCGTAAGCCCAAGGAAGGCGTCTGCCGTCAGCGCAGCGAGGGAGGGCCAGAATTTCAGCGCCACCAGCATCAGCGCGTTTGCGGCCAGGTAAGTCTGAATGCCGTACCACGCAAAAGCGATAAGCCCGCGGATCACCGCCGGAATGTTCGCCCCGAATACGCCAAACGCCTGGCGGCAGATCACCGCATACGGCACGCCCGCCATCTGGCTCGGTTTTGCCACCAGGTTGGCGCACAGCTGCACAATGCAGATCCCCACCAGCAGGCAGAGCAACACCTGCCAGCTTGCCAGCCCGAGCGTAAAGAAGCTCGCGGCCACGACGTAACCCCCCATGCTGTGAACGTCGGACATCCAGAAAGAAAAGATGTTGTACCAGCTCCAGTTCTGGTCACGCGTCGGTGCCAGATCCTCATTGCAAAGGCGTGGGCTGTATGCCGCACCGGAATCAGCTGCCGTAATCTGCTGCGCGTTTTGACTGTTTGGCATGGATCCTGCTCCTGTTAATGAAAACCCGTTACGTGGTTGTGCAGACGGCGTTGCAGGATCCAGGCCAAAAATCATAAATCTTGTATTCAATACATTAATTTTATGTATACGAAATGATGTTAAAAAGTAAAAAACCGGAGTAGGTAATGAACCACGCGAACGGCCTGCAGGCCGCGCCAGAGCTGCAGGACAAAGATGAATACATCTTTCAGGCGCTGATGACGGCGATTGTCGAACACCAGCTATTGCCGGGAAGTAAATTGCCGGAAGAGGCGCTGGCGGAGGTCTTTGGCGTGAGCCGCACGGGCATCCGCAAGGTGCTGCAGCGACTCGCCGCTGTGCAAATGGTCACCCTGACGCCCAGGCGTGGTGCACACGTGGCCAGCCCGACGGTGGAAGACGCGCGGCAGATCTTTCGTACCCGCGCGCTGCTTGAGGTCGCTAACCTGCCGGACGTGCTGGCGCGCTGCCGGGCGTCGCATCTGGCCGCGCTGGAGGGCGTTATTCGCCAGGAGCAGCAGGCGCACGAGGCCTATGACGGCCCGGCGGCGATCCGCCATTCCGCCAGCTTCCATATTCAGCTGCAGGCCATCTCCGGCAATCAGGTGCTGACTGACATGGTGACCCGCCTGAGCCAGCGCACCTCGCTGGCGATTGCCGCCTGGGGCGCGCCGTGGCGTCAGGGCTGCCGCTGCAACGATCATGAACAGCTCGTGGCGCTGCTGCGTCAGAAAGCGCTGCAGCCCTTAAGCGATGCCTTAATGCACCACTTTGAACATATCGTCGCCAGCCTTTGCTTTGAGCGGGCAGGCGAATGCCTTCCCGATTTTGCCCGGCTGTTTGCCGGCCACAAGGAGTCGTAATGCCATCCGTTCGTATTCAGGTGATCAACCCCAACACCAGCCCCGCAATGACCGAAACCATCGGCGCGGCGGCGCGTGCGGTAGCGGGACCGGGCACGGAAATTCTCGCGGTCTGCCCCAGTGCGGGCGTGCCGTCTATTGAGGGCCATTTTGATGAGGCCATCGCCGCCGTGGGCGTACTGGAGCAGATCAAAAGAGGCAGGGAGCAGGGCGTGGACGGTCACGTTATCGCCTGCTTTGGCGATCCGGGCCTGCTGGCGGCGCGCGAGCTGGCGCAGGGGCCGGTGATCGGGATTGCCGAAGCCGCCATGCACGCGGCGACGCTGGTCGCGACGCGCTTTTCGGTTGTCACCACGCTGCCGCGCACGCTGATTATTGCCCGCCATCTTCTGCACCAGTATGGCTTTTACGATCGCTGCGCGGGGCTGCACGCTATCGACCTCCCGGTGCTGGCCCTGGAAGACGGCAGCGGGCTGGCGCAGGAGAAGGTGCGCGCGCGCTGCATACAGGCGCTGAACGAGGACGGCTGCGGCGCCATTGTGCTGGGCTGCGGCGGCATGGCGACGCTTGCCCGGGAGCTGACGCGCGAGCTGCGCGTGCCGGTCATCGACGGCGTCAGCGCGGCGGTGAAGATGGTGGAATCGCTGGTAGCGCTGGGGCTGTCGACCAGCAAGCACGGGGACCTGGCGTTCCCGGAGAAAAAAGCGTTAAGCGGGCCCTTTCAGGGGCTGGATCCATTTTAAGTGTTGGGGGTGGCAATGGGGCTTTTTGAACAGGATTATCCGCGGGATCTGCGCGGCTATGCGGGTAAGCCGCCGCACGCGCGGTGGCCGGATCGGGCGCGGATCGCGGTGCAGTTTGTGCTCAACTATGAGGAAGGGGCGGAAAACCACGTTCTGCACGGCGATGCCGGGTCAGAGCAGTTCCTGTCGGACATTATCGGGGCGGCCAGCTACCCGGACAGGCACATGTCGATGGACTCCCTCTACGAATACGGCAGCCGCGCCGGGTTCTGGCGGATCCACACTGAATTTCAGAAGCGCGGCCTGCCGCTAACGGTCTTCGGCGTGGCGATGGCGCTGGCGCGCCATCCGGAGATCGTTGAGGCGATCGGGGCGGCGGATTACGACGTGGTCAGCCACGGCTGGCGCTGGATCCACTATCAGCACATGGATATCCACCAGGAGCGTGAGCACCTGCAGAAAGCGGTACACGTCCTGACCGGCCTGTTCGGCAAGCCGCCCACGGGCTGGTACACCGGGCGCGACAGCCCCAGAACGCGTCAGCTGGTGGTGGAGCACGGCGGCTTTGACTACGACAGCGACTACTATGGCGACGATCTCCCCTTCTGGACGGAAGTGGCGCGTCCCGACGGCACCCGTAAACCGCACCTGATTGTGCCCTACACGCTGGATGCGAACGACATGCGCTTTGCCACCGCACAGGGGTTTAATACCGCGGAGCAGTTTTATACCTATCTGAAGGACAGCTTTGACGTGCTGTACGAAGAGGGGGAAAGCGCGCCGAAGATGATGTCCATCGGCATGCACTGCCGCCTGCTGGGGCGGCCGGGACGTTTTCGCGCCCTGCAGCGGTTTCTTGACTACGTGCAGCAGCACGATCGGGTGTGGATCTGTACCCGCCAGCAGATTGCCGACCACTGGCGGGAGGTGCATCCGTTTCAGAAATAATTGAGCCGTTTTTTGCCGGGCGGCGGCTGCGCCTTACCCGGCCTGCGACTATGCCATCAAGCTCACCTGCGCCGCCACGATCCGCCATCCGCAGGCAAACCGTACCCACGTCTGCTGCTGGCGGCCAATCCGTTCCGTTCCCTCGCGGGTAAACTCGGTGCTGCATACGGCATAATCTTCCCCGAAGGTCGTAATCACGGTGTGACGCAGCGTTCGCTGCAGCCCGGCAGAGGGGCGCGCCGCGCGAAAGGCGCGGATCTCATCAATGCCGTACAGGTTTTCACCCGCCCCCAGACGCACCGTGCTTTTGTCGTGCCAGAACAATTCGTCCAGCACGGCAATGCTGTTGCTCACCAGCGCCTCTTCATAGCGGTAAAACGCGGCCGTCACCTCAGCGACTACCCACGGCAGGTTGACGTCTTCGTGATTGATCATGCCGCTATCTCCGCCGCACGGGCATCGGTAATGCCGCTCTCTTCCAGCACCCGCGCCACGCGCAGGCACGCCTGCTCGTTAAACGGTGCGGCAATCAGCTGCAGGCCAATCGGCGCGCCCTGCGCGGTACGCAGCGGGACGGTGGTGACGGGTAAGCCCAAAAACGAGATCGGCTGGGTCAGCATGCCCATACTGGCGCGGATCGGCAGCGGCTGGCCGTTAATCTCCATGGTCTGCTCGCCAATGAACGTGGCGCTGCGCGGGGTTGCCGGGGCAATCAGCACGTCGGCGTGGGCGAACAGCGTTTTAAACGCCTGGCGTGCCAGGGCGCGAAAGCGCTGGGCCTGAATATACCAGGCGGAGGGGATCATCGCCCCTGCCAGCAGCCTTTCGCGGGAGTGTGGCTCAAAGCGGTCTGGCTCGCGGCGAAGGGCGGGGAGGTACTGGTTTCCCCCTTCGGCGGCGCTGATGATAAACGCCGCGGCGCGCGCAAGCTCGGCCTCCGGAAACAGCAGCTCGTCCTGCACGTCGAGCGCCTTCGCTGCCCGCGCCACGGCGTCGCGCGCATCATTGTCGCACCAGGTGGTGAAATAGCCGCCGAGCACCGCGCAGCGCAGGCCGTCAAGCCCGCGCTCAAGCAGGGGGCGCGTCGGTTCGCCCGAACGCTCTGCCTGAAAACCGTCGCTGCTGTCCCGCCCCTGCAGCGCGTCATACACGGACGCCAGGTCGCACACGCGGCGGGCAAAGGGACCGATATGATCCAGGCTCGCGACAAACGGATGGCTGCCGGTGCGCGACAGGCGGCCAAAGGTAGGCTTCAGGCCATAGATGCCGCACAGGGAGGCGGGAACGCGAATCGAGCCGTTGGTGTCGGTGCCGAGCGAAAAGTGCACCAGCCCGGCGGCCACGGCGGCGGCTGAACCGCCGGACGAACCGCCGGCGACGCGGGCCAGATCGTGCGGGTTGCGGGTCGCGCCGTAGTGGCTGTTTTCGGTCGTGAAGCCGTAGGCATAAGCGTCCATGTTCACCATGCCGGACAATAACGCCCCTGCGCCGCGCAGCTGGCGCACCGCAAAGCAGTCGTCAGCGGCGGCGGGGCGCTGGCTGAACAGTTCAGCCCCTGCGAGGGTGGTGTGTCCGGCAACGTCAAACAGGTTTTTTACCGCGTAAGGCACGCCGGCCAGCGGGGGCAGCGGGCGCTTTTCCCGACGCAGGGCGTCGATGCGGTCGGCTTCCGCGAGCATGCGGGCTTCCGTTACGCTGGTCCAGGCGTTGATCATGGGGTTAAGTCGGGAAACCAACTCAAGCGTCTGGCGGGCAATCTCGCGCGCGCTCAGGCTACCCGCGCTCAGCGCCTGCTGAACGTCATCGATGCTCATCTCGTGTAGCCTCATGCTTTATACACTCCTGCGATCTCCAGACGGTCATCAAGCGGCAGCGCCATCAGCGGGGCGGCCATGGCGGCAATGCGGCTGAACTGTTCCCGCAGCGCGGCGCGGCGGGCATCGTCCAGCTCGACGCCGAGCACGGACTCCATTTGGGCAAGATACGCCTGCCAGTCGGGTTGTGGTGTCGTCATTGCTCTCTCCTCAGAATCCGGCGGCGGTGCCGTTGCTGCGCGGGTCAAATGCGCCTTCGAACAGGCCGTCAGGGTGGCGCACAATCGCCCCGGCGTGGCCCATGGCTTCGCTAAAGTCCGGGAACATTTCCACTTCATGCCCCAGCGCCTGCAGGTGGGTGACCGTCTCGGGTGTAAATCGTCCTTCAAGCTTCAGGCTGTCGGAAGTTTGCCCCCAGGTGCGGCCCAGCAGCCAGCGAGGACGGTTTACCGACTCCTGCAGCGGCACGCCCTGTACGGCATAGCGGGTAAAAATCGTCGCCTGGGTTTGCGGCTGTCCGTCGCCGCCCATCGAGCCGTAAACCATCACGCGGCCGTCGCTAAGGCGCGCCGCCGCCGGGTTAAGGGTATGGAAGGGCTGTTTGCCCGGCGCGAGCGCCAGCAGGTGTTCCGGGTTGAGGCTGAAGGACGCCCCCCGGTTCTGCCAGACGATGCCGGTGTCGGGCAGCACCACGCCGCTGCCGAACTCGTGATAAATGCTCTGAATAAACGACACGGCAAGGCCGCTCTCGTCCATCACCCCCATCCACACGGTATCCCCTGGGCCTTTCCCGTTGCCCCACGGCGCCGCGCGGGCGTCGTCAACCCTGTCGGCAAGCTCCTGGAGGGCGGCGGGAGTCAGTAGACTTTGAACGTCGGTTTGCATCTCGCGCGGGTCGGTGATGTGCGCATCGCGCAGGCCGAAGGCCAGCTTGGTCGCTTCCGCGATGCGGTGAATTGTCATCGCGTCGTCGGCATCGGCCATCGCTAACCGGTCCGTAATGCCGAGGATCGCCTGCGAGACCAGCCCCTGCGTCGGCGGGGCGAGATTAAAGATCTCTCCCAGCCGGTGCTGCAGTTTCAGCGGCGCGGTTCGCCGGGCCACGTGCGCGGCCAGATCGTCCCGCGTGACGGGCATGCCTAGCGTCGCCATCCCGCGCGCCAGCGTGTCTGCCAGCGGGCCGCGATAGAAGCTGTCGAGACCGTCCTCCACCAGGCGCTTCAGGGTTAAGGCCAGGGCGGGTTGGCAGAAGCGGCTACCGGCCTGCGGCGGTTTGCCGTTCACCAGCCAGGTCTCCGCGAAGCCGGGGACGTCGTGAAGCTCGTCGTATTTACTGGCCGTGGCGTGGGCCTGCGACGCGGTGACCGGCGTACCGTTCTGCGCGTAGTCAATGGCGTCGGCCAGCAGGCGGGCCAGCGGCAGCGCCCTGCCGGTCATCTCCTGCGAGATCGTCAGCGCCTCGTCCCAGCCGCTCACCGTGCCGGCGACGGTCAGCGCCGCCCGCGGGCCGCGGTGGGGGATGTGTGGCAATCCGTCGTAGGCGGCAAGCGTTGCCAGCGACCCCGCCGCGCCGCTGGCGTCAACGGCGATCGGTTCGCCCTGCGGTGGAACGATAAGCCAGAAGCCATCGCCGCCCAGCCCGTTCATGTGCGGATACACCACGGCAACGGTCGCGGCGGCGGCCACCATTGCCTCTATTGCGCTGCCGCCCTCGCGCAGCACGCCCAGGGCGCTCTGGCTGGCAAGATGGTGGGGCGCGACGGCCATGCCGCGCGTGGAGACATTACTTTGCATAGCGTGTCCTCATAACCCTGTAGGTTACAGGTTGCTGCAAAAGTTGTTCCAGTTCTGAACAAAAAGTTTCATGCCGTTCGCCGCAGAAGCTGGCATGCTAAATGAATAGCAAAGGTGGGATGAAACAAACGTTACAGAGGCGTTATGGAACAGCTTGATGAACGACTGAAAGCGCACTATGCGTCACTATCGCCGCAGGAGCAGCGGGTGGCGGATTTTATTTTTGACCATTTTGACGACCTGATTAGCTACAACAGCGCCGAGCTGGCGCAGCTGAGCGGCGTGTCGAAAGCGACGGTGAGCCGGCTGTTTAAGCGCCTGGGCTATGAGAAGTATAAAGAGATGCGCGACGAGCTGCGCACCCTGCGCCAGAGCGGGATGCCGCTCGCCGACAACCGCGATGCGGTGCAGGGAAACACGCTGCTGGCCCGTCACTATAAGCAGGAGATGGCGAACCTGACCCAGTGGGTCAATGCCCTGGACGCGCAGCAGTTTGCCGACGCCATGGCCTGCATGGTCAGGGCGCGCCGGATTATCATTATCGGCATGCGTAACGCCTACCCCGCGGCGCTGCACCTGCGCCAGCAGCTGCTGCAGGCGCGCGGCCAGGTGCTGGTGCTGCCGCAGCCGGGGCAGAGCCTGAGCGAGGAGCTGGTGGATTTAACGCCCGACGATCTGGTGGTCATGATGGCCTTTCGCCGTCGTCCGCGCATTATTCGCCCGCTGATGCAGCAGCTTCAGCGCAGCGGCATTCCGGTGCTGCTGATGTGCGAGCCGCAGGCCCACAGCCTGTTTCCGCTGGCGAGCTGGCAGCTCTGCGCCCCGCTGGACAGCGTATCCGCCTACGACAGCTACTCGTCGGTCAACAGCCTGATCAGCCTGCTGGCGAACGCCTTCCTGCACGAGATCCTCGATAAAGGCCGCCCGCGCATTCACGAGATTGCCTCCCTCTACCAGCAGCTGGACGAACTCGAACAGCGATAATGGGGCATCGGGCTGGTGCTTTGCATTGTAATGGTGCAGCCGGGCGGGGCGAAAATGGAGAACATTTTCGCCCCGCCCGCGTTTTATCAGGCTTTAAAAGAAAATTCCCCGCTTCGCCTTATCTGGCACATAAGTTGCAAAATTAAATTCAAAGAATCTTTTGTTTCACGCTAACGTTACGGGGAAGCACCATGAAAAAACTGTTAATTGCACTGGCCGGGGCCGCGTGCCTCTTCGCACAACTGCCCGCGAAGGCTGACCAGCTTCAGGATATCGAGAAGCGCGGCACGCTTCGCGTTGCCGTCCCGCAGGACTTCCCGCCGTTTGGCTCGGTCGGGACCGATCTTCAGCCGCAGGGCTACGATATCGACATGGCGCGCTATCTCGCCAGAGAGATGAAGCTCAGGCTTCAGCTCGTGCCGGTAACCAGCGCCAACCGCGTGCCGTATCTGCAAACCGACAAGGTGGATTTGGTCATTTCCAGCCTCGGGAAAAACCCGGAACGCGAAAAGGTGATCGATTTCAGCCGCGCCTACGCGCCGTTCTTCCTCGGGGTGTTTGGCCCGCAAGGGGCCGAGCTGAAGGATGCCGCCGCGCTGAGCGGAAAAACCATCGGCGTGACGCGCGGGGCGGTGGAGGACATGGTGCTCACCAGCCTCGCGCCGAAGGACGCCAGCGTGAAGCGTTACGAAGACAACAACACCACGCTCTCCGCTTACCTCTCCGGCCAGGTGCAGTACGTGGCGACAGGCAACCTCGTGGTGGCGGCCATTTCGCGCCAGAACGCGGCTAAAGCCCCGGTGCCGAGCTTTATGCTGAAAGACTCGCCGTGCTTTATTGGCCTGAAGAAGAACGAACCGGCGCTGAAAGCCAGAGTGGATGCGCTGATTGAGCAGGGCATTAAAAACGGCACCCTGAACGGCCTGTCTGAACAGTGGCTGAAGGCCCCGCTGCCGGCAAGCTTCGGCGTATAAGGCTATGGCTGAGCAACTCGACTTTTCGGCGCTCTGGCCCTACTGGCCGGAGCTGCTGGCGGGGCTGTGGATCACCATTCAGCTGACGGTGATGGCGACCATCGGCGGGCTGGCGACAGGCATTTTTGGCGCGGCGATCCGCAGCGGACGCACGACGTGGTACAGCCGGATCTGGGGCGCGTACGTGGAGATCATCCGCAACACGCCGTTCGTGGTGCAGCTGTTCTTCATCGTCTTCGGCCTGCCGAATCTGGGTCTGAAGATGACGGCGGGGGAGGCGGCGCTGCTGGCCATGATCGTAAACCTTGGCGCGTACAGCACCGAGATTATCCGCGCGGGCATTCAGGTGACGCCCAAAGGGCAGTGGGAAGCCGGACGCGTGCTGGGGCTGACCCGCCTGCAGACCTTTATTCGCGTGGTGCTGCCGCCCGCGCTGCAGCGCATTTACCCGGCGCTGGTGAGCCAGTGCATTATCGTGATGCTCGGCTCGTCGGTGGTGTCGCAGGTCTCGTATGAAGAGCTGACCTTTGCCGCCAACCTGATCCAGTCCAGAACGTTTTTGAGCTTTGAGGTCTATCTGGTGACAACCGGCATTTACTTAGCGCTGTCGATTACCCTGCGCCAGCTGATGATGGCGGCGGGACGCAAATGGCTGGGGGTGCAGGCATGATGACCACCTTTACCGACTGGGACATTATTCGCAACCTGCTGCTGGCCGGACGCTGGACGGTGCTGCTGTCGCTGGTGGCGTTTTTCGGCGGCGCGGCGGTGACGCTGCCGCTCCTGCTGCTGCGCCTGTCGGGCGGGCGCACGGTGAAGCGCATCATCCGCGGCTATATTGAGCTGTTTCAGGGCACGCCGCTGCTGATGCAGCTGTTCCTGGCCTTCTTCGGCGTGGCGCTGTTCGGCATTGACGTTTCGCCGTGGACGGCCGCCTCGCTGGCCCTCACGTTCTACACCAGCGCGTTTTTGCTCGATATCTGGTTTGGCAGCATTCGCGCCCTGCCGAAAGGGCAGTGGGAAGCCTCGCGCTGTCTGGGGCTGACCTTCGGCCAGACGCTGTTTCGCGTGGTGGCGCCGCAGGCGCTGCGCATCGCCATCGCGCCAACCGTGGGTTTCGCCGTGCAGGTGATCAAGGGCACCGCGCTGGCGTCGATTATCGGCTTTATCGAGCTGACCAAGGCCGGCACCATGCTGACCAACGTAACCTACCAGCCGTTCAAGGTCTTTGCGCTGGTGGCGCTGGGCTACTTTATTCTGTGCTATCCGCTGTCCCGCTACAGCCGCTATCTGGAGACGAAATTCAATGCCTCTCATCACCATTAATCAGGTGCAGAAGTACTACGGCGACAACCACGTGCTCAAGGGCGTCGATCTGGATATCGACATGGGCCAGGTGATCTCCATTATCGGGCGCAGCGGTTCCGGCAAAAGCACGCTGCTGCGCTGCATCAACGGCCTTGAAGGGTATCAGGACGGCAGCATCAAGCTGGGCGGCATGACCATTACCGACCGGGACTCCCAGGCGCGCGAAATCAGCCGCTCGGTCGGGATGGTGTTCCAGAGCTTCAACCTGTTCCCGCACATGACGGCGCTGGAGAACGTGATGCTCGCCCCGCGGCGTGTGCTGAAGAAAAGCGCCGCCGACTGCCGGGCGCTGGCGCAGCAGATGCTGGAGAAGGTCGGGCTGGGCGATCGCCTGGATTACTACCCGTCGAGCCTCTCCGGCGGCCAGCAGCAGCGGGTGGCGATTGCCCGCGCGCTGGCGATGTCGCCAAAAGTCTTACTCTGTGACGAGATCACCTCCGCGCTGGATCCGGAACTGGTGGGTGAAGTGCTTAAGGTGCTGGAGCAGCTGGCGGCCGAGGGGATGACCCTGATCCTCGTGACGCACGAAATGAATTTTGCCCGCGAAGTGGGCGACCGCGTGGTGTTTATGCACCAGGGGAAAGTGTGGGAGCAGGGCGACAGCAAAACGCTGTTCGCCAACCCGCAGACCACCGAACTGAAGCAGTTCATCTCCTCGGTTCGCGGCCTCAACTGATAAGGACTTAACCATGGATATCGCACGTTTTCCGCAAATCAACCCGCCGCAGCGCCTGCTGATGGGGCCGGGGCCGATCAACGCCGACCCGCGCGTGCTGCGCGCCATGTCGAGCCAGCTGATAGGCCAGTACGATCCGGCCATGACCCACTACATGAACGAGGTGATGGCGCTCTATCGCGGCGTGTTCCGCACCGACAACCGCTGGACGATGCTGGTGGACGGCACCTCCCGCGCGGGGATTGAAGCGATTCTGGTTTCCGCCATTCGCCCGGGTGATAAGGTGCTGGTGCCGGTGTTTGGCCGCTTCGGTCATCTGCTGTGCGAGATTGCCCGCCGCTGCCGGGCGGAGGTGCATACCATCGAGGTGCCGTGGGGGGAAGTGTTCACGCCGGACCAGGTGGAGGATGCCATTAAACGCATCCGTCCGCGTCTGCTGCTGACCGTGCAGGGCGACACCTCCACCACCATGCTGCAGCCGCTCGCGGAGCTTGGTGATATCTGCCGCCGCTACGACGTGCTGTTTTACACCGATGCCACCGCGTCGCTCGGCGGGAACGCGCTGGAGACCGACGCCTGGGGGCTGGATGCCGTCTCCGCTGGCATGCAGAAGTGCCTTGGCGGTCCGTCCGGCACGTCGCCGATCACGCTGAGCCCGCGGATGGAGGAGGCGATCCGTCGGCGCAGGCGCGTCGAGGAGGGCATTCGTACCGACGCCCACCGCGACGGCGACGAGGAGATGATCTACTCCAACTACTTCGATCTCGGCATGGTAATGGACTACTGGGGGCCGGAGCGGCTGAACCACCACACGGAGGCTACCACCGCGCTGTTCGGCGCCCGGGAATGCGCGCGTCTGATCCTCCAGGAAGGGCTGGATAACGGCATCGCGCGCCATAAGCTGCACGGCGACGCGCTGCTGAAGGGCATTCAGGCGATGGGGCTGGAAACCTTCGGCGACCTGAAGCACAGGATGAACAACGTGCTGGGCGTGGTTATCCCGCAGGGGGTTAACGGCGAACAGGTGCGCAAGCTGATGCTGGAGGATTTCGGGATTGAAATCGGCACCTCCTTCGGGCCGCTGCACGGCAGGGTGTGGCGCATTGGCACCATGGGCTACAACGCGCGCAAGGACTGCGTGATGACCACCCTGAGCGCGCTGGAGTCGGTGCTGAATTACCTGAAGTTCGCTACCACGCAGGGCGCCGCGATGCAGGCCGCGTGGGACCATTATCGCCGCGAGACGCCGCAATGAGCCCGGCGGCAGAACGGGTGATGGCCCGCGCCGACGCGCTGGCCGCCATCAGCGAAACCCCGGATGCGCTCACGAGGGTGTATCTTTCGGCACAGCATCTGCAGGCCAACCAGCTGGTGGGGCAGTGGATGAGCCAGGCGGGCATGGCCGTCTGGCAGGACAGCGTGGGCAATATCTGCGGTCGCTATGAAGGCCGGCAGGAAGGGGCGCAGGCGGTGCTGCTCGGCTCGCATCTGGACACGGTTCGCAACGCCGGGCGCTACGACGGCATGCTCGGGGTGCTTACCGCCATTGAGGTGGTGGACGGCCTGCATCAGCAGGGGATCCGCCTGGCGCAGGCGATCGAGATCGTGGGCTTTTGCGACGAAGAGGGTACCCGCTTCGGCATCACGCTGCTGGGCAGCCGCGGCCTGACGGGCACCTGGCCGCCGGGCTGGCTGGAAGCGCGCGACGCCAGCGGGATCAGCGTGGCGCAGGCGATGGTGCAGGCGGGGCTGGATCCTGTCCGCGTATCGCATGCCGCGCGCGATCGGGAGGATTTCAGCGCCTGCCTGGAGCTGCATATCGAACAGGGCCCGTGCCTTGAACAGCAGGGGCTGGCGCTGGGGGTGGTGGAAGCCATTAACGGCGCGCGTCGTCTGAACTGCCGCTTTACCGGCGAGGCCGGGCACGCGGGCACCGTGCCGATGACGCACCGTAAGGATGCGCTGGCCGCCGCCGCCGAGTGGACAGGAGTGATTGAAAAAACCACCCACAGCCACGGTGGCAATCTGGTGGCAACGGTCGGGACGCTGCGCTGCCTGCCGGGAGCGGTGAACGTGATCCCCGGTGAGGTTGAACTCTCGCTGGATATTCGCGGTCCGCAGGATGCGCCGCTTGACGCGCTGCTTACTGAACTGCTGGCGCAGGCGCGCACGATAGCCGCACGTCGCGGTCTGGACTTCGGCGCCGAGGAGTTTTACCGCATCGCCGCCACGCCGTGCGACGCGGGGCTACAAACCGCGTTGGGGAGGGCCGTCGTATCGGTACAGGGTTGCTCGTTATCCCTTCCCAGCGGCGCAGGGCATGACGCGATAGCGCTGGCGGAACGCTGGCCGGTGGGCATGCTGTTCGTGCGCTGTAAGGGCGGCGTCAGCCACCATCCGGCAGAGTCGGTGATGGCTGAGGATGTCGCGCTGGCAATCGAGGCGTTTGCGCTGGCTGTGGGGCAACTGGCGAACCGCGTTACTCCAGCCCCAGCGTATACTGCGCGATCTTAAAGTAGATAATCAGCCCGGTGCCGTCGATCAGCGTCGCAATAAACGGCGCGGAGACCACCGCCGGGTCGATTTTGCAGCGTTTTAACACCATCGGGATCACCGACGACACAATCGCGCTCCAGAGCGTAATGCACACCAGCGTCAGGCTGACGATCAGCGTGATTTCCATCCCGATGCCCATCATCCAGGCGCGGACGCAGCCCGCCAGGCCCAGCGTGGCGGCAATCATCAGCGAGGTGCTCATCTCTTTACGCAGCACGCGGCCAACGTCGCGCAGGTGGACTTCACCCAGCGCCATGGCGCGCACTAGCGTGGAGGTGATCTGGGTGCCGCTGTTCCCGCCGGTGCCAATCAGCAAGGGTATAAAGAACGCCAGCGCGATGGCGGATTCCAGCGCCTCTTCAAAATGCTGGATCACCGAGCTGGTGTACGCTTCCGCGACAAACAGCAGCAGCAGCCAGACGGAGCGTTTCTTCCACAGGCTGAAGGCGCTGGTCTCCAGATAGGGCTTCTCCAGCGGCAGCGTTGCCCCCTGAAGCTGAGCGTCTTCTGTGACGTCATCTTCCAGCAGATGGGCGATTTCACGTTCCGTAAGACAGCCCACCAGCTTGCCGTGGGTTACCACCGGCACCACATCCGCACCCGCGTGCGCCAGCACCCCGGCGACGTCTGCCCGTTCGTCTTCCGGTTTGAGCTGAATAAACTCCGATATCATCAGCCCCTTAACCGGCTGCACGGTATCCGTGGCCTGCAATAATTTGCGTACGGCAATTAAACCGGCGAGGCGGCCATTATCTTCGATAAAAATATGCGACGGAATATCATCGTCCTTTAATTTTTCGAAAAACTGCTCGCGCGCTAACGCCACGCATAATGAAATATCGATAACAATAAAATCGGTATTCATATATTGCGCAATTGCGCTGTCGTTAAAAGCCAGGTTTTGGTTGTGAATAGCGTAAGACATAATACATTCCCTTTGAATAATAACATCTCTCAGGGGCGAGCAAGACAGGGCATGTCGAAGAGGAGATCCCCACGTCCTGGGTTCAGCACTGTACACCGTATCCCGTAAGGGAAGTTATACTGACAAAGCCTTGATTCGACAGTGCCTGTTTTACCCTGTGCCGGTTCTCTCGAACCCACCAGAGCGATAACGTGTATTTGTACAGGAGCCTCGCCATAACGAGATCGTTGTAAAACGTGACGAATAATACGCATATTTAAAATGGCTGCCGAAGAATTTTAATAATGTTTAAGAATCGTTTAAATGAATAATATCCAGAAGACGTTGAGGCTTTATTTAACTTTTTTCATTTCTAATGGGGAATTAAATGGTTGACGAGGAGAGTAAAATGGCATGGCTGGACACACTGCTTATTCATTTTGCGCACTATCCGGCGCAGCTGTTTGCGCTGCTCGTCGTGATGGCGTTGAGTAAATCAACGGTGCTGATCTCCTCGGTGCTGCCGCCCGCGTCGGTGATGCTGCTGGCGGGGATAGCCGTTAGCCAGTCGAGCCTGCACCCCGGGCTGGCGTGGCTTGCCGTGGCGATGGGGGCCACCGTGGGATCGGTGCTGAATTACCATATTGGCCAGCTGATGGGGCATACGCCCTGGGTCGCGCGCTTTACCGCCAGGTATGCCGATAAATTTCTGCGCGTGCAGCACCGGTTACGGAAAAACGGCGTGCTGGTGCTCTTTACGTCGCGCTTTCTGGCGGTGCTGCGCTATATCGTCCCGCTGGCGGCGGGCATGCTGAGAATGAGCGCGGTGAAGGTTTACACCGTCAGCCTGCTTTCTGCCTGCCTGTGGGCGGCGCTGTATGTCGGCGTGGTGACCGGCATCAGCGCCTTTTGACCTACAGACTTCCCATTCCGCCGTCCACCAGCAGTTCGGTGCCTACGGTGTAGCTTGACTCATCGGACGCCAGATAGAGCGCCGCCTTCGCCAGCTCCGTGGTGGTACCCATTCTGCCCAGCGGAACCAGTTTAATGATTTCCCCGACCATTGCGGTGAGCGTTTCTTCACTTAAGCCCGTTTTTGTGAACGCCGGGGTTTCCACCGGGCCAGGGCTCAGGCCGTTCACGCGGATCCCGCGCGGCAGCAGTTCCGCCGAAAGCGTACGCGCCAGCGACAGCAGGGCGGCCTTGCTCGCGGCATAGACGCTGCTGGAAGGGAGGCCGATGCGCGCGCTTACGGAGCCGCACAAAATCACCGAAGACGGGTTACTGAGCAGCGGGAGCAGCGCCTGAATCAAAAAGAACGGTCCCTTCAGGTTGATGCCCATCAGCCGATCCCAGGCCTCCTCCTGCCAGGCTTCCAGCGGCGCGTGCGTCACGTCACCGGCGTTAATAAACACCGCATCCAGCCGCGGCCAGCGGGCGGCAATCGTCTCCGCCAGCGCTTTTTGCGCCGCAGCGTCACCCGCATCGGCCGGGATCACCCAGGCGTGATCGCCCAGGATGCGCTCTGCCTCGGCGAGGGTTTCCGGGTTGCGCCCGGTAACGGCAACCCGCGCCCCTTCGGCAATAAACGCCTGCGCGGTGGCGAGACCGATGCCGCTGGTCCCGCCGGTAATCAGCGTATATTTATCTGCTAAACGACCCATTTTCTTCTCCTGAAATGTCTCTGGAGAAAGCACTATAGAAACGTTAGTATCGAAAGGAAACCAGGTACCATTTGGATACTAAAGAGGCAAAAGGTGTGATATGGCTGAAATGCTGGATACGTGTTGTGAAAAAAAATCGGCGGTGCATGCCTGTCCGATGACGCAGTTTGTAAACCTGATTTCCGGTAAATGGGCAATCCCGATCCTCTACCGTCTGATTGTAATCAATTCCCCCGTACGTTTTGGCGATCTGCTGCGTGCGGCGGCCCCCATCACCCAAAAAGAGCTGACGAAACAGCTGCGCCTGTTTGAGCAGCGCGGGCTGGTAACGCGGACGGTCTACCCGGAAATCCCGCCGCGCGTGGAGTATCAAATCACCGGGCTGGGGCTAACCCTGCAAAATGCCCTCTCCCCGCTGGCCGACTGGGTGGAACAATACGGCGATCGTCTCGGCAGGTAATCATCAGTTTGAGAAATGCTTCCCGAAAAAACCGTCACGGATCTGTCACACTCCGCGTAACAATAAAAACGTGTGAGGAAATAGGGATGAGAAGAGCACTACTTGCTGTCGCCGTGGCGGGCACGCTTTCCGTAACGACGGGCGCACAGGCCCAGGAGACGCCTGAGGGATATCAGCTACAGCAGGTGCTGATAATGAGCCGTCACAACCTGCGCGCGCCGCTCGCCAACAACGGCAGCGTGCTGGAACAGTCCACGCCGAAGCAGTGGCCGGAGTGGGACGTCCCTGGCGGCCAGCTGACCACCAAGGGTGGCGTGCTGGAAGTGTATATGGGCCACTACATGCGCGAGTGGCTGGCAGAGCAGGGGATGGTGAAGACGGGAGAATGTCCGCCAGCGGACACCGTTTATGCCTACGCCAACAGCCTGCAGCGCACCGTGGCGACCGCGCAGTTCTTTATCGCCGGCGCGTTCCCGGGGTGCGATGTCCCCGTGCATCATCAGGAAAAGATGGGCACCATGGATCCTAACTTCAATCCGGTCATTACCGACGATTCCCCCGCGTTTCGCGAGAAGGCGCTGAAGGCGATGGAGACGGAGCGGCAGAAAATGCAGCTTGATGAAAGCTACAGGCTGCTGGAACAGCTGACGAACTACAGCGAATCGCCGTCCTGCAGGGAGAAAAAAGTCTGCTCCCTGACGGAGGCGAAAGATACCTTCAGCGCCGACTACCAGAAGGAGCCGGGCGTGTCCGGGCCGCTGAAGGTAGGTAACTCGCTGGTAGACGCCTTCACCCTGCAGTATTACGAAGGTTTCCCGGCAGATCGGGTGGCCTGGGGCGAGATCAAAACCGATCAGCAGTGGCGCGTGCTGTCGAAGCTGAAAAATGGCTATCAGGACTCGCTCTTTACCTCGACGGACGTCGCGCAAAACGTCGCTAAACCGCTGGTGAAGTACATCGATAATGCGCTGGTGACCGGACAGGCAAAAGCGCCAAAAATTACCCTGCTGGTGGGGCATGACTCCAATATCGCCTCGCTGCTGACGGCGCTGGACTTCAAGCCGTACCAGCTGCATGACCAGCAGGAGCGCACCCCGATCGGCGGCAAAATTGTCTTCCAGCGCTGGCATGATAAAAACAGCAGTCGGGAGCTCATGAAAATTGAGTATGTCTACCAGAGTTCAGCCCAGCTGCGAAACGCCAGCGTGCTGTCGCTGCAATCCCCCGCGCAGCGCGTAACGCTGGAGCTTAAGGGTTGCCCGGTGGATGCGAACGGCTTCTGCCCGATCGATAAATTCAATGCGGTAATGAACAGCGCGGCGAAATAGAAGAAAACCCCCCGCCGGGGCGGGGGGAACGTTCAGACGTTTTTACGTTCGATGGTTTGCTCACCCCAGAAGAGCGAGTCTTTGTCCGTTTTCTCGAAGGCGCGAACCAGCACTTCATCACTGCCTTCTTCCCAAATCTTCTCCGCCAGCTTTTCGTCATAGTTGGCGACTTCAAAGATAGCTTCGGCAATCTCCGGAGAGGTGTTGCGTAAACTTGCCCATTCACCCACGTGGTGAGCCTTGGATTCTTGCGTTGGCATACTTGTCCTCCTGTTGGGTTAGCCGTTCAGTTTTTTAGCGAGACCCGCGACGTATTCACCCTGATAGCGGGCGATCGTGAGTTCTTCATTGCTCGGCTGACGCGAACCGTCGCCGCCGGCAATCGTTGTGGCACCGTACGGCGTTCCGCCACGTACCTGTGAAATATCGAACAGTTCCTGCGCGCCGTAACCAATGGGCACAATCACCATCCCATGATGTGCAAGGGTAGTCCAGGTTGAGGTAATCGTCTGCTCCTGGCCGCCGCCGGTGCCGGTCGAGCTGAATACGCTGGCGAGCTTGCCGTATAGCGCGCCCGAGGCCCAGAGCCCGCCGGTTTGATCGAGGAAGGTGCGCATCTGGCCAGACATATTGCCGAAGCGGGTAGGGGTGCCAAAAATAATGGCATCGTATTCCGCCAGCTCCTGCGGGGTCGCCACCGGGGCGTTTTGCGTCTTCCCGCCGGCCTTGGCGAAGGCTTCCGCCTGCATCGTTTCCGGTACGCGTTTTACCACAACCTCAACGCCGTCTACTCTGTTTGCGCCTTCTGCTACCGCGTGAGCCATGGTTTCAATGTGTCCATACATGGAATAATAGAGCACCAGAACTTTTGCCATTTTGCATCACTCCTCGTTGGTTTTTCTTACAGCGAATCGCTGCGTTACTTTAAAGATATGACATCACGGCGAGACTGCAAAAATGAACGGCATTTATTTGATATATAACAATATCTTTTCCTGAGGCTGGCTGTAGCAAAATGAAACAACTTTGGCTGGGGAGATTTTTCAAAAGATAAGAAAGGCTTATGAATAAGCGGCGCGATATCTCATACGAAAGGCTGAGATCATGTTGCAGAATATTACCTCTCGCTTGCCGGATGGCCGCATTACACTAAGCTTAAATTCACGCGGCACAGATAAAGGCACTGTCCTTGAGCCGCGAGGTGAAAGAATCCTCTTTTACTGAATGCAATATGATGTCTAATGTTTCACACTCTGGAGGTTCGAGATGGCAAACCATCGTGGTGGTTCAGGTAATTTCGCTGAAGACCGTGAAAGAGCATCAGAAGCAGGTCGTAAAGGTGGCCAGTCCAGCGGGGGTAACTTTAAAAATGACCCTCAGCGCGCGTCAGAGGCTGGTAAAAAAGGGGGTAAAAATAGCCACGGCAGCAGCAACAAGTAGTACGCCGGGTTGACTCCCTGCCGCCGGGTTTCCCGGCGGTTTTTTTATGCCTGCTACATTGAACTGTCGTCTGATGCATCGCACACTACAGGTTTGATTCTTAGTGCCGGTGCCCCATGTCCGCTTCTCGTTTTACCTTCTCCATTAAGCCTCAGGAAGCCATTCTTATTCTGATCACCATGTTCTGGGGCGGAACGTTTCTCGCTGTTCAGTACGCGGTCACGATGAGCGATCCGTTTTTCTTTGTCGGGCTGCGCTTCGCAACGGCGGCGATTGCCGTGGCGCTTATATCCCTTAAAACCCTGCGCGGGCTGACCCTCCGTGAGCTTAAGGCGGGTGTCGCTATTGGCGTGGCAATCGCCATGGGTTACAGCCTGCAAACGTGGGGGCTCCAGTCTATCTCCAGCAGTAAATCGGCCTTCATCACCGCCATGTACGTGCCGCTGGTGCCGCTGCTGCAGTGGCTGTGCCTGGGCAGAATACCGGGCCTGATGTCGTGCATCGGCATCGTGCTGGCGTTTATCGGTCTGATCCTGTTAGCCGGGCCGGAAAATAACCTGCTGGCGCTGGGGCCGGGCGAGATCATCACCCTCGTGGGCGCCGTTGCCATTGCGGCGGAAATCATTCTGATTAGCGCCTGGGCGGGAAAGGTGGACGTCAAGCGCGTCACGGTCGTGCAGCTTGCCACCGCATCGCTGGTGGCGTTCGCGACGATGGTGCCGGCAGGGGAGTCCGTCCCGCCGATGTCCACCGGGCTTATCGTGGTGGCGCTGGGGCTGGGCATTTTCAGCGCCATCATTCAGGTCACCATGAACTGGGCGCAGCGCAGCGTATCTCCGACCCGCGCGACGGTCATTTATACCGGAGAGCCGGTATGGGCCGGGATTTTCGGGCGTCTCGCCGGCGAGCGTCTGCCGCTGCTGGCGCTGTTAGGCGGGGCGTTTATTATTGCCGGGGTGCTGGTCAGCGAGCTCAAACTCAAAAAGCGTAGGACTGAAGCCAGCGATTTGACCGTGGAGTAAGGTTTTGATTGAAAAAAAGCGCGGCTTTACCTACGATATGTACGGATGAATACCGTACACGATGAAAGACACCATGCCAGCACTTAAAAAACAGCGTATCGATCTTCGCTTAACGGACGAAGACAAAACTATGATTGAAGAAGCGGCGGCGATGACCAATCAAACGATCACCCAGTTTATGGTGAACAGCGCGTCGGAGCGCGCTGCAGAAGTCATCGAACAGCATCGGCGTCTCGTATTAAACGAAGCATCATGGAATGCGGTGATGGATGCCATCGACAATCCGCCAGAGCCAAATGAACGGCTGAAGCGAGCGGCAGAACGTCTTCGTAACATGGAGTGAAGCGTGGTGGTCAATCTCACGATCGAAATGCTGTCAGAGGGAACCGATTATAATTTCGAGGATTTCGATTGTGGTGAACCCTCGCTCAACACCTTTCTTAAAGAACATCTGGTGCGTCAGCATAACGGACGTATTTTACGAGGCTACCTGCTTAAAGAACGCCACCGTCCACACGTCCTGGGCTATTACACGTTATCCGGAAGCTGCTTTGAAAAAACGATGCTTCCGTCCAGCACTCAGCAGCGTCGCATCCCTTACAGCAACGTACCCAGCGTGACGCTGGGACGTCTCGCCATACATAAAGCACTCCAGGGAAACGAGTGGGGAACAACCCTTGTCGCACACGCTATGCGAGTGGTGTATCTGGCATCGCAGGCCGTGGGTGTACACGGAATATTTGTGGATGCCCTGAATGAACAGGCGCAAAGGTTTTATCTGAAGCAGGGTTTTATCCCGCTGAAGGGAGAAAACAGCAACGCTCTGTTCTTTCCCACAAAATCTATCGAACGATTATTTGAGCAAGAATGATCGCGTTACCTTCTGCTGAACTTACGTAACGGACTGGTCGGGTAAGGCATAGCCGTTACCCGACACAGAATGTCACGGCTCCTGACGCACAACCTTACCCTGCGGCACGGCCACGTCGCGTCGGCTAAGCAGGGCGTTAAGCAGGATCGCGCCGAAGGTCGCCGTGCCGATCCCGCCAACCGTAAATCCGCCCAGCGTCAGGGCGAAATCACCCGCCCCCAGCACCAGCGTCACCGCCACCATGATGAGGTTACCGTTCTGACTCAGATCGACGTGGTTCTGCACCCAGATGCGCGCCCCGGCGACGGCAATCAGGCCAAATACCACAATCGATGCGCCGCCAATCACCGGGGAGGGGATGGTATGGATAAGCGCGCCGAATTTTGGTGAAAAGCCGAGCAGCACCGCGATGGCTGCCGCCGCCACGAAGACCAGCGTGGAGTAGACTTTGGTCACCGCCATAACGCCGATATTTTCCGCGTAGGTGGTGACGCCGCTCCCGCCGACCGAGCCGGAAAGCATGGTCGCCAGCCCGTCACCGACGAACGCGCGCCCCATGTACGGATCCATATTGCGCCCGGTCATCCCCGCAACCGCCTTCAGGTGGCCCAGGTTCTCAGCGACCAGAATTACCGCCACGGGCGCGATCAGCATCATCGCCTGGGCGTTAAAGGTGGGGGACGTTATCTGCGGCAGGCCGAACCAGGCCGCCTGATGCAGCAGGGTAAAATCTACCGGTTTGCCCAGCCCCAGACCATTCGCCAGCAGAGCATAAGCCAGGCAGGCAACAATCAGCCCGACCAGGATCAGCAGCCGCTGGATCATCCCGCGGGTAAAGACCGCGACCACGCCGATGCACAGCACGGTAATGACCGCCATCCAGCTCTCAAACGGCGAGCCGGAAACGCTTTTCACCGCAATCGGCGCGAGGTTAAGACCAATCGCCATCACCACCGCGCCGGTCACGACGGGGGGCATCATCCGCTCTATCCAGCGCGTACCAACCTTCATCACCACCAGACCGATCAGGGTATAGACCAGCCCGCAGGCGATGATGCCGCCGAGGGCGACGCTCAGGTTGGGGTTGATCCCCTGGCCGTTAAACCCGGTGGTGGCGATCACCACGCCAACAAACGCCGCGCTGGATCCAAGGTAGCTGGGCACGCGCCCGCCGGTGACAAAAAAGAACAGCAGGGTACCGATACCCGACATCAAAATGGAGAGGTTAGGATCCAGCCCCATCAGCATGGGCATCAGCACCGTAGCGCCAAACATCGCAACCGCGTGCTGAACGCCCATCACCATCGTCTGCCCGAGCGGGAGCCTTTCATCCGGCGCGACCACGCCTGCTTCAGTGGAGGTCGATTTCAACTGCCAGTGGGGAAATCCGAACATGTTCTGCCTCCTTAAGGCGGGTTAACAGGCGGGGCGCATAAGGGCGTGGTAGCCGCGGTCAAACCACACCAGCCCCTGCGGGGCGGGGTGGCGAACGATTGATGCAATGTCGCAAAACAGAATGTCGTGGGTGCCCACGCTGACCACCTGGCTGATGCGGCAGTCAAACGAGGCGAGTGCATTCTCCAGACGCGGGCAGCCGGTATCTCCCGTCTGCCAGCGGGCGGCGGCAAACCGATCCTCCATCGGCGTTTTACCGCCAAACAGGTTGGAGAGCGGCTCCTGCCCTGCGCTCAGCGTGTTAACGCACAGGGTGCGGTTTTCGCTAAAGGTGGGCCAGACGGACGCGCCGCGGTTCAGGCACACCAGCAGGGTGGGCGGTGAATCGGTGACGCTGCACACCGCGCTGGCGGTAAAGCCCGCCCTGCCCGCCGGGCCGTCGGTGGTGATGATATTAACCGCGGCGCCCACGCAGGCCATCGCGTCGCGAAAGGTTTGCTTATCAGGTGTCATCATAGTTTTCCTTACGCCAGCCCGCAGGCGTCTTCGAAGGTCAGGCGCGGCAATCGTCCGTAAACGCTGCGCGAGTCGCCGTAGCCGATGTTGATCAGCAGGTTGCTTTTAAGCAGCGTGCCGGTAAAAAAGGCCTCGTCGACTTTCTGTCGGTCAAAGCCGGACATCGGTCCGGTGTCGAGCCCGAGCGCGCGGCAGGCAAAAATCAGGTAGGCGGCCTGCATCGAGCTGTTGCGAAAGGCCGTCTCTTCGGCGTGCGCCGGGCTGGTGGTAAACCAGCTTCTGGCATCACCGTGCGGGAACAGCTCGGGCAGGCGCTCATAAAATTCGCCGTCCCAGGCGACAATCGCCGTGACGGGGGCGGTAAGCGTTTTCGTCAGGTTGCCGCTGGAGAGCGCCGGGCGCAGCTTCTCTTTACCCTCCTGGCTGCGGACAAACACGATGCGCGCCGGCGAACAGTTGGCGGAGGTGGGCCCCCACTTCATCAGGTCGTAGATTTCGCGCAGCGTCTCGTCGCTGACCGGCATATCCAGCCAGCCGTTGTGGGTGCGGGCGCCGGTGAACAGCGTCTCCAGCGCGGTAGGGCTAATGGCTTCGCTCATCAAAGCTCCTTATAAAGCGGGTTCGGGGCTGTGCAGCAGGCTGGCAAGCCCGTTCAGCAGCAGGGTGTTAAAGGCGTCCGGCTCGGTGACGTTGCAGGCGTGCCCGCCCTGACGCATGGCCGTTTTGTGGGCATGCGGTAGGGCGGCGCGCAGTTCAGCTGAGCAGACGGACGGCACCAGCAGATCGTCGGTGGAGCAGATAATCTGCACCGGGCAGCGAACGCGTGCGGCGTGGCGGCTGAAGTCGGCCTGTTTCAGCGCGTTAAGCCTGCGCAACAGGTTGGCTTCGCCCTGAAAATGGGCCAGCGCCAGCGCCTCTTCGGCCTCCAGGCGCGGGGCGCGGGCGGCCATCCAGCCTGCGGGATAGAGAAACAGCGGCTGCGCCTCTACCCACGCCCGCGCGCCGCCCGCGTGCAGCAGACGTTCGCGAACGCTAAAGCAGCGGCGGGTATGGTCGTGGAGGGCGAGCCAGCCGTTGACGCAAACCAGCGCGATGAGCGCATCAGGCCTGTCGAGCGCCAGCTGCATGCCGACCAGCGCCCCCAGCGCGTGGCCGACCGCGCAGTAGCGGGTGATGCCGTCGGCGGCCAGCGCCTGCGCCAGCTCGTCAGCCATCTGCGCGAGGGTATACCCTTCCGGCAGGGTATCCGGGTTATTCCCCGTGCCCCGCTGGTCGTAGCACACCACCTGATACTCCTGCTCCAGCGCGGCGAGCTGGGGCAGCCAGTAGCTTCCGCAGCCGCCGAGCCCGGCAATCAGCACCACCACGGGCGCGCCCTCAAAGGGCGGCGGTGAAAGGGTAAGCTTCATGGCCGCCTCACTTCGCGATGTGCGCAACGGTGGCAATTTCAACCAGCGCCTCGGGCTTCACCAGCCCGCACTGGATGCAAAACCGCGCCGGCTTATCGCCCGGGAAAAACTCCGCGTAGACCTCGTTAATCGCGGCGTAGTTTTTCCAGTCGGTGATAAAGATGCTGTTGAAGGTCACGTCCTCCATGGTGCCACCCGCCGTTTCGATCACGGATTTGATGGTCTCCAGCACGTGGCGGGTTTGCGCCTTTGGGTCGTTGATGAACACCACGCTGTTGTCTTTATCGAACGGCAGCGTGCCGGAAACGTACACCACGCCGTCGGCGAGCGTGCCGGGGACAAACGGGGCAATCGGGGTACCGGTGCCCGGCGGAATAATCACGGATTTCGGCATAGCGGTTCTCCTCAGGCGATACGGGCCAGCGGCGGATCCAGCGCGTCGCAGAAGTCGGCGACGTTACTCACCCAGCCAAAAAAGGTTTCGATATTGAACAGGGCGGCTTTCTGCGCGAAATCCGGCCCGGCCTGATGGGTGGCGTCTTCCAGCACCACGCCGAAATACTCGAGGAAAAAGCCGTCGCGCAGGGTCGACTCCACGCAGACGTTGGTGGCAATGCCCGTGAAGACCAGGTGACGAATGCCCCGGCTGCGCAGCAGGCTGTCGAGCGGCGTGTTGAAAAAGCCGCTGTAGCGCGGTTTCGGCAGCACGATATCCCCCGCCTGGGGAACCAGCTCATCCACCAGCTGATAATCCCAGCCGCCTTTCGCCAGCAGCTTGCCCTGGAGTTCTGGCCGTTTGCGCATGGTTATCAGGGCGTTCGACTTGTGGAAGTTGGGCGAGCCGGGGCCGCCGGCCTCCACGTACTGGTCGTCCCAGCCGTTCTGAAACCAGATAATCAGCATGCCTGCCGCGCGGGCAGCCGCGACGGCGGTTTTGATGTTCTCAATCACCGGCCGGGTGGAAGAAACGTCGAACCCCGCCAGATCCAGATAACCGCCCCGGCTGGCGTAGGCGTTTTGCATATCCACCACGATCAGCGCGCTCTGCGCTGGCGCAAAGGTGATGGCTTCCGGGCGAGCGTTAAGGGTCGTCATTACGCCACCTCCTTCGTCACGGCGGGAATGTGGGCGCGGCACTGCATCAGCGGCTGAATGCGCTCGCCGAAGGTTTCCACCCCGGTGAGAAAATCATCGAAGGTCAGCAGCACGCCTTCCGCACCGGGTACGGCGGCCACCTCGTCGAGCATTCTGGCGACGCTGGCATACGAGCCCACCAGGGTTCCCATGTTGATGTTGACGGCTGACGTCGGGTCGGCCATCTGGCGAACGTTGGTGTCCGAACCGGAGCGGGTATCCTTCTGGCTCTGCTCGGTAAGCCAGCTCAGCGCCTCCTCGTCCGCGCCGTCCTTATAGCGCTCCCATTTGGCGCGGGCGGCGTCGTCGGTTTCGTCGGCAATGACCATAAACAGCACGTAAGAGCCCACGTCGCGCCCGGTTTTGTCGGCGGCCTCTTTCATCCGCGCGGCGGTCGGGGCGAAGGCGGCAGGCGTATTCACGCCTTTACCGAAGCAGAAGTTGAAGTCGGCGTATTTTGCGGAGAACTCCATCCCCGCGTCGCTCTGACCGGCGCAGATGACCTTCATTGGCACCGACGGCTTCGGGCTAACGCGGCAGTCGTTCATGGTGAAGAAGTCACCCTTGAAGTCGCTTTTGCCGGTGCCCCACAGGTCGCGCAGCACCTGCACGTATTCGGTCAGGTAGTCGTAGCGACGCGAGAAATACTCGTCACCCGGCCAGATGCCCATCTGCTCGTACTCCGGCTTTTGCCAGCCGGTGACCAGGTTGACGCCAAAGCGTCCGCCGGAGATGGAGTCGATGGTGGAGGCCATGCGCGCCACGATCGCCGGGGGCAGGGTGAGCGTGGCGGCGGTGGCGTAGATCTGGATGCGGGAGGTCACCGCGGCCAGCCCGGCCATCAGGGTGAAGGACTCCAGGTTGTGGTCCCAGAATTCGGTTTTGCCGCCGAAGCCGCGCAGCTTGATCATCGAGAGCGCAAAGTCGAAATGGTAGTGCTCCGCCTTCTGCACGATGGCTTTGTTCAGCTCAAAGCTCGGCATGTACTGCGGGGCAGTGGTCGAGATAAGCCAGCCGTTGTTGCCGATCGGTACAAATACGCCAATTTTCATCACGAACCTCTCTTCATTACGTCGCAGGTGTAGAGTGGGTTTTGCAAAGGGAGTGCCAGTTTTGAAAATGGCTATGTTATTAATGTGTTAATCACGGGTTGATGGTTTGATACGGTTAAATGTGGACTGAATGGTCAAAAACATTGCACACAAAACAGGCACTCATGCGCGATGGGGGTGCACAGGGTCGTGGCGAGACGGGGCTTTTGCTATGCTGAGCGCAGAAAAGAAAATGGAGAGCGGAAATGACGCAAGGCGCAGTGAAAACACCCGGTAAACGTTCGCAGGCGGTGAGCGCCAAGAAGCAGGCGATCCTCAGCGCCGCGCTGGAGACGTTTTCGCAGTTTGGCATTCACGGCACGCGCCTTGAACAGGTGGCGGAGCAGGCCGGGGTGTCCAAAACCAATCTGCTCTACTACTACCCGTCGAAAGAGGCGCTGTACGTGGCCGTGATGCAGCAGATCCTGGATATCTGGCTTGCGCCGCTTAAGGCGTTTCGCGAAGAGCTGGCTCCGCTGGTGGCAATCGGGGAATACATTCGCCTGAAGCTGGAGGTATCGCGCGATTATCCGCAGGCCTCGCGGCTGTTCTGTCTGGAGATGCTGCAGGGCGCGCCGCTGCTGCAGGCCGAGCTGACGGGAGATTTAAAGCAGCTGGTGGACGATAAATCGGCGATTATTGCCGGTTGGGTCGCCAGCGGCAAGCTGGCCCCCGTCGATCCGCAGCACCTGATCTTTATGATTTGGGCCTCAACCCAGCACTACGCTGACTTCGCGGCCCAGGTTGAGGCGGTAACCGGAAAAACGCTCCAGGACGAGGCGTTTTTCCAGAGCACCCTCGAAAACGTGCAGCGGATGATTATCGAAGGGATCCGCGTGCGCTAGTTTCCCTCACCCTCTCCCAAGGGGAGAGGGGACTGTTCTGTGCTGTCTTTTCTCCCTCGCCCCTATGGGGAGAGGGCCGGGGTGAGGGGACAGCTTAAGTCGCCCTCTTCACACTGGATCAGCGAGGCGAGGAACGCTTCGCGCTCTACGGTTTTCTCAGCCAGACACTGGCTCACGATCATTGGCTGAACGCTTCCGCCTTCCGTACCCGAGCCGATAAACGCGCAGTCCGCGTCGCGCAGGGTAATCCACGCCTGCTGCGCCTTTTTAAGCAGGTCGCGCTGGGGCGCTGCCGCGCGCTTGATGGCGGCCTGATACGTCTCGTTAAGCTTTTTATCCGCGGCCTGGTACTGCTGCGCGCTACAGGCGTTTAGTTCAGCCTGGGTGGTCGCGTTGCCGCACTCGTCGGCCAGCGCGCTGGCGCTCAGCAGCAGGGCTGCCCCTGCGATAAGAAATCGTTTCATACTCTCCCCAATAAAATAAGGCTCCGTCTCCGGAGCCTTATTAGCACAGCGTTAGCCGATTGTCATCAGGCTGGCGTTACCGCCTGCCGCCGCGGTATTGACGCTGAGCGAACGTTCCACATACAGGCGCTCCAGCAGCAGGTTGGTTTCCCCGCGCGCAAAGCCCTGCACCGAAACAATCGCCCCGCTGCGGGCCGCGACCTGCTCGCACAGTTCGCGCAGCTGGTCGGAGTCGCCGTGGTAGATCACCGCGTCAAACGGCTGGGCCAGCAGCGCGTCGGCCTTGGCAAAGCGAATGCGGGCCGAGACCGCTTTCGGCAGCTGCTTAGCGAGATCGCGATGCAGGGCATCTTCCGGCCACAGCACCTCACAGCCGGTAGCCGTCGCGGCAGCCAGCTGCACCAGGGCGTCCTGCTCGTTATCCGCCACGCACAGCACGCGCTCGCGCGGCATCAGCGTCCAGGTGTTGCGCTCGCCGGTTGGACCCGGCAGCAGACGCTGGGTACCGGCCTGCGCCAGCTCGCCGTACTGCTGAGCAACGGCACGCAGTTCAGGGCGATTTTCTGCCCACTTAACGAGCGCCTCCAGCGGCTGGGTCAGCACGGCTTTCACCTGCGCATCCACCGGATAGTCAGCGTCCTGGCGCGCCAGCGTCACGCCCAGCGCGTTTTCCGGGCGGTTCGCCAGCAGGCGATACAGGTAGAGCGGGCCGCCTGCCTTCGGACCGGTGCCGGAGAGGCCTTCACCGCCGAACGGCTGCACGCCCACGACCGCGCCGACCATGTTGCGGTTGACGTACAGGTTGCCGACTTTGGCGTTGCCGGTAACCTGCGCGATGGTTTCGTCGATACGCGTATGCACGCCGAGCGTCAGGCCGTAGCCGGAGGCGTTGATCTGGTCGATCAGCTCGTTGAGGCTGTTGCGGCTGTAGCGCACCACGTGCAGCACCGGACCAAAGACCTCTTTTTTCAGCTCGTCGAAGCTCGCCAGCTCAATCAGCGTAGGCGGCACGAAGGTGCCGGTCTGCCATTCGCGGGCATCTTCGCTGTTCTCGCGCACCGCCTGGAACACCGGACGGCCCTTGGCGCGCATGGTCTGAATATGGTTTTCGATATTGGCTTTGGCTTCCGCGTCGATCACCGGCCCGATGTCGGTGGTGAGACGGCCCGGGTTGCCCATGCGGCATTCGGCCATTGCGCCGCGCAGCATCTTCAGCGTGTGGTCCGCCACGTCGTCCTGCAGGCACAGCACGCGCAGGGCGGAGCAGCGCTGACCGGCGCTGTCGAACGCGGAGGCCAGCACGTCAACCACCACCTGCTCGGTGAGGGCAGAGGAGTCAACGATCATGGCGTTCATGCCGCCGGTTTCGGCGATGAGCGGCGTTGGACGGCCCTGCGCATCCAGACGGGTAGCAATGTTGCGCTGCAGCAGGGAGGCCACCTCGGTGGAGCCGGTAAACATCACGCCGCGCACCCGGTTATCGGACGTCAGCCTGGCGCCGACGGTTTCACCGCGGCCCGGCAGCAGCTGGACCACGCCCGCCGGCACGCCCGCTTCCAGCAGGATATTGATGCCCTGCGCGGCAATCAGCGGCGTTTGCTCCGCCGGTTTTGCCAGCACGCTGTTGCCTGCGGCAAGCGCGGCGGCAATCTGGCCGGTGAAGATCGCCAGCGGGAAGTTCCACGGGCTGATACAGACCACCGGGCCGAGCGGGCGGTGCGTTTCGTTGTCGAAATCATCGCGCACCTGACCGGCGTAGTAGTGGAGGAAGTCGACCGCTTCGCGCACTTCGGCGATGGCGTTGCTGAAGGTTTTACCCGCCTCGCGCACCAGAATGCCGATGAGCGACTGCATCTGATCTTCCATCAGCACCGCGGCACGCTCCAGAATCGCGGCGCGCTCCTGCGGCGGGGTGGCAAACCAGATTGGCGCGTTGTTTACCGCGCTCTCCAGCGCCTGGTCCACTTCCGCTTCGGTCGCTTCACGCGCGTAGCCGACGATATCCTTCGGCTCGGCCGGGTTGATCACCGGCTGCATGTCGCCGTCCTCAACGGAGTGCTCAAGGATCGGTTTGGCCTGCCATTTCTGCAGCGCGCTGTTGAGCAGGGCAGAGGAGAGCGACGCCAGACGGTGTTCGTTCGCCAGATCCAGGCCCGCCGAGTTGACGCGGCCTGCGCCATACAGCTCGCGCGGCAGGGCAATCTTCGGATGCGGCAGGCCAATCTGGCCTTCCTGCGCCGCCATTTTTTCAACCGCCTGCACCGGATCGGCCACCAGCTCGTCCAGCGGCAGGGTGGTGTCGGCGATGCGGTTAACGAAGGAGGTGTTCGCGCCGTTTTCCAGCAGGCGACGCACCAGGTACGCGAGCAGGGTTTCGTGAGTGCCTACCGGAGCATAGATACGGCACGGGCGGTTCAGCTTGCCGTCGGCCACTTTACCGGTCACCTGCTCGTACAGCGGTTCACCCATGCCGTGCAGGCACTGGAACTCGTACTGTCCCGGATAGTAGTTCTGTCCCGCCAGGCTGTAGATCGCCGCCAGGGTGTGGGCGTTGTGGGTGGCGAACTGCGGATAAATCAGGTTCGGCACGCCGAGCAGCTTTTTCGCACAGGCGAGATAGGAGACGTCGGTGTAGACCTTGCGGGTGTAAACCGGATAGCCTTCCAGGCCCTCCATCTGGGCGCGCTTGATTTCGCTGTCCCAGTACGCGCCTTTCACCAGACGGATCATCAGGCGGCGACGGCTGCGGCTGGCCAGGTCAATCAGGTAATCAATGACGAACGGGCAGCGCTTCTGGTAGGCCTGGATAACGAAGCCAATGCCGTTCCAGCCGGCCAGCTCCGGCTCGAAGCAGAGTTTTTCCAGCAGATCGAGGGAGATCTCCAGGCGGTCGGCCTCTTCGGCGTCGATGTTAATGCCAATGTCGTACTGGCGGGCCAGCAGGGTCAGGGACTTCAGGCGCGGGTACAGCTCTTCCATCACCCGGTCGTACTGCGCGCGGCTGTAGCGCGGGTGCAGGGCGGAAAGCTTAATGGAAATACCGGGGCCTTCATAAATACCGCGACCGTTGGACGCTTTGCCGATGGCGTGGATTGCCTGCTGATAGGAGACCATATAGGCCTGCGCGTCGGCGGCGGTCAGCGCTGCTTCGCCCAGCATGTCGTAGGAGTAGCGGAAGCCTTTGTCTTCCAGCCTGCGTGCGTTAGCCAGCGCTTCGGCGATGGTTTCTCCGGTAACGAACTGCTCGCCCATCAGGCGCATCGCCATGTCCACGCCCTTGCGGATCAGCGGCTCGCCGCTCTTGCCGATGATGCGGTTCAGGGAGCGTGACAGGTTGGCTTCGTTATGGGTGGAGACCAGCTTGCCGGTAAACAGCAGGCCCCAGGTGGCGGCGTTGACGAACAGCGACGGGCTGCGGCCAATGTGGGAGTGCCAGTTGCCGTTGCTGATTTTGTCGCGGATCAGCGCATCGCGGGTAGCCTTATCGGGGATACGCAGCAGCGCCTCGGCCAGGCACATCAGCGCCACGCCTTCCTGTGAGGAGAGGGAGAACTCCTGCAGCAGGCCCTGCACCATCCCGGCGCGGCCGCTTGCGGTTTTCTGGTTACGCAGCTTGTCGGCCAGCTGGTACGCCAGGCTGTGCGCCCGGGCGGCAATGGCTTCCGGCAGGCGGGCCTGCTCCAGCAGCATCGGCACGGCATCGGTTTCGGCTCGACGGTAGGCTCCGGTAATGGCAGCGCGGCTGACGGACTGGGGCAGGATCTGCTCGGCAAATTCGAGGAACGGCTGATGGTTCTCTTCAACAGCCGTCGCGGCGTCTTCGCTTTCGTTCGCTGCGCCCGCCAGCAGGGCAGGCAGCTCCGGCAGACCGTCTTCGCTCTCCAGCCTTTCCAGATAGTTAAAAATCGCCTGCTTGATTAACCAGTGCGGCGTGCGGTCAATGCGGGTCGCCGCGTTTTTAATCCGTTCGCGGGTCGCGTCATCAAGCTTAACCCCCATGGTGGTCATCCCCATGCCAAAACTCCTGTTGTTCTGTAATAGCGTTCTGTAGATAGCGTGAAATATCCACTATGTTGCAACTTTGTGCAACCGTGTTAAATGTGACCTGGTCTGCAAGCTGGAAAATGAATGGATTGTTAACGATTAGTTAGCTGAGAAAACGCACCGGTCGATGTTGTCGGGCCCAGTTTTTATGCGGTGCTTAACACTTTTTAAAGGTGCAACCCGTAAAAGCGTGAGCGAGTGCAACCTATAGGAAAGACGTATAAAACCAGGGATGAAATTCATGTAAATGCAGTGTTAAATCGTTTGTCAGTGGGAGGCGTATACGGCAGGATAGCGCGCCCAACGGAAACACATACACACATCACTACGTTCCGGTGATGACATAACAAGGCAGCCCGGACGGCTGTCGCTCGACATTTTGGAGAATTTGAATGGCTATTAGCACACCGATGCTGGTGACATTTCTCGTTTATATTTTTGGCATGATCCTGATAGGGTTTTTGGCGTGGCGTTCCACTAAAAACTTTGACGACTACATACTGGGCGGGCGCAGCTTAGGCCCGATGGTAACCGCGCTTTCTGCGGGCGCATCCGACATGAGCGGCTGGCTGCTGATGGGCCTGCCGGGCGCGATTTTCATCTCCGGCATCTCCGAAAGCTGGATCGCCATCGGCCTGACCGTCGGCGCGTGGATCAACTGGAAGCTAGTGGCAGGCCGTCTGCGCGTGCACACCGAAGCCAACAACAACGCCCTGACGCTGCCGGACTACTTCACCGGACGCTTTGAAGATAACAGCCGCGTTCTGCGCATTATCTCCGCGGTAGTTATTCTGCTGTTCTTCACCATCTACTGTGCCTCCGGCATCGTGGCGGGCGCGCGTCTGTTTGAAAGCACCTTCGGCATGAGCTATGAAACGGCGCTGTGGGCCGGTGCGGCCGCGACTATCCTCTATACCTTCGTGGGCGGATTCCTGGCGGTAAGCTGGACCGATACCGTGCAGGCGAGCCTGATGATTTTCGCCCTGATCCTGACCCCGGTGATTGTGATTTTCACCGTCGGCGGCTTTGGCGAATCGCTCGAAGTCATCAAGCAGAAGAGCATCGAAAACGTCGACATGCTGAAAGGGCTGAACTTCGTGGCCATCGTCTCCCTGATGGGCTGGGGGCTGGGCTACTTCGGTCAGCCGCACATTCTGGCGCGCTTTATGGCGGCGGATTCCCACCACACCATCGTTCACGCGCGCCGCATCAGCATGACGTGGATGATCCTGTGCCTGACGGGCGCGTGCGCGGTCGGCTTCTTCGGCATTGCCTACTTCAATAACAACCCGGCACAGGCGGGCGCGGTGAATCAGAACGCCGAGCGCGTGTTCATCGAGCTGGCGCAGATCCTGTTTAACCCGTGGATTGCCGGTATTCTGCTCTCCGCCATCCTGGCGGCGGTGATGTCCACCCTGAGCTGCCAGCTGCTGGTGTGCTCCAGCGCCATCACGGAAGATCTTTACAAGGCCTTCCTGCGCAAGGGCGCAAGCCAGAAAGAGCTGGTATGGGTAGGGCGCTTTATGGTGCTGCTGGTGGCGCTGATTGCCATCGCCCTGGCGGCGAACCCGGAGAACCGCGTGCTGGGCCTGGTAAGCTACGCCTGGGCAGGCTTTGGCGCCGCGTTTGGTCCGGTGGTGCTGTTCTCCGTGCTGTGGTCACGCATGACCCGCAACGGCGCGCTGGCGGGGATGATTATCGGCGCGGTTACCGTCATCGTCTGGAAACAGTTCGCGTGGCTGGGGCTGTATGAAATCATTCCGGGCTTCATCTTCGGCAGCATCGGGATTGTGGTATTCAGCCTGCTGGGTAAAGCGCCGTCTGCCGCGATGCAAAAACGCTTTGCTGAAGCGGACGCGCACTATCACTCTGCACCGCCAGCTAAGCTTCAGGCTGAGTAATACATACCCCCTCACCCTGACCCTCTCCCCACAGGGGAGAGGGGATAGACCGCTCACCAGTGCGAGATGATAAATGATGATGAAAACAGGGTTAATGGTGGCAGCATTAGTGATGCTGGCGGGCTGTAATGCACCCTCGCAGCGCGCGCCAGCTGAAACCTGCAAGGCGGAAAACCAGATGCAGCAGACCACGCTCTATTTCGGGCTGAATCGCCCGGCCGGGGCGCAAATCACCGCCAGCGAGTGGCAGCAGTTCGTTGACCGGGACGTGACGCCGCGCTTTCGCGACGGCTTAACGGTGATGGGCGCGCGCGGGCAGTGGCTGGGGAACGACGGGAAGGTGGCCCGCGAGCCGAGCAAGGCGCTGATGCTGATCCACGCAAAAGATGCCCAGAGCGAGACGAATATTGAAGCGCTGCGCGGGATCTATAAATCCCGCTTCGCGCAGGAGTCGGTAATGCGGGTCGATTTGCCGGCGTGCGTGCAGTTCTGAATCAAAAACGGCGGCCTCAGCCGCCGTTTTCGCTTACAGCACCAGCCCCGCAAAGCTCGCCGACAGCAGGCTCACCAGCGTCGCGCCGTACACCAGGCGTAAACCAAACCGCGAGACCACGTTGCCCTGCTGCTCGTTCAGTCCCTTAATGGCCCCGGCAACAATGCCGATAGAGGCGAAGTTAGCAAACGACACCAGGAACACCGACAAAATACCCAGCCCGCGCGGCGACATCTGATGGGCAATTTTTTGCAGCTCAATCATCGCCACAAATTCATTCGCCACCAGCTTGGTTGCCATAATACTGCCCGCGCTTAAGGCATCGCTCAGCGGAATACCGACCAGCCACGCCAGCGGATAGAAAACGTAGCCCAGAATCTGCTGGAAGCTCATGCCGAATACGCTGGAGAAGAGGGCGTTAACGGCGCTGATAAGGGCGATAAAGCCAATCAGCATCGCCAGAATAATCATCGCTACCTTAAAGCCTGCCAGAATATACTCGCCCAGCATTTCGAAGAAGCTCTGAGACTCATGCAGCTTTTCCAGTTTGATATCCGGCTCGGCTTCCGGGCGCGCCGGGTTAATAACCGAGAGAATAATAAAGGTGCTGAACATATTCAGAATCAGCGCCGCGACGACAAATTTGGCGTCGAGCATGGTCATATAGGCGCCGACGATCGACAGGGAGACCGTCGACATCGCCGTTGCCGCCATGGTAAAGAGGCGGCGAGAGGAGAGATCGCCCAGCACGCCCTTGTAGGCAATGAAATTTTCCGACTGGCCGAGGATAAGCGAGCTCACCGCATTAAACGACTCCAGCTTGCCCATGCCGTTAAGTTTTGACAGCAGCGTCCCGATGATCCGAATAAAGATCGGCAGAATGCGCCAGTGCTGAAGAATACCAATCAGGGCCGAGATAAAAATAATGGGGCAGAGCACGCCAAGGAAAATGAACGCCAGCCCTTTATCGCCCATCCCGCCAAAGACAAAATTAGTCCCTTCGGCAGCGAATTTCAGCAGCGATTCAAAGAAGCCGGAGACGTATTTAATAATGAACAGGCCGCTTTCCGCGTGCAGAAAAAAGAATGCCAGCGCGATTTCAATGACGATCAGCTGTAAAACAAAGCGGATACGAATTTTTCGGCGGTCGAAACTCACCAGCCAGGCAAGCGCAAGAATAATCACCAGCGCCAGCAGGAAATGGACAATCTTAAACATGGTTTTTTTTCAGTTGGTTTTCGAGGCGGACATTTAGCCATAGCGGCGGTTAACCGTAAACGAACATTTTTGTTATATCTTCTGAACAAAACGGTTTCCCTGCGAATGATTACCCGGCGATGCGTTTACATCTGGTCATCAAAACGCCCTACATTTCGCTTGTTTTTCTTGTTTTCGTAATGATAATCACTATCACAAGAATTTACTTTTCTTTGCATGAGTTGACCGAGATAAACATTTAAAGGTGTCTGCATGTTTGTTCCTTTTCTCATTATGTTACGTGAAGGCCTTGAAGCGGCCCTGATCGTCAGCCTTATCGCCAGTTACCTGAAGCGTACCCAGCGTGGACGCTGGATTGGCGCGATGTGGGTTGGCGTTTTCCTCGCCGCGGCGCTCTGCCTGGGGCTCGGGATCCTCATCAACGAAACTACCGGCGAGTTTCCCCAGAAAGAGCAGGAGCTGTTTGAGGGCATCGTCGCCGTGATTGCGGTGTTCATCCTCACCTGGATGGTGTTCTGGATGCGCAAAGTCTCGCGCAACGTGAAGGTTCAGCTGGAGCAGGCGGTGGATAACGCGCTGCAAAAAAGCGGCAACCACGGCTGGGCGCTGATTCTGATGGTCTTTTTTGCCGTTGCGCGTGAAGGCCTGGAGTCCGTGTTCTTTCTGCTGGCGGCGTTCCAGCAGGACGTTGGCATCTGGCCGCCGCTGGGCGCCGTGCTGGGGCTTGCCTCCGCCGTGGTGCTGGGCTTCCTGCTTTACTGGGGCGGCATTCGCCTGAACCTCGGCGCGTTCTTCAGGTGGACCAGCCTCTTTATCCTGCTGGTAGCAGCCGGGCTGGCGGCAGGCGCGATCCGCGCCTTCCACGAGGCGGGGCTGTGGAACCACTTCCAGGACGTGGCGTTCGATTTCAGCAACGTCCTCTCCACCCATTCACTGACCGGCACCCTGCTCGAAGGCATCTTCGGCTATCAGGAAACGCCGAGCGTCAGCGAAGTGGCGATGTACTTTATCTACCTCATTCCGGCGCTGGTGCTGTTTTTCATGCCAGCACGCCCCGGCGCTCAGACGTCGCGTACCGCATCCTGACGCGTATCGGTTAGTTACAACATACTTTAAAAGGGAAGGACCATGGCAATTCAATTTCGTCGTAGTACGTTACGGGCTGGTGTGGCGGCGCTGATTGCGTCCGCATTCGCGGCGCAGGCTGCGGATATTCCACAGGTTAAAGTGACCGTAACCGATAAGCAGTGCGAACCGATGACCATCACGGTTAACAGCGGCAAAACCCAGTTTATTATTCAGAACCACAGCCAGAAGGCGCTGGAGTGGGAGATCCTGAAGGGCGTGATGGTGGTGGAAGAGCGTGAGAATATCGCGCCGGGCTTCAGCCAGAAGATGACCGCCAGCCTCCAGCCGGGTGAGTACGAAATGACCTGCGGCCTGCTGACTAACCCTAAGGGCAAGCTGATTGTTAAAGGTGCAGCCACGGCGGACGCCGCCAAAGGCACGGCCTTACTGAGCCTGGGCGACGCCATTACCGCCTATAAAGCCTACGTTACCAAAGAGACGGCGGATCTGGCGGCGGGCACCAAGGCCTTTACCGACGCGGTGAAGGCGGGGGATATCGAAAAAGCAAAATCCCTGTATGCGCCAACCCGACAGCACTACGAGCGCATCGAGCCGATTGCCGAGCTGTTCTCTGACCTTGACGGCAGCATCGATGCCCGTGAAGACGACTATGAGCAGAAGGCCGCCGACCCGAAATTCACCGGCTTCCACCGTCTGGAAAAAGCCCTGTTTGGCGATAACTCCACCAAAGTGATGGAGAAATACGCCGAACAGCTGAACACCGACGTGCTGGAGCTGCAAAAACGCATCAGCGAGCTGGCCTTCCCGCCGTCGAAGGTGGTTGGCGGCGCGGCGGGGCTGATAGAAGAAGTCGCCGCGAGCAAAATCAGCGGGGAAGAAGATCGCTACAGCCACACCGACCTGTGGGATTTCCAGGCGAACGTTGACGGCGCGCAGAAAATTGTCGATCTGCTGCGTCCTCAGCTGCAAAAAGAGAACGGCGAGCTGCTGGCGAAGGTGGATGCCAACTTCAAAAAAGTGGACGCTATCCTGGCGAAATACCGCACCAGAGACGGGTTTGAAACGTACGATAAGCTGACCGATGCCGATCGTAACGCGCTGAAAGGCCCAATTACCACGCTGGCGGAAGATCTCTCCCTGCTGCGTGGCGTGCTGGGGCTGGACTAAGCGCGTTGAACAAGCATGACGAGTACGACGTCGCGGAGCCTTCCCGCCGTCGTTTACTGAAAGGGGCTGGGGCGCTGGGCGGCGCGCTTGCCCTGACGGGGGGCTGTCCCGTGGCGCATGCGGCCAAACCGCAAAGCGCGCCGGGCACGCTGTCGCCGGATGCGCGTATGGAAACGCAGCCGTTTTACGGCGAGCACCAGGCGGGGATCCTGACGCCGCAGCAGGCTTCCATGATGCTGGTGGCGTTTGATTCCCTGGCGAGCGATAGGGCCGACCTTGAGCGCCTGTTCAGGCTGCTGACCGCGCGCATCGCCTTTCTTACCGCGGGCGGCCCGGCGCCGGAAACGCCCAATCCGCGCCTGCCGCCGATGGATTCCGGTATTCTCGGCGCGTTTATTGCGCCCGATAACCTGACCATCACCGTCTCGGTAGGGGCATCGCTGTTTGATGACCGTTACGGGCTGGCGAAGCAGAAGCCGAAAGCGCTGCAAAAAATGACGCGTTTCCCGAATGATTCCCTTGACGCGGCGCTGTGCCACGGCGATCTGCTGTTGCAGATCTGCGCCAATACCCAGGACACGGTGATCCACGCCCTGCGCGATATCATCAAGCACGCTCCGGATCTGCTGAGCGTGCGCTGGAAGCGGGAAGGGTTTATCTCTGACCACGCGGCGCGCAGCAAAGGCAAAGAGACGCCGGTCAACCTGCTGGGCTTCAGGGACGGCACCGCAAACCCGGACAGCAGCAATGGCGCGCTGATGGACAGCGTGGTGTGGGTTACGGCGGACCAGGGCGAACCGGCCTGGGCGGTGGGCGGCAGCTATCAGGCTGTCCGTATCATTCAGTTCCACGTGGAGTTCTGGGACCGCACGCCGCTAAAGGAGCAGCAGACTATCTTTGGTCGCGACAAGCAGACCGGCGCACCGCTGGGCATGAAGAGTGAGCACGATGAGCCTGACTATGCCCGCGATCCGGATGGCGATGTCATCGCGCTGGACAGCCACATTCGCCTCGCCAATCCGCGCACCAGAGAGACGCAGTCCAGCCTGATGAAGCGCAGGGGCTACAGCTATTCGCTGGGGGTGACCAACTCCGGGCAGCTTGATATGGGGCTGTTGTTTGTCTGCTATCAGCACGATCTTGAGAAAGGGTTTCTCACCGTACAGAAGCGGCTGAACGGCGAAGCGCTGGAGGAGTATATTAAGCCCATCGGTGGCGGCTATTTCTTTGCCCTGCCTGGCCCGCGCGACGGGAACGCGTATCTCGCACAAGGGCTGATTGAAGCCTGATAATCGTCCCTGCGACCGTTCGCAGGGACATTATTTTTTCCATAGACTATCTTATTGTTATATTTCTGTAATATTTCTATATGAGACTGATTTTCCATGTAGGGGCAGTCTGAAAAGTTGCATTCAGGTAAAATAAATGTTGCGTTTATGATAAAGCCTGATGTACTTAAGATAAGACAGCGGTAGTTCCCGGCAGTGATGTTACTCACTATGGAGATCGCGAATGGTTGCGTCCTGTACTGGACAAGGTAAACACATCAACCGCAGCACCCGGCGCGGAGGCTCAGACTCCGGCAGCGATTTCCTCACCACTACAATCTCCCCTTCACCTCAAAAACCTGTTTCTACCGACGTGCATAGCGGTGCGCGTAGCCGTTCTGTATCGTCATCCGGTAATGCAAGCAATGGCTTACAAGGAAGCCAACCCTCTGATGTTCGTGCGCATAATCGTGCCGACGCTGGCGCGTGTGATGAATACCAACAACTCAAGGTGCTATCCATGGGAAGACAAAAAGCAGTGATCAAAGCTCGTCGTGAAGCAAAACGTGTGCTGAGACGGGATTCACGTAGCCATAAGCAGCGTGAAGAAGAATCGGTCACCTCGCTTGTGCAGATGAGCGGCGTAGAATCCATTGGCATGGCGCGGGATAGCCGCGATGCATCGCCAATTGTGGCGCGAAATGAAGCTCAGGCGCACTACCTGAATGCTATCGAGAGTAAACAGCTCATCTTTGCAACCGGGGAAGCCGGATGCGGGAAAACGTGGATCAGCGCCGCCAAAGCGGCGGAGGCGCTGATTCATAAGGACGTGGAACGGATCATCGTGACCCGTCCGGTACTGCAGGCTGATGAAGATCTTGGCTTCCTGCCCGGCGATATTTCGGAGAAGTTTGCCCCGTACTTCAGGCCCGTCTATGACGTGCTGGTGAAGCGGCTGGGCGCTTCCTTTATGCAGTACTGCCTGCGGCCAGAGATTGGCAAGGTGGAAATCGCGCCGTTCGCCTATATGCGCGGACGTACATTTGAAAATGCGGTCGTTATTCTTGACGAGGCTCAGAACGTGACCGCTGCGCAAATGAAGATGTTTTTAACGCGCCTCGGGGAGAACGTGACGGTTATCGTCAATGGCGATATTACCCAGTGTGACCTGCCGTCGGGCGTTAAGTCCGGCCTCAGCGATGCCATGTCACGTTTTGAGGAAGATGAAATGATAGGCGTTGTTCGCTTTACCAAAGAGGACTGCGTCCGCTCGGCGCTGTGTCAACGCACGCTGGAAGTTTATTCCGATTAAGGCAAAGCTTCATCATTTCACTTTCTGAGCCATTCCTTCCCGGCATAATGCCGGGAAGCTTCGCTTATTCCCTTTATAATATAATTCTCCGCTTAGCTCATATTAATTTCCTGTCGAACGGGGCGGGGTTTACGTATTATTTTGCGGAGGTCGGTTTTATAAAAAGCGCAGAAGTGTGATATGTATTTATAATACCCACAAAATATCTGTGAATATAATGATCGTGCTAATTGTTGCGCTAAATTTAAACGTGAATGTTGTCACAGAACATTGCTAAAGCGTAAAAATTAAGTTGGTGTCTTCTGGTTAATTATCTATGTTTCGTACTTGTTCAAACACAATTCTAAGAAGAAATACACCAGGGGAGCATTTTCCCTGGCACATCACGCTGAGGGTCATACATGAACGAACTGGTTAGTGCAATTAACGGTGTTATCTGGAGCCCGGCGTTAATTTTTTTATGTCTGGGTGTTGGCCTCTATTTTTCACTGCGTAGTCGTTTTCTGCAGTTACGCCATATAAAACATATGATTACCCTTATGTTTCAGGGTGGGGCTACCGATGCCGGCGTATCGTCGTTTCAGGCGCTGACGATGACGCTGGCGGGGCGCGTGGGTACCGGGAACATAGCCGGTGTGGCCACCGCCATTACCTTTGGTGGGCCGGGCGCGCTTTTCTGGATGTGGGTAGTGGCGTTTTTGGGCGCCAGCTCTGCATTTGTAGAGTCCACGTTAGGGCAGGTATATAAAGAAAAAATTAACGGTGAATATCGTGGTGGCCCCGCCTTTTATATTGAGAAAGGGCTGGGGGTAAAGTGGTACGCATGGTTATTTGCTATCGTCACCATTTTCTCCTGCGGATTATTACTGCCGGGCGTTCAGGCAAACTCCATTGCCGCCAGCCTGGATATTGCCTTCGGCCTTAACCCAAACGTCACGGCAGCATTGCTGGCTGTGCTGTTAAGCTTCATTATTTTCGGCGGTGTGAAAAGGATCGCCAGCTTTAGCAGCATGGTGGTTCCGTTTATGGCACTCGGCTATATTATTGTTGCCTGCGTTATTATCGCCATCAATATTGAAAAACTGCCTTCCGTTATTCTGCTGATCTGGAAAAGTGCCTTCGGCCTCGAAGCGGGGTTTGGTGCAATCCTGGGCCAGGCTATTATGTGGGGCGTTAAGCGCGGCGTATATTCCAACGAGGCGGCGCAGGGTACCGGACCGCATGCATCCTCGGCGGCGGCAGTGAGCCATCCGGTGAAGCAGGGGCTGGTTCAGGCATTCTCCGTTTATATCGATACGCTGTTTGTCTGCTCCGCGACCGGATTTATGCTGCTGATCACCGGGCTGTATAATGTCCAGGGCGTTGACGGCGCGGCGCTTTATACCGGTATTTCGGGCGTCGCGGCCGGTCCCGGCTATGTGCAGACGGCGATGGAAAGTATGATGCCGGGCTTTGGCAATTACTTTGTCGCTATCGCGCTGTTCTTCTTTGCCTTCACCACCATCATTGCCTATTACTATATCGCCGAAACCAATATCGCCTACATCAACCGTAAAATTCACCGCCCGTGGCTGACATTCCTGCTTAAATTATGTCTGATGGCGTCCACGGTATATGGCACAATCCGCACCGCGGATCTGGCATGGGGATTAGGGGATATCGGGGTAGGGCTGATGGCATGGCTCAACATTATTGCCATTGTCCTCCTGCATAAAAAAGCCTTTGCCAGCCTGAAGGATTATGAAACCCAGAACGCGCAGGGGCTTGATCCGCAGTTTGATCCGGTTCGGCTTGGGATCAAAAATGCGGATTACTGGCTGGGGGAGCGCAGGGATGAGGGGGGTGCTCAGCCTGGGCAGGTCGCATCTCCTGAAGGAAAGCAGCCGGCAGGGAAGTTGAATAGCTGAGGATTAAAATAAAAAAGCCCGTGCCAACGCACGGGCTTTTTTATAAGTGAGGCGGCTGAGTTCGCACCGGGGGGGGATTGACTCGCTTCGCTCGCCCTGCGGGCAGCCTGTTCGCTGCGCTCTCAGTCTGTCCAACTGGCTGTCGCCAGTTGTCGAACCCCGGTCGGGGGTTCTCATCCCCCCCACAGGCGTGCTATATGCGAAAAAAAAGCCCGTACTTTCGTACGAGCTCTTCTTAAAATATGGCGGTGAGGGGGGGATTCGAACCCCCGATACGTTGCCGTATACACACTTTCCAGGCGTGCTCCTTCAGCCACTCGGACACCTCACCATATTGTTTTGCTGCCTGACCGCTTGGGGGGCAACGGGGCGCTACTATAGGGAGTTGCGCCAGAACGGTCAAGCAGATTTTCTGCATTCGTGCCTGTTCGGTTAAGCCTTAATCAGCTTTTGCCGCACAGCGTAGGATTAACGCTGTGAATCGAGCACTTCGCTGTTTTTCACCACGTCCTGCGCTTTGCCGTAGCTTTCGATGAGCAGCTGGTAGGCCGGGAAGATATGCGTGTAAACCTCAGCCCATTCAGCCGCATCTTCACGATTCCATGTCCGCTGAATCTCGGAAGCAACGGCTGCCGTATCCATCGGCACCACGCCTGCCTGCACCACGCGGGCAAGAGTGATCTCCTGGGCCATCCTGCTGTAGGTGCCAGACGCATCTATTACCGCAAACACTTTGTAGCCATCCGCCACCGCGCTGATAGAGGGAAAAGCCATGCAGACGCTGGTGATAGTGCCCGCGATAATCAGCGTTTTACGCCCCGTGGCTTTTACCGCCGCCACAAACTCCGGGTTATCCCAGGCGTTGATCTCACCCTTACGCGCAACGTACTGCGCGTGCGGCGCGTTGGCGTGGATCTCCGGGATAAGCGGGCCGTTTGGTCCCTGTGGCACCGACGCCGTGGTGATCACCGGGAGCTTCGCCAGCGAGGCAATTTTTGCCAGCGCCGCCGCACGGGCGCGCAGCTCGGGCATTGGCATGTCGCCAACGGTCTGGAACAGCCCGCTCTGGTGATCGATAAGCAGCATGACTGCATCATTTACGTCAATAACGGGACGTGCACCGTTGAAGTTTGCAGGGGTAGACATAATGCGCTCCTTTATTACGTTCAGATCTGGCCAAAGCGGCCGGAGTTGAAATCGCGAATTGCCTCGGCGATTTCGGTTTTACTGTTCATCACAAACGGGCCATAGCCGACAATCGGTTCATTCAGCGGCTCCCCGGCCATCAGCAGCACCTTCGCGTCGCTGCTGGCTTCGAGATGCAGCTTGTCACCGCTCTGGCTTAGCACGACCAGCTGCGCTTCACCCGCCGGCGTGGCGCCATTTACCGTCACGCTGCCCTCAACGACAACCAGCGCCGCGCTCCAGCCCTCTGGCTGATGGAGCGTCAGATGGCTGCCCTGATTCAGCGAGAGATCCCACACGTTCAGCGGCGAGAAGGTATGAGCCGGGCCGGTCACATCTTCATAGCGGCCAGCGATGACGCGTAGCGTTCCGCTGTTATCCGGCAGGGTAACCGACGGGATATCCGCCCGAGTGATGCTCTGGTAGCCCGGCGTCGCCATCTTGTCTTTGGCGGGCAGGTTGACCCACAGCTGCATCATTTTCAGTTCGCCGCCTTTCTGCGCGAACGCGCCGGAGTGGAACTCCTCGTGCAGAATGCCTGCGCCAGCCGTCATCCACTGCACGTCTCCCGGGCCAATTACGCCGCCTATGCCGGTGGAGTCACGATGCTCTACCTCACCGGCGTAGACGATGGTGACCGTTTCAAAGCCGCGATGAGGATGCTCGCCCACGCCGCGTTTTACGCCATCCGCCGGGAAGACGTGAGGTCCGGCGTAATCCAGCAGCAGAAACGGGCTTAGCGTTTCGCCATGCGTCTGGTAAGAAAACATCGAACGAACGGGAAAACCGTCGCCGACCCAGTGCGGACGAGGTGCGGTATAAACGCCGGTTACGTTTTTCATGATTAACTCCTGATGTTCTGTTGATGTAATTAGCTTATATTCAGGGTTAATATCCCGGTAGATAGCGAAAATGACATTCACTGTTCTTCAAATGGAACAATGGGGGCATATGCAGGATCTCAATGATTTCGTGTGGTTCGTGAAGGTGGTGGACCATGGTGGGTTTGCGGCGGCAGGGCGAGCGCTGGATCAGCCTAAATCCAAACTGAGTCGCCGGATAGCGCAGCTCGAGGAGCGGCTCGGCGTTCGGTTGATACAGCGCACCACGCGGCAGTTTACGGTGACTGAGGTGGGGCAGACGTTTTATCAGCACTGTAAAGCGATGCTGGTAGAGGCCGAAGCGGCGGAGGAGGCCGTGGCTGCCTTACAGGCTGAACCGCGCGGTATGGTCAGGATCGCCTGTCCGGTGACGTTACTGCACGTTCACGTGGGGCCAATGCTGGCAACGTTTATGGCACGCTATCCGGGGATTAACCTCCAGCTGGAAGCGACCAACCGCCGGGTCGATCTGGTCGGTGAGGGAGTGGATGTGGCGATCCGCGTTCGCCCGCGTCCGTTTGACGACAGCGATTTGGTGTTAAGGGTGCTGGCTGACAGGGGACACTGCCTGGTTGCCGGACCGTCCCTGATTGAACGGATGGGTAGCCCGTCGATGCCCTCTGAACTCAGCAAATGGCCGGGGTTAAGTATGGGGGCCGGCAGGCACCTGCATAAGTGGGATCTGAGCGGGCCGGAGGGGGCGAAAGCAGAGGTCCACTTTACGCCGCGCCTGGTGACGACCGACATGCTGGCGCTGCGGGAAGCGGCGATGGCGGGCGTGGGCGTGGTGCAGCTGCCGATTTTGATGGTGAAAGATCAGCTTGCGTCAGGGGAACTGGTTCGGGTGCTGAACGCATGGGAGCCAAGACGGGAAGTGATTCACGCAGTATATCCTTCCCGGCGCGGTTTACTGCCGTCGGTCAGGACGCTGGTGGATTTTCTAACGGAAGAATATGCCCGGATGGTGGAGGAGTAACGGTTCCAGGGGGGACAACTGAATGCGAGCACCTAACTATCCCCTCTCCCCTCTGGGGAGAGGGTTAGGGTGAGGGGAGGATTGACTCGCTTCGCTCGCCCTGCGGGCAGCCTGTTCGCTGCGCTCGCAGTCTGTCCAACTGGCTGCGCCAGTTGTCGAACCCCGGTCGGGGATTCTCATCCCCCCACAGGCTTGCAATATATGAAAAAAAAGCCCGTACTTTCGTACGAGCTCTTCTTTAAATATGGCGGTGAGGGGGGGATTGACTCGCTTTGCTCGCCCTGCGGGCAGCCTGTTCGCTGCGCTCTCAGTCTGTCCAACTGGCTGTCGCCAGTTGTCGAACCCCGGTCGGGGGGTCTCATCCCCCCCGCAGGCGTGCAATATGCGAAAAAAAAGCCCGCATTTTCATGCGAGCTCTTCTTTAAATATGGCGGTGAGGGGGGATTGACTCGCTTCGCTCGCCCTGCGGGCAGCCTGTTCGCTGCGCTCGCAGTCTGTCCAACTGGCTGCGCCAGTTGTCGAACCCCGGTCGGGGATTCTCATCCCCCCACAGGCGTGCAATATGCGAAAAAAAAGCCCGTACTTTCGTACGAGCTCTTCTTTAAATATGGCGGTGAGGGGGGGATTCGAACCCCCGATACGTTGCCGTATACACACTTTCCAGGCGTGCTCCTTCAGCCACTCGGACACCTCACCATATTGTCATCCCGTTGTTGTCGGGACGGGCGCTAATGTAAGGAAAAGCCGTACTGCCGTCAACTCACTTTTTCAGTAATTTAGCGCGTTTAGACAAACTTCAGGCAACCTGATTCCGAAATGTGCGAAAAGCGCCTCTTTTATCAGCAACGCGGTTTCCCGTTAAATTTGTTATGCTGGCAATCCAGTTGAAAATGAAAATAAAACCGCGCAAAAAAGGCAGGAATGACTATGGATATTATCTTCTATCACCCCACTTTTGATACCGCTTACTGGATTGACGCGATCGCGGCTGCACTGCCTGACGCACGCGTTCGCGAGTGGAAGCGGGGCGATAATGAACATGCCGACTACGCCCTCGTCTGGCATCCGCCGGTTGAAATGCTTCAGGGGCGCAGGCTGAAGGCGGTGTTTGCCCTCGGCGCTGGCGTGGATTCCATTTTAAGTAAGCTGAAGGCACACCCGGAAATGCTGGCGGAGGATATTCCCCTGTTCCGGCTGGAAGATACCGGCATGGGCCAGCAGATGCAGGAATATGCCGTGAGCCAGGTGCTGCACTGGTTCCGCCGCTTCGACGATTATCAGGCGTTTAAGCAGAAGGCCCACTGGGAACCGCTCCCGGACTATCAGCGTGAAGATTTTACCATCGGCATCCTCGGGGCAGGGGTATTAGGCTCAAAAGTGGCAGAAGCGCTCGCGCCGTGGGGCTTCCCGCTGCGCTGCTGGAGCCGCAGCCGCAAGAATTACCCGGGCGTAGAGAGCTTTGCCGGCATGGACGAACTCCCCGCGTTCCTGAAACAGACGCGTGTCCTCATTAACCTGCTGCCAAATACGGCGGAGACGGTTGGCATTATTAACGGTGCGCTCCTCAGCCAGCTGGCTGACCAGAGCTACCTGATGAACCTGGCGCGCGGGGTGCACGTTGTAGAGGACGATCTGCTGAACGCGCTGGACAGCGGTAAGCTGAAAGGCGCAATGCTCGATGTTTATAGCCGCGAACCGCTGCCGGCGGAAAGCCCGCTCTGGGCTCACCCCCGCGTGGCGATGACGCCACATGTTGCGGCCGTGACGCGTCCGGCAGAGGCCGTAGCGTATATCTCGCATACCATCAGCGAGATAGAGAAGGGCAACGCGGTGACCGGACAGGTCGACAGACAGCGAGGCTACTGAGAGAAACCCGGCATTCGCCGGGTTTTTGCTAATATTCGCCGCTGATAACTGCTATCCTTTGGAAAAAACGCAGAGGAGAGAAAGATGTATCCCGTTGACCTGCATATGCATACCGTCGCCAGCACCCACGCTTACAGCAACCTCCATGATTATATCGCTCAGGCGAAGCTTAAGGGCATTAAGCTGTTTGCGATAACCGATCACGGCCCGGATATGGCGGATGCGCCGCACTACTGGCATTTTGTGAATATGCGTATCTGGCCTCGTCTGGTAGACGGCATCGGGATACTGCGCGGCATTGAAGCGAATATCAAAAATATCGACGGTGAAATTGACTGCACCGGCCCGATGCTGACCTCGTTAGATCTGATCCTCGCCGGTTTTCATGAGCCCGTTTTTGCGCCGCAGGATAAAGACACCAATACCGCGGCGATGATCGCCACCATAGCCAGCGGCAACGTGCACATTATCAGCCATCCGGGCAACCCTAAATACCCGATTGATATTGAGGCCGTGGCGCAGGCGGCGGCAAAACACCGCGTGGCGCTGGAAATTAATAACTCCTCGTTTGTTCACTCGCGCAAGGGCAGTGAAGCAAACTGTCGCGCCGTGGCGGCGGCCGTGCGTGACGCGGGTGGGATGGTGGCGCTGGGCTCTGATTCACACACCGCCTTCACGCTGGGTGACTTCAGCGAGTGCCTGAAAATTTTGCAGGACGTGAACTTCCCGGAAGAACGGATCCTGAACGTCACGCCGCGGCGTATGCTCGACTTCCTTGAGTCGCGCGGCATGGCACCGATTGATGAATTTGCCGATCTTTAATTAATAACGGAACAGAAACATGAATGAGTTTTCCATCCTTTGCCGCGTGCTGGGCACCTTATATTACCGCCAGCCGCAGGACCCGCTGCTGGTTCCGCTGTTTACCCTGATCCGTGAAGGTAAACTGGCGCAGAATTGGCCGCTGGAGCAGGATGATTTGCTTGAACGTTTACAAAAAAGCTGCGACATGCAGCAGATTTCAACCGATTACAACGCGCTGTTCGTGGGGGAAGAGTGTCGCGTTTCGCCGTATCGTTCTGCCTGGCAGGAAGGTGCAACCGAGGCGGAGGTGCGGGCATTTCTTTCAGAACGCGGTATGCCGCTGACGGATATGCCAGCCGATCATATCGGTACGCTGCTGCTGGCGGCCTCGTGGATTGAAGATAACGCAGGGGACGATGAGAATGAGGCGATTGAAACCCTGTTCGACACGTACCTGCTGCCGTGGTGCGGCACTTTCCTTGGCAAAGTTGAGGCTCACGCCACCTCGCCATTCTGGAGAACGCTGGCACCCCTGACGCGCGATGCCATCGCTGCGATGTGGGATGAGCTGGAAGAAGAGAACGAAGAGTGATTTAAGTCACAAAAATCCTGCAACGATACATTTCAACTTGCACGTAATGTGCTTCCGATCTCATTTCCCCGGTGCGCATCTGCTAAGATGCGCACCATGAATATATTACTTTGTATTGCACTCACGACAGGCATCCTCTCCGGCATCTGGGGATGGGTAGCGGTGTCTCTCGGTTTGTTGAGCTGGGCGGGTTTCCTGGGCTGCACGGCCTATTTCGCCTGCCCGCAGGGTGGCCTGAAGGGGCTGTTTATTTCGGGCTGCACCCTGCTGAGCGGGGTAGTCTGGGCGATGGTCATCATGAAGGGCAGCGCGCTGGCGCCGCATATCGAGATGCTGGGTTACGTCATGACCGGGGTTGTGGCCTTCCTGATGTGCATTCAGGCAAAACATCTGCTGCTCTCCTTCGTGCCCGGCACGTTTATGGGCGCCTGCGCCACCTTTGCCGGGCAGGGGGAGTGGAAGCTGGTGGTACCTTCGGTAATGCTGGGATTACTGTTTGGCTATGCCATGAAGAACAGCGGTCTGTGGCTTGCAGCCCGACGTGAAAAGCACCAGAACGTTACGGCGATAAGTGAATAAAAAAAGGCGAGAGTGATATCTCGCCTTTTTTAGCGCTGCCGATCAGGATTCCGGCGGCACCGACATCTCACGGTACTTCACCAGTACCGCATTTCTTACGTCACTCTTATTCTGAAGATCCCACAGGCCGCGATCGATACCGTCATTAATCAGGAAAATCACCCCGGTTTCGATGGCCGACATCAGGCACAGCATAACCGGCTCGTTGGCGGTGTAGCCAATTTCGCCCTCCAGCAAACGCTGGTAGTCAATAAAGCGGAATACCCCGGCCTGCACCTCATAAGAGAGTATCGTTTTGCTGGTGGTTACGGAGGACAAAATTTCGCCCGTACTCACGTTAACCACGCGCAGGCTGACGGCAATCTGATCCAGCTGATACTGCGTGTCGGCTCCAATGCCAAAGTAACGCGCACCTGCGCCTCCCGATTTCACGTTGCTTTCGTAGCCGATAATCGACCCTTCCACCATGATATTGGCTGCGGTGAGAGACTGAAGCGGCATGCGGTTATTGACGCCGACGGTCCCATTCTCCTGAGCGGCACGAATGATTTTTCGTTCGTTCAGCAGGTTTTGCAGTCCCTGACGCTCCAGCGGAATAAACCAGCGCGAATCTTTCAGGGCGGTAACCAGCATCGCGGTTGCGCTCTGCGGGACGGCCGTCGAGAAGTTGCTGGCCGGATACGGTTTGAACTGTCCCGTTTCGTCCTGAATGTTATACACCGAGACGAATATCTTCCCGGTTGGCACCGGCAGATGCGTCAGGTCGCGATAGCTCTGGGCGCGGGGCATTAACGTTGGCTTAGCGGCTTCTTTCGGCGGAGCAGTTAAACAACCGCTTAATAAGCACACCGCAACTAAAATAAAAAAGCGCTGCATGATGATTGTCCTTATTTCGGAGGTGTTCAGAAATCAGTTGAACTGGTCTGCAAGCCGGAAACCTGGATTGTCGACGTTCTTCCGGTTTTACGATCGGTCACATTTAACTGAAGCTGCCCATCTTTATTGGCAATATCGACGATAAAGTCGTTAGTCACCATGCGGCCGGGTTTGCCGGTATTAATATTGGTTAACAAGCCTCCCAGTATTTGCGACTGGATGGCCTGAGTGAAGTTATCCAGCGCAGACGGGGTCTCGATACCGAAATCATCGTCATAGCTGGGGTCCTTATACGAGTTTTGAGCCTGAGCCTGATTAAGCATAAATGCCCCGTTATTCGGGTTGCCGCCAAAATTGGGGTTGCGGAACTGAAAGGTCATATTTCCGGCCCAGCTTAATGGCGCAATGAGCATTAACGAAATCACCGTGTGTGCGAGACGCATAACAGCCTCCGAAATAGGTATCGTTGCTAGAACTCATCTTTTGCTAAATCGCCGGTGCTCAAAAGAGCTTTGTCTAACTGCAGGCGGTTAATAGCGTCTTCTGTTTGTGCCAGCGCGAAAGCGACGTTTCGATCGAAGTCTCTTTTCGTTGGGAATAAAAAGGTCTGGTAAATAACGTCCTGATTAGCGGTTATTGTGATCCAGCTTCCCCAGCGCGCGCTGGGCCTCTCGTTGATGGTTAAATTACCGGGGTAGTCGCTTTCCCACTTATCGCTGAAGGCGCGATAAAAATCGTGTCCGACAGAGGTAACGGTGTGGTCGGTTAACAGCCCCGGAACTTCAACCTCAACAGCCTGAAGGCTTCCGACAGCAAACAGGAAGCCTGCGGCGGCAATCCAGTTCAGCGTGCTTTTCATGCTATTAGCGCCTGAGGTTATCGTTTGCCCACGACACCGCCTGCGTGCGATTTTTAACAGCTATCTTTTTGAAAAGATTATAAAGATGCGTCTTAACCGTATTTTCGCTGATAAATAACGAACGGGCGATTTCAATATTTGAAGCACCGATACGCAGTTTGTTCAGGATCTCTTTCTCACGGTGCGTCAGAAGTGCGGATTCTGAACTGTTATAGCGATAATTGCCGGAGTGGGTAATCAGGTAGCTGGCAAGCTTTTGCGAGAAATAACACTCTCCGCGCAATATGCTCTGCAACCCCTCTACGACACGGTTCTCTTCTTCAGTGACGTAAAATACGCCGTTGATATGTGGCCAGCTCTCTATTTCGCGGAAGGGATACTCATCAGGGGTATTCAATAATAGCAAACGGATATTATTGTTTTTCCTGCTTAAATTATCCTGCCAGTAATGGATTAGTTTTTTATCCGCTTCCATCATATCGAGTAAAATGATGCTGCCAGGCGCGATGTCATCAAAAGAACGTTGAATATTATGCAGTTTCCCGCTCAGTGAAAGACATTGCTTTAAGTGCTGCAACAACGCTGTAGCCTGTAAAGAAGGTTTGGTGATCAACAATAACGTATGACCGGGTAAGCTATGGACTTCATTAAACATGATGAAACCCCACTTTATTTATGACACCCGGCAGCTGCCCTCTCGTGTAATTGAAAGAGGAACCAGAAGTACTGACAGGTGTGGCACTGCTGTGTGTAGTTAAAAACCACCTCCAGAGGAGGCGGTAAATTTAAAAACAAATAACGTGCTGCTGTTTTCAATCTAGCTATTGCAAACTTTAAAGCAAGTGTTAATCCTGTAACAGAATGTAACTCTGGATATTAAAATGTGTATTTCGCGAGAGATATTGATTTTACGTTAATGTGAAAGTTGTACAGGTGAATAATGATGCACAGATTTTATCCGTCATGCAAACTATTATAACCGGCTGATGTTTATTGCTTTGTATTATCGCAGGCCAGCCGGCAGAGGGTATGAGAAGCGTAAAAAAAGTAAGCCCTTTCTAAGCAGGACGGTTTTCTTAAGAAAACTTGCTTCGCGTCACGCGGATCGTAAAGGATGTGCTTTTTCATGCGCAGGAGGCCAGCCAAAGTTAGACGGTCCGCCTGTTCGTTGTACAACGGCAAAGCGAGTATCTTGTTTCTGCATTTGACGTGCGTGGCAGCTTCCGGGGCGAAATTTACGACTTTGAGGTGAAGCGGTATATAAAAATAATAAGCACGGGTGAGATATTAAATAACTTCCGGCAGACATAATGTTTTTCGTAACGCGGCGTTAACAAAACGAATCGCGTTAACGACGGAGTAAACGTTTCTTTTATAGCCAGGCCCAGGGTGACAGCATGAAAAACAAAACGTTGCTTATGATGTTTACATTACTGGGTGCGCCTGGATTTGTAATCGCAGGATCTTCAGATTTAGCCGTTTCTGAATATAACTTCGCGATTAATGAATTAAGTAAAGCTTCATATAATCAGGCCGCCATTATTGGTCAACAGGGATCCGGGAATAATGCTGATGTTCGCCAGGGCGGTGCTAAATTACTGTCCGTAATTTCTCAGGATGGGGGAAATAACCGAGCGAACGTCGATCAGTCAGGGGCTTATAACCTTGCTTATATCGATCAGTCCGGTAACGGCAACGATGCGAGTATCAAGCAGGGGGCTTTCGGTAATACCGCCATGATTATCCAGAAAGGCTCGGGTAACAGGGCGAATATAACGCAGTACGGTACGCAGAAAACAGCAGTTGTAGTACAGAGACAGTCGCAAATGGCTATTCGCGTTATTCAACGCTAGCCATCCGCGACGGCTTAATCAATCCGATGGGGGTTTACCATGAAACTTTTCAAAGTGGCAGTTATTGCAGCAATCGTAGTTTCTGGCAGTGCTTTCGCAGGTGCGGTACCACAGTTTGGCGGCGGCCACGGCGGTGGATGGGGAGGCGGCAATAATGGCCCTGACTCAACCCTGAGCATTTACCAGTACGGTGGCGGTAACTCCGCGCTGGCCCTGCAGACGGATGCCAGAGACTCTGAACTGACCATTACCCAGCATGGTGGCGGTAACGGCGCAGATGTAGGGCAGGGCTCTGATGACAGCTCCATCGATCTGCTGCAAAAAGGCTTTGGTAACAGTGCAACCATTGACCAGTGGAACAGCAAAGACTCGGTTATCAGCGTGAAACAGTTCGGCGGCGGTAACGGCGCGGCTGTAGACCAGACCGCGTCCGGTTCAACGGTGACCGTGCAGCAGGTTGGCTTCGGCAACAACGCCACCGCGCATCAGTACTGATTCTGCTCCATGCTAAAAACAGGGCGTGTGCCCTGTTTTTTTTCGTGAGGACCTCATGAGCACACTCATTCTCCTGGCCGCGCTTTCAGGCCAGATAACGTTCAATACCTCACGGCAGGACGAAACGATCGCCATTATTCCGCGGGTCACTCTGGTGGACGCCTGCCGCTGCCGGGTCGACGTTTTATCCGTACGCCAGGGGCCGGCTGGGAAAAGTATCTCCCGGCAGAAAAATACCCTTTTTATCCCCGCTAATCAGCCGATTGATTTAACCCGTATACGTTTAAATATGGGTTCAGGGGATGCGGTAAAAATAATTGTCACCGTTACCGATGGAAAATCGCTTCATTTATCCCAGCAGTGGACCGCGCCGATGAGTACGCTTTAATAATTCATGAAATCAATGATTTATAAAAGTGGCGGACCTGCGAAGGTGAGCTATGCTGATATCAAGAACCCCGCAATTTGGTTCCGTAACGTGATACTTCATAGGTCATAACGGAGCGTTTTTACCCCTCAAGGACGAATTTCATTGAGGAGTACAAATAATGATCAAATCCGCAGCGTGTATTATTTCCGGTATGGGACTGATCTTGTCCGCCTTTTTTTCTCCGGCGTATTCAGCCACGATTGAAAAGGGAGGGATTATTCATTTTCGCGGCGCGATTGTGGCCGATCCATGCGACGTCACTCCTCAGCAGCATCGGCAGCTTTCCATTTCCTGCCCGGATAATAACCATATCAACACGCAAACCATCAGCTATGACGAGGCTTTAAGCGGCCATCAATCTCGGTCAAATCTGGCCGCCGTCACCATGAAATACCTGAATGAACAGAAAACGCTCGCGGTCGTTCAGGTGGACTACCGTTAATCGCCGATTCTGGTACGACGGTTTTTCTCCTTCGCCCTCTGCGATACACTGATGAAAAAGGCGGGGTGTAGGGGGTGTTTATGAGACCGCAAATCGACGTAGTTCATGGCGATATCACGACGGTGCACGTAGACGTGATCGTCAACGCTGCCAATTCTTCCCTGCTGGGTGGGGGCGGCGTGGATGGTGCCATTCACCGGGCCGCCGGACCTCGGCTTCTTGAGGCGTGTAAGGTCGTAAGACAGCAGCAGGGAGAGTGCCCGCCGGGGCATGCTGTTATTACGCTGGCGGGCGATCTGCCGGCCAAAGCGGTGATCCATACCGTGGGCCCCGTCTGGCACGGGGGAGATCGCCATGAGGCTGAAATTCTGGAGCAGGCGTATCGCAACTGCCTGCGGCTTGCGGCAGATAACGGGTATAAGACGATGGCATTCCCGGCCATCAGCACGGGCGTTTACGGTTATCCAAAAGAGGCGGCTGCAGCCATCGCCGTGAATACCGTTTATCACTACCTTTCCCTCAAGCCCATGCCGGAAAAAGTCATTTTTGTCTGTTTCGATGAAGAGACCGCCGACCTGTATCAACGGCTGCTGACCGAGCGCAGCCAGGCATTTTGATGTCTGGGAGGCAAAAACGGCGCCCTTGCGGCGCCGTTTTTTTATCCTGCTTTAACCTGTGGTTTTCCTGAGAACAGGAAGCGCAATAGCGGGATCCGCAGGTGGATTTCATACAGCACAACGGCAATGCCAACCACAAAGACGAGGCCGGTGAAAAAGCCCAGCGCGTTTGACGCAATATGCGGCGTGATGTAAGCGCCGAAGAACAGCGTCAGCGGGTGGTGAACCAGATAGATAAACAGCGAAGCATTAACGAAGTAGGTCACGCGGCTGGATTTAAAATTCAGCAGGCGATGGCCGAGCGCGAACACCACGTTCACCATCCACAGGCCCATCAGCATGGTTATCACGCTTTCCGTTTCGTACATCCACGCGTCCCCGCTGCCGTAGCGCTGATTGAGCAAATAGGCCGCGAAGGCCAGAGCAGCACCCACGGCACACCAGGGGGAGGGGGTAGTAAACAGCGCCTTAAGCCGCGGATGAATGAATGCCAGCGCCCCGATCAGGAAGAAGGGAATGTAGAACAGCGTTTGCATCACCACAAAATTAAACAGCCCGTCGCTCAGAATGGGCGGGTAGACAATGAAAAGGGTGCGCCTGAGGGCCGCATAAGCGATTCCCAGCGCAAAAAACAGCAGCGACAGCTTGCCCAGGGTGATGCTGGAGAAGAAGGTGCGGGATGCTGTGCTCGTCCGCTGGCGCAGCCAGCTGAAGATCGCGAGGCTTACCGTGGTCAGCACCACCAGCACCAGCAGGAACCAGAGATGAGATATCAGCTCCCAGGCCAGGGTGTTGTATTTTTCATACAGAGAGAGATTCGGCCAGCTTTCCGTCTTCCCTTTGACGTACTGCAGCATAATAAACTGCGGCAGCGTTAACAGGGGGATCGCCGTCAACATCGGTATCCCAACGCGCTCCACGCGGACCTTCCACCATCGCTTCAGGGGATAGCGCAAAAAGAGCATGTAGGAGAAATAGCCGGAAATAACGAAAAACACCTGCATGCGGAAGGCGTGAATAAAATCGTTAAACAGCGTAAGCCACCACGAAGGCATCTGGCTGTTCACGTGCCAGGTATGGCTGGAATAAATCAGTGAAATGTGAAAAGGGATCCCCAACAGCATCAGCCATGCGCGGATCGAGTCGAGGAAATATTCACGTTCTACAGGGGGTGTGCTCATATCGCGTTGCGCATTCTCAGACTTTTCGCCTTATCCATAAGGCTCTTAATGGTTACATTCGGAGCCAACCCTACACCAAGACCGACACCCTGTCTCCAGGATAAGCACGCAAAGTGAAAAGCGGGTTCTTTCATTTGCTTATTCCATGAGCCAGCGAGCTGAACAAAGCAGTGATAATGTTGTCGGATTGCCTGAGTTTCCATTAAAATGGATCGGATCGATATAAGCACACAAAGGGGGAAGTGCTTACTTATTATGAAACATAAACCACAAGTAATGAAAATGCGTTGGTTGGGTGTTGCAGTGCTGTTGTCTCTGTATACCTCATCTGCACTGGCCTTTAACATCGATGATGTCGCAAAACAGGCAAAATCGATGGCGGGCAAGAGCTATGAAGCGCCAAAAAGTAACCTGCCCTCCGTTTTCCGCGACATGAAATACGCGGACTATCAGCAGATCCAGTTCAATCACGATAAAGCGTACTGGAACAATATTAAAACCCCGTTCAAGCTTGAATTTTATCATCAGGGTATGTACTTCGACACGCCTGTTGCCATCAATGAAGTGACGGCAACTTCGGTTCGCAAGATCAAGTACAGCCCGGATTATTTCAATTTTGGCAATGTGCAACACGATAAAGATACGGTGAAAGACCTCGGCTTCGCAGGCTTCAAGGTGCTTTACCCGATCAACAGCAAAGATAAAAACGACGAAATCGTCAGCATGCTTGGCGCCAGCTACTTCCGCGTAATCGGCGCGGGGCAGGTGTACGGGCTTTCTGCGCGCGGCCTGGCCATTGATACCGCGCTGCCATCAGGTGAAGAGTTTCCGCGTTTCCGCGAGTTCTGGATCGAACGTCCAAAACCAACCGACAAACGTCTCACCATCTATGCGCTCCTTGACTCCCCTCGTGCGACTGGCGCTTATCGCTTCGTGATTATGCCAGGGCGTGACACGGTAGTGGACGTGCAGTCTAAAGTTTACCTGCGCGATAAAGTGGGCAAGCTGGGCGTTGCGCCGTTGACCAGCATGTTCCTGTTCGGGCCGAACCAGCCGTCTCCGGCGACCAACTTCCGTCCCGAGCTGCATGACTCCAATGGCCTGTCCATCCATGCCGGTAACGGCGAGTGGATCTGGCGTCCGCTGAACAACCCGAAACATCTGGCCGTCAGCAGCTTTGCGATGGAAAACCCGCAGGGCTTTGGTCTTCTGCAGCGTGGCCGTCAGTTCTCCCGCTTTGAAGATCTTGATGACCGCTACGATCTGCGCCCGAGCGCCTGGGTTACGCCGAAGGGCGACTGGGGTAAAGGCAAGGTCGAGCTGGTTGAAATTCCAACCAACGATGAAACGAACGACAACATCGTGGCTTACTGGACGCCGGATCAGCTGCCGGAAGCCGGTAAAGAGATGAACTTCAAATATGCGATCACCTTCAGCCGTGACGAAGACAAGCTTCACGCACCGGATAACGCGTACGTTATGCAGACGCGTCGTTCAACGGGTGATGTGAAGCAGTCCAACCTTATTCGTCAGCCGGACGGTACGCTGGCATTCATCGTGGACTTCACCGGCCAGGATATGAAAAAACTGGCGCCGGATACTGCCGTGACGGCACAGGCCAGCATTGGCGATAACGGTGAAATCGTTGAAAATGCCGTGCGCTACAACCCGGTAACCAAAGGGTGGCGTTTGACCCTGCGCGTGAAAGTGAAGGATCCGAAACAGACCACTGAAATGCGCGCCGCGCTGGTCAGTAACGATAAGCCGCTGAGTGAAACCTGGAGCTACCAGCTACCTGCCAATGAATAATACATCTGAATATATTGATGCCATGCCGCTGACGGACATTGAAAAAGCGGCACTCCCTGCGAGCGACATCCGCGCGGTTCACACCGCGCTGGATGGCGAACATCGTCCGTTTTCTCGTGATGATGACACGCCGCTGGGGTCAGTGAAGGCACGCCTGGAACAGGCGTGGCCGGACTCGCTGGCGGAAGGGCAGTTGATCAAGGATGACGAAGGGCGTGACCAGCTGCAGGCAATGCCGAAGGCCACGCGTTCCTCCATGTTCCCCGATCCGTGGCGCACCAACCCGGTGGGTCGCTTCTGGGATCGCCTGCGCGGGCGTGACGTTACGCCGCGCTATCTGTCACGTCTGACCAAAGAGCAGCAGGCGTCAGAGCAGAAGTGGCGTACCGTGGGAACCATTCGTCGCTACATTCTGCTGCTGCTGACGCTGGCGCAGACCGTCGTCGCCACCTGGTACATGAAATCTATTCTGCCGTACCAGGGCTGGGCGTTGATTAACCCTGCTGACATGATTGGCCAGGATATCTGGGTCTCCTTCATGCAGCTGCTGCCGTATATCTTACAGAGCGGTATCCTCCTGCTGTTCGCCGTGCTGTTCTGCTGGGTCTCCGCCGGGTTCTGGACCGCGCTGATGGGCTTCCTGCAGCTGCTGATGGGGCGTGACAAATACAGCATTTCCGCGTCGACGGTCGGGGATGAACCCCTCAATCCTGAGCACCGTACCGCGCTGATTATGCCTATCTGTAACGAAGACGTTGACCGCGTATTCGCGGGGCTTCGTGCGACCTGGGAGTCCGTAAAGGCTACCGGTAACGCGGCGCATTTCGACGTCTATATCCTGAGCGACAGCTACAACCCGGACATCTGCGTGGCAGAGCAAAAGGCCTGGATGGAGCTGATTGCCGAAGTGCAGGGTGAAGGGCAGATTTTCTACCGCCGCCGCCGCCGCCGCGTGAAGCGTAAGAGCGGGAACATCGATGACTTCTGCCGTCGCTGGGGTAACCAGTACAGCTACATGGTCGTGCTGGATGCGGACTCCGTGATGAGCGGCGACTGCCTGAGCGGGCTGGTCCGTCTGATGGAAGCCAACCCGAACGCGGGTATCATTCAGTCCTCGCCTAAGGCGTCCGGCATGGACACGCTGTATGCGCGCTGCCAGCAGTTTGCCACCCGCGTCTACGGACCGCTGTTTACCGCCGGTCTGCACTTCTGGCAGCTGGGTGAATCTCACTACTGGGGCCACAACGCCATTATCCGCGTGAAGCCGTTCATCGAGCACTGTGCGCTGGCGCCGCTGCCGGGTGAAGGGTCGTTTGCCGGGTCCATTCTGTCGCATGACTTTGTGGAAGCTGCGCTGATGCGTCGCGCAGGGTGGGGCGTCTGGATTGCCTACGATCTGCCGGGCTCCTATGAAGAGCTGCCGCCGAACCTGCTGGATGAACTCAAGCGTGACCGCCGCTGGTGTCACGGTAACCTGATGAACTTCCGCCTGTTCCTGGTGAAAGGGATGCACCCTGTTCACCGCGCGGTGTTCCTGACGGGCGTGATGTCCTACCTGTCGGCGCCGCTGTGGTTTATGTTCCTGGCGCTCTCCACCGCGCTGCAGGTCGTGCATGCCCTGACGGAACCGCAGTACTTCCTGCAACCGCGCCAGCTGTTCCCGGTGTGGCCGCAGTGGCGACCGGAACTGGCGATTGCGCTGTTTGCCTCGACCATGGTGCTGCTGTTCCTGCCTAAGCTGCTCAGCATCATTCTGATCTGGTGCAAAGGCTCGAAAGAGTACGGCGGTTTCTTACGCGTTACCCTCTCGCTGCTGCTGGAAGTGCTGTTCTCGGTCCTGCTGGCACCGGTGCGCATGCTGTTCCATACGGTATTCGTGGTGAGCGCGTTCCTGGGATGGGAAGTGGTGTGGAATTCGCCGCAGCGTGACGATGACTCTACGCCGTGGAGCGAAGCGTTTATGCGCCATGGCTCCCAGCTGCTGCTGGGCCTGGTGTGGGCGGTCGGTATGGCATGGCTGGATCTGCGTTTCCTGTTCTGGCTTGCGCCAATCGTCTTCTCGCTGATCCTGTCGCCGTTTGTGTCGGTGATCTCCAGCCGTTCGACGGTGGGCCTGCGCACCAAGCGCTGGAAGCTGTTCCTGATCCCGGAAGAGTATTCTCCGCCGCAGGTGCTGGTTGATACCGATACCTATCTGGAGCAGAACCGCAAACGCTCGCTCGATGATGGCTTTATGCACGCCGTGTTTAACCCGTCATTTAACGCGCTGGCGACAGCAATGGCGACCGCGCGTCACCGTGCCAGCCAGGTGCTGGAGATCGCCCGCGATCGTCACGTTGAGCAGGCGCTGAACGAGACGCCAGAAAAGCTTAACCGCGACCGTCGTCTGGTACTGCTGAGCGATCCGGTGACGATGGCAAGGCTTCACTACCGCGTGTGGTCCGCGCCGGAGAGATACTCTTCGTGGGTGAACTACTATAAGGACGTGAAGCTGAATCCGCTTGCGCTGAAGGCGAAGTAACGCTTCTTTACCCGCCACATAAAATACCGGCTTAAGCGCCGGTATTTTTTTAGAGGTTAAACAATGAAAATCTTCATCGTTATCATAACGGCATGCCTGCTCAGCGGCTGCGGCAGCATTATCAGCCGCACCATTCCCGGACAGGGCCACGGGAATCAGTATTATCCCGGCGTGCAGTGGGACGTTCGCGATTCCGCATGGCGCTATCTCACCGTGCTCGATCTGCCGTTTTCGCTGATTTTCGATACGCTATTGCTGCCCATCGATGCCAGCCACGGCCCGTACGAGTAGCGGTAACTTATCGCTCGTCCCATTCGTCCGCTGCGGCCTGACCTTCTTCCGTATCCAGCGGCGGTTCGAGCTGAAACTCGCCTTCATCCCATTCATGCAGCGTATTTTCTTCGAGCCACTCCTGACGTAACTCAATTTCGTCATAGTCGCCGTCGAATACGGCCTGCGCACCTTCACCACTCAATAACGGCAAACATTCTCCGTCTTCGCCCTCATCAGCAAAGAACTCGGCCTGCCACATAATATCGCCGTCCTGAAGGACGTATTTCTGAATATTGAACTGTTGCACGTCAGCATCTTCTTCCTCAATGCCGGGGTTATCGGCGAGGAATTCTTCGCGAGCGGCATCGATAGCTTCTTCCAGCGTGGCGTACATGGTCATTGGTGTCTCCCTGTTTTTCGTGAAGGTATTCAGGGAAAGGATAGCTGATTATCTGCTTTTGCAAGTACGAATGCGAAAATTAGCCGTCACGATAGTGTCTTATTCCCGCGCCGGACGTAGCGCCCGGGATAAACTGAGCCACGAATAAACCGCGTTGAACAGCACGACGCCAGCCGTAACGATGAAAACGGCCCGGAAGCCGAAGCTGGCCGAAATCCCCGCCCCGACCAGCGGCCCGGTGACGTTACCCAGATCGCGAAACGACTGGTTGTAGCTGAAAATACGTCCGGCAATCTGGTTGGTGGAGTTATAGACCAGCAGCGTCTGCACCGCCGGGAGCAACGCACCATCCGCTGCTCCCAGCAGGAAGCGCAACACGCCGAGCTGCCACGGTGAGTTCACCATCGACATGGGGATCAGCAGCAGAACGGAGACGATCAGGGCGCAGAACAGGATTTTTTCCGGGCCAATGCGATCGCCCAGCCTGCCGAGCCGTGGCGCGCTCAGTAACGCGGCCACGCCGGGAACGGAGGCGATCAGTCCGCTGATAAACGCGATGCTGCTGACGTTTCCGGCCAGATCGCGCACGTAGAGCGTGAGGATAGGGGCGATCGAGCCGGTCGCCACCTGGATAATCATGGTGGTGACGAACAGGCTCAGAACCAGCTTTGGATTTTTTAGCGAGGCCAGCACGTCGCGGGCGCGCAGCATCTCTTTTTTGGCCACGGGCGTAAAGTTCTCGCGGATGCAGATAAGCGTCAAGAGGAAGCAGAGAAACAGCACGCTGGCGGTAATGAAGAAGACCGGCCGAAGACCGTAGTGGTCGGCCAGCAGCCCGCCTGCCAGCGGGCCAAGCAGCGCGCCGCTTACTCCCCCGGTGGAGAGCGTGCCGAGCGCCCAGCCGCTTTTATGACGCGGGATCTGAGTGGCGATAAGGGCGTTGGCATTCGGGATAAACCCGCCGAGCAGGCCCAGGAGCGCGCGCAGTATCAGGAACTGCCAGACGTTCTGCGCCACCCCCATCAGCAGCATGATAATGGCCATTCCGAGCGCCGAGCGCAGCAGCATGATTTTTCGGCCTTTACGGTCAGCAAGCCCGCCCCAGAACGGCGATGCAATGGCGGAAAACAGGAACGTAATGCTGAATACCAGCCCCGACCACATGTTCAGCGCGCCGTGGCCGGTGACGCCCAGCTGTTCAACGTAGAGGGGGAGGAAGGGCATCACCAGGCTAAAGGCGGCGCCAGTAAGAAAACAACCCAGCCACGCAACCGTCAGGTTACGTTTCCAGTTTATGGGAGCATCTGAGGGGGACATAACTATCCGCATTAAGAGGTGCAGGGCACCGTGACCAGTGAGGTAATAAGCCTGCTAATTATGCGCCTGGGTTATGATTGTCGCAATGCGGGAGAGCTTTTAAAGCTAAAACGCGATGCGGCCCCGGAAGGCCGCATGCTGTTTAATACCGGGAAGGGACGCCCTCCGGGCGGGTTTTGAAGCGTCGATGCAGCCACATGTACTGCTCCGGCGCAAGCATGATGCATTGCTCGACGATGCCGTTCATCCACCGCGCGGTGGTTTCTGCGTCATCCAGCGGTGGCGCGAGTTCCGGCTCCAGCATAATGAGCTGATAGCCCGAACCGTCCGGCTTGCGGCGCGGAACAAACGGCACGATAGCCGCTTTCGACATCCTCGCCAGCATCCAGGTCCCGGTAGTGGTAGCGGCGTCCTCTACCGCGAAGAACGGAACAAACACGCTGGATTGCGGGCCGTAGTCATGATCGGGGGCATACCAGACCACTTCACCTGATTTAAGGGCGCGGATCATCCCCTTCAGGTCTTTACGGTCGATCATGCTTTTATTGGAGCGCATGCGGCCGTTGGTCTGGATCAAATCGATCACCGGGTTGTCGTTAGGACGATACACGCCAATGCCCGGCGCCTGCATGCCGAACATGCGCGCGCCAATTTCGAGCGTCAGGAAATGGACGCCAATCAGCAGAACGCCGGTCTGGTTAGCCTGGAGATTATGCACCGGATCCATACCGGTACCGGCCACCTCTGTCCAGCGCGCCATGCGTTTATCCGACCAGAACCAGGCCATACCGGTCTCCATCAGCCCCATGCCGACAGATTCGAAGTTTTTAACCACCATGTCGTGGCGCTCAGATTCGCTCATCTGAGGAAAGCAAAGCTCAAGGTTGCGATACGCGATCCTGGCGCGACGCTTCATAAACTGTTGAGCAATGCGACCCAGACCTTTACCCATCCGGAAGAGAACGGGATAAGGAAGTTGTACAATAAGCCACAACAAGCCAATGCCTGACCATGTTAACCAATAGCGGGGATGCAAAAGCGCGGCAGTAAATTTCGGTAACTGGGTCATGTCTGTCCTGTGTTCTAACGTCCTGAGGAGCTATTGTCTCATTTTTTAAGGCATAGCCAAAATGTCTGTCATCGAAACATGCAGGATGACCGTACCTGTTAAGTCTGTTTAATCAGGTTGACTGAAATGTAGCGTAAATTGTGTGGATGTAAATTGTCTTTGTTTGCTATATGATGCCGACCGATTTTTACTTCTCTCCGACGATTGCAGGACTTGTACACCATGCCAGTGTTACACAACCGCGTTTCGAATGAGATGCTCAAAGCGCGTATGTTAGCCGAAACCGAGCCGCGCACGACCATCTCTTTCTATAAATATTTCACCATCAACGATCCGCAGGCCACCCGCGATGCGCTTTACCAGGCTTTCACCAGCCTGAACGTGTTTGGCCGCGTCTATCTGGCGCGTGAGGGTATCAACGCCCAGATCAGCGTGCCGGAAAGCAAAGTCGGCGCGTTCCGTGATTGCCTTTACGGGTTTGATCCGGCGCTTGACGGGCTGCGCCTGAACGTCGCGCTGGACGATGACGGAAAATCCTTCTGGGTGCTGCGCATGAAAGTGCGCGAACGTATTGTCGCAGACGGGATCGACGATCCGACCTTCAATGCCGGTGACGTGGGGGAATACCTCAAGGCCGCTGAAGTAAACGCCATGCTCGACGATCCGGATGCGGTATTCATCGATATGCGTAACCACTACGAGTATGAAGTGGGGCATTTCGAGAACGCGATGGAAATTCCGGCCGACACCTTCCGTGAACAGCTGCCGAAAGCCGTCGAGATGATGCAGGAGCATAAAGACAAAAAGATCGTTATGTACTGCACCGGGGGGATACGCTGCGAAAAAGCCAGCGCCTGGATGAAGCACAACGGCTTTAATAAGGTCTGGCACATTGAAGGTGGGATCATCGAATACGCCCGTCGCGCCCGCGAACAGGGCTTACCGGTGCGTTTTATCGGTAAAAACTTTGTGTTCGATGAGCGTATGGGCGAGCGCATTTCAGAAGATGTGATTGCGCACTGCCACCAGTGCGGTACGCCTTGCGACACGCACACCAACTGCAAAAACGACGGGTGTCACCTGCTGTTTATTCAGTGCCCGGCCTGCGCCGAAAAGTTTAACGGCTGCTGTAGCGAGCTGTGCAGCGAAGAGAGCGTATTGCCGGAAGAGGAGCAGCGCCGCCGTCGGGCAGGGCGCGAGAACGGGAATAAGATCTTTAATAAATCCCGCGGTCGACTGAATACGAAACTGGGTATTCCGGACCCGGAATAAATAACTGCCCGGCGGCGCGATTGCCGGCCGGGCCTGTTTTTACGACTTCTGCTGTACGCCTTCCACTGAAATAATCAGCTCCACGTCCTGCGACGCCGGGCCTAAATCGGTGGTGATATTAAAGTCCTTCAGATGAATTTTACCTGCCGCTTCAAAGCCAGCACGTTTTCCGCCCCACGGATCGTCGCCCTGTCCCATTAATTTCGCTTCAAGAGTGACTGGTTTAGTCACGCCATTCAGCGTCAGATTACCGGTAATATTGAGCTTGTCCCCGTCTTTCTTCACGTCTGTCGAGGCGAAGGTAGCCTGCGGGAATTTCGCCACGTTCAGGAACTCGGCGCTGCGCAGATGCTTATCACGCTCGGCGTGGTTAGTATCAACGCTGTTGGTATTGATGGTGACATTCACCTTATCGGCAGCGGGATTTTTCTCGTCAAAACTAAAGGTGCCGTCGAAGTCATTGAACGTGCCATATAACCAGCTGTAGCCCAGATGCTGAATGCGGAAATTGACGAAGGCGTGCTGGCCCTCTTTATCAATTTTATAGTCAGCGGCAACGGCCGAACCGGCAGTAAATAACAGTGAACCTAATGCGATACCCAACAGGCGTTTTTTCATTTTATGCTCCAGAGTCAGCTGACGAACGGCCAAGCATGCGCTTAAGCGTATCGTCTTTATCAATAAAGTGGTGTTTCAGAGCCGCGAGGCCATGCAGAACTGAGAGGATCACAACGCTCCATGCCAGCCACAGATGAACCACACCGGCGGTGTCAGCCTGCGCACCCGCATCGGCCAGCGTGGCGGGGACGTCGAAAAGCCCAAACACGCTAATCGGCTTGCCGTCTGCGGTCGAAATGAGATAGCCGCTGACAAGAATAGCCAACAGCAGGGCATAAAGTACGATATGTGCGCCAACTGCAGCGATGCGGGTGAATCGGCTGTGGCTTTTGGGCGGCGGCGGCGGGGGAGAGACATGCCGCCAGATGATACGGAAAACCAGCCCCATCATCAGCAGCACCCCGATGCTTTTGTGCAGCTCGGGAGCCTGGTGATACCAGCCGTCATAATAGCTCAGCGTCACCATCCACAGCCCGAGACCAAACATGGCATAGACGGCAAGGGCAAATAGCCAGTGTAAACACATGGATATTATTCCGTAGCGGCTGGAAGAGTTTCGCCATTGCATATGAATTTCCGTTTTCAGATGTTCGAGCAGTAAAAATGAACGTGATAAATAAATAATGCAACTGAAAAAAAAGGATAATGATTTTTATTTAATTTATTTCAGCGAATTTGAATGTTTTTCCGCAATGTATTTCAATTGCTTCGTTCAATAAATTTGAGGGGCTGATTTTTAAAAAAAAAGGAAGTTAAATAAACTTAAGGGAGTGTCAGTAAACGTCAGCGAGGGTTTTCAGAAGAAGACAATATAAATGACATCGATAATTGCCAGCAGCGACCAGAGAAGAAGGTAGAGCATGAAATGCTCGCGGATGTTATTGATAAGGTAATTTACCAGTCTGCGCATAACGCCTCTGTAGCTAAACAGGCTCCGGTTATTCGGAGCCTGGGGAGGTATTATCGGTCAAAGCGCGAGAGCGCGAAGGGTTTCAGATCAAACTGAGGCGAAATACCCTGGGCGAACTGGGCGGCGATTTCCCCCAACACCGAGGCAAATTTAAACCCGTGACCGCTAAGCCCGGTTACGATCAGGGTGTTGTCGTGTCCGGGCAGGGTGTCGATGATAAAGTCTTCATCTGGCGTATTGTCATAGGTGCACGCCGCGCCATACAGCAGGCCGCCCACGCCCGGCAGGATGTTGCGCAGGAACATAAAGGCTTCGGAGCCATCCTGCGGATAAGCCCCGAACGGCTTGCGCTCTTCAGGAGAGGTGATGATTTGTCCGCCGTTGTGTTTGCCGATCTTGAGCGCGTCTTTTTCGGAAGGGAAACCGTAGAACTGATCGCCGTTGGGTAACTCGCCGGTGAACGCCGGGAATTTATTCTGGCTGCTGTAGCGTCCATCAGACTGGAACCAGGAGAAGACCTTGCGTACCGGCTGGACGGGCAGGTCCGGCAGCAGCTTCGTTACCCACGTTCCCGCACTCACCAGCAGGCGCGTCGCAGTATACTCGCCGTCAGGTGTGGTGACCGTAGCACCCCCGGCATGGTGACTGATGGCCGTAACCGGGCAATTAAACAGCTGCGCGCAGCCCGCCCTGGCGGCTAAATCAATCCAGGTTTTAATGGCCGTTTCGCAGTGCAGTACGCCAGAGTTGGCCTCAAACAAACCAATGTAATCGTCAGGAACGGAAATTTCCGGCCAGCGCGCCATTATGCCGTTCGCGTCCAGACGCTCGACGTCCAGGTGGAAAGCTTTTGCGCTCTCTTCGAGGGTGGACAGAAACGCCGAGTCGGCTGGCCCAAGATTGATAATCCCGGTGCGCTCAAATATGCGCTCCTCGGTCTGCGCGGCAAGCTCGTCCCACAGCGTTTGCGCACGAAGCACAAGCGGTACGTAACGTTCACCCTCACCATAAGCGTGACGGATCAGGCGGGTATCGCCGTGATGGCTTCCTTCTGAATGCGGGGGAAGGTGCGCGTCGATCATCAGCACATTCAGGCCGGCCTGCGTGGCGTAATAGCCGGCGGCAGATCCTACGGAGCCGCTTCCAATAATGATTAAATCGTAAGTCATAGGCTTCTCTTCACTAACGCTTTGTTAGCAGAGTAATTAACTGTGCGGGCTTATACAAGAACGAAATAAATAAGGCACCGCGAGGGTGCCTGTGGAGTGAAAATGCGGGCATGAGATTAATGCCGTTTATACTCATTTTCCTGATAGTCGCCAGATTCTATTTTTGCAATGCCTGCTTCCAAAATAGAGATAAACTGACGGGCGACGTCTGTTGTAAGCCACAGCGTCTGTCCAACTTCAGCTTCGTCACGGTTTAGCTGATTCGGGGTCTGGTAGTGCAAACGCAGCATCAGCGCGTCGTAGCTGTCTACGGTGCTGATATCCCAGCCAACAAGCGGATGGGTCTGGATGACTTCACTATTCTTTTCCATTATAACCCCCTTAATGCGTGTTAGAAGACAACGACTTTGAGGTTCAATGCATGTTTTTCTGAAGCATTTTCAGTATACCAATTAATAAGGGTTCCGCAGGAAAAAATAAATGGGTAGCAACACATTTTTATGGTTTTTAGGATTGTTCGAACAATAAAACGCCATCTTGTTCACGATTTTCTAAGAAGATGCTGAAATATTTTGAACTTTCGGGAAGCGAAACGAAAAAAAGCCGGGGCGACCCGGCAAAAAAACACAATGAGGGAGCAAATTTTAATCCGTGATGAACCAGTCGTCGGCGCTTTCCCAGGTTTCCTGCAAAATTTCGCTGATGCGTTCTTTGTCTTCTTTCGCTCCGCCGATGACGGAGAGATGGTTTGCCGTTGCATAACGTACCGTTACGGCGCCACCGTTTTCAGGAAATGTGCTGTTAATACGTCGGGATAACTCACCCGCCAGGGCGTCAAGCGCGCCAGCAGGCAGAACGTTGGTTTTGGCAATCGTGACTTCAATACGCATAAATGCCCCCTGTGCAATGTACTGTGTATTTATACAGTCATCTAAGCGGTTTGACAACAGGGGGCGTGGTTTTTTTAGCGTTTGACCGACCAGCTTACGGTTTCACCTGCCAGGAATGGGATCAGCGTATCATCGGTGAGCGCGATAGATTCTTCGACCTGGCTTTCCTTACGCTCCAGTTCAATGAAGGTGTCATTGACCGGCAGCCCATAGAAGCGCGGGCCGTTGAGGGAGCAGAACGCTTCAAAATGCGCTAACGCATTCATCTCTTCAAACACGGTTGCGTAGCTTGCGAGCGCGGTTGGCGCGTTGAAGCAACCCGCACAGCCGCAGCTTGCCTCTTTACGATGGCGGGCGTGCGGGGCGGAGTCGGTGCCGAGGAAGGCGCGGGAGAAGCCGCTGGCGACCAGCTCACGCAGCGCCTGCTGGTGGATATTACGCTTGAGGATCGGCAGGCAGTACAGGTGTGGACGCACGCCGCCCACCAGCATGTGGTTACGGTTAAACATCAGGTGCTGAGGGGTGATGGTGGCAGCGATCAGCTCGTTACCGTCGCGGACGTACTCCGCGGCATCTTTCGTCGTGATGTGCTCAAACACCACCTTCAGTGCCGGAAGACGCTGGCGCAGCGGCTCCATCACCGTTTCGATAAAACGCGCTTCGCGATCGAAGATGTCAATTTCTGCGTGAGTCACTTCCCCGTGCACCAGCAGCGGCATTCCCAGCTTTTGCATACGCTCCAGCACGGGCATGATGGCGTCGATGCTGGTCACCCCGTGGCTGGAGTTGGTGGTGGCATTGGCGGGGTAGAGCTTAGCGGCGGTGAACACGCCTTCGTTAAAGCCGCGCTCGACTTCATTCGGATCCAGAGAGTCCGTCAGGTAGCAGGTCATCAGCGGGGTGAAATCGTGTCCGGCCGGAACGGCGTCAAGGATGCGCTGGCGGTAGGCGACAGCGGCATCGACGGTAGTGACTGGCGGAACCAGGTTGGGCATTACAATCGCGCGGCCATAGATTTCGCTGGTATAAGGCACGACGGTTTTCAGCATATCGCCATCGCGCAGATGGATATGCCAGTCGTCAGGGCGGCGGATTTTGAGAACCTGGGATTGTACAGTCATGGAAGCTCCGGCTTGAAAGGGATCAGTCATAAGATGGCTGTTTTTGCCGGACACAAATCATAAGCGTAAACGTTTTCGTTTGCACACTTTTCCGTAAAAAAAAAGGGCGCCTGAGCGCCCTGTGCGGTTAGTCGGTGAACGGTATGATAATCTCTCCCGGTTTCACCTCTATCCCTTTGGCATATTTTTTCGCCAGCGACTCGCTTTTGCTCTTGTCTTCGCTAAGGACATAGGCAGGCTGCTGGTTAAAGTAGTTCTGCAACGACTGGTTAAGGTAAGGCATCAGCGTTTGCAGCACCGGTTTCATTTTCTCCGGCGTCACAACCGCATCGACGATTTCCATCTCCTGCAGGAAAATCGCCCCTTTCTCTTTATTGAAGACCGGCAGCGCCTTGAGCTTCAGTTTAATATCTGCTTTCTGATTGCCGAAGAGCGAGGTCATGTCCAGGCTGGCATCGCCGGAAAGGGTAACCTTGTTTGGCTCTTCGCGCCCGATCTGGCTGGCGAGATTCGACAGGACGATATGCGCATCCGCAAGGCCGGGCACGCCGATATCTTTTGAAAAGTTATTATGTTTTTCCAGCGCCTGATTAATTTCCTGCTCACTGACGGTGTACTGCGTAAGCTGGTTACATCCCACCAGCAGCCCGCTGACAATTAACGCAGCGGCAATAACGATCTTTTTCATGGCGTTCCTCAACATAAAATCGGCGCATCTGTCCTGATACGCCAGTATGTCAGGGTGATCCCGCAGAAACCAGCAGAAAAAACCGATAGTGAAGGGCGCAGAACAGTCCCCGCGGAAGGTCAGGCGCCAGGCTCCAGCATGCCGCGCGTGCTGCGTTTATCGCTGAACTGCCACCAGAGGGCAACGAGCGTCATAAAGCCGACCATGCCGAGCATTACCCACGGCAGCTCCGGCTGATGGAGCGCTTTTCCGGCATCGAACAGCCAGCCGCCACCGGTGTAGCCCAGCGCACCGCCAAGGGCCAGCCCAAGGCGGCTGAACCCCATGTAGCTGCCGCGGGCACGGGCGTCGGCAAGTGACGCGCTCAGCGTTTCACGCGCCGGCTCGGCAATGATGGAGCCGATGTAGAACGTGCAGATCAGCATAAACAGCTGCTGAAGCGAGCTCACCAGACCGATGGGCATCATGCTCAGCGTCATCAGCAAAAGCCCGGCCATCAGGCGGTGCTCGAGCCGGAAACGACGCTCGCTCCAGCGGGCAATCGGGTAAAGCAGGGTCAGAGACAGGCAGGCCTCAATGGCATACATCCATTTCACCGCCGCCGGCGTGCCTGCAATATCATTAACCATAATCGGCAGCATCAGCATGACCTGCACGGCGAGCATATAGTAGCCGGTGAGCGTCAGAACATACGTCACGAAGCGTTTATCGCTCAGCACGCGGTCAAGCCCTTCACGCACCGGCGCTTTGACCGTCGACAGCTTCCACGCCGGAAGATACAGGCCGTTAAACAGGGCGCAGAGCATAAATAAGACCGCACCGGTGGCGCAGACCAGGCGGAAATCGTATTGCAGCAGCCAGCTTCCCAGCAGAGCGCCCACGACGGCGCCCGCGCTGTCCTGCATCATCAAAATTGAGAAGAACCTTCCCCGGTGCTGCGGACGGATGAGCTTGACCACCAGCGCGGTACGCGGTGGATCGAAAAGGGTGCCGCCAATCCCGGAAAGGAAGCAGGAGAACCACAGCAGCCAGGGCTCATGGGCGATAGCCATGGTGGCAAAGCCCGCCGCGCGTAACAGCATGCCGGTGACGATCATCGGTTTTGCGCCAAAGCGATCGGCAATGGCGCCGCCGAACACGCCCAGTCCCTGCTGAACAAACTGGCGCAAGCCCAGGGCTATACCGACCATCAGCGCCGCCCAGCCCATTTGATCGACAAAGCGGATCGATATCAGCGGAAAAACGACAAAAAAGCCGAGCACGACCAGCATGTTATCGACGAGCAGGAAATATTTACCCAGGCTCCTGGCCTGTGATACGCGGGACATTTTCCCTCCAGGGAAAATAAAAGGTGAGCACGCTAACATTCTGCGGTGTCGCCGGGCTTTTTCCCATACCTGAAGGCGACAATATTTTTTTATCAAAAAGGTGCTTTGATAGAGAGTTCTCATCGAAAAATGCAAAAAGCGATAAAAATGGTATGTCACTGTTTTCACAGAAGGCACGGGCGCAGGTATAGTAAAGCTAACAGGCAGAGCAGAAGCGACGGGAAGGAGTGGTATCGATGTTTGGCTATCGCAGTAATGTGCCGAAAGTGCGTCTGACAACGGACAGGCTGGTCGTTCGTCTGGTGCATGAGCGTGATGCCTGGCGTCTGGCGGATTATTACGCCGAGAATCGCCAGTTTTTAAAACCCTGGGAACCCGTTCGGGACGAGAGCCACTGCTACCCCTCCGGCTGGCAGGCGCGCCTCAGCATGATTGCGGAATTTCATAAGCAGGGAAGCGCGTTTTACTTCGCGCTTCTCGATCCGGAAGAGAAAGAGATCGTTGGTATCGCCAATTTTTCAAACGTAGTGCGCGGATCGTTTCATGCCTGCTACCTCGGATACTCCATTGGCCAGAAATGGCAGGGGCAGGGGCTTATGTTTGAGGCGCTGACGGCGGCGATTCGCTATATGCAGCGTACGCAACATATTCATCGCATCATGGCGAACTACATGCCGCACAACAAGCGCAGCGGCGATCTGCTGGCCCGCCTGGGGTTTGAAAAAGAGGGCTATGCCAAAGATTATCTGCTGATTGACGGCGAGTGGCGGGACCATGTTCTTACCGCGCTCACCACGCAGGACTGGACCGCGGGTCGTTAAGGAGAAAAAATGAAATATCGTTTAAATGGCACCGAAGCGCGCGTGATCGGCTGCCTGCTGGAAAAACAGGTCACGACGCCGGAACAGTATCCTCTTTCCGTCAATGCCGTTACGATGGCCTGCAATCAAAAGACGAACCGTGAGCCGGTCATGAACCTCGCCGAACACGAGGTGCAGGACACGCTCGACGAGCTGGTGAAACGCCATTATCTGCGCACCGTCAGCGGCTTCGGTAATCGCGTCACCAAGTACGAACAGCGCTTCTGCAATTCTGAATTTGGCGATCTAAAATTCAGCGCCGCAGAAGTGGCGGCGATCGCCACGCTGCTGCTGCGCGGGGCGCAGACGCCGGGCGAGCTGCGCACTCGCGCCTCCCGCATGCATGAGTTTCGTGACATGCAGGAGGTTGAACAGACGCTGGACGGGCTGGCTTCCCGTGACGACGGCCCTTACGTGGTGCGCCTGGCCCGCGAGCCGGGCAAGCGTGAAAGCCGCTATATGCATCTGTTCAGCGGCGACGTGGACACTTCCGCGCTGGCCGTTGGAGCCAGCACGCCTGCGGCAAACGACAGCCTGGCTGCCCGCGTGGAAGCGCTGGAGGACGAAGTTGCCGGGCTGAAGCAGCGTCTGGATGCTTTACTCGCTCATCTGGGAGATTAATCGTGACGACATTACGCATTGGTGTTGTGGGTCTTGGCGGGATTGCGCAAAAAGCCTGGCTGCCGGTTTTAGGCGCAGCGTCGGACTGGACGCTGCAGGGGGCGTGGTCGCCCACTCGCGAAAAGGCAGAGCGTATCTGCGAAACCTGGCGCATCCCTTATGCGGGTTCGCTGCAGGATTTGGCCCGAGAATGCGATGCGGTATTTGTACACACTTCGACCGCGACGCATTACCAGGTCGTGAGCGAGTTGCTGAACGCGGGCGTTCACGTCTGCGTGGATAAGCCGCTGGCGGAAAACGTGCAGGATGCTGAAAGGCTGATAGATCTGGCCGCGCGTAAAAACCTGACGCTGATGGTCGGTTTCAACCGCCGCTTCGCGCCTCTCTACCAGCAGCTTAAGGCGCAGTCCGGGTCCTTTGCCTCGCTGCGAATGGACAAGCACCGTACCGACAGCGTTGGCCCGAACGATCTGCGCTTCACGCTGCTGGATGACTATCTGCACGTGGTGGACACGGCGCTGTGGCTGAGCAACGGCAATGCGCAGCTGCAAAGCGGCACGTTGCTCACCAACGAGCAGGGAGAGATGGTTTACGCCGAACATCATTTTGCCGTTGAGCATTTGCAGGTGACGACCAGCATGCACCGCCGTGCGGGCAGCCAGCGCGAGTCCGTGCAGGCCGTAACGGATGGCGCGCTGTATGACGTAACCGATATGCGAGAGTGGCGGGAAGAGAAGGGCAAGGGCGTGGTCACGTTACCGGTTCCCGGCTGGCAGAGCACGCTGGAGCAGCGGGGCTTCGTCGGCTGCGCGCGTCACTTCATCACCTGCGTGCAAAATCAGACGGTTCCTGAAACGTCCGGAGAGCAGGCGATTCTGGCGCAACGCATCGTAGAACGACTCTGGCGCGAAGCGATGTCGGAATAACCCGCTGTAACATCTGCCGATAGTAATTCGTTTAAATCGCGGTAGACTAAGCGCTTCTTCAACGCCTGCTTTGCAGGCGTTTTGCCGTATGGTTGTGGAACTTCACGTTAATGAACTTATTAAAATCGCTGGCGGCCGTCAGCTCGATGACCATGTTTTCTCGCGTGCTTGGCTTTGCGCGCGACGCCATTGTGGCCAGGGTTTTTGGCGCAGGAATGGCGACTGACGCCTTTTTCGTCGCGTTTAAGCTGCCGAACCTGCTGCGCCGCATCTTTGCCGAAGGGGCGTTCTCGCAGGCGTTTGTCCCGATCCTCGCGGAATATAAAAGCAAGCAGGGCGAAGATGCCACCCGCGTGTTTGTTGCCTACGTCTCCGGCCTGCTGACGCTGGCGCTGGCGATCGTTACCGTGCTGGGGATGCTGGCCGCCCCCTGGGTGATCATGGTGACGGCGCCGGGTTTTGCCGACACGGCGGATAAATTTGCCCTGACCACGCAGCTGCTGCGTATCACGTTTCCCTATATTCTGCTGATTTCGCTGGCGTCGCTGGTGGGGGCGATCCTGAATACCTGGAACCGCTTCTCCGTTCCGGCGTTTGCCCCCACGTTCCTTAACGTCAGCATGATCGGCTTCGCCCTGTTTGCCGCGCCGCATTTTAACCCGCCGGTGCTGGCGCTGGCCTGGGCCGTGACCGTTGGCGGCGTGCTGCAGCTTGCTTACCAGCTTCCGCACCTGAAAAAGATCGGCATGCTGGTCCTGCCGCGCATTAATTTCAAAGATGCCGGCGCAATGCGGGTTATCAAACAGATGGGGCCGGCGATACTCGGGGTGTCCGTCAGCCAGATCTCGCTCATCATTAATACCATCTTTGCCTCTTTCCTGGTTTCTGGCTCGGTCTCCTGGATGTACTACGCTGACCGCCTGATGGAGTTTCCGTCCGGCGTGCTGGGCGTGGCGCTGGGTACCATTCTGCTGCCGTCGCTGTCGAAAAGTTTTGCCAGCGGCAATCACGATGAATATTGCCGCCTGATGGACTGGGGTCTGCGTCTCTGTTTCCTGCTGGCGTTGCCCAGCGCGGTGGCGCTGGGGATCCTGGCGAAACCGCTGACGGTATCGCTGTTCCAGTACGGAAAGTTCACCGCTTTTGATGCGGCCATGACGCAGCGGGCGCTTATCGCCTACTCGGTGGGCTTAATGGGGCTGATTGTGGTTAAGGTGCTGGCGCCGGGCTTTTACTCCCGTCAGGACATCAAAACGCCGGTTAAGATTGCCATTGTGACGCTGATTATGACGCAGCTGATGAACCTGGCGTTTATCGGTCCCCTGAAGCATGCGGGTTTGTCATTGTCGATTGGCCTGGCAGCCTGCCTGAACGCCGGGCTGCTGTACTGGCAGCTGCGCAAGCAGGATATCTTTACGCCGCAGCCTGGCTGGGCACGTTTTCTGCTGCGTCTGGTGATCGCGGTACTGGTGATGGCGGCAGCGCTGGCTGGCATGCTGTACGTGATGCCCGACTGGGCGCAGGGCACCATGCCTTACCGTCTGATGCGCCTGATGGCCGTGGTGGCCGTGGGCGTGGTGGCCTACTTCGCCACGCTGGCGGTGCTCGGCTTCAAGGTAAAAGAGTTTACCCGCCGCACGGTATAAACGACAAAAGGGGAGTTCACCGGACGGTGCTCCCCGCTTCATGACCTGCCGCTATCGCGTCAAATCGAAATCTTTTTCCCGCCCGTAATACGTGCCGTGGCTGCCTGGCCATCCGCACCGTACAGCCCTGGCTCTTTATGGGGCTTTAACACCTCAAGCGCCTGCTGGTTCCGGATAATCTGACCTTCCAGCAGCCAGCCGTTGTGCTGGTTGAGATCGCGCAGATGCTGGGTTTTTTCTGTAATGGTCTGCCAGCGTTCATTCATCTCGTCATTGGCGCTGCGTTTCTGATCCTGCTCAGCGCGACGCTGTTTTTCGAGATAATCCAGCGTCGCCAGAAGCGAGCTTTTGTCTTCAGTAATGCGTTGCAACGCGCTGCCGTTGATTTGACCAGAAGAGAGGTGCTGCTGTTCTGCGTCCATCACGGTTTTCAGGTCGTTCAGGACCACCGTCATCTGATCCAGTATTTCTGACAGTCGACTCATACGATTAGTTACTCTGCAGGAAACTCTGGGCGTCCTGAATCAGCGCATCAGCAATTTTGCTGGTATCCATTTTCAGTTCACCGTTACGGATGGCCGTTTTCAGGGCCTCAACGCGTTCCATGTTGATATCGCTGCTGCCTGGCTGCATCAGCTTCGACTGGGCATCGCTCAGGGTGACGCTGGTGCTGTTAGCCGTCGAGGTTTTTTCCAGACGCGTTTTCTGCGCTGGCGTGTCATTCGTTTCGCGAGGTTGTACAGTGCTAACCGGCTTCAGGGCTGATGTACGATCAATGCTCATAGTGTTGTCCTCATCGAGGGTTCGCGGCGTTGGCGCCTGACATCATCATTTGTTGAATATTTATCGGCAGTCGCCGCGAAATCTTTAAAAAGATTACAGGTTAATCAGAATATTCCCATCAGGACCGACGGTGCCGCTGACCACCTGGCCTGAGGACATTCTGACCCGCGCGTTTTGCGCCACGGCGGCATTATTCAGTGCCTTCCCCTCGCTGTTGATGCTAAAGCCCTCTCCGTTGGCAACCACCATCACCTGTTGACCAGCTTTTACCCGCCACGCCTGGCGCAGCATAGAGAGCTGTATCGCCTGTCCCGGCGCGACGTCGCGCAGGCTGACGGCCTCCTGCGCCTGGTTAATATCGAGCATGGTGCGTGGCGGAAGCTGATCCAGCCTGCCTCGCTTCAGCGTCACGCTCTCTGGCTGCAACAGGCTGCCTCTGGGAATGGGGACCGCGGCGACAACATAATTGCCCGTCGCCTGAACCGCAACCTGTAAATAGCGCTTTTCATTGGCGCAGCGCGCCAGCACGTTCACGTTGCCCCACAGCTTTGTGCTGCCGGTAACGCTGAACGACGGTGCCTCACAGGTTGGATAAAGATTGGATGGAGTACGCACCGTCACGCGAACGTCATCGCTAAAACCGGCCAGCTTCTGTGCAAAGAAGGCGTTGAGCTGTTCTTCTACGCCCCCAGCCTGCACGAGGGGGCTTACAAGCAGCAGGGTTGCCGCCAGGCCACGTTTTAAAGTCTGCATCGCATGTCCCACCATTTCCAGAATTAACCAAATTCTACCCGCAGCGGTTTTGCATCAACGCAACAAATAGCGACGCATTTTGCGCTTATTCCGTCGATAAGGGAGACGCCCTGAGATTTAAGCTGTGAACTGAAATTTTGCCATCAGCGGAGGAGACATGCTCGATAAACTCGACGCCGCGTTACGTTTTCAGCAGGAAGCGCTCAACTTACGCGCCCAGCGGCAGGAGATTTTAGCCGCCAATATCGCTAACGCGGATACCCCGGGGTATCAGGCGCGCGATATTGATTTTTCCAGTGAACTCAAAAAAGTGATGGAGCGTGGACGTGCCGAAGGAATGGGTGTCGCACTTGCCCTGACGTCTTCACGTCATATTCCCGCTCAGGCGATGACCGCGCCACCAACCGACCTGCTTTACCGTATTCCCGATCAGCCCTCGCTTGACGGTAACACCGTCGACATGGACCGGGAGCGTACACAGTTTGCCGATAACAGCCTGCAATACCAGACAGGCCTGACGCTGCTCGGCGGACAAATCAAAGGCATGATGACCGTCCTGCAGGGGGGCAACTAGTAAATGGCCTTGCTGAATATTTTTGATATCGCCGGTTCGGCGCTAACGGCGCAGTCCCAGCGGCTGAACGTGGCCGCCAGTAACCTTGCCAACGCCGACAGCGTAACCGGGCCGGACGGACAGCCGTACCGCGCGAAGCAGGTGGTCTTTCAGGTCAATGCCGCACCGGGTGCGGCAACGGGCGGCGTGAAGGTGGCGGAGGTGGTTGAGAGCCAGGCACCTGACAAGCTGGTTTACGAGCCGGGCAACCCGCTCGCGGATGCCAGCGGTTACGTGAAAATGCCGAACGTGGATGTGGTCGGGGAGATGGTGAACTCCATGTCCGCATCCCGCAGCTACCAGGCAAACGTCGAAGTGCTTAATACCGTGAAGAGCATGATGCTCAAAACACTCACTCTCGGCCAGTAAAGGAGACACGCATGTCCATCGCCGTAAACGTGAATGACCCGACAAATACGGGCGTCAACAGCGCCAGAAGCGCCACCGGTTCCAGCTCCCTTACGGGGAGTAATGCCTCCGATTTACAGAGCAGCTTTTTGACCCTGCTGGTGGCGCAGCTGAAGAACCAGGATCCTACCAACCCGATGCAGAACAACGAACTGACCACGCAGCTTGCGCAGATCAGTACCGTCAGCGGCATCGAGAAGCTGAACACCACGCTCGGCTCTGTTTCCGGACAAATCGACAACAGCCAGTCCCTGCAGGCCGCCAACCTGATCGGCCACGGGGTGATGATTCCGGGCACCACTATTCTGGCTGGCACCAGCACCACCGATGGCACGTCCACTACCACCACCACGCCGTTTGGCGTTGAGTTGCAGCAGCCGGCAGACAAGGTCACCGCCACCATCAAAGACGCCAGCGGTAACGTGGTGCGCACGATTGAGATTGGCGAGCTGAAAGCGGGCGTCCATACCTTTACCTGGGACGGCAGCCTGACCGACGGTACCAAAGCGCCTAACGGATCGTATCAGGTGGCGATTAGCGCCAGCAGCGGTACCACCCAGCTGGTGGCTCAGCCGCTGCAGTTTGCGCTGGTTCAGGGCGTCATCCGGGGTAGCGACGGTAACAAACTGGATTTGGGTACCTCCGGTACCACCACGCTCGACGAAGTTCGGCAGATTATCTAAGCCTTAATACTTATCAGGAGTAAGTCATGGCCTTTTCTCAAGCGGTCAGCGGCCTGAATGCTGCGGCCACCAACCTGGACGTCATTGGCAACAACATCGCCAACTCCGCGACCTATGGTTTTAAATCCGGTACTGCGTCTTTCGCAGACATGTTTGCAGGCTCTAAGGTGGGCCTGGGCGTGAAGGTCGCGGGCATCACCCAGGACTTCACCGACGGCACGACCACCAACACCGGTCGCGGTCTGGACGTTGCCATCAGCCAGAACGGTTTCTTCCGCATGGTGGATGCTAACGGTTCCGTGTTCTACAGCCGTAACGGCCAGTTCAAGCTGGACGAAAACCGTAACCTGGTGAACATGCAGGGGCTTCAGTTAACCGGTTATCCGGTTGCGGGTACGCCGCCAACGGTGCAAACCGGTGCGAACCCGCAGGCGATTTCCATTCCAACGACGCTGATGGCGGCGAAATCCACCACCACGGCTTCTCAGCAGATCAACCTGAACTCCACCGATACCGCGCCAACTGTCGCCTTCGACCCGGCCAACCCTGACTCTTACAACAAGAAAGGCACCGTGACGGTGTTTGACAGCCAGGGTAATGCCCACAACATGAACCTGTTCTACGTTAAGAACGCAACGCCGGCCAACTCGTGGAAAGTCTTTTCCCAGGACGGCAGCGTGGCGGGCGGCGCGATAACGGAAGAGACCACGCTGACCTTTAACGAGAGCGGCGTGCTGACGGGCGGCGGAAACGTCAATATCACGACGGGTACCGTTCCGGGTGCAACGCCGGCCACGTTTGCCATGAGCTTCGCTAACTCCATGCAGCAAAACACCGGCGCGAACAACATCGTGGCGACTAACCAGAACGGCTACAAGCCGGGCGATCTGGTGAGCTACCAGATTAACGATGACGGCACCGTTGTGGGTAACTATTCAAACGAACAGACCCAGGTGCTGGGCCAGATCGTGCTGGCAAACTTCGCCAACAACGAAGGTCTGAAGTCCGAAGGAAATAACGTCTGGTCTGCCACCCAGTCCTCCGGCGTTGCCCTGCTGGGTACCGCGGGTTCCGGTAACTTCGGCACGCTGACCAACGGCGCGCTGGAAGCCTCCAACGTCGATCTGAGTAAAGAGCTGGTGAACATGATCGTCGCGCAACGTAACTACCAGTCCAATGCGCAGACCATCAAAACCCAGGATCAGATCCTCAACACGCTGGTTAACCTGCGTTAAGCAGCTGACGGGAAAGCGCAATGGATCACGCAATATATACAGCGATGGGCGCGGCAAGCCAGACGCTCAATCAGCAGGCTGTTACCGCCAGCAACCTGGCGAACGCCTCAACGCCTGGCTTTCGTGCCCAGCTTAACGCCCTGCGCGCGGTGCCGGTAGAAGGTCTGACGCTACCGACGCGTACGCTGGTGACCGCCTCCACGCCGGGCGCCGACATGACGCCGGGCCAGATGGATTACACCGCGCGTCCGCTGGACGTTGCCCTTCAGCAGGACGGCTGGCTGGCGGTGCAGACGCCTGACGGCGGGGAAGGTTATACCCGTAACGGCAATATTCAGGTGAGCGCCACCGGACAGCTGACGATTCAGGGTCATCCGGTTATGGGCGAAGCGGGGCCGCTGACGGTGCCCGAAGGGTCAGAGCTGACCATTGCGGCAGACGGGACGATCTCGGCGTTAAATCCGGGCGACCCGGCCAACACCGTTGCGCCCGTTGGTCGCCTCAAGCTGGTGAAAGCGGAAGGCAATGAAGTGCAGCGTGGCGATGACGGGATGTTCCGTCTGACCCAGGCGGCCCAGGCCGCCCGCGGTGCGACGTTACAGGCCGACCCGACCATCCGCGTGATGTCCGGCGTGCTGGAAGGCAGTAACGTCAAACCGGTAGAAGCCATGACCGACATGATCGCCAGCGCCCGTCGCTTTGAAATGCAGATGAAGATCATCAGCAGCGTCAATGAAAACGCGGGCAAGGCTAACCAACTTCTGGCTATCAGCTAACAGGACTCATTATGATCAGTTCTTTATGGATCGCGAAAACCGGTCTGGACGCCCAGCAAACCAACATGGATGTGATTGCCAACAACCTGGCAAACGTCAGCACCAACGGTTTCAAGCGCCAGCGTGCGGTTTTCGAAGATTTGCTTTACCAAACGATTCGTCAGCCGGGGGCGCAGTCATCCGAGCAAACCACGCTGCCGTCCGGTCTGCAAATCGGTACCGGCGTGCGCCCGGTTGCCACCGAGCGTCTGCACAGCCAGGGTAACCTGTCCCAGACCAACAACAGTAAAGACGTTGCTATTAAAGGCCAGGGCTTCTTCCAGGTCCAGCTGCCGGACGGCACCTCTGCCTACACGCGCGATGGCTCCTTCCAGGTGGATCAGAACGGCCAGCTGGTGACGGCGGGCGGTTTCCAGGTTCAGCCTGCGATCACCATTCCGGCGAACGCCCTGAGCATTACCATTGGTCGTGACGGCATCGTGAGCGTGACTCAGCAGGGCCAGGCGGCACCGGTTCAGGTTGGCCAGCTCAACCTGACGACCTTCATGAACGATACCGGCCTCGAAAGCATCGGCGAGAACCTCTACACCGAAACGCAATCCTCCGGTACGCCAAATGAAAGTACTCCGGGCCTGAACGGTGCGGGGCTGCTGTACCAGGGGTATGTAGAAACCTCGAACGTCAACGTGGCGGAAGAGCTGGTGAATATGATCCAGGTTCAGCGCGCGTATGAAATTAACAGTAAAGCAGTGTCGACGACCGACCAGATGCTGCAAAAACTGACGCAACTCTAAGGCGTAGCCCGGTGCGGTAAACGCCGCACCGGCTCCCTGTTTTCGAAGATGAAGGCAATGCAAAAAAACGCGGCGTTTCGTTATCCGATACTGACAGTTCTGGCCGTCACCCTCAGCGGGTGTGCCTGGATCCCGTCTAAACCATTGGTACAGGGTGCGACTACCGCCCAACCCGTTCCCGGCCCCGCGCCGGTGGTGAACGGCTCCATTTTCCAGACCGCGCAGCCGATTAACTACGGCTATCAGCCGCTGTTTGAAGACCGTCGTCCGCGTAACGTTGGCGATACGCTGACCATTGTGCTGCAGGAAAACGTCAGCGCGAGCAAGAGCTCGTCGGCGAACGCCAGCCGCGACGGCAAAACCAATTTTGGCTTCGACACCGTACCGCGCTATCTGCAGGGTCTGTTCGGCAACGCCCGTGCGGACGTGGAAGCCTCTGGCGGCAACACCTTTAACGGTAAAGGCGGGGCGAACGCCAGCAATACCTTCAGCGGCACGCTGACGGTAACGGTTGACCAGGTTCTGGTGAACGGCAACCTGCACGTGGTGGGTGAAAAACAGATCGCCATTAACCAGGGCACGGAATTCATTCGCTTCTCCGGTGTGGTTAACCCTCGTACCATCAGCGGCACCAACACCGTACCGTCCACCCAGGTGGCGGATGCGCGCATTGAATACGTCGGCAACGGCTATATCAACGAGGCGCAAAATATGGGCTGGCTGCAGCGCTTCTTCCTTAACCTATCGCCGATGTAAGCGAGGTGACCTATGTATAAATTTCTCTTCGCCGTGGCGCTGTCGCTGGTTGCAGCCGTTGCGCAGGCCGACCGCATTCGCGATCTCACCAGCGTCCAGGGCGTGCGTGAAAACTCCCTGATTGGCTATGGCCTGGTGGTGGGGCTTGACGGTACCGGTGACCAGACGACCCAGACGCCGTTCACCACCCAGAGCCTGAACAACATGCTCTCCCAGCTCGGTATTACCGTACCGGCCGGGACCAATATGCAGTTGAAAAACGTGGCGGCCGTGATGGTGACCGCGTCTTATCCGGCCTTTGCGCGCCAGGGACAGACCATTGACGTGGTGGTCTCGTCTATGGGTAACGCCAAAAGCCTGCGCGGCGGCACGCTGCTGATGACCCCGCTGAAGGGCGTCGACAGCCAGGTGTACGCCCTGGCGCAGGGCAATATTCTGGTTGGCGGGGCAGGCGCGTCGGCGGGCGGCAGCAGCGTGCAGGTGAACCAGCTGAACGGTGGACGCATTACCAACGGCGCGATCATCGAACGCGAACTGCCGACCCAGTTCGGCACCGGCAACACCATTAACCTGCAGCTGAATACAGAAGACTTCACGATGGCGCAGCAGATCGCTGACACCATCAACCGCAGCCGCGGCTACGGCAGCGCCACCGCGCTGGATGCCCGCACCGTGCAGATCCGTACCTCTACAGGCAGCAGTAACCAGGTGCGAATGCTGGCCGATATCCAGAATATGGAAGTGAACGTACCGCTTCAGGACGCGAAAGTGATCATCAACTCCCGTACCGGCTCGGTGGTCATGAACCGTGAAGTGACGCTGGACAGCTGTGCCGTAGCGCAGGGTAACCTCTCCGTGACGGTTAACCGTTCCGCCAACGTCAGCCAGCCCGATACGCCGTTCGGCGGCGGCCAGACCGTGGTGACGCCGCAAACGCAGATTGATTTACGTCAGAGCGGCGGTTCGCTGCAGAGCGTGCGCTCCAGCGCCAACCTGAACAGCGTGGTGCGTGCCCTGAACGCGCTGGGTGCAACGCCAATGGATCTGATGTCCATCCTGCAATCCATGCAAAGCGCAGGCTGTCTGCGCGCCAAACTGGAAATCATCTAAATGCTGACCGATAGCAAACTGTTGACCAGTGCCGCCTGGGATGCCCAGTCGCTCAACGAGCTGAAGACCAAAGCAGGCCAGGATCCGGCGGCGAATATCCGCCCGGTCGCCCGCCAGGTGGAAGGCATGTTCGTGCAGATGATGCTGAAAAGCATGCGTGAAACGCTGCCGAAAGACGGCATGTTCAGCAGCGACTCCACGCGGCTTTACACCAGCATGTACGATCAGCAGATTGCCCAGCAGATGACCGCCGGTAAGGGGCTCGGCCTGGCGGACATGATTGTTAAGCAGACCGCAGCGGCGCAGGGGCTTCCGCCAGAGGAAGCCCCACAGCAGGTGCCGCTGAAGTTCGATCTGGAAAAGGTGACCAGTTATCAGAATCAGGCGCTGACGCAGATGGTGCGTAAGGCGATGCCGAAGCCGGCAGAGGCGCGTGGCGAACCCCTCTCCGGAGACAGCAAAGACTTCCTGGCGCAGCTTTCGCTGCCCGCCCGTCTCGCCAGCGAGGAGAGCGGCGTGCCGCACCACCTGATCCTGGCGCAGGCGGCGCTGGAGTCCGGCTGGGGCCAGCGGCAAATCCGCAGGGAAAACGGCGAGCCGAGCTTTAACATCTTTGGCGTGAAGGCCTCCTCAAGCTGGAAGGGGCCGACCACGGAAATCACCACCACCGAATATGAAAACGGTACGGCAGTGAAGGTGAAGGCCAAATTCCGCGTCTACAGCTCGTATCTGGAAGCCTTGTCGGATTATGTCGGCCTGCTGAGCCGAAATCCGCGCTACACCGCCGTAACGCAGGCGGCCACGCCGGAGCAGGGCGCACAGGCGTTGCAGAATGCCGGATACGCCACCGATCCTAACTATGCCCGCAAGCTGACCAGCATGATCCAGCAGCTGAAATCCATGTCCGAGAAGGTCAGCAAAGCCTATAGCGCCGATCTCGAAAATCTGTTCTGAAAGTTCTCAAGTCCCGGTGGAGGTTGCCGATAACCTTCATCAGGACTCGTGTCTGAACGTATAAAAGGAACCCCCATGTCCAGTTTGATTAACAGCGCCATGAGTGGCCTCAGTGCTGCCCAGTCGGCACTCAATACCGTCAGTAATAATATTTCAAGCTATAACGTGGCAGGTTATACCCGCCAGACTACCATCCTGGGGGCATCAAACAGCACCCTGACCGGCGGTGGCTGGGTGGGTAACGGAGTGTATGTCTCCGGTGTTCAGCGTGAATATGACGCCTTTATCACCAACCAGCTGCGCGCGGCGCAGAACCAGAGCAGCGGGCTGACCACGCGCTACCAGCAGATGTCAAAGATTGACGACGTGCTCTCGGATACCACCAACTCCGTTTCCAGCACGCTGCAGGATTTCTTCAAAAGCCTGCAAACCCTGGTGAGCAACGCCGAAGATCCGGCTGCCCGTCAGACGGTGCTGGGCAAGGCGGACGGGCTGGTAAACCAGTTCAAGGTTAACGATCAGTACCTCCGCGATCAGGATTCGCAGGTGAATACCGCGATTGCGACCAGCGTCGATCAGATCAACAACTACGCGCAGCAGATCGCCAACCTCAACGATCAGATTTCCCGTCTGACGGGCGTGGGGGCTGGCGCATCGCCAAACAACCTGCTCGATCAGCGCGATCAGCTGGTCAGCGAACTGAACAAGATTGTCGGCGTTGAGGTCTCTGTCCAGGACAGCGGTACCTATAACGTTTCGTTCGGCAACGGCTATAGCCTGGTTCAGGGCAGCAAGGCGAATCAGCTGGCAGCGGTAAGCTCCAGCGCAGACCCAACCCGCATCGCGGTGGCGTATGTTGATGAAGTCGCGGGCGCAATTGAAATTCCTGAAAAAGCGCTGAACACCGGATCGCTGGGCGGCCTGTTAACCTTCCGTTCGGAAGATCTGGATAAAGCGCGTAATACTCTCAACCAGCTGGCGCTGGCCTTTGCCGATGCGATGAATACCCAGCATGAAAAGGGCTTTGATGCCAACGGCGATCAGGGTAAAGCGCTGTTTAACATTGGCTCGCCTGCCGTGGTGAGCAACAGCAAAAACTCGTTGCCCGGCGCGAGCGTGACGGCGACCGTGGCGAAAAGCTCGGACGTGCAGGCGACCGATTACAGGCTCGAGTTTAACGGTACCGACTGGACGGTTACGCGTCTGGCTGACAAAACCTCCTTCAAGGCCACGCCGGATGCCAGCGGTAAGATGACCTTTGACGGCCTGACGGTGAACGTCTCCGGCACCGCCGCCCCTAAAGACAGCTTTATCGTCAAGCCGGTCGTTAACAGCATCGTCAACATGAGCGTGGCTATCTCTGATGAATCCCAGCTGGCGATGGCGGAAGCCGCTGACGGCGGCGAGAGCGATAACCGTAACGGCAAGGCGCTGGTGGATCTGCAAAACAGCAAAGTCGTTGGCGGCAACAAAACCTTCAACGACGCCTATGCCGCGCTGGTCAGTACCGTAGGCAGCACTACGGCATCGCTGAAAACCAGCAGCCAGACGAAAGCCAACGTGGTGACGCAGTTAAGCAACCAGCAGCAGTCTATCTCCGGGGTTAACCTCGACGAAGAGTACGGCAACCTGCAGCGCTACCAGCAGTATTACCTGGCGAATGCTCAGGTTCTGCAAACGGCCAATACGCTTTTTGACGCGTTAATCAATATTCGCTAAAGACGAGGTGAAAAATGCGTATTAGCACCCAAATGATGTACGAACAGAACATGCGTGGCATCACCGATTCCCAGAGCCGCTGGTTAGGCTTTGGCGAGCAGATGTCCACCGGTAAGCGCGTAAACCGTCCGTCTGACGATCCGATTGCGGCATCCCAGGCGGTGGTACTTTCTCAGGCGCAGTCCCAGAACAGCCAGTTTGCCCTTGCGCGCACCTTTGCCACGCAGAAAGTGTCCCTCGAAGAGAGCGTTCTCGGCCAGGTGAATAGCGCGATTCAGTCGGCGCAGGAGAAAATCGTGTACGCCGGCAACGGTTCATTAAGCGATAGCGACCGGGCCTCGCTGGCGAACGACTTGCAGGGTATTCGCGATCAGCTGATGAACCTGGCAAACAGCACTGACGGTAACGGCCGCTATATTTTTGCCGGATACAAAACGGATAAAGCGCCGTTCGATCAGGCTAACGGCGATTACAGCGGCGGCGATATCGGGATTTCTCAGCAGGTTGATTCCGCTCGCACGATGCAGATCGGCCATACCGGCACTGAAGTCTTTGACAGCTTTACCAGTAATGCCAAACCGGAACCCGCAGGCAGCACGCAGGAAACGAACCTGTTCAAAATTCTCGATACGGCGATTGCCGCGCTGAAAGACCCAATCGAGGGTGATGCTGCAAAAGCCGAGGCCCTGACGCAGAGTATTGATAAAGCTAACCGCGGCCTCAGCAACTCGCTGGACAACATACTGACGGTGCGCGCTGACCTGGGTACCAAACTGAACGAGCTGGACAAGCTGGATGCGCTGGGTGACGAGCGCGCGCTGGGGCAGACTCAGCAGATGAGCGACCTGGTTGACGTGGACTGGAACGCTGCGATTTCCTCCTACACCATGCAGCAGGCGGCGCTGCAGGCCTCGTACAAGGCCTTTAGCGATATGCAGGGTATGTCTTTGTTCCAGCTTAACAGATAAGACTCTCGCCTTTTGGAACATGCCATGAAACTGGGTATGTTTTGACTGCCCAACCCGCAGGGGTTGGGCATTTTTTTTTATACACCTTCAGCCTGCGCAGACGTCACCCGGGCGCTTTCTACCAGCCTGATGACCAGCGCAATCGCGCCGCACAGGGTTGCCAGCGCCACCACGCCAGACCAGCCTGCCAGGGTATAGATATTGCTGCCTAATGCCGAACCCAGCGCCATCCCGATAAAGACGACGGTAAACAGCAGGGCGTTAAGGCGTCCACGCGCCTGCGGCTCAAGGCTATAAACCAGATTCTGGTGCGCCACGAGGCTGGACTGCAAGCCGAGATCGAAACCGACAGCGGAAAGGGCTATTAGGATCAGCTGGCCATGTACGCCCAGCGCCGGCATCAGGAACATCAGGGCAAACGAGACGGTCACCAGCGCGGCACCCAGCTGGGTTACTTTACCGGCACCCAGCTTATCGGCCAGGCCTCCTGCCAGCGGTGCGGCCAGCGCCCCGGCGGCTCCGGCAATACCAAACCCACCCGCCACGGCGCTGCCGAGGTGATAACGTTCCAGCAGCATCACCGCCAGCGTCGACCAGAACGCGCTAAAGGCAATCGACAGAAAACCCTGTGCCAGTGCGGCCCGACGCAGCGCCGGGTAGCGACGCCAGAGGTGCTCCATAGAGCGCAGAAGGGCCGGATAGCTCAGCGTGGAGTGAACGGCAAAGCGGGGAAGCACGGCCCACATCACCACACCGACAAACGCAATGCTTGCGGCAGCCAGCTGGTACATCACCCGCCAGCCAAAGGCTTCACCCACCACGCCGCTTACGGTCCGGGAGAGCAGAATGCCCAACAGCAGGCCGGTCATCACCGTGCCGACGGTTTTTCCCTGCTTCCCTTCGGGTGCCAGGATCGCCGCGGCGGGGACGATGTCCTGCGCCATGGTGGCGGCCATGCCGATCAGCAGGCTGGCGAGCAGCAGGGAGTGCAGCTGTCCTGTCAGGCTACAGGCCAGCAGGAACAGCGCCAGGGCCGCGCTTTTTATCAGAATTAACGTCCTGCGGTCATGGCGATCGCCGAGCGGTAACAGGAACAGGATCCCTAAGGCGTAACCCGCCTGCGTAAGCGTCGGCACCATGCCCATTCCTTCGATGCTCAGGTGCAGGTCTGCGCCCATCAGCGGCAGCAGAGGCTGGGCATAATAGATGGATGCCACGCTGAAGCCAGCCCCGAGCGCCAGCATTAAGATTACCCAGCGGCTTACGGCCCGGGCGGCAGTTGTTGTGTTCATATGACGTTCCTCATTCATCGTGTGGGGCTATTTTTTCTCACTACGCCTTGCGGCGCTAGCGGGCACGGTGGTAAAACGCTTATACGTTGGACGTATGGTGCGTTGGAATATGAAAAGAGCTGAGCGTATAGACAGGGTGGAACTGATGCGGACGTTTGTACGTATCGTTGAGGCAGGATCGCTTTCCGCCGCGGCGCGCCAGCTGGCGACAACCCAGGCCACGGTAAGCCGGCGACTACAGTCGCTTGAGACAATGCTTGGGGTGCGCCTGATGCTGCGAACCACCCACACGATGCGGCTGACCGATGACGGCGAACGCTGCTATCAGCACGCGCGCCGGGTCATTGACAGCTGGCTGGCGCTGGAAGATGAGGTGGGGCAGTCGGAGGATGAACCGGTGGGGGTGCTGCGGGTGCGGGCACCGCACGCGTTTGGTCAGGATCAGCTTCTGAAACCATTAACCGAATTTTTGCAGCGCTATCCGCTACTTTCCATTGAGTGGCTGCTCAACGATCGGTCAGCTGATTTTCTCGGGGACAATCTCGACTGCGCTATCCGGGTGGGCGCTGAGGTCGATCCGGCAACCGTATCCGTGTTGCTGGCCGAAGTGCCGCGCTCGGTGGTGGCTTCACCGGAGTTACTGGCCCGCTTTCCGGCGGTTAATACGCCGGAAGATTTGCAGCAGCTTCCCTGGATTGCCATCAGCTCCTTTTACCAGCGCCATGTGGAGCTTTTCCATGATGCCTCCCCGGTACCGGCGCGGGTAGCCATTACGCCACGCCTGAGCACCGACAGCCTGTACGTGGCACGCAACACGGCGCTAACCGGGCTTGGCGTGGCGGTTGTATCCAGCTGGACGGTTCAGGATGATATTCGGGAAGGGCGCCTGGTGCATTTGTTGCCGGAGTGGCAACCGGCGGCGTTACCGGTACATCTGGTTTATCCGTGGTCTCGTTATTATCCGGCGCGCCTGCGGCGCTTTCTTGAGATGATGCGCCAGATAATGCCGGAGTTGACGGGGATGAGAAAGCCCGTGCAGCAGCCATAAAAAAAGCCGACCCGGAGGTCGGCTTTCTGACTTAGCGTGCGTTATTCCACGGACTGCGGACGGGTAGCTGGTGCAGTAGCCTTATGCGTTGCGCTATGGCCACCGGCAGCACCTTTACCTTCGAAGTTGAATTCCGGGCGTACCCAGTCGCTATGGCGCGGCGCTTCAGGCACATACTCTGGTGCCGGCGCGCGGGTCATCGGTGCCGTTGCAACGTGCGCAGGCGCTGGTGCGGCGACAGCTTCAACCGGAGCTGGCTTCACTTCAGGCGCTTTCGCTTCTTCGACAACAGGCTCAACCTGAATCTCGACGTCCTGAACCACCTCTTCGGTAACCGTTTCGACAGCAGCGTCTGCGGTTTCTTCCACTGCTGGTGCAGGCTCAGCGTGCTCCGCTACCTCTTCAGCCACTACGGCATCTTCTTCGGCAATAATCTGCGGTGCGGCATCAACCGGCGCAGCAATAACTTCAGGATGGGTAGTTTCAACTTCCACAGCCTGAGGCTCTGTCGTTTCTACAGCCTGAGGTTCAACCACGGTTGCCGCTTCAGTCACGACTTCTTCTGCCGCTACTACCGGTGCAATTACCTCTTCGGTCACAGCCTGTTCTTCAACAGCCTGCTCCGGACGAGCAACCGGATAGCGGATCCAGACCTTACCGGAGGCCATTTCAGGCGACGCACACGCCACGGTCAGCGGCATCGGTGACTGGGTAGGGTAACGCTCGTCACGATAGCGACGACGACGCTGGCCGCTAACGCGCAGATGACGCGGAGAACGGCGTGAGCGACGCGGCATACCCGCGTTGTCGCGGTTTTCACCGCTTTCGTCCTGCTCAACCTGATTTTCTACCACCGCAGGCAGATCGACTTTCGCCACCTGCGTACCGGTTGCGCTGTCCGCTGCTTCAACCGCGACAACGGCGATTTCTTCAGCCTGAACTTCGCCCACGCGCACCTTCTGTGCGAGCTGGCGCTGCTTGCGACGCGGCATAACCTGCGTGCGCTCTTCCTGCTCGGCTTCCTGCTGTTCAACAGGCGCTTCGCGGTTCAGGCTTTTAACTTCCTGCTGCGCCTGGCGCTTCTCGTCGTTACGGCGACGGTTACGCTCGCGGCGCGGCTGCTGCTCGTCACGCGGTTTGCTCTTCTCGGACTCGTCGCCCGCCTGCTGGCGAATTTCACGATCTTCAACATTCTGCTGTTGCTTCTCGCGACGGTTGCGACGGTTGTCCTCGCGCTGCTCGCGGCCTTCGTTGTTGTCGGAACGATTGTCACGGCGTTCATTACGATCGCCACGCTCATTGCGCTCATTGCGGTCGTTGCGGTCGCGACGATTGTTCTGACGCTTGCGGCGTTCCTGCTGACGCTCTGGCTTCGCTTCTTTCGGTGCCTCTTTCGGCTGCTCAGGTTGCGCTTCTTCGCCAGCGAACATCTTCTTCAGCGCACCGAAGAGGCGGCTCAGGAGACCAGGCTGCTCAGGCTGCGCTTTTGGCGCGGCAGGGGCAGCTTTTTGCTCAGCCGGTTTGGCTGCCGGTTTTTCCAGCGTCGCTTCCGGCGGGGCTTCAGGCATGATGAAGGTCGCTAAAGCCGGCTGCTCGGGCAGTTTACGCTCGGCAGGCTCCTCATCGGATGGCAGTGCCATCTCTTCTTCATGCAGCTTAGGCAGCAGGTAGCTGAGGGTGCTTGTCTCTTCACCTTTACGGACACGCAGCACGTGATAGTGCGGAGTCTGCATCTCGTCGTTTGGCACGATGATGCAGCGAACGCCGCCCTGGCGCGCTTCGATTGCGCTTACCGCCGCACGTTTTTCGTTCAGCAGGTAAGAAGCAATTGGCACCGGAACGATGGCGTGAACCTCTTTGGTGTTCTCCTTCAGCGCTTCTTCTTCAATCAGACGCAGAATGGAGAGGGAGAGAGATTCGTTGTCACGCACGGTACCCGTACCGGAACAGCGTGGGCAGACGTGATGGCTGGATTCGCCGAGTGACGGGCTGAGGCGCTGGCGGGACATCTCCAGCAGGCCAAAGCGGGAAATATGGCTGATCTGAATACGCGCACGATCCTGGCGAACGGCTTCACGCAGGCGGTTTTCAACCGCACGCTGGTGGCGAACCGGGGTCATGTCGATGAAGTCGATGACGATCAGACCGCCCAGGTCGCGCAGGCGAAGCTGGCGGGCAATTTCATCAGCGGCTTCAAGGTTGGTGTTGAAGGCGGTCTCTTCGATATCGCCGCCGCGGGTTGCACGCGCGGAGTTGATGTCGATGGCGGTCAGCGCTTCGGTTGTATCGATAACGATAGAGCCGCCGGATGGCAGACGCACTTCACGCTGGAAGGCCGACTCGATCTGGGATTCAATTTGATAGTGGCTGAACAGCGGGATTTCACCGGTGTACAGTTTGATTTTGCTGGTGAAATCCGGACGGCCCAGCGCGGCGATGTGCTGGCGAGCCAGCTCAAGCACTTTCGGGTTATCAATCAGGATTTCCCCGATGTCCTGACGCAGGTAATCGCGGAAGGCACGCACGATGACGTTGCTTTCCTGGTGGATAAGGAACGGAGCAGGGCGGCTTTCCGCCGCTTTCTTAATGGCTTCCCAGTGCTTCAGGCGGAAGCTCAGGTCCCACTGCAATGCTTCGGCAGATTTGCCGACGCCTGCGGTGCGCACGATAAGCCCCATGCCGTCCGGCAGCTCAAGGCTTGCCAGCGCTTCTTTCAGCTCGGTACGGTCATCACCTTCGATACGGCGTGAGATACCACCCGCACGCGGGTTGTTTGGCATCAGTACCAGATAGCTTCCTGCCAGACTGATAAAGGTGGTCAGTGCGGCACCTTTGTTGCCGCGCTCTTCTTTATCGATCTGAACGATAACTTCCTGACCTTCACGCAGAACATCTTTAATGTTCGGACGGCCATGGGAGCTGTAGTTTGCAGGAAAATATTCGCGGGCGATTTCTTTAAGAGGAAGGAAACCATGACGCTCAGCACCGTAATCGACAAATGCAGCCTCAAGGCTTGGTTCAATGCGGGTGATTTTACCTTTGTAAATGTTCGCTTTTTTCTGTTCGTGTCCAGGACTTTCGATATCCAGATCGTACAGGCGCTGCCCATCCACAAGGGCGACACGCAACTCTTCTTGCTGAGTTGCGTTGATTAACATTCTTTTCATCGTAACTTACTCGTTATTCTTACATTGACGACAAAGCTGCGGGCAAGGTGACGCTTTCCGGGGTATGAACCGATGGCCTCGTGTCTATTCACGTCGCCAACCTCACGGTTGTCGCTCGCTTAAGAGGCGCAGAGTGTCGGTTGCCCGTGTTTCATACGGAAACACAGCGCAATTATCAGGGGAATTGCCTGGGAAAACTCTCCAGAGAACAATCCTTATACCGGGAAGTACTGCAACCCGCAGCCCGCTAACTGCCTGAAAGATCAATACGTCTTACGCCATTGCTGCGTGGATGATCGGTCAGACAAAATTGGTCATTCCGTCGACATCCTTACAAAACCCGGATTTAACGCGGAAAACGGATTCATTATTCCACTGCTCGCCGGGTTATAGCAAGATGACTTTTACCAATTATCACCCGGTTACTCACAGTTTCTTCACTTCAACGAGGCGATTGGTTTAATAACCACCAAATCGATTGCGCGAAAGGGGAGCATTCCGGATAAAAGTAAATATAAGCATAGAAAAATGAGTGGCGCTAATGTCAGACGATATTTAGAATCGCCAACCATGAAAACAGAGACTCCAGCCGTAAAAATGGTTGCCATTGCCGAAGACGAAGCGGGGCAACGTATCGATAACTTTTTGCGCACCCAGCTGAAAGGCGTGCCAAAAAGTATGATTTACCGCATCCTGCGCAAGGGCGAGGTGCGGGTGAACAAAAAGCGCGTGAAGCCCGAATATAAGCTCGAAGCGGGTGATGAAGTGCGCATTCCACCGGTCCGCGTTGCGGAGCGCGAAGAAGAGGCGGTTTCGCCGAAGCTGCAAAAAGTCGCGGCCCTGAGTGACGTTATCCTTTATGAGGACGACCACATCCTGGTGCTGAACAAACCTTCAGGAACCGCGGTGCACGGGGGAAGTGGACTGAGCTTTGGCGTAATTGAAGGGCTGCGGGCCCTGCGCCCGGAAGCGCGTTTCCTTGAGCTGGTTCACCGCCTTGACCGTGATACCTCTGGCGTACTGCTGGTGGCAAAAAAACGTTCCGCGCTGCGTTCGCTGCATGAACAGCTGCGTGAAAAAGGGATGCAGAAGGATTACCTGGCGCTGGTGCGCGGCCAGTGGCAGTCCCATGTGAAAGTGGTCCAGGCACCGCTGCTGAAAAATATTCTGCAAAGCGGCGAGCGCATAGTTCGCGTGAACCAGGAGGGGAAACCGTCCGAGACGCGCTTCAAAGTTGAAGAGCGCTACGAATTTGCCACGCTGGTTCGCTGTAGCCCGGTGACGGGGCGAACCCACCAGATCCGCGTACATACCCAGTTTGCAGGCCATCCTATTGCCTTTGACGATCGTTACGGTGACCGCGAGTTTGACAAGCAGCTGGCGGGCACGGGGCTGTCTCGTCTGTTCCTGCATGCGGCTGCGCTGAAGTTTACCCATCCCAATACCGGTGAAATCATCCGTATTGAAGCGCCGCTGGATGAGCAGCTGAAGCGCTGCCTGAAGGTTCTGCGCGGCTAAGGTAAACGTAAAACGGCAACGACGTTGCCGTTTTTAATGTTTGCACCTTCTCCCTGGGGAGAGGGCATCAGGCCGCAACGGTTACGCCGTCAGCGGATTACACGCTTCTCGCCTTAACATCTGGCATAGCGCAATCAGCGGTAACCCCACCAGCGTATTCGGGTCTCGACCGTCCAGCTTATCGAATAGCGCAATCCCCAAACCTTCACTTTTAAAGCTCCCCGCGCAGTTCAGCGGGCGCTCCCGGCGCACGTAATCCATAATCTCCTGCTCGCTGAGATGGCGAAAATGGACGTCGAACGGCTCGCATTCGGTTTGCAGGTGGCCGGAGGCCGAGTTATAGAGCGCCAGGCCCGTATAAAAGGTCACAATACTGCCGCGTGCGCGCATCAACTGCTTGCAGGCGTTCTCTTCGGTATGCGGTTTACCGGTGATTTCACCGTCAAGCACACAAACCTGATCGGAGCCTATAATCAGATGTGCAGGGTAACGTTCGGCAAGCGACTGCGCTTTCTCCTGCGCAAGACGGGTTACCAGATGTCGCGGCGACTCGCCGGGTTGTGGGGTCTCATCAACGTCCGGTGCCGCACATTCAAACGGGATCCCGAGCTTTTCCAGCAGCATTCGGCGATAGGGTGAAGTGGAAGCAAGTACGAGATTTGGCATATTTTTATCACCAGATATAGCGTATCGATGCCAGCCATTTTAAACTACAGGCCGCAATGTGTGCGAATAATTGGCAAAAGGCAGCTCTGGTTGCCTTTTTCTTTGACTCTATGACGTTACAAAGTTAATATGCGCGCCCTATGCAAAAGGTAAAATTACCCCTGACTCTTGATCCGGTTCGTACGGCTCAAAAACGCCTCGATTACGAAGGAATCTATTCTTCCGATCAGGCGGAGCGTATTGCCGAATCCGTAGTCAGTGTGGACAGTGATGTAGAATGCTCCATGTCGTTCGCTATCGACAACCAGCGTCTCGCCGTTTTAACCGGTGATGCGAAGGTAACGGTAACGCTCGAGTGCCAGCGTTGCGGGAAACCGTTTGTACAGCATGTTCACACAACGTATTGTTTTAGTCCGGTTCGTTCTGACGAACAGGCTGAAGCACTCCCGGAAGCGTATGAGCCGATTGAGGTTAACGAATTCGGTGAAATCGATCTTCTGGCTCTGGTTGAAGATGAAATCATCCTCACCTTGCCAGTGGTTCCGGTGCATGATTCTGAACACTGTGAAGTGTCCGAGGCGGACATGGTCTTTGGGGAACTGCCTGATGAAGCGCAAAAACCAAACCCATTTGCCGTATTAGCCAGCTTAAAGCGTAAGTAATTGAGGAGTAAGGTCCATGGCCGTACAACAGAATAAACCAACCCGTTCCAAACGTGGCATGCGTCGTTCCCATGACGCACTGACTGCAGTTACCAGCCTGTCTGTAGACAAGACTTCTGGTGAGAAACACCTGCGTCACCACATCACCGCTGACGGTTTCTACCGCGGCCGCAAGGTTATCACTAAGTAATCACGCGTCAGCGTGATTAGGCTTAGTGAGGAACTTCCCCGTGCAAACGGGGAGTTTACCGAACCAGGCTGCGACGATACCTTGACACGTCTAACCCTGGCGTTAGATGTCATGGGGGGAGATTTTGGCCCTACCGTGACAGTGCCTGCAGCTTTGCAGGCACTGAATTCTAATTCGCAACTCACACTTCTTTTAGTCGGTAATCCCGACACAATCACGCCATTACTCGCAAAAGCTGACTTTGAACAACGTTCGCGTCTGCAGATTATCCCTGCGCAGTCAGTTATTGCCAGTGATGCCCGGCCATCGCAGGCTATTCGCAATAGCCGCGGCAGCTCTATGCGAATTGCGCTGGAGCTGGTGAAAGAAGGGCGAGCGCAGGCTTGCGTCAGCGCGGGAAATACCGGCGCGCTGATGGGCCTGTCGAAATTATTGCTCAAGCCGATTGAGGGCATTGAGCGTCCGGCGCTGGTGACGGTGTTACCGCATCAGCAGAAGGGCAAAACGGTGGTGCTCGATCTGGGCGCTAACGTGGATTGTGATAGTACAATGCTGGCTCAGTTTGCCGTCATGGGGTCGGTGCTGGCAGAAGACGTGGTCGGGATTACGCATCCCCGCGTTGCGTTGTTGAACATTGGTGAAGAAGAAACCAAAGGCCTGGACAGTATCCGCGACGCTGCGGAAATACTCAAACAGGTTCCGTCCATCAACTATATTGGTTATCTCGAAGCCAATGAGCTGCTGACGGGCAAAACGGATGTATTAGTGTGTGATGGCTTCACCGGAAACGTAACGTTGAAGACCATGGAAGGGGTCGTAAGAATGTTCCTTTCTCTGCTGAAATCGCAGGGAGAAGGTAAAAAAAGGTCCTGGTGGCTGATTTTATTAAAGCGTTGGTTACAAAAAAGCCTGACGCGGCGATTCAGTCACCTCAACCCCGACCAGTATAATGGCGCCTGTCTGTTAGGATTGCGCGGCATCGTGATTAAGAGTCATGGCGCCGCCAATCAGCGAGCATTTACCGTCGCGATTGAACAGGCAGTGCAGGCGGTGCAGCGACAAGTTCCTCAGAGAATTGCCGCTCGCCTGGGATCTGTATTAGCTAAAAGTGACTGAGCGTACATGTATACGAAGATTTTAGGTACCGGCAGCTACCTGCCAACACAAGTGCGTACCAACGCCGATCTTGAAAAAATGGTAGATACGTCTGACGAGTGGATTGTCACGCGCACAGGTATCCGTGAACGCCGTATCGCCGCGCCAGACGAAACTGTCTCCACCATGGGCTTCGAAGCTGCACAGCGTGCGCTTGAAATGGCCGGGATTGATAAAGATCAGATCGGGCTTATCGTGGTGGCGACAACCTCCGCCACGCATGCCTTCCCAAGCGCAGCGTGTCAGGTACAGAACATGCTCGGCATTAAAGGCTGCCCGGCATTTGATGTGGCAGCAGCGTGTGCGGGTTTCACCTATGCGCTGAGCATCGCCGATCAGTACGTAAAATCTGGTGCCGTCAAATATGCGCTGGTAATCGGTGCTGACGTGCTGGCGCGTACCTGCGATCCAGCCGATCGCGGGACGATCATTATTTTTGGCGACGGTGCGGGCGCGGTGCTGCTGGGGCAGTCCGACGAGCCGGGCATCATCTCCACGCATCTTCATGCTGACGGTCGCTACGGCGAGCTGTTAACGCTGCCTAACGCCGATCGCGTTAACCCGGACAGCTCAATTTACCTGACGATGGCGGGTAACGAGGTGTTCAAGGTTGCCGTGACTGAACTGGCCCATATCGTTGAAGAAACGCTGGAAGCGAACAATCTCGATCGCTCCGCCCTCGACTGGCTGGTGCCGCATCAGGCTAACCTGCGTATCATCAGCGCGACGGCGAAGAAGCTGGGCATGTCAATGGATAACGTTGTGGTGACGCTGGATCGCCACGGCAATACCTCTGCGGCATCGGTACCGTGCGCATTTGACGAAGCGGTACGCGATGGACGAATTAAACGGGGCCAACTGGTCTTGCTTGAAGCCTTTGGTGGCGGGTTCACCTGGGGTTCCGCGCTGGTTCGTTTCTAGGATAAGGATTAAAAAATGACGCAATTTGCTTTTGTGTTCCCGGGACAGGGCTCGCAAACCGTTGGGATGTTGTCTGAAATGGCAGCAAACTATCCGGTTATTGAAGAGACTTTCCGTGAAGCTTCTGATGCGCTGGGTTATGATCTGTGGGCGCTGACCCAACAGGGCCCCGCTGAAGAGTTAAACAAAACCTGGCAGACGCAGCCTGCGCTGCTGGCTGCATCCGTCGCGCTGTGGCGCGTATGGCAGCAGCAGGGCGGTAAAGCGCCTGCACTGATGGCGGGTCACAGCCTGGGCGAATACTCTGCGCTGGTTTGTGCAGGCGTGATTGCCTTCGCTGACGCGGTGCGCCTGGTTGAATTGCGTGGAAAATTCATGCAGGAAGCGGTGCCAGAAGGCACGGGCGGCATGTCTGCCATCATCGGTCTTGATGATGCTTCTATTGCAAAAGCGTGTGAAGAATCTGCTGAAGGTCAGGTGGTTTCTCCGGTAAACTTCAACTCGCCGGGCCAGGTGGTTATCGCCGGCCATAAAGAAGCGGTTGAGCGTGCGGGCGCTGCCTGTAAAGCCGCGGGCGCTAAACGCGCGCTGCCGCTGCCGGTGAGCGTACCGTCACACTGCGCGCTGATGAAGCCAGCCGCCGATAAGCTGGCGGTTGAGCTGGAAAAAATGACCTTTAACGCGCCGACGATTTCCGTTGTGAATAACGTCGACGTGAAGTGCGAAACCGCGCCGGAGGCTATCCGTAACGCGCTGGTTCGCCAGCTCTACAGCCCGGTTCAGTGGACCAAAACCGTTGAATATATGGCGTCTCAGGGCGTTGAACATCTGTATGAAGTGGGGCCTGGTAAGGTGCTTACCGGTCTCACCAAGCGTATTGTTGACACCCTGACTGCCTCGGCGATTAATGAGCCGGAAGCAATGAAAGCGGCACTCTCGCAATAAAAGAGGACTACCATGAGTTTTGAAGGAAAAATTGCCCTGGTGACCGGCGCGAGCCGCGGTATTGGGCGCGCTATTGCTGAAACACTGGTTGCGCGCGGCGCGACGGTGATCGGGACTGCGACCAGCGAGAACGGCGCGCAGGCCATCAGCGAGTATTTGGGTGCGAACGGTAAAGGTCTGGTGCTGAATGTGACTGAACCAGCATCTATCGAATCTGTTCTGGAAAATATTCGCGCAGAGTTTGGCGAAGTGGATATTCTGGTCAATAATGCCGGGATTACGCGCGACAACCTGCTGATGCGAATGAAAGATGATGAGTGGAACGATATTATCGAAACCAACCTGTCATCTGTATTCCGTCTGTCAAAAGCGGTAATGCGCGCTATGATGAAAAAGCGTCATGGTCGTATTATCACTGTAGGTTCTGTGGTTGGTACCATGGGAAATGCTGGTCAGGCTAACTACGCTGCGGCGAAAGCAGGTCTGATCGGTTTCAGTAAGTCGCTGGCGCGTGAAGTCGCGTCCCGCGGTATTACTGTAAACGTTGTTGCTCCGGGCTTTATTGAAACGGACATGACGCGTGCGCTGACGGATGAGCAGCGTGCGGGTACGCTGGCGGCAGTTCCGGCGGGTCGTCTTGGCGACCCTAAAGAAATCGCCAGCGCGGTTGCATTTTTAGCCTCTGACGAAGCGGGTTACATCACTGGTGAAACCCTCCACGTCAACGGCGGGATGTACATGGTTTAATCACGATCGAAAATATTTGCGTTATTTGGGCAAATGGCCTCAAAATAACGTAAAATCGTGGTAAGACCTGCCGGGATTTAGTTGCAAATTTTTCAACATTTTATACACTACGAAAACCATCGCGAAAGCGAGTTTTGATAGGAAATTTAAGAGTATGAGCACTATCGAAGAACGCGTTAAGAAAATTATCGGCGAACAGCTGGGCGTTAAGCAGGAAGAAGTTGTGAACTCCGCTTCCTTTGTTGAAGACCTGGGCGCAGATTCTCTTGACACCGTTGAGCTGGTAATGGCTCTGGAAGAAGAGTTTGATACTGAGATTCCGGACGAAGAAGCTGAGAAAATCACCACCGTTCAGGCTGCCATTGATTACATCAACGGTCACCAGGCGTAAGTGAACATCTCCAGGCGGTCATTCGACCGCCTGAGTTTTATCTTTTGTAGTCCCACGAATCTCTTTTTTTATCCCTCCCTGGAGGACAAACGTGTCTAAGCGTCGTGTAGTTGTGACCGGACTTGGCATGTTGTCTCCTGTCGGCAATACCGTAGAGTCCACCTGGAAAGCTCTCCTTGCCGGTCAGAGCGGCATCAGCCTAATCGACCATTTCGATACTAGCGCCTATGCAACGAAATTTGCTGGCTTAGTAAAGGATTTTAACTGTGAAGAGATCATCTCGCGCAAAGAACAGCGCAAGATGGATGCCTTCATTCAATATGGAATTGTCGCTGGCGTTCAGGCCATGCAGGATTCTGGCCTTGAGATTACGGAAGAGAACGCGTCCCGTATTGGTGCTGCTATTGGCTCCGGGATTGGCGGTCTTGGCCTGATTGAGGAAAACCACTCATCCCTGATGAATGGCGGCCCGCGTAAAATCAGCCCATTCTTCGTTCCGTCTACGATTGTAAACATGGTGGCAGGTCACCTGACCATTATGTTCGGCCTGCGTGGCCCAAGCATCTCAATCGCAACAGCCTGTACCTCTGGCGTGCATAACATCGGCCAGGCCGCGCGTATTATCGCGTACGGCGATGCAGATGCTATGGTTGCGGGCGGTGCTGAAAAAGCCAGTACCCCACTGGGCGTCGGTGGCTTCGGCGCAGCGCGTGCGCTCTCTACCCGTAACGATAATCCTCAGGCGGCAAGCCGTCCGTGGGATAAAGACCGCGATGGTTTCGTGCTGGGCGACGGTGCAGGCATGATCGTACTTGAAGAGTACGAACATGCGAAAAAACGTGGCGCGAAAATTTATGCTGAAGTTGTTGGCTTTGGTATGAGCAGCGATGCTTACCACATGACGTCGCCACCAGAAAATGGTGCGGGTGCAGCGCTGGCAATGGCTAACGCGATCCGTGACGCGGGCATTACCCCGGCACAGATTGGCTACGTTAACGCCCACGGTACGTCTACCCCTGCGGGCGATAAAGCAGAAGCTCAGGCTGTTAAGTCTATCTTCGGCGAATCTGCCAGCCGCGTAATGGTGAGCTCCACGAAATCCATGACCGGTCACCTGTTGGGTGCGGCGGGTGCAGTAGAGTCAATCTACTCTATCCTGGCGCTGCGCGATCAGGCTGTACCACCAACCATCAACCTGGATAACCCGGATGAAGGTTGCGATCTGGACTTCGTTCCTCACGAGGCGCGCCAGGTTAGCGGTATGGAGTACACCCTGTGTAACTCCTTCGGCTTCGGCGGGACAAACGGTTCTCTGATCTTCAAAAAGGTCTGAGCCTGTTTAGTCACTGACGATAAAAAAGGTCCGCTTGCCGGGCCTTTTTTATTAGGTGAAATCTCCTTGTCCGGCTATTAACATCCTGCCAGACTGAGCCTCCACGCATGAGGAGCCACCATGTTTTTAATCAATGGCCTTGAGCAAGAAACGCTGCCGGCAGGCGACAGGGCGATCCAGTTTGGCGATGGCTGTTTTACCACGGCGCGTATTCTCGACGGGGAAGTGTGCCTGCGTGATGCCCATATCCGCCGCTTACAAAAAGCCTGCGAGACATTGCTGATCCCCTTCACGCAGTGGGACACCCTTGAAGGTGAAATGCGTCGGCTGGCGTCAGGTAAAAGACGCGGTGTAGTAAAAGTGATTATCAGCCGCGGCAGCGGTGGGCGGGGGTATAGCGGCGCTGCCTGTCAGCATCCAACGCGGATCCTTTCCGTTTCAGATTACCCTTCCCATTATGAACGCTGGCGCGAAGAGGGCGTTACCCTGACGCTTAGCCCGGTTCGGCTGGGGCGGAACCCGATGCTTGCCGGAATAAAACACCTTAACCGCCTTGAACAGGTGCTTATTCGTACTCATCTTGAACAGACGGATGCCGGCGAGGCGCTGGTTCTTGACAGCGAAGGGTACATTACGGAATGCTGTGCGGCTAATTTACTCTGGCGGAAGGGCGGTGAGGTATTCACGCCTTCACTGGAACAGGCCGGGGTCAACGGCATTATGCGTCAGTTTTGTTTGCAGCAGCTGGCACGTGCCGGTTTTAGCGTTGTCGAAGTAAACGTAAAGGAAGACGCGCTGCAGTCCGCCGATGAAGTCGTTATCTGCAATGCGCTGATGCCCGTTGTCCCCGTTCGCGCTTATGGCCCGCTTTCATGGTCATCCCGCGAGCTGTTCCAGTTTCTGGCCCCGTTATGTGAGCAAACCAGGTAGTCATGAAGAAAATGTTACGCGTTGTTCTCCTTCTCATCGTTGCGTTCGGTATCGCTGGCGGAGCGGGAGTGTGGAAAGTCCGCCAGCTGGCGGATAGTAAGATCCTGATTAAAGATGAGACGATTTTTACCCTGAAAGCGGGGACCGGGCGTCAGGCGCTTGGCCAGCAGCTGTATGGCGATAAAATTATCAATCGTCCGCGTGTATTCCAGTGGCTGCTGCGCGTTGAGCCTGAACTTTCGAACTTTAAGGCGGGCACCTATCGCTTCACTCCGGGCATGACCGTGCGCGAAATGCTGCAACTGCTGGAAAGCGGCAAAGAGGCCCAGTTCCCGCTGCGTTTTGTCGAGGGGATGCGCCTGAGCGATTACCTCAGACAACTGCGTTACGCGCCCTATATCAGGCACACGCTGAAAGACGATCGCTATGAAACCGTGGCGGACGCGCTAAAATTCGAGCACCCTGAATGGGTTGAAGGCTGGTTCTGGCCCGACACCTGGATGTACACGGCAGGCACGACGGACGTGGCGATTCTGAAGCGCGCGCACAATAAAATGGTTGCGGCGGTAGAGTCGGCCTGGGAAGGACGCGCTGAGGGCCTGCCGTATAAAGATCAAAACCAGTTCGTGACGATGGCCTCCATCATCGAGAAAGAGACCGCCGTTGCCGCCGAGCGCGACCAGGTCGCCTCGGTGTTTATAAACCGCCTGCGCATCGGTATGCGTTTGCAAACCGATCCTACCGTCATCTACGGCATGGGCGAAAACTACAACGGCAAGATTTCCAGAAAAGATCTGGAGACGCCAACGGCGTATAATACCTACGTCATTAGCGGCCTGCCGCCGGGACCAATCGCGACGCCGGGCGAAGCCTCACTGCGCGCCGCGGCGCACCCGGCAAAAACACCGTATCTCTATTTTGTGGCTGATGGAAAAGGGGGGCATACGTTCAATACCAACCTGGCCAGCCACAATCGCTCTGTTCAGGACTATCTGAAGGCACTTAAGGAAAAAAATGCGCAGTAAATACATTGTCATTGAGGGACTCGAAGGGGCGGGGAAAACCACCGCCCGTAACGTGGTGGTTGATACGCTTAAATCGCTTGGCGTCGCCGAGATGGTCTTCACCCGCGAGCCGGGCGGTACGCAGCTGGCGGAAAAACTGCGCAGCCTGGTGCTGGATATCAAATCCGTTGGCGACGAGGTTATCACTGACAAAGCGGAAGTGCTGATGTTTTATGCGGCGCGCGTTCAGCTGGTCGAGACGGTGATTAAACCCGCGCTGGCAGAGGGAAAATGGGTGATCGGCGATCGTCACGATCTCTCAACCCAGGCGTATCAGGGAGGGGGGCGCGGTATCGATCGTACCATGCTGGCTACGCTTCGCGACGCGGTGCTCGGCGATTTTCGTCCGGACCTGACGCTCTATCTGGACGTCACGCCTGAGGTGGGCCTGAAGCGCGCCAGGGCGCGCGGCGAGCTGGATCGCATTGAGCAGGAGTCTTACGACTTCTTTAACCGCACCCGCGCGCGTTACCTTGAGCTGGCCGGACAGGACAGCGCTATTCGCACCATCGATGCGACACAATCCCTCGACGACGTTACCCGTGCTATTCAGGAAACGGTCACTCGCTGGGTGCAGGAGCAGCGGGCATGAAATGGTATCCATGGCTGCGCCCGCACTTTGAACAGCTGATCGGCAGCTATCAGGTTGGTCGGGGGCATCATGCGTTACTGATACAGGCGCTGCCGGGAATGGGCGATGATGCGTTGATTTACGCCATTACGCGCTTTCTGATGTGCCACCAGCCTGATGGGCATAAAAGCTGCGGTAAGTGCCGCGGCTGCCAGCTGATGCAGGCCGGCACGCATCCGGATTACTACATCCTCGAACCCGAAAAAGGCAAAAGTACGCTCGGGATAGACGCGGTGCGTGAGGTCGGCGAGAAGCTGTATGAACACGCGCGTCTGGGCGGGGCAAAGGTGGTGTGGCTGAAGGACGCCGAGCTGCTCACGGAGGCCGCTGCCAATGCGCTTTTAAAAACGCTGGAAGAGCCGCCTGAGAAAACGTGGTTCTTCCTCTCCTGCCGCGAGCCGGGCCGCCTGCTGGCGACGCTGCGCAGCCGCTGTCGTCTTCATCATCTGGCTGTTCCCCAGGAATCGTGGGCACTCGCCTGGCTTGGACGTGAAGTGACGGTGTCACAGGACGCCGCGCTGTCAGCGTTGCGCCTGTGCAGCGGCGCGCCTGCGGCTGCGCTGGCGCTACTGCAGCCGGAAGTCTGGTCCCAGCGCGAAACCCTTTGTCGTGCGATTGAATCTGCCCTGGACAGCCATGACTGGCTGAGCGTGCTGCCCGCCCTGAACGGCGATCCGGCCCCGGAGCGCCTGCACTGGCTGGCCGCGCTGCTGCTCGATGCCCTTAAAATTCAGCAGGGGGCTACGCTTTTGACGAATCCCGACGTCTGGCCGCTGGTTAACACGCTGGCGAATCGTCTGTCAGGACAGTCGCTGCGCGCTATCCTCCACGATATCTGCCAGAGTCGTGAACAACTTTTGACGGTAACCGGTCTTAATCGCGAGCTTTTACTGACCGACCAGTTGCTGCGTATCGAACATTACCTGCAACCCGGCGTCATACCGCCGGTTTCCCATCTCTGAGAGAGACATTATGTTTTTAGTCGACTCACACTGCCATCTTGATGGCCTCGATTACCAATCCCTGCATAAAGACGTGGACGATGTGCTGGCGAAAGCCGCCGCGCGCGATGTGAAATTTTGCCTGGCCGTGGCGACCACGCTGCCGGGCTACCGCTCAATGCGTGAGCTGGTTGGCGAGCGCGAAAACGTCGTCTTCTCCTGCGGCGTCCATCCGCTCAATCAGGACGACGCGTATGACGTTGAAGATTTACGCCGTCTTGCCGCAGAAGAGGGCGTAGTGGCGATGGGCGAGACCGGTCTCGACTATTTCTACACGCCGGAAACTAAGCTCCGCCAGCAGGAATCTTTCCGTAACCATATCCGGATTGGCCGCGAGCTGAACAAGCCCGTTATCGTTCACACCCGCGACGCGCGTGCCGACACGCTTGAGATCCTGCGGGAAGAAAAGGTGACGGATTGCGGTGGCGTACTACACTGTTTCACAGAAGACAGAGAAACGGCGGGTAAACTGCTTGATTTGGGCTTTTATATCTCGTTTTCGGGGATCGTGACGTTCCGTAATGCTGAGCAGCTGCGTGATGCGGCGCGTTACGTACCGCTGGATCGTATTCTGGTGGAGACCGACTCCCCGTACCTGGCACCCGTGCCGCATCGGGGTAAAGAGAACCAGCCGGCGATGACCCGAGATGTCGCTGAGTACATGGCCGTACTGAAGGGTGTCAGTATTGACGAACTGGCTCGTGTAACGACGGAAAACTTCGCCAGCCTGTTCCATATCGACCCCGCCCGCCTGCAGTCTGTCTGATACACCTGTTTTTTTTAGGCTCGTAATTAATAGGTAAAACGAGTAAAGTTCACCGCCTCATTCGGGGCGGTGATGGCGTTTTTAGACACATCCAGACATGCTTTATGTAAATATCTGCAAGTTTTTTGGCCGTCTTGAACTGAAACGTGATAGCCGTCAAACAAACTCAGAGGGAATTATTTTACTCTGTGTAATAAATAAAGGGCGCTTAGATGTCCTGTCCACGGCGCGGTACTCCCCCCGGGCCAATGCGTGAAAGCGTAAAAAAAGCACAAATACTCAGGAGCACTCTCAATTATGTTTAAGAATGCATTTGCTAACCTGCAAAAGGTCGGTAAATCGCTGATGCTGCCAGTATCCGTACTGCCTATCGCAGGTATCCTGCTGGGCGTCGGTTCTGCTAACTTCAGCTGGCTGCCAGCCGTAGTTTCCCACGTGATGGCAGAAGCAGGCGGTTCTGTTTTTGCTAACATGCCGCTGATCTTCGCTATCGGTGTTGCTCTGGGCTTCACCAATAACGACGGTGTATCCGCTCTGGCGTCCGTGGTTGCCTACGGCATCATGGTGAAAACCATGGCTGTGGTTGCGCCGCTGGTTCTGCATTTACCTGCTGAAGAGATTGCCGCTAAACACCTGGCAGATACCGGTGTTCTCGGTGGTATCATCTCCGGTGCGATTGCAGCGTATATGTTTAACCGCTTCTATCGTATCAAGCTGCCTGAGTATCTGGGCTTCTTCGCGGGTAAACGTTTCGTTCCGATCATTTCTGGTCTGGCAGCGATTTTCACCGGTGTGGTTCTGTCCTTCATCTGGCCACCAATCGGTACGGCTATCCAGACCTTCTCTCAGTGGGCTGCCTATCAGAACCCGGTAGTGGCGTTCGGTATCTACGGCTTCATTGAGCGCTGCCTGGTACCATTTGGTCTGCACCACATCTGGAACGTTCCATTCCAGATGCAGATTGGTGAATACACCAACGCGGCAGGTCAGGTGTTCCACGGTGATATCCCTCGTTACATGGCGGGTGACCCGACCGCAGGTAAACTGTCTGGCGGCTTCCTGTTCAAAATGTACGGTCTGCCGGCTGCGGCAATTGCTATCTGGCACTCTGCTAAGCCAGAGAACCGTGCAAAAGTGGGCGGTATCATGATCTCCGCAGCGCTGACCTCGTTCCTGACCGGTATTACCGAGCCGATCGAGTTCTCCTTCATGTTCGTTGCGCCGATCCTGTACATCATCCACGCGGTACTGGCAGGTCTGGCATTCCCAATCTGTATTCTGCTGGGTATGCGTGACGGTACGTCCTTCTCTCACGGCCTGATCGACTTCATCGTTCTGTCCGGTAACAGCAGCAAACTGTGGCTGTTCCCAATCGTGGGTGCAGGCTACGCGGTGGTGTACTACACCGTCTTCCGCGTGCTGATCAAAGCGCTGGATCTGAAAACGCCGGGTCGTGAAGATGCAACTGAGGACAGCAAAGCCGGTGTGACCAGCGAAATGGCACCTGCGCTGGTAGCTGCTTTCGGCGGTAAAGAAAACATCACTAACCTGGACGCGTGTATCACCCGTCTGCGTGTGAGCGTTGCCGACGTTGCGAAAGTAGACCAGCCGGGTCTGAAAAAGCTGGGCGCAGCGGGCGTGGTTGTTGCAGGCTCTGGTGTTCAGGCAATCTTCGGTACGAAATCCGATAACCTGAAAACCGAAATGGATGAGTACATCCGCAACAACTAAGCTGTGACCTGGGGAGACTAAGGCAGCCGAATGGCTGCCTTTTTTATTGGCGGGTATAGTGCCGGTAAGCAAATGCAGGCCGGGCAGGGCGCAGCCGCCGCCCGGCTTTACAATCAGAAGTCGTAGCTCGCGCTCACGGAGAAGTTCAGCGGCGCGCCATACACCACGTAAGAGCCCACGTAGTCGTAGTACTCTTTGTCGAACAGGTTATTGACGTTAGCCTGAAGAGCGAAGTCTTTGGTGACCTGATAGCGGCTGAACAGGTTAACCAGACCATAGCTGCCTTGCTCTGCACGGGATTGTCCCGCCGGGCCGCCTTCGACATCCGTCCACACTTTGTTCTGCCAGTTTACGCCACCGCCCACGGTCAGCTCGGGCAGCATTGGTAGCTGATAGCGGGTGAACAGCTTCATGGTCGTGCGCGGCTGATCGGAGCTGACGGCGTTGCCATTCTTGTCTTCAGCGATGTAGCGGGTCGCGCCAAACGTCAGCTGCCAGTTATCTGTCAGGGCGCCGTTCAGCTCGAACTCAACCCCTTTACTGACCACGCCGTCCAGCGATTGATAAATCGACTCACCGCTCGGCATGTAGGTATACGTATTGCTTGCAACGTTATCCTGCTCAATGCGGAAAATCGCCAGCGAGGTGGTGAGACGAGTATTAAACCAGTCTGCCTTCACGCCGGCTTCATAGCTTTTGCCCGTGGTCGGGTCGAGGTAACGTCCGCTGGCGTTGCGTTTATCCTGCGGCTGGAAGATGGAGGTATAGCTGACGTAGGTCGACCAGTCTTCGTTGATGTCATACACCAGGCCCGCGTACGGGGTAACATCATCTTCGGTGCTCTCCAGGCGGGTGTTCGGGGAACCCGCCGGATTATAGCGAATGTTGTAGCTGGTGTAGCGCGCGCCCAGAATCAGGTGCAGCGGATCGGCCAGCGAGAAACGGGCGGAGGTATACGCGGAGGACTGACGAATATCGTCCTTGCTGTAGAGCTTCCACGGCGTCCACTGCGGATCGGCGATGTTCCCGTTCCAGTTCTTAAAGTTGCCGACGTCAACCATGCCGTAAAGCGCATCCGGCATGGTATTGTCGTAATGGTTACGCTGACGGCTGTAGCTGCCGCCGAACATCATTTCGTGCTGACGGCCAAAGAGATCGAAGCCGCCGCGCAGGAAGGCGTCAACCGCATCCTGTTTACGTTCCCCGCGGTTCCAGCCGCCGTAACCCACCATGCCCGCACCGGTCTCTTTATCCGGATAGCCGGACATATACATCAGTTTGGAGTCAAAGTTGGTTTCAGCGTGCATGCCGTTAACGTGCGCTTCCCAGCCGTTATCGAAACGCTGAGTCAGGTTAGCGAAGATGCGGGTGCTGTCTTTATCCGAATAGGCCCAGTCAGGCGCAACGGTCTGGCTGCGATTGTAGTTGGTCTTACTTCCGTCGCTGTACCAGGTCGGCAGTCCGCCCCAGGTTGGGTCGGCGGTATGGCTCTCCTGATACTCATACCCCACCGAGAGGGTCGTGCTGTCGGTGACGTCCGCATCCATCACGCCGTAGAGGAATTTTTTACGGTAGTGGTAATTATCCACGAAGCTGTCGTTGTCCTGATAGCCCGCGATCAGGCGTCCCCGTACCTTACCGGACTCCACCAGGGGAGACTGGAGATCCAGCACGTAGCGCTGCTTGTCCCAGCTGCCGTAGCTGGCCGAGACGTTACCCTTAAATTCCGCGCTGTCCGCATGCTTACGCACCATGTTGACATACGCCGCCGGGTTGCCCGTACCGGACATCAGGCCGGTGGCGCCGCGGACCACTTCGATACGATCGTAAATCGCGGTATCGGCGGCGGTATCGCCAAAGTTCCACACCTCGCTGATGGAGGTCGGCAGGTCGTCATAGGCATAGTTGCTGACGAAGAATCCACGGGAGTAGAACACGGTGCGGTCGCTGTCCTGCACCTGCGCAGTCACGCCCGTGGTGTTACTCAGTACCTGCCCGACAGACTGCAGATTCTGGTCAGCCATACGCTGCTGGCTGATTACGCTGACGGACTGCGGGATATCGCGGGGGACCAGCAGCAGTTTGGTGCCGGTGGTGGTGGTTTTTACGCTGTAATCCCGGTCCTGACCTGCTGAAGGATCCTGTGTGTTGTCAAAACCCCCGTCTACCACAACGGTGTCTTCAGCCGTTGAAGCAGAGAAAGCGGCGGTTGGCGTCAATGCCATAGCAATGCAGGCTGCCAGCAACGAAGGTGTTGCGACAGGCTGACGTTGCCCATCCCTGGAGTGATTAATGAAAGACATTATCAAACCCTTAATGAATGGTGAAGGTGGTGCGCGACAGCTCCGCTGGCACGGGCTGACGTCGTTTTCTATGTTAAAAATGCGCATGAAAATGCAAATGCGAAATATACGCATTGTGATTAACGCTGTAAACAGATGTTTCGGGATGAACTGAAATAAGGTTTCAGAAGCGAAATGTCCTAAAGCGATGGCTCTTCAGCCAGATGGAGGACAATCAGGAAAGAAATCACGGGAGAAGGTTGAAAGGACAGGAGAAACTCGCTCATACTCTTGTGTTGTGTCACTCACTTAAACAGACAATGTGTGTTAACAACGGACGCACGACGCCAGATTAAACGTATAAGGAAAAGGTCATGGCTGAAGAAACGATTTTCAGTAAAATTATTCGCCGCGAAATTCCGTCGGATATTGTCTATCAGGACGAACTGGTAACGGCTTTCCGGGATATTTCACCCCAGGCGCCGACGCACATCCTTATTATTCCTAATATTCTGATTCCGACCGTCAATGACGTTAAAACCGAGCATGAAGTGGCGTTAGGCCGTATGCTTACGGTTGCCGCGAAAATTGCCGAGCAGGAAGGGATTGCTGAAGACGGATACCGTTTGATCATGAACTGCAATCGCCATGGCGGGCAGGAAGTCTATCATATTCATATGCATCTGCTGGGTGGACGTCCACTGGGACCGATGCTGGCACATAAAGGTCTTTAATATGTTAATTGGGCGTATTGCAGCGCTGATCGTGACGCTGGTAATGGTAGGGTGCAGCGCGCGTCCTGCTATTCCGGTCAGCGATGAACAGACGCTGGTGATGGAGTCCTCGGTGCTTGCCGCGGGGATTACGGCGGAGCAGCCTTCGCTGACCATAAGCGAAATCCAGTCTTCTGCCTCCTCTACGCTCTATAACGAAAGGCAGGAGCCAGTGACGGTGCATTATCGCTTCTACTGGTATGACGTGAGAGGTCTCGAGATGCACCCGCTTGAAGCGCCGCGCAGCGTGACGATCCCGGCTAGATCGTCGGTCACGCTCTACGGCAGCGCCAGCTATCTGGGTGCACATAAGGTGAGACTTTATCTTTATTTGTAAGGGGTGAACCTTGATTAAAACAATGAGCCGTTATGCGCTCCTGAGTGCGTTTGCACTCTTTCTGGCCGGTTGCGTGACGCGAACTGAAGAACCTGCACCTGTAGATCAGGCGAAACCGGGAACGGAACAGCCAACAACGCCAGCGGAACCTGTGCCAACCGTGCCGTCTGTACCGACCATTCCGGCGCAGCCTGGCCCGATTGAACATCCGGACGACACCGCACAGCCGACGCCGCGCGTGCGCCACTATGACTGGAACGGCGCCATGCAGCCAATGGTGGGCAAAATGCTGCAGGCGCAGGGCGTGACGCCTGGCAGCGTGCTGCTGGTGGACAGCGTGAATAACCGCACCAACGGTTCGCTGAACGCGAGCGAAGCGACGGATACCCTGCGTAACGCGCTGGCGAACAACGGTAAGTTCACGCTTGTTTCGGCTCAGCAGCTGGCGGTGGCGAAGCAGCAGCTTGGCCTGTCGCCGCAGGACAGCCTGGGGTCGCGCAGTAAAGCGATCGGCATCGCCCGCAACGTTGGCGCGCAGTATGTCCTTTATTCAAACGCGACCGGTAACGTGAATACCCCGTCGCTGCAGATGCAGCTAATGCTGGTTCAGACCGGCGAAATTATCTGGTCAGGTAAAGGTGCCGTTACGCAACAGTAAGCCCACGCGTAATGATGTCCTGACGCGTTATTTCCCTCAGTATCGTGTTATCGCGCCGCAGGCCCCCGTCGGGCTTGGCGGCGCGAGTTGCATTATTGCGCGCGGAGAGCATCGGCTGGTGTTACGCCAGCATCACGATGCCGCCGCGCCTGCCTTCCATTTTCGTCGCCAGTTCCGCGCCCTGAAGCGCCTGCCCGCAGACCTTGCGCCCCAGCCCCATTTCTTTATCAGGGGCTGGATGGCGGTGGCGTTTATTGCGGGTGAGATCAAAAGCGAGTTGCCCGACGCTCCCACGCTGGCAGCCATGCTGTATCATCTGCACCGGCAGCCGCGTCTGGGCTGGCGGGTAACGTTGCTTCCCTTGCTTGAACGCTACTGGCAGCAGGCCGCGCCAGAACGACGCACGCCATTGTGGCTGGCGCAGCTTAAGCGGCTGCGCAAAGCGGGAGAGCCGCAGCCGCTACGCCTGGCTCCGCTGCATATGGATATCCACGCCGGAAACATCGTTCATACCGCGGCAGGTGAAAAGCTGATTGACTGGGAATATGCCGGAGATGGTGACGTGGCGCTCGAACTTGCCGCAGTCTGGATGCCCGATGCGCCATCGCGCGAGCGGCTGGTAAGCGCCTATGCGCGCAACGCGAGCATGAATGCGCTCACGCTTGCGCGACAGGTTGCGCGCTGGCGTCCGTGGGTGCTCATGCTGATGGCGGGCTGGTTTGAAATGCGCTTCCAGCAGACGAATGACAAACAATTTATGGCGCTGGCAGATGATGCCTGGCGTCAGTTACAAACGAAAGGATAAGAGAGGTTGGTGTGGGTCCAGTAATGTTGGATGTTGAAGGGTATGAGCTGGACGCGGAAGAGCGCGAAATTCTGGCGCACCCGCTGGTGGGGGGGCTGATTCTTTTCACCCGCAACTATCATGACCCGGAACAGCTGCGCGAGCTGGTTCGCCAGATCCGTGCGGCTTCGCGCAATCACCTTGTGGTGGCGGTAGATCAGGAAGGCGGCCGCGTGCAGCGCTTCCGCGACGGGTTTACCCGCTTACCCGCCGCGCAGTCTTTTGCTGCGCTGCTGGGCACCGAAGAGGGCGGTAAGCTGGCGCAGGACGCTGGCTGGCTGATGGCCAGCGAGATGATCGCCATGGATATCGATATCAGCTTCGCCCCGGTGCTGGACGTGGGGCATATCAGCGCGGCAATCGGCGAGCGTTCTTATCATGAAGATCCGCGTATCGCGCTGGCAATGGCGACGCGCTTCATTGACGGCATGCACGATGCGGGGATGAAAACCACCGGTAAACACTTCCCGGGTCACGGCGCGGTGACGGCAGATTCCCATAAAGAAACCCCGCACGATCCGCGCCCGGAAGCGGAAATTCGCGCTAAGGATATGTCCGTTTTCCGCTCGCTGATCACCGATAACAGGCTGGACGCCATCATGCCTGCGCACGTTATCTACAACGAGGTCGATCCGCGTCCGGCCAGCGGCTCTCCGCACTGGCTGAAAACCGTGCTGCGTCAGGAGCTGGGCTTCAACGGCGTGATTTTCTCTGACGATTTATCCATGGAAGGGGCCGCAATCATGGGCAGCTATGCCGAACGTGGGCAGGCCTCACTGGATGCGGGTTGCGATATGATCCTCGTCTGCAATAATCGTAAGGGTGCGGTAAGCGTGCTGGATAACCTGTCGCCGATCAATGCTGAGCGTGTTACACAATTGTATCATAAAGGTTCATTTAGCCGTCAGGAGCTGATGGACTCGGCGCGCTGGAAAACGGTCCACGCCCAGCTTGAAGCCCTGAACGAACGCTGGCAGGCGCATAAAGCGGCCCTTTAATTCATCCCGGAAGGCGTAGCGTGGTGAGACGATGATCATCTATTTACACGGTTTTGACTCAAACAGTCCTGGTAATCATGAGAAAGTGCTGCAACTGCAGTTTATCGATCCGGATGTCCGGCTGATCGGTTACAGCACGCGTCATCCGAAGCATGACATGCAGCATCTGCTCAAGGAAGTGGACAAAATGTTGCAGCTCAATATCGACGAGCGACCGCTGATCTGCGGCGTCGGGCTTGGTGGATACTGGGCAGAGCGCATCGGTTTTTTGTGCGATATCCGTCAGGTCATTTTTAACCCGAATCTGTTCCCAAACGAGAACATGGAAGGCAAGATCGATCGCCCGGAAGAGTACGCCGACATCGCGACTAAGTGCGTGAGCAATTTCCGTGAAAAGAACCGCGACCGTTGTCTGGTGATCCTCTCCCGCAACGATGAAGCGCTGGACAGCTCCCGCGCCGCCGACCTTCTGCATCATTACTATGAAATTGTCTGGGACGAAGAGCAGACCCACAAGTTCAAAAACATTTCGCCGCACCTGCAGCGTATCAAAGCCTTCAAAACGCTGGGCTGACCTCCCTGAACCTGACAAAGGCCCGGTACGTGAAAGCGTGCCGGGCCTCTTTTTTGTCAGAGTTGTCTACTTTTAAACCATCAAAACTTGATACATATCAATTTTGGTATGACCAATGCGCCTGACGTGCTATTCTCAATGAATCTGAATGGTTTCAGCGCAGTAACCTGTTGTTAATTAAGGGTTATTTCTATAACTTTTAATTAACAATTGGTTAATAATTTGAGGGGGTCACGTTGACTACGCCATTGAAAAAGATAGTGATTGTCGGCGGCGGTGCTGGCGGGCTTGAGCTGGCGACGCAGCTGGGTAAAAAGCTGGGCCGCGGCAAGAAAGCCAAAATTACGCTGGTGGATCGTAACCACAGCCACCTGTGGAAACCGCTGCTGCACGAAGTGGCGACCGGTTCGCTGGATGAGGGCGTTGATGCGCTGAGCTATCTGGCTCATGCGCGTAACCATCATTTCCAGTTCCAGCTGGGTTCTGTGGTAGACATCAACCGTGAAAACAAAACCATTACGCTGGCAGAGCTGCGCGACGACAAAGGCGAGCTGCTGGTTCCCGAGCGCAAGCTGGCTTATGACACGCTGGTGATGGCGCTGGGCAGCACCTCTAACGACTTCAACACCCCGGGCGTGAAAGAGCACTGCATCTTCCTGGATAACCCGCATCAGGCGCGTCGTTTCCATCAGGAGATGCTTAACCTGTTCCTGAAGTACACCAGCAACATGGGTGCCAACGGAAAGGTTAATATCGCCATCGTGGGCGGCGGCGCAACGGGCGTTGAACTGTCGGCCGAACTGCACAACGCGGTGAAGCAGCTTCACAGCTATGGCTACAAAGGACTGACCAACGAAGCGCTGAACGTCACGCTGGTGGAAGCGGGTGAGCGTATTCTGCCTGCGCTGCCGCCGCGCATTTCCGGCGCTGCGCATAACGAGCTGACCAAACTGGGCGTGCGCGTACTGACCCAGACCATGGTCACCAGCGCGGACGAGGGCGGTCTGCACACCAAAGACGGGGAATACATCCAGGCCGACCTGATGGTATGGGCCGCGGGGATCAAAGCGCCTGATTTCATGAAGGACATCGGTGGGCTGGAGACGAACCGCATTAACCAGCTGGTAACGGAGCCGACGCTGCAAACCACGCGCGATCCGGACATCTTCGCCATCGGTGACTGCGCCTCCTGCGCGCGTCCGGAGGGCGGCTTTGTGCCACCGCGCGCTCAGGCTGCACACCAGATGGCAAGCCTCGTGCTGCATAACATCCTGGCGCAGATAAAAGGCAAACCGATGAAAGCCTATGTCTACAAAGACCACGGCTCTCTGGTATCGCTCTCAAACTTCTCCACCGTGGGCAGCCTGATGGGCAACCTGATGCGCGGCTCAATGATGGTTGAAGGGCGTATCGCACGCTTCGTGTACATTTCTCTGTACCGTATGCACCAGATAGCGCTGCACGGCTACTTCAAAACCGGCTTGATGATGCTGGTCGGTCGAATCAACCGCGTGATCCGCCCGCGTCTGAAGCTGCACTAATTATTCTCTCCCTCCGGGCCCGCCGGAGGGAGTTTTTAGCATATCATGCTGCTCATTTCCCGCTGAGTGCCTAAGAGTTCTCTTAAAGACGATATATCCCTTATCAACCTCCCTGTTTTTGATCCTTTATCTTATTGGCGAAGCGTTTGCCGCGTTGCAAACTTGCTCTCAATAGCAACAAAGGAGGAAGTCCCGTGAATAAATCAATGTTGGCGGGTATAGGGATTGGCGTCGCTGCTGCGTTAGGTGTGGCTGCCGTTGCCAGTCTCAACGTTCTGGATCGTGGCCCGCAGTACGCTCAGGTTGTTTCCGCTACTCCCATTAAAGAGACGATCAAAACGCCTCGTCAGGAGTGCCGTAACGTTTCTGTTACCCATCGTCGTCCGGTTCAGGATGAAAACCGTATCGCCGGCTCCGTGCTGGGTGCGGTCGCGGGTGGGGTGATTGGTCATCAGTTCGGCGGTGGACGCGGTAAGGACGTGGCGACGGTTGTCGGCGCGCTGGGCGGTGGCTATGCCGGTAATCAGGTGCAGGGCGCCATGCAGGAAAATGACACCTACACCACGACGCAGCAGCGCTGCAAAACCGTTTATGACAAATCGGAAAAAATGCTGGGTTACGACGTGACCTACAAAATTGGCGATCAGCAGGGCAAAATCCGCATGGACAGAGACCCCGGCACGCAGATCCCACTGGACGGGAATGGTCAGCTGATACTGAATAACAAAGTGTAAAAAAGATGTTCTCTGAACTTAGCTCCTCATGCGCTCAGGCTGAGGAGCTTTTTTTTTGCCTCAGAGTTTCAGCAGCTCAGGCCACAGGCGCAGCGTTGTCTGCGTAATGCTCTGTAACTTTTCAAGCGTCGCGCCTTCACGGGCGCTGATCGACATACCCTGCAAAATACAGCTCAGATACCGGGCAAGCTCCTGCGGACGGCAGTGCGCCGGTATTTCGCCGCGCTGCTGGCGCTGTGCCAGAAACGTGCTTAGGGTCTCCTCCTGCATCGCATGACGTGATTTAACCGTGTTGGCTATCTCTTTTGACGATGCCGCGAGGGTGGCGGAAGTGTTGATCATAAAACAGCCCGCCGGGGTGTCTTTACTGGTAAAGCAGGTGGCGACCGCGCAGAAATAATCCTGCAACGCCTGTTCTACCGTTTTCTCTTCACAGAACAGCTGCGCTTCGTGTTTTGCCGCGAAGCGCGAGATGTATCTGTCCAGAACGGCCCGGAACAGGCCCTCTTTGTTGGTGAACTCTGCATACAGGGTAGGGGCTTTTGCGCCGGTTGCTTCCACCAGGTCGGAAAGCGAGGTGGCTTCATACCCATGCTGCCAGAAGAGCGTCATGGCCTTATCGAGCGCCGCATCCCTGTCGAACACTTTTGGTCGGCCACGGCTTTTTTTTGCGCAACTCGTGACGTCGGTTGTCATGTGCCGTTGGTCCTCAGTTGTTTTGTTGAATAATCATTATAAAAATAAACGTCAGCTATCACCAGCGGTGATTTCTGAAAAAAAATTTAATTTTATCTTCATGAAAAATAAGGGAAATGAAATTAATTTAATGGTCGTTATAAAAATGGGTTGACGTGTGACCTGGATCACACCTATCATTTACCTATCGATCGTTAAGTAAATAGCTAACGACCACTACATCATCTGCCCAAAGGTATAAATTATGAAAAACGTTAAAACCCTCATCGCTGCCGCCGTTCTGAGTTCACTCTCTTTCGCAAGCTTCGCTGCTGTTGAAGTGCAATCTACTCCAGCAGACCAGCAAAAAGTCGGTACCATCTCCGCCACTGCCGGGACTAACCTGGGCTCTCTGGAAGATCAGCTGGCGCAAAAAGCTGACGCAATGGGTGCAAAATCGTTCCGCATCACCTCCGTGACCGGTCCTAACACCCTGCACGGTACCGCAGTTATCTACAAATAAGCGTAACGCAACCCTCCGTTATGCCACTGCAATAAAAAACGCCCTGCACAAGCAGGGCGTTTTTCGTTATGGCTTGATTACAGCGACTGCTGAGCGACGTCGTGATGGCGCGTGACGTCAGTCGGCATACCCGAACGTGCCTCCATCGCCCGCTCCATTACCGTGCCATCGGTATTCGCATTCGTTTTAAAGCTCACCATCGCCGCATTCAGGTTAATAGGCAGCGTCTGCGGATCGTCGTTGATGTTTTTCGATAACGGCTGGTGGATCTCTACCAGACGGACGCCGCCCGGCTCTTCAGACACCTTAATCGGGGTATTGATAATATTCACTTTCGTCCCCGGTGAGATCACGCTGTACAGCGTTTTGATGTCGTTATCACGCAGGCGAATACAGCCGGAACTGACGCGCATCCCGATCCCGAAATCCGCATTTGTTCCGTGCAGCAGGTAAACTCCACCGTATGCCGCCAGGCGAATGGCATGGTGCCCCATCGGGTTATCCGGGCCCGCAGGTACCACGGCAGGGAGATCGATACCCTGCGCCTTATAGCGGGCGCGGATATTTGCCGTCGGAGTCCAGGTTGGATTAGCGCGCTTGTCGGAGACGGTGGTCACCATGGTCGGCGTGAGCGTATCGCCCCCCAGCTGGCCGATGCCGATAGGGTAGACGGTTACTTCATTTTTCCCCGGCGGGTAATAGTAAAGACGCAGCTCGGCGAGGTTTATCACAATCCCCTGACGCGGCGCGTCCGGCAGTATGGTTTGCAGCGGAATAGTCAGCACGCTGCCGGCACGAGGAACGTAAGGGTCAACGCCCGGGTTGGCCTGCAGCAGCGCCAGGAACCCGACGTTATATTTTTTGGCAATGGCTTCAAGCGAACCGCCATCGTTTTCAACCACGTGAAAGCGGTTTTCCCCCACCACGTTGCTGCCGGGAGGAGGAAGTGGCCAGGTATTGGCTCCGGCGGGGAGCGCAACGGCAACCGCTGCGGCCAGCGCAAACACGGTTAGCCAGCGGGTAAAACGCGAAGAGGTCATCATTATCAAAATCCATATAAATGATAAGGTTATTGTTTTATAAGGGGTTAATGATAATTATGGCGAATGTATAGTCGGGAAGATCGGGCGAAGTGCAAAGAGTTTGTAAATTGTCCCCCACCAGCCGGGCGCTGGCGGGGGAGCGGCTTAGGCGATGGCGTTTTCTTCCAGCTGGCGCATAAAGTTACGCACCCAGTCCATGCGGGTTTTACGTTCCGTCAGATCCTGCGTAAATTTCAGGCGCGTCGGGCCATCTAGTCGGAAATGCTGCGGCTGTTTTTGCAGAAGGCCAATCAGCCACATCGGATCGACATGGTTCTTCTCGGCAAACTCAATCACGCCGCCTTTTTCGTTGCCTTCAAGCTTGCGGATCCCCAGCTTCTGCGCCTGCTGACGCAGTCGGGCAATATCAAGGAGGTTGCGCGCCGGGTCGGGCAGTATGCCGAAACGGTCGATCAGCTCGACTTTGATCTCTTCCAGCTCGCCTTCGCTTTTCGCGCTGGCAATGCGTTTGTAGAATGACAGGCGAGTGTTCACGTCAGGAATGAAATCATCCGGCAGCAGGGAAGGCATGCGCAGCTCCACTTCGGTCTGCTGGCTGGTGAGATCTTCCAGAGACGGTTCACGTCCGGCCTTAAGGGCGTCGACGGCATTTTCCAGCAGCTCCATGTACAGCGAGAAACCGATGGTTTCCATAGAGCCGCTCTGATCTTCACCCAGCAGCTCACCGGCGCCGCGGATCTCCAGGTCATGCGTCGCCAGCGCAAAGCCAGCGCCCAGATCTTCCAGCGAGGCGATAGCTTCCAGACGCTTTTGCGCGTCGGTGGTCATCGCCTTCGGATGCGGCGTAAGCAGCCACGCATAGGCCTGATGGTGCGAACGCCCGACGCGCCCCCGCAGCTGGTGCAGCTGGGCCAGACCGAAGTGATCCGCGCGTTCGATAATAATCGTGTTCGCGGTTGGAATATCGATGCCGGTCTCAATAATGGTGGTACACACCAGCACGTTGAAGCGCTGGTGGTGGAAATCATTCATCACCCGCTCAAGCTCGCGCTCGCGCATCTGGCCGTGACCAATGGCGATGCGCGCTTCCGGCACCAGCTCCGCCAGCCTGTCGGCGGCTTTCTGGATATTTTCGACATCGTTATAGAGATAATAAACCTGGCCACCGCGCAGCACTTCACGCAGGATCGCCTCGCGTACCACCAGATTGTCGTACTCGCGTACGAAGGTTTTCACCGCCAGACGGCGCGCCGGTGGGGTGGCAATAATCGACAGATCGCGCATGCCGCTCATCGCCATGTTAAGCGTACGCGGGATCGGCGTTGCGGTCAGGGTCAGAATGTCGACGTCGGCGCGCATCGCTTTGATGCGCTCTTTATGGCGCACCCCGAAGCGGTGCTCTTCATCGACGATCAGAAGCCCTAAATCTTTCCACTTCACGTCGCTTTGCAGCAGCTTGTGGGTGCCGATGAGAATATCGATTTTGCCTTCGCTGGCCTGCTCCAGGATCTGCGTTTGCTCTTTGGCGCTGCGGAAACGGGACAGCATCTCAATACGTACCGGCCAGTTGGCGAAGCGGTCGCGGAAGTTGTCAAAGTGCTGCTGGGCAAGAAGGGTGGTGGGCACCAGCACGGCCACCTGCTTGTTGTTCTCAACGGCCAGAAAAGCGGCGCGCATCGCCACCTCCGTTTTACCGAAGCCCACGTCGCCGCACACCAGCCGGTCCATCGCCAGCGGCTGGCACATGTCGCTCAGCACGGCGTTGATGGCCTGAGCCTGGTCCGGCGTGGTTTCAAACGGGAAGCTGTCGCAGAACAGCTGGTACTGCTCTTTATCATGCTTAAACGCATAGCCCTCTTTGGCCGCACGCTGGGCGTAAATGTCCAGCAGCTCGGCGGCCACGTCGCGCACTTTTTCCGCCGCCTTCTGCCGCGCGCGGGCCCAGGCGTCGCCGCCCAGCTTGTGCAGCGGCGCGTTCTCTTCCGCGCCACCGGCGTAGCGGCTAATCAGGTGCAGGGACGACACCGGCACGTACAGTTTGGCGTCGTTTGCGTAGGTCAGCATCAGGTATTCACCTTTGATGCCGCCTGCTTCAAGGGTGGTCATCCCCTGATAGCGGCCCACGCCGTGCTCCAGGTGAACGATCGGCTGGCCGGGGTGCAGCTCGGCCAGGTTGCGGATCAGCGTGTCCGGGTTGATGGTGCGACGGCTGTCCTGACGACGGCGCGCCACGCGCTCGCCCAGTAGATCGCTTTCGCAAATCAGCGCCAGGTTATTGAGCGTATCAATGAATCCGTGCTCGGCGGCCCCGATCATCAGGTAACGGCCATTTCCTGTCGCTTCGCTCAGGCGAAGAATGCGCTTCGGCGCTATCTTAATGCGCCCCAGCAGCTCGCCCAGCGCTTCACGACGGCCTTCACTCTCTACGGAGAACACCACCGGTCCGGTAAAGGACTCAAGAAACTTGCGCAGATTATCCAGCGGCGCTTTCTGCTGCGCCTGCACGGAAAGATCGGGCAGCGTTCTGAACGCCAGATTGGTATTCGCCGCCTTGTCCGCAAGGGAATCGGTTTTGAGCTGCATGCGCGGCCAGCGTTTCAGCTCGGCGTTCAGCTCGTCGGTGCGCAGCCACAGCATTTCCGGCGGCAGCAGCGGACGCATCGGGTCTACGCCCCGGTTTTCAAAGCGCGCGCGGGTCTCGCTTTCAAAGCGACTGGCGCTGGCGTCGATATCACCGGTATTCACAATCAGCGTATTCGCCGGGAAATAGCTGAACAGCGCAGGCAAGGGTTCGTTAAAGAACAGCGGCTGCCAGTATTCAATCCCGGCAGGCAGAGTCCCTTTGCTGACCTGCTGATAGATATGTTCGGCATCGCGCTTTACGTCGAACCTGTCGCGCCACTGGCTGCGGAACAGTTCGATGGCGGTTTTATCCGTCGGGAACTCATGGGCGGGCAGCAGGTTAATAGATTCTACCTCTTCCAGCGTGCGCTGGGTGTCGGCGTCGAACACGCGAAGGCTGTCGATCTCATCATCGAAGAAATCCAGACGATACGGCTGGTCGCTGCCCATCGGATAGAGATCCAGCAGCGCACCGCGCGTTGCGTATTCCCCGTGCTCCATAACCTGATCGACATGACGGTAACCGGCACCGTCCAGCTGCACGCGCAGGGCGTCGCGCGACAGGCGCTGGCCTTTTTTCATCACCAGCGCATGGCCGTGCAGATAGCTGTGCGGACAGACGCGCTGCATCAGCGTATTTACCGGCACAATCAGCACGCCGCGCTGCATGGTGGGGAGCTGATACAGGGTCGACAGGCGCGAGGAGATTATCTCCTGGTGCGGGGAGAAACTGTCATAGGGAAGCGTTTCCCAGTCGGCCAGGCTGAATACCAGACTGTCGGTGAACTGACGAATTTCGTCGTGCAGGCGCAGGGCGTTTTGCATGTCCGGGGCAACCAGCACCACCGGCCCTGGATGCCGTTCAGCAATTTCCGCCACCAGCGTGGCGCAGGCCGCGCCTGTAAGTTCGCCCAGCTGGCGTTGGTCACCTGCTTTAACAGGCAAGGAGTAACGATAGTGTTCAGGCATGGCTATGTCAGAGTCTCTTTGGGATATACCAACAGTATTGGGGCATATCACTGATACGCAATGTCTTTATTATCCTCGATCGTTTTGCATAAGCAAATCGTAACCGCACAAGAGGAAAAGTGCCCCCGGATGGGGGCAGGGAAGGCTAGCGGCTGGCGGGCTGTGGCGTAAGACGCGCGGGAGGGGAGAAGAAAAGATCGCCAAAGAGGGCGGTGGATAGCTTGCGAACCCCCAGCCCAGCGAGGGTGCAGACGAGGAGGCTGACAAACGGATAGACCAGAATCAGCGCCAGCTCAGCCCACACCGGCCAGTACGCCGCGTTCATTTCGCCAATCAGGAGCAGGCTAAACGCCTCGATTAAAATACGGTGAGTGGTATAAATGGCGATGGTGTTTGAGCCAATGACGTTCAGCAGGTTATTGGGGTGAACGGCATAACGCTGCTCGACGCTGTAGAAGAGCTTCATGATAACCACGATCGACAGCAAAGAGAGCGGCAGCGGGACGTTAGCGAACCAAAGCACCACCGATACCGCCCCGGATGCAATAAGCACCAGCCAGCCGCGGCGCAGATTCAGTCCTTTCATCCACGCCATCAGCTGCGCGCCGTACCATGCGCCGATGCTGTAGTAGACCATATTGCGCACCACGCTGTTCATGCCCCACCACGGCAGCGGCAGGAAGTTGATCGCGACGCTTGCCAGCGCCAGAAGCCCTAACACCGGCAGTTTCCAGCGGCTCAGCAGCTTACAGAGGGTAAAGTAGACCACCAGAGCGTACAGATACCACAGGCTGGTGCTGGCCGTGAGCATGCCCAGCACAAACCCTGAGACAGAATCGGCGTAGGCCGCATTGGAGGATGTGGCCAGCTCACGCTCGGGCGCGAGCCAGGCATTCAGATGGGTTAGCGCCTGCCATTGCAGTACGCCCCACAGGGCCAGCACCCAGACAATGCTCCAGATCCGCTTGTCGAGGCTGTCCCGCCAGTTCACGTCGTCAATATAGCGACGGATTAAATAGCCGGAGATAAAGAAAAATACCGGCATACGGAACGGAGCAAGATAAAGGTTAAAGTAGACCCAGCATTTGGCGAGCAGGCCCGATAACGGGTGCTGAAGGCCGTTCAGGTGCGGATAAAAGGTGATCACCGAGTGGTAAATCACCACCAGACAGATGCACAGCCCCTTTATCTGGTTAATCCATAATGCTTTTTGTTTCATCGTGCGTGAAGACCTTTTGCCATAAACGAAAGGCCGATTGTTGTAAATTGAAAACCTGATGTAACGGGTAACAGTCTGTATCAGGACGATTTTCAGAAAAGGTGGAGGCTGGCTGGCGCAACTTCAGCCAGTAGCATGATGATTTATCTGAATTTTTCGGAAAAATGATTACCAAATCTTACGGTTTCAGTCATTTACGCTCAGCGGATTCGCTTATATACTCGTGGGTCTGCTACCTGCAAACAGACGGATTTCATGTATCAACCTGTCGCACTCTTCATAGGCTTACGTTACATGCGTGGGCGCGCCGCGGACCGCTTCGGTCGCTTTGTCTCCTGGCTTTCAACCATCGGCATTACGCTTGGCGTAATGGCGCTGGTGACGGTGCTTTCCGTCATGAATGGCTTCGAGCGCGAGCTGCAAAACAATATCCTGGGGCTGATGCCGCAGGCCGTACTCTCTTCGACTAACGGTTCCGTTAACCCACAGCAGCTGCCGGAAAGCGCGGCGAAGTTACAGGGCGTCACGCGCGTTGCGCCGCTCACGACGGGTGATGTGGTGCTGCAGAGCGCCCGCAGCGTGGCGGTGGGGGTGATGCTGGGTATCGATCCGGCACAAAAAGACCCGCTGACGCCGTTCCTGGTTAATGTGAAACAAACTGACCTGCAGGCAGGTAAATATAACGTGATCCTCGGCGAGCAGCTCGCCGGGCAGCTTGGCGTCAACCGTGGCGATCGGCTGCGCGTGATGGTGCCCTCGGCCAGCCAGTTTACGCCGATGGGGCGCCTGCCGAGCCAGCGCCTGTTCAACGTGATTGGCACCTTTGCGGCGAACAGCGAAGTCGACGGCTATCAGATGCTGGTCAACATTCAGGACGCCTCGCGTCTGATGCGTTATCCGGCGGGCAATATCACCGGCTGGCGCCTGTGGCTGGACGCGCCGCTGAAGGTGGATACCCTCAGCCAGCAGACGCTGCCGGAAGGGGCAAAATGGCAGGACTGGCGCGAGCGTAAAGGCGAGCTGTTCCAGGCCGTGCGCATGGAGAAAAACATGATGGGGCTGCTGCTGAGCCTGATCGTGGCCGTTGCCGCCTTTAACATCATCACCTCGCTGGGTCTGATGGTGATGGAGAAGCAGGGCGAAGTCGCCATTCTGCAAACCCAGGGGCTAACGCCGCGCCAGATTATGGCGGTGTTTATGGTCCAGGGTGCCAGCGCCGGCATCATCGGCGCGCTGCTGGGCGCGGCGCTGGGCGCGCTGCTGGCCAGCCAGCTGAATAACCTCATGCCGATTATCGGCGCGCTGCTTGATGGCGCGGCGCTGCCGGTGGCTATCGAGCCGCTGCAGGTGGTCGGTATTGCGCTGGCCGCGATGGCCGTTGCGCTGCTTTCTACGCTTTATCCTTCCTGGCGCGCTGCCGCCACTCAACCCGCTGAGGCTTTACGTTATGAATAAGATCCTGTTGCAGTGCGACAACCTGTCCAAACGCTATCAGGAAGGCACCGTGCAGACCGACGTGCTGCACAATGTGAGTTTTAGCGTGGGTGAAGGCGAAATGATGGCGATTGTCGGCAGCTCCGGCTCCGGCAAAAGTACGCTGCTGCACCTGCTGGGCGGGCTGGACACGCCAACCGAAGGTGATGTGATCTTCTCCGGCCAGCCGTTGAGCAAAATGTCCTCTACGGCGAAAGCCGAGTTGCGTAACCGCGAGCTGGGCTTTATCTACCAGTTCCACCATCTGCTGCCGGACTTCACCGCGCTGGAAAACGTGGCGATGCCGCTGCTGATTGGTAAAAAGAAGCCGGCAGAGATCAACGCCCGCGCCAGCGACATGCTGAAAGCGGTAGGGCTTGGTCATCGCGGTAATCACCGCCCGTCCGAGCTCTCCGGCGGCGAGCGTCAGCGCGTGGCGATTGCCCGCGCGCTGGTCAATAATCCGCGGCTGGTGCTGGCGGATGAACCGACCGGTAACCTCGACGCGCGCAACGCGGACAGCATTTTCCAGCTTCTCGGCGAGCTGAACGCCTCGCAGGGCACCGCGTTTCTGGTGGTAACCCACGATCTACAGCTGGCTAAACGGATGGGGCGTCAGCTGGAAATGCGCGATGGCCACCTGAATGCAGAACTGACCCTGATGGGAGCGGAGTAATGGCTTCACCGTTATCGTTACTCATCGGGTTACGCTTCAGCCGCGGTCGTCGCCGTAGCGGAATGGTGTCGCTTATCTCCGTGATCTCTACCATCGGTATTGCCCTTGGCGTGGCGGTGCTGATCGTCGGGCTGAGCGCCATGAACGGCTTTGAGCGTGAGCTGAATAACCGCATTCTGGCCGTTGTGCCCCATGGTGAAATTGAGCCGGTTAACCAGCCGTGGTCTGACTGGAGCGATGCCCTTAACAAAGTGGAAAACGTGCCCGGCATTGCCGCGGCTGCTCCTTACATTAACTTTACCGGGCTGGTGGAGAGCGGGGTGAACCTGCGCGCCATTCAGGTGAAAGGGGTAAATCCGCGTCAGGAAGCGCGCCTGAGCGCGCTGCCGCGCTACGTGCAAAATGGCGCATGGGCAAACTTTAAGGCCGGCGAGCAGCAGATCATCATGGGCAAAGGCGTTGCCGATGCGCTGAAGGTGAAGCAGGGCGACTGGGTATCGATCATGATCCCGAACGCCAGCGCTGACCACAAATTGCAGCAGCCTAAGCGCGTACGTCTGCACGTCACCGGCATTCTTCAGCTGAGCGGCCAGCTTGACCATAGCTTTGCGATGGTGCCGCTGGAAGATGCGCGGCAGTACCTCGATATGCCCGACAGCGTGACGGGTATTGCCATCAAGGTTAACGACGTCTTTAACGCCAACACGCTGGTGCGCGATGCCGGCAGCGTGACCAATAGCTACGTTTACATCAAAAGCTGGATCGGCACTTACGGCTATATGTACCGTGATATCCAGATGATCCGCGCAATTATGTATCTGGCGATGGTGCTGGTGATTGGTGTGGCGTGCTTTAACATCGTCTCAACGCTGGTCATGGCGGTGAAGGACAAGAGCGGCGACATTGCCGTGCTGCGTACCCTGGGGGCGAAAGACGGTCTTATCCGCGCCATCTTCGTCTGGTACGGTTTGCTGGCGGGGCTGTTTGGCAGCCTCTGCGGCGTAGCGATCGGCGTGGTGGTTTCCCTCCAGCTGACGCCGATTATCAACGGGATTGAAAAGCTCATTGGCCATCAGTTCCTGTCGGGCGATATCTATTTTATTGACTTCCTGCCGTCTGAACTGCACTGGCTGGACGTTATTTATGTGCTGGTTACGGCACTTTTACTGAGTCTGCTGGCAAGCTGGTATCCGGCGCGTCGCGCAAGCCGTATCGATCCGGCGAGGGTATTAAGTGGCCAGTAATTTCGTCATGGTTTAGCGGTCTTTTAGCCGCTGAATCAAGCAGAGGAATGCATCATGTATTACGGATTTGATATTGGCGGCACCAAGATTGCGCTCGGCGTGTTTGATAACGATCTCAAACTCCAATGGGAAACCCGCGTGCCCACGCCGCGCGATAGCTACGATGAATTTTTAACCGCCATCGCCGCGCTGGTGGCGCAGGCGGATGAGCGCTTTGGCGTAAAGGGCAGCGTCGGCATTGGTATTCCGGGTATGCCCGAAACCGACGACGGCACGCTGTATGCCGCCAACGTACCCGCCGCCAGCGGCAAGCCGCTGCGCGCCGATCTCTCTGCCCTCCTTGAACGCGACGTGCGTTTAGACAACGATGCCAACTGCTTTGCCCTCTCCGAAGCCTGGGACGACGAGTTTCGTCGCTACCCGCTGGTGATGGGGCTAATACTCGGTACGGGCGTCGGAGGGGGGATTGTCATTAACGGCAAACCCATCACCGGGCGCAGCTACATCACCGGCGAATTTGGCCACATCCGTCTCCCGGTGGACGCGCTGGACGTAGTCGGGCGCGATTTCCCGCTTACCCGCTGCGGCTGCGGCCAGCACGGCTGCATTGAAAACTATCTGTCGGGACGGGGGTTTGCATGGCTGTATGAACACTTCTATCATCAGAAACGTGAGGCCCCCCAAATTATTACCTTGTGGGAACAAGGGGATGCGCAGGCGCGAGAGCACGTTGAACGCTATCTCGACCTGCTGGCGGTGTGTCTGGGAAATATCCTGACCATCGTTGACCCGGACCTGCTGGTGATCGGGGGAGGGCTGTCAAACTTTACCGCGATTACGGAACGGTTATCCGGGCGTTTGCCCCGACATTTATTGCCGGTTGCCCGCGTGCCGCGCATTGAGCGTGCGCGACACGGGGACGCAGGAGGCATGCGCGGAGCCGCATTCCTTCATCTCACCGATTAGTTTACGAGGTTACTATGCTGTCGCGTCGCCAGGGTCGACTCAGCCGTTTTCGCAAAAATAAACGCCGCTTACGTGAACGCCTGCGTCAGCGGATCTTTTTCAGAGACAGGATGATGCCAGAAGCGATGGACAAACCCAGAGTGGTGGTGTTAACCGGGGCGGGGATCTCCGCTGAATCCGGTATTCAGACCTTCCGCGCAGCGGACGGGCTGTGGGAAGAGCATCGGGTTGAAGACGTGGCGACGCCGGAAGGCTTTGCCCGCGATCCGGCGCTGGTACAGGCGTTTTACAACGCCCGTCGCCGCCAGCTTCAGCAGCCGGAGATTGCGCCAAACGCGGCGCACCTGGCGCTGGCCAGGCTGGAGGAAGCGCTGGGGGATCGTTTTCTGCTGGTCACGCAGAATATCGACAACCTTCATGAAAGAGCCGGTAACCACAATATCATCCATATGCATGGCGAACTGCTCAAGGTGCGCTGTGCCTGGAGCGGCCAGGTGCTGGACTGGAAAGAGGACGTGCTGGACGAAGACCGGTGCCACTGCTGCCAGTTCCCTTCGCGTCTGCGTCCGCACGTGGTCTGGTTTGGTGAAATGCCGCTGGGGATGGACGATATCTACAGTGCGCTGGCGATGGCGGACGTCTTTATCGCTATCGGCACCTCAGGGCATGTCTATCCGGCCGCGGGATTTGTGCACGAAGCGCGACTGCAGGGCGCCCACACGGTGGAGCTCAATCTGGAGCCAAGCCAGGTAGGAAGCGAGTTTGAAGAGAAGCATTACGGCCTGGCGAGTGAAGTGGTGCCGGCCTTTGTGGATAAACTTCTGAAGGGGCTGTAAGCGTAACGGGCGACTGTACGTCGCCCGTTAGAGTTTATCGACCCGCCTTTAGCTTCTGGTAATACTCTTCATAAAGGCGGCTCGCGTCACCGACGTCGTTCTGCCATTCCCCTTTGCTGACGGTTTCCGCATCCGGATAGAGCGATTTATCGTTCGCAACGTCGGGGCTTAACAGCTTGCGCGCGGCCAGGTTTGGCGTCGGGTAACCGATGGTTTCCGCAACCTCTTTTGCCACGTCAGGGCGCAGCAGGAAGTTAATCAGCTTCAGCGCGCCATCGACGTTTTTCGCGTTGGCCGGAATCGAGAGGCTGTCCATCCAGAAGATCCCACCTTCTTTCGGCCAGACCACTTCCAGCGGCGTACCGGCCTGACGCGCCACAAACGCAGAGCCGTTCCAGACCATGCCCAGATTCACCTCACCTTCCATATACGGGTTGGCCGGGTTGTCCGAGTTGAACGCCGCCACGTTTGGCATCAGCTTTTTCAGCTCGTTGTAAGCCGCCTCGATCTCTTTTGGATCGGTGGTGTTGCCGGAGTAGCCAAGTTTACGCAGCGCGATCTGGAACACTTCGCGCGCATCGTCGGTTAACAGCAGGCTGCTTTTGTATTCCGGTTTCCACAGGTCGGCCCAGCCTGAAACCGTTTTGGGATCGATGGCGTCGCTGTTAACGCCAATTGCCGTCGCGCCCCAGATATACGGGATGGAGTAGTCGTTATTCGGGTCAAACGGCTTGTTAAGCATCTCCGGATCGAGGTTTGAAAAATTGGTTAGCTTCGTTTTGTCGATCTTCTGGATCATGCCTTCCTTGCGCATTTTGTCGACGAAATAGGTCGACGGCACCACCAGGTCATACGCGCCATCTTTGTAGGTTTTAAGCTTGGCGTACATGGTTTCATTCGACTCATAGGTGGAATAGATCACCTTGATGCCTGTCTCTTTGGTGAACTGTTCCAGCAGGCCCGGCGGCACGTACTCGGTCCAGTTGTAGAAATAGAGCGTTTTGCTGTCATCAGCATGCGCGGCACCCATTCCGAGCACCAGTGCCGCGGCGGCGAGCATTTTTTTCATTTCTGTGTCCCCTGAGATTTTGTTTTATCACGAGCAATAACCTGGCTGGCGATGACCAGAACCAGCGATAACACCAGCAGAATCGTCGCCAGCGCGTTCACTTCGGGTGAAACACCGACCTTAACCATTGAGTAGATCTTTAACGGCAGAATTTCATAGCTCGGCCCGGTGACGAAGGAGGAGACCACCACATCGTCCATCGACAGGGTAAAGCTGAGCAGCCACCCGGCGGCCACGGCAGGCATCGCCAGCGGCAGGATGATTTTGCGCAGAATCGTCATCTCGCTGGCGCCGAGATCTTTCGCCGCTTCCAGCATTCGCACATCGAACCCTTTCAGACGCGCATAGACCGTAACCACCACGAACGGCAGGCAGAAGGTGATATGCGAGAACAGCAGCGACCAGAAGCCGAGCTGGACGCCCAGCAGCATAAACAGCACCAGTAGTGAAATGGCCATCACGATATCCGGGGACATCATCACCACAAACAGCATGCCGCTGACGAACGGCTTCCCGCGGAAACGGTAGCGGTACAGCGCCACGGCGGTCAGCGAGCCAATCAGCGTGGCGAAGGTGGCAGAAAACACCGCCATCGTCAGCGAGTGCTGCGCGGCCTGGAGCAGGCTGTCATTGTTCATCAGCAGGCCATACCATTTGGTGGTAAACCCTTGCCAGTTAATCCCGAAGCGGGAGCTGTTAAACGAGTTCACGATTAAAATGATAATCGGAATATAGAGATACGCATAAATGGCGGTCATAAAACCGCCGCGAAGCAGTCGACCGATCATTCCAGCTCCACCTTCTTGTTCAGCAGGCGCGAGGCACGCCAGTAGACCAGCAGCATCAGCCCCATCACCACCGTCAGCGTAATGCTGGTGGCCGAGCCGAACGGCCAGTCGCGGATGTTCAGGAACTGGCTCTTAATCACGTTGCCGATCAGCAGGTTTTTCGCGCCGCCCATCAGGTCCGACACGTAGAACAGACCCATCGCAGGTAACATCACCAGCAGGCAGCCGGCGATAATGCCCGGCATGGTCAGCGGAATAATGATGCGGATAAAGGTTTGCAGCCGGCTGGCGCCCAGGTCTTTTGCCGCTTCCAGCAGCGGCTTATCGAGCTTTTCAATGCTGGAGTAGAGCGGCATCACCATAAACGGCAGCAGGATATAAACCAGCCCGACGATCACCGCGCCCGGCGTGAACATGATGCGGATCGGCGTATCGATTACCCCCAGCCACAGCAGAAACTCGTTCAGATAGCCTTTCGTGCTGAGGAAGATTTTCAGCCCGTAGATGCGGATTAGCGAGTTGGTCCAGAACGGCACAATGAGTAAAAACAGCAGCAGCGGGCGCACTTTCTGCGGCAGGCGTGCCAGGAACCACGCGAAAGGATACCCCAGCACCAGGCAGGCAACGGTGGCAATCAGCGCTATATTGAGCGAGTGCAGCAGCACGTCAAAATAGAGCGGATCGAGCAGGCGCGCGTAGTTGTCCAGCGTAAAGACCAGCGCAACGAAGTTCGCGTCGTCGCGGGTCAGGAAGCTGGTCACGATGATCATCAGGTTGGGAAGAAAGACAAACAACACAAGCCAACCGACGATCGTGGCAATCACCACATTCTGGAACTTACTCGTGTTCTTCATCAGCCAGTACAACCTCCCAGCTTTCTACCCAGTTGATGACCATTTTCTGATCCAGCGAATGGTCAAAGTCCGGATCGTCCTCGTTAAAGAACTCGCTGACCATTACCATTTTACCGTTTTCCAGCTCCACAACGGATTCAAGGGTCATCCCTTTATAGTTGCGTTCGCGAACGTAACCGATCAGACCTTCGACTTCAGCCGTATCGTGGATCTCGTCAACGCGGAGATCTTCCGGGCGCAGCAGGACGTTGAGCTTTTGTCCCTTTTCGACGGCAAAGTTGACGGTAATATTGCATTCGCGGCCCTCGACGTTCGCGCGAACGCGCTGTTCGTCCAGGCGCTCAATCACCGTAGCCTTAAAGATATTGATTTCGCCAATAAAGCTGGCAACGAACAGGTTTTTCGGCTCTTCGTAAATTTCACGCGGCGTGCCGTCCTGTTCAATTTTACCGTCGCGCATCACCACGATACGGTCTGACATGGTCAGAGCCTCTTCCTGATCGTGGGTGACAAACACGAACGTAATGCCGAGCTTGCGCTGAAGCGCCTTCAGCTCGTTCTGCATCTGCTTGCGCAGCTTGTAGTCCAGCGCGGAGAGCGACTCATCGAGCAGGAGCAGGCGCGGCTTATTGACCACGGCGCGGGCGATGGCCACACGCTGCTGCTGGCCGCCTGAAAGCTGATGCGGCTTGCGCTGGGCGAACGCCTCCAGCTGCACCATCCGCAGGGCCTCAGTGACGCGCGGCGGGATCTCGCTGGCGGGCGTTTTTTGCATGCGCAGGCCAAACGCCACGTTCTCAAACACGGTCATGTGCGGGAACAGGGCATAGCTCTGAAAGACGGTGTTGACGTGGCGGTTTTCGGCAGGAACCTGGGTAATGTCCTGGTTCTCAAGATGGATATGGCCGTTATCGACGCTTTCCAGCCCGGCGATAAGGCGCAGTACGGTGGTTTTGCCGCAGCCGGAGGGGCCAAGCAGCGTGAGAAACTCACCGTCATTGATGGTCAGGTTGAGGTCGGAAATGACGTCTTTGCCATCAAAACTTTTACGAATTCGTTCCAGTTGCACCAGTGGTGAAAGGGAACGGGGTTGTGTATTCAATTTTCGCGCTGTCCCATATAGACGCCTCAGGCAGCAGACTGAAGCGGGGTTTGTGTGTAACCACCTTGGTGACTCGTAATGAGGGCGGACATTCTACGGCAAACCCATTGAATCGCCAATCCTTCTCCCTTATTCCTAAGCTACATTTATTAACGCAGAACGATATAAACGTAAAAAGTTCTCGTTTGCGGGATAAAAGTGACCTGACGCAATATTTGCGTTTTGCTGCTTAATGATAATGTTGTCACAAAAAGTGAGGGTGACTGCATGGATAAACTACTTGAGCGTTTTTTACATTACGTTTCGCTGGATACCCAATCTAAACCGGGTGTCCGACAGGTGCCCAGCACTGAAGGCCAGTGGAAGCTGCTAAACCTTTTGAAAGAGCAGCTTGAGGCCATGGGGCTGGTGAACGTCACGCTGAGCGAAAAAGGGACCGTGATGGGAACGCTGCCGGCGAACGTGGACGGAGATATCCCGGCTATTGGCTTTATTTCCCATGTCGATACTTCACCCGATTTTAGCGGTAAACACGTTAACCCGCAGATCGTTGAAAACTACCGCGGCGGAGATATTGCGCTGGGGATTGGCGACGAAGTGCTGTCGCCGGTGATGTTCCCGGTCCTGCATCAGCTGCTTGGGCAGACGTTAATCACTACCGACGGCAAAACCCTGCTGGGCGCCGATGACAAAGCGGGCATCGCCGAGATCGTGACGGCGCTGGCGGTGCTGAAGGGCAAAAATATTCCCCATGGCGACATTCGCGTGGCCTTCACGCCGGATGAGGAAGTGGGTAAAGGGGCAAAACACTTTGACGTTGAGGCTTTCAACGCCCGGTGGGCCTACACCGTTGATGGCGGCGGCGTGGGTGAACTTGAGTATGAGAACTTCAACGCGGCATCGGTGACCATCAAAATCGTCGGTAATAACGTGCACCCGGGGTCGGCGAAAGGGGTGATGGTCAATGCGCTGTCGCTTGCCGCTCGCATTCATGCGGAAGTCCCTGCCGAAGAGAGCCCGGAGACGACGGAAGGGTATGAAGGTTTTTATCACCTGACCAGCATCAAGGGAACCGTAGACAGCGCGCAGATGCACTACATCGTCCGCGATTTTGACCGCAAAGCCTTTGAGGCGCGCAAGCGCAAGATGATGGAGATCGCGAAGAAGGTCGGCAAGGGGCTGCACCCGGACTGCTATATTGAGCTGATTATCGAAGACAGCTATTACAACATGCGCGAGAAGGTGATGGCGCATCCGCACATTCTTGATATCGCTCAGCAGGCGATGCGCGATTGCGACATCGAACCGGTGTTGAAACCGATCCGCGGCGGCACCGATGGTTCACAGCTGTCGTTTATGGGGCTGCCGTGCCCGAACCTGTTTACCGGAGGGTATAACTACCACGGCAAGCATGAGTTCGTGACGCTGGAAGGGATGGAGAAAGCGGTGCAGGTGATTGTGCGAATTGCAGAGTTAACCGCGAAGCGATGAGGCGTTGCCGGGTAAGCGAAGCGCTACCCGGCACAATCATGACTTAGTCTTCAAAAAACCAGTAGCCGCTGTTTACCAGTGCGGCCAGCATGGCGAGGAAAGAAGGGTCGTCCAGCGCGTCGCCGAAGGTATCCGCGGTTAACACCATGTGGCTGGCAATGGCTTCCAGCGCCGGGCGGTGCGGGGAGTCGAGCTTCTCGCCGTTCACGAAAACCTCTTCGCCAATGCGCAGGACGCGTAACCCGCCCAGACGCACCAGCTTATCGCCCTGCTGGAGCGCATCGTAAATTTCATCTGCCTGATACGGCGGCTCCGGCGGTGCCACGTCCAGCTCGTGACGCGACTGGCTGATAAACTCGCCAAACCACTGCCTGAAGTGCTCCGGTTCGTTGATCAGGTCCAGCATCATGCCGCGCAGCTTATCCAGCTCCTCTGGCAGAATATCTGCCGGGTGCTCACGCGCCGGTACGTCCGGGTCGCTGTAACGGTGGCTGCCCAGCTCGCGCTGCAACACATAGTCAGCGAATCCGCTGATCATCTCGCGGCCGCTTGGCGCGCGGAAGCCGACAGAATAGTTAAGCGAGTTTTCCAGCGAATAACCCTCATGCGGGAATCCTGGCGGGATATAGAGGATGTCGCCCGGCTCAAGCTCCTCGTCAATAATCCCTTCAAAGGGATCAACCTGAAGCAGGTCCGGGTGCGGACAGTGCTGCTTCATCGGCACTTTCTCGCCCACGCGCCAGCGGCGGCGGCCGGTGCCCTGAATGATAAACACGTCGTACTGGTCCAGATGCGGGCCAACGCCGCCCCCCGGAACGGAGAAGGAGATCATCAGATCGTCCATTCGCCAGTCTGGCAGGGCACGGAAAGGACGCATTAAGGCTGCGGTAGGTTCGTGCCAGTTGTTAACCGCCTGCACCAGTAAAGACCAGTTGCTCTCGCCAAGGTGATCGTAACTTTCAAATGGACCGTGGCTGACCTGCCATTTTCCGTCCTGGTGGCTTACCAGACGGCTGTCCACCTCGTTTTCCATCGCCAGACCGGCAAGCTCGTCAGGGGAGATAGGGTCGATAAAATTGCTGATCCCGCGCTTAAGAACGACCGGGCGCTTTTGCCAGTAACGTTCAATAAATTCGGGCCAGTTAAGCGTTAATTGATAATCCATATTTTTGTATTCCGCAGGCTCTTACTGAGACGGATTATAACGGAAGCACAGAACCCTGGGTGCGCGATCCGCGTATTTTTCACATAACGGGTTAACTATCGTTCGATACAGGCAGCTGGCGGCCAAAAATGGCCTCCATTCGGGCGCCGCCCAGCAAACTTTCGCCGGTTTCGATCCTGCCATCGTACTGATCGACAATTTCACGGGCGACGGACAAACCCACCCCTTGTCCCGGACGCAGGGTGTCGGCGCGTTGACCGCGATCGAATACCACCTCACGTTTGTTGCGGGGAATGCCGGGGCCGTCGTCCTCAACGATAATATGCAGTTCGTTATCCGTGACGCGCGCGGACACCTCGACAAACTCCAGGCAGTATTTACAGGCGTTATCAAGCAGGTTGCCCATCACCTCCATGAAGTCATTCTTCTCACCGACAAAGCTAATTTCCGGTGAAATATCGAGGCTGATATTGACCCCTTTACGCTGGTATACCTTGTTCAGCGCGGAGGTCAGGTTATCCAGCAGCGGGGCAACCGGGTGCAGCTCCCGGCTCAGCAGGGCGCTTCCGGAGCGCATACTTGCCCGGTGCAGGTAATAACCTATCTGTTGTGAAATGCGGCTGATCTGTTCCAGCATTACCGGCTCGGCATCATCAACGCTCATCTTTGAACTGCGCATTGAGCGCAGGGTGCTTTGCATCACCGCCAGCGGCGTTTTCAGGCTGTGCGTAAGGTCGGTGAGGGTCGTACGATATTTGTCGTAGCGTTCTCGCTCGCTTTTCAGCAGGCGGTTGAGGTTGCGCACCAGGCTGGTCAGTTCGCGCGTGGTCTCCGGGTTAAGCTTCTCGCGGTGATGCTCCTCCAGCTCGCGCACCTCTTTGGCCAGGGATTCAATCGGGCGCAAGCTCCACCACGCAGCGACCCACAGCAGGGGGATCACCAGCAGCAGGTTGGCGGCCAGAACATAGACGAACCAGTTCCAGACCATATATGAGCGTTTCAGCTCCACCGGTATCGTGTCTACCACCACTATGGTCAACTGCGGCATGTGCACCGTGGCGGGATAAAGGTTGATGGCCACCGAGTGGGTCAGCTCCGTGTCGTCATCTTCTTCACGGATCTCGTTGAGCCTGTTCTGTAACGCGCGATCGTCATGCAGCAGGGTGCTGGTGGAGTTGAGATCGGCTTCTATCTCATGAAAACCGTTGGTTTTCAGCCATTCCGGCCGGATGCGTTTTTTCAGCCAGGGGACATTACGCTGCGCCCAGAGCAATTTTCCCTTTTCATCGTAGATCAGCGCCAGCGTCGGACTCTGCTGATTCAGGTTTTCCGGCATCTCGACGGTGATCCGGTTGTTCTCCCATTTCGCCAGGGTATAAAACAGGTTACTTTCTCCGCGTAACAGGCGGAAGGTGGTTTTATCGAAGCTTACGCTATACCCGACCAGAGCCACCATCCCGTAGGAGAGAGACAGCACCATCACTACGGCAGCGGTAGCCAGCAGAAAACGCACCCGCAGCGAAAGGGGCAAAATGTGGCGCAAAATTCCTTTCATCAGCGTAATTCGAACAGGTAGCCCTGACCGCGCACGGTGGTGATCACCTCATGCGGGTACTGCGCCTGAATTTTTTTACGTAAACGGCCCATCAGCACGTCAATAGTGTGGCTTTCGCGCAGCTCGGCATCCGGATAAAGCTGAAGCATCAGGGAATCTTTGCTCACCACCTTCCCGCTGTTTCGGATCAGCGTTTCCATAATGGTGTATTCAAATGCGGTCAGCTTAATGACCTCATCGTTAATTGAAAATTCGCGGCGGGAGAGATCCACCTGGAACGGCGGCAGTGAGATCACCTGCGACGCCAGCCCGCTGTTGCGGCGCAGCAGCGCCTGCATGCGCGCAGCCACCTCTTCAATATGGAACGGCTTGGTAACGTAATCGTCCGCGCCTGCGCTCAGCACTTCAACCTTGTCCTGCCAGCCTTCACGGGCAGTCAGCACCAGCACCGGGAGAGAAATATCATGGCTGCGCCAGCGGCGGATAAGGGACAGGCCGTCTTCGTCAGGCAACCCTAAATCGACAATGGCGATATCCGGCAGGTGTTCATTGAGATAATAATCGGCTTCTTTCGCATCTTCGGCATCGTCCACCTGATGGCCCATCTCCTGAAGCTGAACCTTCAGGTGATGGCGTAGCAATGCGTTATCTTCAACAACCAGTACGCGCATTATCGCTTCTCCCTTAATAAATAATATGAATAGTTTAACGCTGATTACAGGGTTTGAAACCAGCGTCATGAAATTAAATGAGTGTTTTCACTCCCCTGAACGCATCGCTGCAGGCGTTTGATTATTCAGCATGTTAACTGGACATGGCCTTCACATGGATTCAATCTGCTGCAACGTTTGTGCCTTATCTGGGGCTGCTACCAGAAGAGGTTTAGCACTGGCCGTCCGGGGCAGGCTTCACCCTCAATACGCTCTTATACGGAGCGCGTAATATTAACCGAGTTGCGAGCCTAAGCTTCCGCGTTTCGGAGAAAACAGCCATCTGTTTATAGACTGTTGAAGGCGCGCAGCTTTTTCCACGGGCAGAGGGCAGGTATCCCTCCGGCATACGATGAAAATTTCACCTATAAGTCTGCCCGATCCTGTAAGCGTGCTGCCGGGCGTCCCAAAAGCATTTTCTGTTAATGATTTTTATTCTCAATTGCCTTTACAGTGAAAATCATAAGGTGTATTTTAAATGCATCTTTATTGCAGGAGGTATGTATGAGCCATCAAAGAATTCCCAGCCATTGGACGATCAAACGTTCCACTCCCTTTTTTACAAAGGAAAATGTTCCAGCTGCTCTTCTCAGCCATCACAATACCGCTGCCGGAGTCTTTGGTCAGCTTTGCGTTATGGAAGGGACAGTGACCTACTATGGCTTTGCGAATGAAGAGGCGACAGAGCCGGAAGTGAAAGTGGTAATAAACGCTGGCAGCTTCGCAACCAGCCCTCCACAGTACTGGCATCGCATTGAGATGACCGATGATGCTCAGTTTAATATCAACTTCTGGGCTGAACCTTCCTTCGCTGGTGAAGAAGTTTACAGCGCTAAAAAAGCATAGGCGTTTGGCTCCCTCAACCACAACAAGGGAGCCGCATCAGAGAACAGTAACGGTATGATGAAATTCTTCTTTCAGTTTTCAAAGCGGGTCGACTACGGCGAACAGGAACTTTGCGCAGAGCTGTCGCTGTTACAGAGGGGTGATTATCAGGAGTATCTGTCTCAGGAGGCACCGTTTTACCTGCTCCCGAATGAGGATGTAACGAGTGAACCCGCCCATTGAACGGATAATTTTTCAAAGAGGCTGCTAAAGGCGGCCTTTTTATTTGCGTTGAGTTTGATAAGTACAGGTATCCTGGCGGCTCTGGCAACAAAGAACCATCCAGCGATTCCATACGCTAAGCGGGCTAAAGCTTAAAGCAGTTAATCGGGATTATTTGATGTACTGATGCCGATTTTAACCAGGCTCAATATCATCAGCCCAAGAACCACTGCCACGGCAGTAGCGATCATAAATGCTGTCATAACGATCCTTCTTTGGTTGAGTATGTTTATTAGACTTTATGAGTTCATAAACGTTCAAACCGATCGGCGACACCCGGGCAATTTTTGCTCTGGCCTTCATTCAGGTGCGTTTCTCTTTGCGAAGCGAGAAGGCAGACCGTAAATCAAGCGCCCGGAAAACAGCCTTTCATTCTTCTTATCTTATGTTTCAAGCCGATTTCTTATCTGTGACACGCGTAAGCTGCTCATGAGTTTTGTAAATATTGCCCCTTTTTTTGTAAGGATGTTCTCATTCGATAAATCTGTGTCTACACTTATTTTATGGTGCGAAATTAGATTTTCATAACAGATACCATAAAAGCAGCATTTTCACACAACAAACCGGCATAATATCGAGTAAAGAGGGGCTTATGGAATGGAAGGTTGTTGAGACTATTGCGAGTCCGGAAAGCGGCACTATCTTTTGCAAAGTTGAAACACACTATGGCCTGAATTACATTTTATGGCTTAAGGGCGATTATTACGTTCGAGCAGGTGAGATTATCACTACCTCAAACGAAGGGATCCTGATTAACGACAGACGCCGACGGGTCTGGATTGCGCAGGCAATGCCCTTTTCATCAATAGGCTGGATGGGGTTCAGGAAGAAAAATGAATGCCCAGGGAATCGGCAGGAGATGGATCGGCCGTGCTCGGTTGAGGCACCTTGCCAGTTCAAACTGTGCCCGTTCGGGCTGAAGCGGTATATTCCGCAAAGTTATTCCACGCCGCAAAATAACAATCAATCCAATACTCTGCTTTAACCACTGCAAGGCGTGAGGGTGCCGGAATATTAAAAGCGTCCGCCATCCGGAAGAATGGCGCGATACCAAAAAGCAGCCCCCTTTCCGGCCGGAAAGGGGGAGGGTGATTACTTCAGCTCGTCAACCATGGTGACGGCGCGGCCAATGTAGTTCGCCGGGGTCATCTCTTTCAGGCGCGCTTTTTCTTCTTCTGGCAACGCCAGGCCGTCGATAAACTGCTTCATGCCTTCGGCGTCAACGCGTTTGCCGCGGGTCAGCTCCTTAAGCTTCTCGTACGGTTTTTCGATGCCGTAGCGGCGCATCACGGTCTGAATTGGCTCCGCCAGCACTTCCCAGTTGTGATCCAGCTCGTCCAGCAGGCGATCGCGGTTCACTTCCAGTTTACTCACGCCTTTCAGGGTGGACTGATATGCGATCAGCGCGTAGCCAATGCCCACGCCCAGGTTACGCAGCACCGTAGAATCGGTCAGGTCGCGCTGCCAGCGGGAAACCGGCAGTTTGCTCGCCATATGCTGAAGCACGGCGTTCGCCAGGCCCAGGTTGCCTTCGGAGTTTTCGAAGTCGATTGGGTTCACTTTGTGCGGCATGGTGGACGAACCGATTTCGCCGGCAATGGTTTTCTGCTTAAAGTGGTTCAGCGCGATGTAACCCCAGACGTCACGATCGAAGTCGATCAGGATGGTGTTAAAGCGCGCGATGCAGTCAAACAGCTCGGCAATATAGTCGTGCGGCTCAATCTGGGTGGTGTACGGGTTCCACTGGATGCCCAGCGAGGTCACGAACGCTTCGCTGAACTGGTGCCAGTCAACTTCAGGGTAGGCGGCGATGTGGGCGTTATAGTTACCGACCGCACCGTTGATTTTGCCGAGGATCTCAACCTGTTCCAGCTGACGATACTGCCGCTCCATGCGGTACGCCACGTTCGCCATCTCTTTACCCATCGTCGATGGGGTCGCTGGCTGGCCGTGAGTACGGGAGAGCAGCGGGATGTCGCGGTACTCCACGGACAGCGCTTTTACCGCGTCAATGATTTTACGCCAGTAAGGCAGCACCACTTCCTGGCGCGCGGTTGAGAGCATCAGCGCGTGAGACAGGTTGTTGATATCTTCAGACGTACAGGCGAAGTGAATAAATTCGGAAACCGCATGCAGAGCAGGGACGCTTTCGACTTTCTCTTTCAGGAAGTACTCAACCGCTTTTACGTCGTGGTTGGTGGTGCGTTCAATGGTTTTAATGCGTGCGGCATCTTCTTCGCTAAACTCGGCAACGATTTTATCAAGGTAATCGTTTGCCTCTGCGTCAAAAGCAGGAACTTCCTTGATTGCTGCCTGGGCGGCCAGCTTTTGCAGCCAGCGTACTTCAACCTGAACACGGAACTTCAGCAGGCCATATTCGCTGAAGATCCCGCGCAGCGCGCTGACTTTATCGCCGTAGCGTCCATCGACAGGGGATACGGCGGTCAGTGAGGATAATTCCATAATTCGCAACTCCGGGAGGTTAACAATGAGCAAGAATTTGTTTTGCCTGAGTCGTCAGGCGATTACGAGAAAACATTAATTGCAGGCGGCCGCCGCCAACCTGGTGCCAGAGCACGGCAGCACGAATGCCGGCTAGCAGCGAGGCGCGAACCTTCGCCTGCACCTGGGGGCTTTGCAGTACGGCGGGTGAACCGGTGACCTGAATACGCGGGCCGAGCGGGCTTATTACGTCGACGTAAATACCGGCCATTGCGCTCAGCAGGGTTTCCGACTGGAGGTCGAAATGGTCGAGCTGGCGCTGCAGCCCGGCGATGCGGTCGCCCAGGGTATTCATCGCGCCCTTTGCGGCGTTCAGCTTACGTTCCAGCACCATCAGGCTTAAGGTGTAGCGGGTCAGTTCCGCGTTGAGCCCCTGACGGCTGCTGGCGTTGAGCACGCCGAGCAGGGTTTCAAGACCGAGACGAAGATTGGCTTCACTGCCGCCGAACACACCCAGCGTAGAGCCCGGGTTGAGATCGATAACGCTGTTGAGCGAAACGTGCAGGGCATCGGCGTCGCAGTGACCCTGATGCGCCAGCTGTTGCACCAGACGAGCAGACTGGCAAATTCCCGCCAGCGCCAGGGTGATGTCGTAATAGTTCTTCGCCACACGGTCTCCTTTATGTGTGCTATCGGTTTAAACAGCAGGCAGCGGCAGGCGCTGTTCAATGATCCCACCGCCGAGGCAAATTTCGCCGCTGTAGAAGACGGCTGACTGGCCAGGGGTAACGGCGGAAACCGGTTCGTCGAAACGCACGTCAATGCGATCGTCATCCAGCGCGGTAACGGTGCAGGGAATATCCGTCTGACGGTAGCGCGTTTTCACGGTGCAGCGCAGCGTGCCTTTCAGCGGCTCGCGATCGACCCAGTGCAGCTGCTGCGCGACGAGGCCAACGGACATCAGGCGCGGGTGGTCATGACCCTGGGCCACAATCAGAATATTATTTTCGACGTCTTTGTCGACCACGTACCACGGGTCTTCGCTGCCGTCTTTCGTGCCGCCAATACCCAGACCTTTACGCTGGCCAAGGGTGTGGTACATCAGCCCCTGGTGCTGGCCAATTTCGTCGCCGTCAACGGTAACAATTTTACCCGGCTGTGCAGGCAGGTAGCGGCCGAGGAACTCGCGGAACTTGCGCTCGCCGATAAAGCAGATACCGGTGGAGTCTTTTTTCTTCGCGGTGATCAGATCCAGCTCTTCAGCGATTTTACGTACTTCCGGCTTTTCCAGCTCGCCGACCGGGAACAGGCTTTGGGCAATCTGTTCGTGGCTCAGCGTATAGAGGAAGTAGCTCTGATCTTTGTTGCCGTCCAGACCGCGCAGCAGCTGGCTTTTGCCATTCACGTCTGCACGACGCACGTAGTGGCCGGTCGCGATGTAATCCGCGCCCAGGTCTTCAGCGGCGAATTCCAGGAAGGCTTTGAATTTGATCTCTTTGTTGCACAGAATGTCCGGGTTAGGCGTGCGGCCTGCTTTGTACTCTTCGAGGAAGAGTTCAAAGACGTTGTCCCAGTATTCTGCGGCAAAGTTAACGGTGTGCAGTTCGATGCCGAGCTTGTCGCACACGGCCTGCGCATCGGCGAGATCCGCAGCGGCAGTGCAGTATTCCTCGCCATCGTCTTCCTCCCAGTTCTTCATGAACAGGCCCTCCACCTTATAGCCCTGCTGCTGCAACAGGTAGGCGGAAACGGAGGAGTCGACACCGCCGGACATGCCGACGATCACTTTTTTCTGGCTGTTATCTGACATGGAATACTCACGACATTGAACTTCAAGGCGGCGTATTCTATCACGCCCCCCCACCGTTGACACCCTCTGTAAACGGCCAGTTAAACGCGCCGATGACATCCAGCGGCAGGCGGCCAGCAGATTGCCAGCAGCGAATGCTTTCCGCAACCAGCGGCGAGCGCAGGTTTGGCGCGTTCAGTATCTCGTCTGCCGTGACCCACAGGCAGCGGTCGATATCGTCATCGTGCGGTTCAGTGGCGCACGTTTCGTTAAGCTCAACGGCGAATAAAAAGCGCAGGAAAGGGGTTTGGTCAGGCGCAATCCACTGGTGCATGCGAATGAAGTGCTGCGGCTCGGCGCGGATGCCTGTTTCCTCCCACAGCTCGCGCTTTGCTGCCTGCAGTAAGGTTTCATTGGCTTCAAGATGCCCGGCAGGCTGATTCCACAGCGCCTTGCCGTTGATACTCTCTTCTACAACCAGAAATTTTCCCTGAGCGTGAACCACGCAGGCAACCGTAACATGAGGTTTGAACATTATTTCTCCTTAGGGGTAACGTCCCGCCATTCCCCGTTTGCCAGCGAGTCCAGCGTGTAGCTGCCCATGGCGTAGCGAATCAGGCGAAGGGTAGGGAAGCCCACGTGCGCGGTCATGCGGCGAACCTGACGGTTGCGGCCTTCATATAGGGTGATCTTAAGCCAGCTGGTGGGTATGGATTTGCGTTCACGGATGGGGGGATTGCGCGGCCACAGCCACTCCGGTTCATTCACGCGTTCAATACCAGCGGGCAGGGTGGGGCCGTCGTTTAACGTTACGCCGTTGCGCAGCTTTGCCAGCGTCTCGTCGTCCGGCTCGCCTTCAACCTGCACAAAGTAAATTTTCCCGGTCCGTTTGCCCGGCTGGGTGAGCTTCGCCTGCAGGGCGCCATCGTTGGTTAAAACCAACAGTCCCTCGCTGTCGCGATCCAGTCGCCCGGCTGCATAGACGCCCTGAACCGGGATGTACTCTTTCAGCGTGCTGCGCCCGGCCTCGTCGGTGAACTGCGGCAATACATCGTAGGGTTTATTGAACAGAATCACCCGCGTCGGCTGGGTTTCTGGCGTTCTTCTGGTAGCTTGTCGTGAGCTGAATCGCTCAACCCGGTGTTTTCTAAAAGAAGTTTTCTTCATGGTATTTTCAGGCTTTATCAATTGCCGCATTATAGCCTAATAACGAAGACCTTTCATGGCGTCGGACAATCAGGTACTATCGGAAGGCTCATTACAATTTATTAACATAAGATCAGTAACAACCAGAAGCGCTCGAAGGAGAGGTTAATGGAAAGCAAAGTAGTTGTTCCGGCGGAAGGTAAAAAGATCACCCTGCAAAACGGCAAGATTAACGTTCCTCACAACCCGATTATCCCGTTCATCGAAGGTGATGGTATCGGTGTCGACGTTACCCCGGCAATGCTGAAAGTGGTTGATGCCGCTGTTGAGAAAGCCTACAAAGGCGAGCGTAAAATTTCCTGGATGGAAATTTACACCGGTGAAAAATCGACTCAAATTTATGGCCAGGACGTCTGGCTGCCAGCCGAAACGCTGGACCTGATCCGCGACTATCGCGTAGCTATCAAAGGCCCACTGACCACCCCCGTCGGCGGCGGCATTCGCTCCCTGAACGTGGCGCTGCGTCAGGAGCTGGATCTGTACGTGTGCCTGCGCCCGGTACGTTATTATCAGGGCACCCCAAGCCCGGTTAAGCACCCTGAGCTGACCGACATGGTTATCTTCCGTGAAAACTCAGAAGACATTTACGCCGGTATCGAATGGAAAGCGGACTCTGCTGATGCGGAAAAAGTGATTAAATTCCTGCGTGAAGAGATGGGCGTGAAGAAAATCCGCTTCCCTGAGCACTGCGGTATCGGTATCAAGCCGTGCTCCGAAGAAGGGACCAAGCGTCTGGTGCGTGCAGCCATCGAATACGCGATCACCAACGACCGTGACTCTGTGACCCTGGTTCACAAAGGCAACATCATGAAGTTCACCGAAGGCGCGTTCAAAGACTGGGGCTACCAGCTGGCGACCGAAGAGTTCGGCGGTGAACCGATCGACGGCGGCCCATGGCAGAAGATCAAGAACCCGAACACCGGCAAAGAGATCGTCATTAAAGATGTGATTGCCGATGCGTTCCTGCAGCAGATCCTGCTGCGTCCTGCTGAATATGACGTCATCGCCTGTATGAACCTGAACGGTGACTACATCTCTGACGCCCTGGCGGCGCAGGTTGGCGGTATCGGTATCGCGCCTGGCGCGAACATCGGTGACGAGTGCGCGCTGTTCGAAGCGACCCACGGTACTGCACCTAAATACGCGGGCCAGGACAAAGTGAACCCGGGCTCTATCATCCTGTCCGCAGAGATGATGCTGCGTCATATGGAATGGTTCGAAGCCGCAGACCTGATCGTCAAAGGTATGGAAGGCGCGATCAACGCCAAAACCGTTACCTATGACTTCGAACGTCTGATGGAAGGCGCTAAGCTGCTGAAATGCTCAGAGTTTGGCGACGCGATCATCGCGAACATGTAATCCACTCGCTGGGTTAAACGTGAACGGGAGCCTGAGGGTTCCCGTTTTTTATTTTTAGCTTATAACGGTTATTGAAATAAACGCGCGCTGTTCAATTTTACTCAGAATGAAATAACCAATTCATGCATATTTTTAAAAATTTGCAAACTTTAAGCAATTGCCAGGAGTGAGTGAGCCTCAGGCCATAAACATAGAGAGACCTGAGAAGACTGAGTAAAATTCGATCACGATATTATATTTATATCTATACGAAACCTTAATTTGTTATATCTTTCAATTGTTCATCTATCATATTTAGTATAGGTCGAACATCGGCATCCATAACGCGGCGTTCTTTCAATCTAAGCTGTATTGCTGATTTATAATTTGGCCCCCAAACATCGGCGTTATCAGCAGATTCGCCGATAATCTTGAAGGGGTAGACGCATATAATTTTTTTGTTAAAAGCTCTTGAGACATGTACAAATGATGTATCTGGCGAAATGATCAGCGCGCTATCTTTAATTATCTGTGCAGCTGAAAAGAATGATGGAACTGTGTTTTTTGTAACATTCTCTGAATCAGGGATAGCGGCAATTTTGTGTTGTTCACCGATGATGATCGTGTGATATGAATGACTGTATTTTGAAATATGGTTCGTTATAGCTTCAATTTGTAAGTCGGAGAAAAAACGTTCACTAACGCTACCGTAAGGAATAAAGGAAATTATCTTTTTATCGGTGGTTTTTTGCATGAATTTCCAGGCGGCTGCAGCATCTTTTTCAGGAATGATTACAGAATAATCATAATCTGTTACCGAGATACCTAAGCGTTCAAGTAAATCTACATACCTGGTGCTTATGTGTGACTGAGGATGTTTAATATTGATGACTTCATCATAAATTCGATACTTTTCCGTAAAGCCGACTGTTCTAAAAGGCTTGGTAAGTCTAATTAAATTGAATGTATCAATATTTGAATGAGTAATCTCATGCGAGTCAATGAACGCGAAGGGCCCTATTTTCTTCAGTTCATTAAGCAAAGGTTTTTTATTATGAGGTTCATATAAATACAAACCTGCTAATGTCGTCCATTCCTTAAATAAAAAATGCGTTTTTTTATCAGCAATAACAGAGACCTGGAAATCGTTTTTCACCAGAGTATCAATCACTCCCCCGATAACAACCGCATCTCCGATACCCTTAGCGATGAAAGGGATTACTAAATGATCTGTGCCTAAATCATGACCGATATTTTTAGAGCGAGCGCGAGCAGTAATTTCACTTAAGAGGCTAAGCTTAAGCTTTAATTTCGTCCTTTTCAGATAATAATTTTTTGATCTGTTTGCTTTCCTAAGCCATTTGATCACGCTCTTCCCCTTATCTTGAAATATTGATAATTTATCCTAATGCTAACCGAGCTGCCTCGTCAGAAGCAATAGCTTCGGCTAAGCAGGAGATCATATGCAGCAACGTCCCCCGTTGCGTTTGAAAGAGCAAAATTACGGCTTTACTGCGACAAAGAAGGTTCTCATACCCACTCAGCGTTCGCCCGCATTATCAACGCTGCGGGAAGCTTATGCAAATGGCTGCAGCCAGAGAGCAAACTGAAAGTATAGGCCGTGGGAGAAAATAGGGATACGCCAATACCAGAAAGTGAATAATTACTTAATCCTCAAAAGTACCAAACAATCCCAAAGATGGTTACGCTAAATCATTGGTTGGTGAGGAGCCAGGGTTGCATTAAAATTATAATTTATCTGTTGTGTTTCTTTTTCTATCCATCAATAATCAAATTTCCGATGAAATACTCCTGCGTCACATGGAATGGTTCGAAGCCCCTGGCCGGATCGTTGAAGGTATTGAAGGCGCTAAGCTGCTGAAATGCTCAGAGTTTGGCGACGCGATCGTCGCGAACATGTAATCCATTCGCTGGGTTAAACGTGAACGGGAGCCTGAAGGTTCCCGTTTTTTATGCATAAAAGAGGGAAACAACGCTATGACCAACGATATCCCGCTCAGGTTTTACGACATTGTCGATGAATATGCCACAGAATCTGCGAAGCCGGTGGATGAGGCGGAACGCACGCCGCTGGCACGCTATTTCCAGATGCTGCTCACCCGTCTGTACAATAATGAAGAGATTGATGAAGAGGCGCAGCATGAGATGGCGGCCCAGGCGGCTATTGATGAAGAACGTATTGACGATATCGCCAGGTTCCTGAATCAGTGGGGTAATGAGTAACGCACTATCGCGCCGGGTTTGCCAGCAGGCGGGCCAGATCCTGCCGCGGCAGCGATTTTGAAAAATACCACCCTTGTATCAGGGCATCGGGATATCTCTGGACGATAAATTGATATTGCGTTTCGCTCTCAACCCCTTCAAAAACAAGGGTTTTTTGCAGTTTAGCGAGCGCATCGCTAAAGATCGCCAGGATATCCTGTTTGTAATCTTCGTTGATGCCATCCACTAGCGACTTATCGACCTTGATCTCGTCATACTTCAGGTTAGTCAGCCTGGCAAGATTAGAGTTTTGCACGCCAAAATCGTCGATAGAGATCTTCACCCCCGCTGACTTGAGTTCTTCACAAAATTCCTCAAGGATCGCCGACGTAGAGACCCCATTCTCGGATAACTCAACCTTTATCAGCGATAACGGAATGTTGTTCAGCAAACATTCGCGACGTAAAACAGCCAGGAATTTGCCGTCTTCAATTTCCGTTCTGCCAACGTTCACTGAAACCATCAGCTGATATTCATTGGCCAGCGGGGCAATTTCTGCCAGCGATTTTTTAATCATGTTGGTGTAGTAATAGGGATACAGCCCAATCTTTTTGATTAGCGGAATGAATAGCTCAGGAGAGACGTCTTTATGATTGTTATCCCGCCATCTCGACAGAACCTCTACGCCGACAATTTTTTTATCGCTAACCCGGATAATGGGCTGAAAATGCACGCTTATCGTGTTCGCTTTCACCGCCTTGACCAGCGTGCGCTCCAGCGAAAGGCGGTCTTCGTAAATTCGAAACGAAAACAGCGTCAGGGCGACCCAGATAAAATATAAAAACAGGCAAAGCAGCACCATGACGATGCCCGACAGCGAGGCCAGCCCGGCGTCGTAGTGGGTGACGGTAACGCACAAATCCCATTGCCTGCTGCATTGCGTGACGGACTGCGTAAATAACGGGGACGTAATTCGGCTCTGTTCGTCACTGGACGGCGTGACGGTGAAAAAGGTTCTGTCGAAATCCCGGGTGGAAGTGCGAAGCGAGTAGTTCGCCGTAACGGGAGTAAATTTGTCGTAAGCCGAACGTGAGGTGAAAATAATAAGATGATTAAAAATGGTCGCGTTGCCCGTAAAGAACCCTTTCTGCGAAAATTGCGCGAGGCTGAATCCGTTTAAGGTGTTATGAAGCTCGGAGGGCAGGGCGACGGGGTTTGCCAGCCTGCCCCAGAACGCAGTGCAGACGATTTTACCTTTTTCGATAAACCCCACGTCGGCGATATGGGGGCTCTGGATTTTTAATTTTCGGTATATGTCCAGGCTTGCGTTATCGCATCCCCGGGCAGAGGTATTTTTGAGGGTGCTGGTAATATTTTGCGTCAGGTCTTCGGAATAGTGCAAAAGCGTCCGGGAAACGTCCAGTTGCCGGTTCTTTTGCTGCTCAACGATGATGGCGTTAACAGCATACAGGGACAGGATGACCAGTAATGTTGAGATGATAGCAACGGTAATGATCTTCTTCATTTTCCTGCTGTCCCGCCACGTCCTTAAGTGCCGGGATCTTAACACAGGCTATAAAAGCTACAAATCGCAGAATGAACCCCGCATGGGGTCAACGATAAAGCCCGCAGGCGTGCCGGGCTTTAACCTCTCAGAACCACGCATACCGGGCTGAAAGCAGTAACAGTAGCGTACTGGCAGAAACAAGGTTAAGGCAGATGACAAACTTGCTCGATACGTTCATGTTATCAAAGCCATTGTGCTGTTAAGAAGCCGTAGAGAATAGCGTCTCACGCATGCAGAAAAAACGCTGAATTCTGGTGGTTTTGCGCAAAAAAAAGCCCACTCAGAGGTGGGCAAGAAATACTGGAAGCAATGTGAGCAATGTCGTACTGAATACCTGATTGTTTTGCTCAACTATTCAGTATTGAGAAAGATAATCTTTCTCAACAAAAGATGCAACCCCACGTTTTATGTGGAACGTCGATTTTTTACTGTTCAGATTTTGCTCAAACGAACCGTGTGATTCTTATCACAAATTTCCTTTCTCAGATCCTGTGCTATCCTTTTCTGTGTCGTTGATTTAATGACAAAAACCATACAGAGAGGAAAGCTATGGGAATTTTATCCTGGATTATCTTTGGGCTGATTGCGGGTATCCTGGCGAAGTGGATTATGCCGGGCAAAGATGGCGGCGGTTTCATCGTCACGATCATTCTGGGGATTGTGGGTGCAGTCGTCGGTGGCTGGATCAGTACCCTGTTCGGATTTGGCAGAGTTGATGGCTTCAACTTCGGCAGCTTTGTCGTCGCGGTGATTGGCGCGCTGGTTGTTCTGTTTATCTACAGAAAAATCAAAAGCTAAATCTGACCTGTGTTAAAAAAAGGCTGCCTGACGGCGGCCTTTTTACTTTGAGCGTTACCACCAGCCCATCTGCGTACCGGCGACGACCACAATGGCCACGATGAGCATGATGATGGTCGTTTTTCTCATTTATGCCCCCGGCGCGGCGTATCCGCCAATGAAAAACCAGCCCAAAAAGACGACTGCCGTGATAAATATCACAACCGGAAAGAGGATCCCTATTCTCATACCATCACCCGTTTTGTTTGCTTAAGGCCGTAGAGTGTACGGGCTTAATCCAGTGCGACAAAGCCTGTTTTGCTTTTTCCTTTTTTATCCTGATACATCGCGACGTCAGCGGTGCGCAGGGCGCTATCCTCATCGGTGCTGTGCGGATCGACAATAATCACGCCAATACTTGCCCCCGGATATCTGATAGTGACATTCCCCAACCCGTATTCGCCCGCGATACGATCGTTGAGGCTGGTCTTAATCGCGCTTATCTCTGAACCGGTATCGCCATCATCGCTTTTACTCAGGCTGGCAACCAGAAATTCATCGCCGCCGAGGCGGCCAATGATCTCGTCCTGGGTTTGTTGGTCCGTCAGCCGCGCGCCGACCTGAATAAGGAACCGATCTCCCGCTTCATGCCCGTAATGGTCATTAATGCGCTTGAAATCATCAAGGTCGATAAAGGCGATCGTGACGTTGCGCTGAAGATGGCGCGCCAGCGAAAACAGGGTCGTCAGGTTTTCGAATATGGCGCGCCGGTTCGGCAGGCCGGTGAGGGCGTCGGTGTAGGAGTGGGCAATCAGCGCCGCGTTTGCTTCGCGAAGCTGGAGCACAAGCGACTCTTTCTGGATGTACTGGGCAATTAACCCGGCGAAGAGTCGGATCACCTGCTCGCCGCGATCGCTGAACAGTTTCTTTTCGGTGCTGGCTGCGCATAGCGTTCCGTACAGAGAACCATCGGCAAGATGAACGGGCACGCTCATATAGGTCGTGATACCCAGCGCTTTTGCTGCCACGCACTCCGGCCAGCGGTCGGGCACCTCGTTGCTGAACAACGTATCGCTGTCGATGGCGCGCTTGCACAGCGTCTCGTCCCAGGGCACGCTGAACCCTTCCGGGATCTGCATCTGCTTGCTGTTACGGGCATAGAGAATGTGCTGCAAACGCGCGTCGATATCGACTTTGGTCAGGTAGGTTGACTCCATATCCGTCACAATTTCCAGCATTTCCAGCAGCTGTCGCACCAGGCTGTCGAGAGATTGCTCAGTTGAGAGGGTTTCCGAAACGCGGGCAAGAATGATATCTGACATTAGGCTGGTCGACTCCCATGCAGAAGACCTCTGTAACTGCATGTTATGCTGAAAATATAGACTTCAGTAATAGTAAAACATGAATATGAAAAATTTTATATATTCTTCAGGGCGCGGGGATGAGATGCCAAAAAAAGCCCCGACGCGGAGATCGGGGCAAAACATCTTGATTATGGAATGTTGTTCTCTGGTCAGTGTGAGAACGAGTACCACTATAGGGGTGAATAGTGCAGGTTTAATGGAGAAATCATGGAGAAAACGACGATGAGCCGTTACTCTGAGATTTTTACAACACCTGAAGGATCGTAATGATGAAATATCTTCTTCTGGCGCTGGCGTTACCCCTTGCCGCATGTTCAACAAAGCCAACCCCGCCCGATGCGCCTAAGCCCCCGCACGCTATCGGTATGGCGAATCCGGCTTCAGTGCACTGCCTGGAGAAAGGGGGAGAGCAAATCCCCGTACAAAGCCCTCAGGGCGTGCGCACCAAATGTAAGCTGCCTGGGGGAGAAGCGATCGATGAATGGGAGCTCTACCGTCGCGATCGCCCGCAACCGACCAGATGACAGCGGTATTAAAACTGCGATACACTTCTCTTTAGGATTATTCTTAGCCAGTTTCTGGCGGCACGATTGCGAGAAGAAGTATGTTTCAGTTAAAACCGGGCAGCATGGCGATGATCGTGGGTGCGCGTACGGCGGCAGGCCGTAGAAATATCGGTAAATCCGTTGAGCTGTTTGGCCTTTGTCAGCCTGGCCAGCGTTTCGTCAACCCGGTTAACGGCGTCATGACGCAGCTACCCGCCACGTCAGAGCGTGCGCTGTGGCTGGTTACCGGTGACGTATTCGCGTTTGATAACCAGCACGGCTTTGCCTTTGTCCGCCCGGAGCATCTTATACCGCTCACCCCGGACGCCATGCCTGAGGTTCACGATGAGCTGGCGATCGGGTAATTACAGGCTGCGCAGCCAGTCCGCCAGCACCCGGGCGTGATTTTGCTGCGTATCTTTTGCGCCATAGAGTAGCGTTACCGTCTGCTGGCGGGCAATGGCTGCGACGCGTTTTCCTTCGTCCACATGCTGCGCCAGCTCTTTTCGGTACGCTTCGCTGAACGCGGTGAAATCGATAGCTTCACCGTGGAAGGCTTTTCGCAGTTCGCCGGAAGGCGTCAGGGATTTGCACCACTCATCATACGCGAGGTCGGTCTTTTTAATTCCCCTCGGCCAGAGCCTGTCTACCAGGATACGGTAACCATCTTCTGAATGCGGTTGCTCATACACGCGCTTACACTGAATCACGCTTCCTCCTCATACCGTAAGACGTTTAGCGAGAACACTATAGCACCAGCTTTTAACCCACCCAATTTAAGGTATTGTGATAACTGCAAAAGATCGGTAGTCTGAGGTTCCTTATGTTATCTGAAAATCCTCTGGCATAAGGAATCCCTCATGGAACTCTCCCCGGTTAAAACGACGCTGCGCATTGCGCTGGTTGGTGATTACAATTCCGATGTTATTGCGCACCAGGCGATTCCGCTGGCGATCGACGACGCCGCTGCGGTGCTGGAGCTCACCGCTGATTATGACTGGATCGCCACGCAAGAGCTCACCAGCCCCGAAGACCTGGTCGGTTACGACGCCATCTGGCTGGTGCCGGCAAGCCCGTATAAAAAAGCCGAGGCGGCGTTTATCGCGGCGCGTTACGCCCGAGAAAACGGCATTCCGTTCCTCGGGACCTGCGGCGGGTTCCAGCATGCGCTGATTGAATACGCCCGCAACGTGCTGGGCTGGCACGACGCGGCCCACGCCGAAACCGACGCGGAAGGAACGATGGTGATTGCGCCCCTGGCCTGCTCGCTGGTGGAAAAGACCGATGCAATTGAGCTGCGTAATAACACGCTGATTGCTAAAGCGTACGGTAGGCCGGAAATTCAGGAAGGCTATCACTGCAGCTACGGCGTCTCGCCTGAGTTTGCCCTCGAACTTGAGCGGGGCGACATGCGCGTGACGGGCTGGGACGAGCAGGGCGAGATCCGCGCGGCAGAGCTGGTGACTCATCCCTTCTTTGTGATCACCCTGTTCCAGCATGAACGCGCCGCGCTGCAAGGGCGCCCGGTAGTGCTGGTGCAGGCCATGCTGCGGGCGGCGCAGGGTTAATAAAGCAGACCGGAAGGTCTGCTCTGGCTGTCAGCGGGGCGTGATTTCCCGGTCACGCCCGGCAAGCACGCCGCAGAGGGCCATCACCACCGCGGCCAGCGCGCAGGCGATCAGCGGAATGTGCCAGTCTCCGGCAGCGTCGTGAATTTTCCCCATCAGCGGTGGACCGCAGGCCGCCAGCAGATAGCCAATCGACTGGGCCATACCGGAGAGCGCGGCGGCCTGATGGGCCGAGCTGGCCCGCAGCCCGATGAACGTCAGGCCGAGGATCATGGTGGCGCCAGATCCAAAGCCAAACACCAGCGTCCACACGACGGCCAGCGTCGGTGCAAACCAGAATCCGGCCGCGCTCACGGCGCACATCAGGGCGACAGCCCCCGCAATGCCGCGCTGATCGTTAAGACGATGCAGGATCAGCGGGATAGCGAGGCCGGGGACAGCGGTCGCCAGCTGGAGAAGCCCGTGCATGGAGCCAGCCTGCGTTTCGCTGTAGCCGTGGCTGAGCAGAATCGCGGGCAACCAGCCGATAATGACGTAGTAAATCAGCGAGTTGATACCCAGAAAAAGCGTTACCTGCCAGGCGAGGGCGGAGCGCCAGATGGCGCGATTGTGCAACGCGCCCGCGCCCGTCAGGGTGGCGGCAGGCCTGTGGCGCCACTGCGGTAACCACAGGAGCAGCGCCATCAGCGGGAAGAACATCAGCATCAGCAGCGCACCGTGCCAGCCTGCGCTTCCCAGCGACAGCGGGACGATCAGCGCCGATCCTGCGGCAGCGGCGGCCCCCATCGTCAGCGAGTAAGCCCCGGTGAGTTTCGCCACCTGGCCCGGAAAATCGCGTTTGATGAGTCCGGGCAACAGCACGTTGCCCAGCGCAATCCCGCAGCCGACGATAGCGGTACCGGTAAACAGCAGCGAGGCTGACGGCAGTGAACGCACCCCAATCCCGATGCAAATCAGCAGCAGGGCAACGAAGAGGCTGCGCTCCATGCCCATTTTTCGCGCGACGCCTGCGGCAAGGGGCGAGATAAAGGCGAAGGCCAGCAGAGGCAGCGTCGTGAGCAGGCCGGTTTGCGCAGTACTTAAGCCATAGTCCTGGCGAATGGTGTCGAGCAGGGGGGCGACGCCGGTAAACGTGACGCGCAGCGTTGTGGCAATCATCAGGATGCCGGCAATCAGCAGCGCACCCTGTTTCCCGGAAGGTTGAATAGCAGTAGTCATCATTGTCTCTTACGTTCAGGCGAGCGCATACGATACCGATTTAAGTCGTGGTTGAAATCAGGCTAAAATGACAGTTTATCGCTAATATCGGACAAAATTATGCACGGACTGGGTCTCGATGGCTACGATCCCGACAGCCAGCACGATGCGGCGGTTGCCTTTCGCATTCGCGTCGTGGAGGAAGAACAGCATATACCGCTGCATCAGCACCGCAAGGGGCAGCTGATAATGGCGCTGGGTGGCGCGATCACCTGCGAGGTGCAGAACGCGATGCTGATGGTACCGCCACAGTATGCGGTGTGGATCCCCGGTCAAACGCCGCACAGCAACAAGGCGACGCCCGGCGCGCAGCTCTGCCTGCTGTTTATTGAGCCCGGAGCGCTCGGGCTGCCGACGCGCTCCTGCACCCTCAAAATATCGCCCCTGGTCCGGGAGCTGGTGCTGTCGCTGGCGGACAGATCCTGGGATGAACGGCATCTTCCCGCCACCGCCCGGCTGGTTGACGTCCTGTTTGATGAACTGCCCCTGCAGCCGCAAGAGCATTTACAGCTGCCGGTTTCTCCGCATCCGAAAATTCGTCTGATGAGTGAGACCATGGCAAACGAGCCAGCCGCCTGGCAGACGCTCGCCCAGTGGGCAAGCCGCTTTGCCATGAGCGAGCGCAATCTGGCGCGGCTGGTGGTGAAAGAGACCGGCTTAAGCTTTCGCCGCTGGCGGCACCAGCTCCAGCTGATCGTCGCGTTGCAGCTGCTTATCGGCGGCAGGTCGGTGCAGCAGGTGGCGCAGGCGCTGGGGTATGACTCCACCACCGCCTTCATCACCATGTTTAAGAAAGGGCTGGGCCAGACGCCTGCCCGCTATATTGCCAGCCTGACTACGACTTCCCGATAAACAGCGAAACCAGCCCGGCGGCAATCAGCGGGCCAACCGGCACACCGCGAAACAGCGCCACGCCCAGCACGGTGCCGACCAGCAGACCCGCTACCAGAGAAGGCTGGCTGCTCATCAGGGTCACGCCGCGTCCGCCAAGCCATGAGACAAAAATACCCACCGCAATTGCCACCAGCGACTTCCAGTTCACAAAGGAGTGGAGCAGCGTTGAGGCCGGAAGCGTACCGCTGGCAATCGGTGCCATCACGCCGATGGTTAAAATGATGATCCCGATGGTAAGCCCCTGTTTTTCTATCCACGGGAAGAAGGTGTTTAACGGCGTGACGCGAACAATGATAAGCACCAGAATGGAGATAGCCACCGTCGTGTTGTGGCTGACAAAACCCAGCGCTGCCAGCGCCAGAAGGATGAGAAGAGTAGGGTCGAGCATGAGGTGATCCTTGCCAAAAATAGTAAGCCTGCTTACTTTACGCGCAAACGCGGCAGCAAACAGGCTTTACGAAAAATATTGTCTATTTTTGGGCGCTTGCCTGAAATCAGTTCACCAGATCGTCCACCAGCGGGCTGCCCTCACGGATAAATACCGGGATGGTTTCGAGCGCGGCGGCGGCGCGGATATGTTCACCGCCAGGGTAGCGCTCGCCGTTCAGGGCGATCCAGCCATTGCCTGGCGGAAGCCAGACCTCGCGCTCGCGCTGGCCGGCGTGCATTACCGGCGCCACGAGAAGGTCTTCGCCGAACAGGTACTGATCTTCGCACTCCCAGCTCTGCTTATCCTGCGGATAGTGCCAGAACAGCGGGCGCATAAGCGGGTCGCCGTGCTGATGCGCCTGTTGATACAGCGCGTCAATATACGGACGCAGGGTTTCACGCACGGTAAGCCAGTGCTGCATGATGGCGTAATTCTCTTCACCGTAGCTCCACAGCTCGTTAGGCGAACCGCTGTTACACTGAGGAATGCCGTCCCGGTAGCGCTCCGGTGGCTGGATCTGCGGCTCGCGGTAGCCGTGCATGCGCAGAACCGGCGTGAACACCGCCCACTGGAACCAGCGAACCAGTAGTTCGTGAAACGCCGGATCGTTAACGTTACCTCCCTGGAAGCCGCCGATATCGGTGGTCCACCAGGGGATCCCCGCCAGCCCCATATTCAGCCCGGCGGCGAGCTGATTGCGGAAGGCGTGAAACGAGGAGTGAACGTCCCCCGACCACGCCAGCACGCCGTAGCGCTGGCTGCCTGCCCAGGCGCAGCGTACGAGGTTAACAATGTCGGTTTCACCGTTTGCCCGTAGCCCATCGTAAAAGCCCTGCGCAAAATCACGCGGATAGCGGTTGCCCACCTCCAGCACCGGGCCGGCGTGATAGCGGTAGTTGTCAAAATCATAGGCGCGGTATTCCGGCTCCGCCTCGTCGAGCCAGAACAGCTTTATCCCCAGGTCGTAGTAATTCTTCTTCACCGTGTCCCAGACGAATCTGCGCGCCTCGGGGTGCGTGGCGTCAAAGAACGTGGTATTGCCCATAAAATCGAGGTTAACCTGCACGCCGCGTTCGCTGCTGACCAGCCAGCCCTTCGCCTTCATCAGCGGATAAAGCGGGCTGCGGGCTTCTACCGTTGGCCACACCGATACCATCAGGGCAATGCCCATTTCACGCAGTTCGTTGACCATCGCTTCAGGATCGGGCCAGTCCACGGGATCGAAGCACCAGGTGCCCTGGTTCGGCCAGTGGAAAAAGTCGATGACCATAACCGACAGCGGCAGGTTGCGGCGGCGATACTCGCGGGCGACCTCCAGCACCTCCTGCTGCGTGCGGTAGCGCAATTTACACTGCCACAGGCCACTGATAAACGCCGGGGCTGGCGGTGGCGTACCGGTGGCTTTCGCGTACTGGCGGGTGATATCCGCCACCGCGTCGGCGGCTGTGATCCAGTAGTCCATTTCGCCGGTCACGCGGGCGCGCCATTCCGTCTGATTTTTCGCAAAACTGACTTCACCAATCGCCGGATTGTTCCACAGCAGGCCGTAGCCAAGGCTGGACTGCATAAAGGGCACGCTGGCCTGGGAATTGCGCTGCGCCAGCTCCAGCGTACAGCCTTTCAGATCCAGCCACGGCTGTTGATACTGACCCATGCCGTAGAGGCGTTCATCCGCCCGCGACTCAAAGCGAACGGTGAGCTGGTATTTCCCTCCCGTCAGCGGCTTAAACTCGCGGCCATCCAGCTTCAGGGCGCTGACATACTTATCCTGACTCTTCTCGCTGGCGCCGATCCCGACGGTTGAGCGCTGGCGCCACATCTCCTCCAGCAGCAGTTCACCGCGCTGGTTGTAGAAGGCCAGCTGGCCTTTCAGGTTCAGCGTCGCGGTAATATTGCCGTTACGCAGCGTCAGGCTTTCTGCTTCGGCGGTAATCTCTGCCTGGCAAGGTGCTGCGGGCAGCAGCGCCTGCAGGGCGTCATCAAACGTGGGCGAGCAGGTGGCCCTGACGCGCAGGCTATTTTCCCCCCAGGGTTCAATACGCAGGGTCTGGCGTTCAAATCGCCATTCAATACTGTTGGAATGCTGAATCAGCTCACTCATGGATAATGCGTCCTGTTAAATGGGGTGTTTGGCGAGATGGATGGATTTCATGGTGCTGTCGTCGAGCCTGTACCAGCGCAGCGTGGCGAACGCGCAGAGCGACAGTACGCCGGGCACGAGGGTGAAGAGGGCGATGATGCAGTACATGGCCGTGGTGGTCTGTTCCGGGGCATTCGCCACATAGCCGCTTAAGCCCAGCGTCCAGCCAACAATCGCGCCGCTGATGGCCATACCGAGCTTGAGCACGGCGAGGAAGGTGGAGAAGATCACGCCGTCCATGCGCTTGCCCTGTTTCCATTCCCCGTAGTCGGCGACGTCTGCCATCATCACCCACATCAGCGTGGTGGTGGCCTGGTAAAGGGTAGAGACGATGAACGTCATGGGCACCAGGATCAGCACCGACTTAGGCGCAAAGAACAGGGCGATGCTGAACACGCCCGCCAGCACGGAGCAGTAGCCAAACATCTGTACTTTGCTGACGTTTTGCGTCAGGCGTTTGGCCAGCGCGCTGCCCGCGGCTTTGCCAAGAATATGCGCGCCGAGCATCCACATAAAATAGCTGGCGCTGCCGAGATAGTAGGTGACGAAATACATCATTGCGCCAAGGCGAATAACGCCAAAGCCAATATTGGTTAATACCAGAACGGCGACCACGCGCCACTGGTCGTTACGCAATAAATCCCGCAGCTCCGCAAGATAATTATTGTGGGTCGCGGGGGCGTTAATACGTTCACGCGTGTTGGCGAAGCAGATCCAGAACATCACTACCGCGACGGTTGCCATTATGGCCATCGCCCAGCGATAGCCCAGTAATTTATCGTCGCCGCCCAAAAATTCCGCCAGCGGCATCATAAAGAATGTCGACAGCGCGCCGCCCAGCGTGGCCAGGAAAAAGCGCCAGGACTGCAGGGAAATTCGCGCATCGTTGTCGGGCGTAATGACCGCGCCCATCGAGCAGTAGGGAATATTAATAGCGGTATACATCAGCATCATCAGGGTGTAGCTGACGGTGGCGAAAATCATTTTACCGTGCAGGTCGAGCGACTCCGGTACGGCGTAGGTTAGCAGGCAGCTTGCGCCAAAGGGCAGCGCCAGCCACAGCATCCACGGACGAAATTTTCCCCAGCGGGTGCGCGTCCGGTCTGCGATATAGCCCATCGCCGGGTCAATAATGGCATCCGCCGTTCGTGCCAGTAAAAACATGGTTCCCACGAACGCCGCGGGTAATCCCACCACATCCGTATAGTAAAACGTCAGAAAAATAATAACGTTATCCAGCCCAATATGGCTTGCCATATCGCCTAACCCATAACTGATTTTTTCTTTACGGGTAATTTTCTCGGTCATTGTAATCACCTTGCCAGTGTAAGGTTTATTATTGAGGTGCTCCGTTAAACAGGTTTAACCACGGGGAAAAGGTTAACAATTGCGAGATCTGGCATCGGGGTTACGTAAATTTCTTTTCGTGATACCGGTAACAAATAAAGCGTTAAAAGAGTGACATTGCGCGGCGGAGGATATTTATCCAGGAATCGTTTCAGCCTATAAAACGTCATGTAGCTGACGCATCACCGTCATTTAACCGTCACCGGGCGGGGGTAAAAAGGAGGTATTCAGGGCAAAGCAGGGCGCATCATGAACGATCCCATGTTTGTTGAAACGCTGATTATCTCCTCATCGTTTTTCGTCATCGCCATTATTCTGATCGCATCCGTGCTGTTGCTGGAAAACGGCTGACCCTTAGCCAGCCGCATAAATTATCCTTTACGGAACGTCACCCGTTCAGGGCGGGCAATACGCAGATAGTCCCGGGTATCCATAACCACCGACTTTTCCAGCAGGCCGGCGTTAAAGGCGATCTCGTCGAAGCGTTCAAACAGCAGTGGGTCGGCGACCAGCGTCAGATCCGGGTGAAAGCTGAAGGGGGGAATGGCGCCGAAAACGCAGCCGGTCAGCGCATCCACTTCAGCCGGGCTGGCGAGTGAGGCTTTCAGCCCACCGAAATGGCTCGCCAGCCGGCTTAAATCGGCCTGCAGATCGGCGGCGAGGATCGCAAGCACGTGTTTTTTTACGCCGTTGCCTTTCACCTTACAGACCAGCGCTTTTGCACCCTGCCCGAGAGCGGTTCCACGAACTTCACTGACCGCTTCGCATTTCCCGACCGCCTCATGCTCGATCACGCGAAAGCGCGCGCCCTGCTCGGTTAATAAGCTGATTAGCTGCTGATGGGTAGTCATCCCAATAACGTCATCAGACATAACGAATTTACCTGTGAGTTGCCACTATGCAGCTTGCTACCTTAGCACGGGAAGGAGAGGGTCGAAAGAAGACGGCCAGCGGGTTTTCGCTGGCCGTTGATTCACGCATTGCTGGTGGATGACTGTTTCTGGAACAGTTCCCGGAAGACCGGATAGATGTCATCCTGGTCACGAATGTGCTGCATCGCGAAGTTATCGAAGATAGACTGCAGATGCTCATATTCACGCCACAGCGTCTGGTGGGCGCGACGGGTAATTTCAATGTAGCTGTAGTAACGCACCACCGGCAGAATTTTCTTCGCCAGAATTTCATGACACAGCGGCGAGTCATCCGCCCAGTTATCGCCATCCGATGCCTGCGCGGCGTAGATGTTCCACTGCGCCGGATCGTAGCGCTCCTTCACCACCTCATCCATCAGCTTCAGGGCGCTCGATACGATGGTGCCGCCGGTCTCCTGCGAGTAAAAGAACTCATGCTCGTCCACCTCTTTCGCCTGAGTGTGATGGCGAATGTAGACCACCTCCACGTTCTTGTAGGTTCTGCTCAGGAACAGATAGAGCAGGATATAAAAACGCTTCGCCATATCCTTGGTGGCCTGATCCATTGAGCCTGACACGTCCATCAGGCAGAACATCACCGCCTGGCTGGAAGGCTCCGGACGTTTTTCGTAGTTTTTGTATCGCAGGTCGAAGGTGTCGATGAACGGCACGCGGTCGATCTTCGCCCGCAGTTCGGCAATCTCTTTACGCAGGCGCTCCTCTTCCAGCAGCTGCGCCGGTTCCGTGTTTTCCACCACTTTCAGGCTGGTTTCCAGCTCGCGCAGTTCGCGCCGCTTACCTGCCGTCATTGCCGTGCGTCGCGCCAGCGAGTTTTGCAGCGAACGTACGACGCTGATGTTGGCGGGCACCCCGTTTGCGGTATACCCCGCGCGGTGCGTTTTATATTCGTTGAGCTGGCGGTGCTGATTCTTTTTCAGATTCGGCAGGGCCAGATCTTCAAACAGCAGGTCAAGATATTCATCTTTAGAAATCTGGAAGACGAACTCGTCCTGGCCCTCACCGTCCTGGCTGGCCTGGCCCTGACCGCCTCCGGAACCGCCACCTCCGCCTTGCGGACGCTCGATTCTGTCGTTCTGGACGAAGTGGTCGTTACCTGGGTGGACGCGATGGCGCAGACCGCCACGCCCCTGATGAAACATCGGTTCGCTGATGTCATCGTTGGGGATGGAGACGGATTCGCCGCTGTCGACGTCGGTCACCGAGCGTTTGTTGATGGCCTCGGAGATCGACTGTTTAATTTGCGATTTATAACGACGCAAGAAGCGCTGGCGGTTAACCGTGCTCTTGTTTTTGCCGTTAAGACGCCGGTCAATAAACCAGGTCATATACCCCCCGTACTGCATTTGCCAACTAGCATTTGTCGGCCCGGTATGCGCGAGCGCTACCGGGCACTTGTTTTAAGACGATTTACGCACGCGCAGATACCATTCGCAGAGCAGGCGTACCTGCTTGCGGGTGTAACCTTTCTCCATCATACGGTCGACAAAATCGTCGTGCTTTTTCTGCTCGTCGGTTGAGGTTTTGGCGTTAAACGAAATTACCGGCAACAGCTCTTCGGTATTGGAGAACATTTTCTTCTCAATGACCGTGCGCAGTTTTTCGTAGCTGGTCCAGTTCGGGTTGCGTCCGTTGTTATGCGCTCTGGCGCGCAGGACAAAGTTCACAATCTCGTTTCGGAAGTCTTTCGGGTTGCTGATCCCGGCCGGCTTCTCGATTTTTTCCAGCTCGGCGTTCAGGGATTCACGGTCAAACAGCTGGCCGGTGTCCGGGTCGCGATACTCCTGATCCTGGATCCAGAAGTCAGCATAGGTGACGTAGCGGTCGAAGATGTTCTGACCGTATTCTGAATAGGATTCCAGATAGGCGGTCTGGATCTCTTTACCGATGAACTCGGCATATTTCGGGATCAGGTAGCCTTTCAGGAACTCAAGGTAGCGTTCAGCCTGCTCCTGCGGGAACTGCTCGCGCTCGATTTGCTGTTCCAGCACGTAGAACAGATGAACCGGGTTAGCGGCTACCTCCGCATGGTCGAAGTTGAAGACGCGGGAGAGGATCTTAAACGCAAAACGCGTCGACAGGCCGTTCATCCCTTCATCGACCCCGGCGTAATCGCGGTACTCCTGGTACGATTTCGCTTTCGGGTCGGTATCCTTCAGGCTTTCACCGTCATATACGCGCATTTTGGAGTAGATGCTGGAGTTTTCCGGCTCTTTCAGACGCGACAGGATAGAGAAGCGCGACAGCGTTTCCAGCGTTCCCGGCGCGCAGGGGGCATGCATCAGCTCGCTGTGGTTAAGCAGTTTCTCGTAAATCTTGATCTCTTCCGAGATCCGCAGGCAATAAGGCACTTTGACGATGTACACGCGGTCAAGGAACGCCTCATTGTTTTTGTTATTGCGGAAGGTGACCCATTCTGATTCGTTAGAGTGCGCCAGAATGATGCCGTTAAACGGCAGGGCGGAGATACCTTCCGTCCCGTTGTAGTTCCCTTCCTGGGTAGCGGTCAACAGCGGATGCAACACCTTGATCGGCGCTTTGAACATCTCGACAAATTCCATTATCCCCTGGTTGGCGCGGCACAGCGCGCCGGAATAACCGTAGGCGTCCGGGTCGTTTTGCGCGTGATGCTCCAGCTTACGGATATCGACTTTACCCACCAGCGCCGAGATATCCTGGTTGTTCTCGTCGCCGGGTTCGGTTTTGGCGATGGCGATCTGCTCAAGGATTGACGGCCAGACTTTGACGACGCGGAATTTGGTGATATCCCCGCCAAACTCGTGCAGACGTTTCGCCGCCCACGGCGACATGATCGTGCCGAGATAGCGATGCGGAATGCCAAACTCTTTATCCAGAATCTGCGCATCTTCCTGCGGGTTAAACAGGCACAGCGGATGGTCATTTACCGGGCTGCGCTCGCCGTTGGCGCTCAGCACATAGATCGGCACGCGCTGCATCAGCGCCTTCAGCCGTTCGGCCAGCGAGGATTTACCGCCACCAACCGGGCCCAGCAGATAGAGGATCTGTTTCTTCTCTTCCAGCCCCTGAGCGGCATGCTTCAGGTAGGAGACGATCTGCTCTATGGCATCTTCCATACCATAGAACTCTTCGAACGCCGGATATCGGGCGACTACCCGATTCGAAAATAGACGGGAAAGCCGTGGCTCCAGGGCAGTATCAACCATGTTTGGCTCACCAATAGCCATCAATAGCCGTTCTGCCGCATTGGCATAGGCACTGCGATCTTGCCGACAAATGGTAAGAAACTCCTGCAGTGTGAACTCTTCGTCCTTGGCAGCTTCGTAGCGCTGGCGATAGTGATCGAATATATTCATGGCATGCCGTCCTTTCGTTTTTTAGCACAGGATAAGAGCCGTTCGTATGAGTAGTGGAGGCTCCCGGAAGAGAATTTCTCGCACCTCACTGCCAGAGCAGCAACCTGTGTGCCAGGTCGAAGGCTAAGAACCGCAGGGTGTTCAGCAAAACCTCTTCTTAAATTAAAGCGTAGATGGCAATTGCAAAACTTGCATACGCATAAAATCTACTTTCAATGACATATCAATAACTCATCCGAAAATTTCCACTGCGCGTATAAGGCGAAAGTGGGTTTTTCATTTATCGGTCACATAAATGAAAGCGGGTTGTCATCTGAAAAATGAAAAATAACGGGTTAATCAAACTGATTAGCGCGCAAAAAATTTTGGGATGTGCGGGATTGGCGGTTACACTTCTTCCGCTGATTATTTGACTACAGGAAAGAATGGATTGTGACCAAACTCAAACTTCTGGCATTGGGCATCCTTGCCGCTACCGCAGCGAGCACCGTACAGGCTGAAGGCCAGTGGACGGTTGGCGCGGGTGCTGGCGTGATTAACAGCCCGTACAAACAGTATGACCGCGACGTATATCCTGTCCCCGTTGTCACCTATGAAGGCGATAACTTCTGGTTCCGTGGACTGGGCGGCGGTTACTATCTGTGGAACGACACGGCAGATAAGCTCTCCATCATGGCGTACTACGATCCAACGCACTTTAAGCCGGGCGACAGCGACAGCAATGCGCTTCGCCAGCTGGACAAGCGCAGAAGCTCACTGATGGCGGGGCTTTCTTACGTGCATAACACCGAGTATGGCTTCCTGCGCACTGCGCTGGCGGGCGATACGCTGGATAACAGCAACGGCTTCATCTGGGATCTGGCATGGCTTTATCGCTACACCAACGGCGCGGTGACCCTGACGCCGGGTATCGGCGTGCAGTACAGTAGCGAGAATTACAACGACTACTACTATGGCGTCTCTAAAGATGAGTCTCGCCGCAGTGGCCTGAAGAGCTACAGCGCGGATGATGGCTGGGATCCGTACCTGGAACTCACCGCGTCCTATAACTTCCTAGGTGACTGGAACGTATACGGTACCGGTCGTTATATCCGTCTGAGCGATGAAGTGAAAGACAGCCCGATGGTCGATAAGTCCTGGGCGGGCATCTTCTCTGTGGGTGTAACCTACAAGTTCTGATCGGAATGCTATGCATTAAAACGGGGCGCTTGCGCCCCGTTTGTTTTTTCAAGCTTCAGAAAAATCAACGCTTCACAATCTTAATCGTCTGGCCTAAGCGGGACGGTTTTTCTTCGCTGGTTTTCTGCGGGGCAGTCACGCACGCCGTTTCCACGCAGACAAAGGTCTCGTAACCGTCGTCCGGAATATCCGCCATGCTGACGGAAAGGTCCGGGCCCGGGTTCCAGCCCACAACGTTGCTGTGATGGTGATGAACCACTTCGATTCCGCGGTTCAGGGCGCTGTCGTGGATCATGCTGCAGGCTTCAGGGTGCAAGTAAACGCGGTCGGTACGGTCCGGGAAGGTCTGCACGCCGTCGTCCAGTTTGCCTTCTTTCGCGTTATCCACTTTGTCGATAAAGGTATCGCCAAGGCCGCTAACCTTAACCGCCTGGATATCACCGACGTTGAAATAGGTGTGCAGCGCGGAGGTGGTTTCGAACTCGCCGTGCGCCTCCAGCTCAATCTCACAGGTTTTACCCAGCTTGAAGCGGGCATACAGGGTGAACTCGTGCGGCCACAGGGCGCGCGTTTCCTCATTCGCCTGTAGTTCAAAGGTCAGCACCGCACCGTTGTCATCGTCGTTGTGCGCCTTCAGCGTCCACTGCTGGTTACGGGCGAAACCGTGAGAGGGTAAACCCTGCTGCGCGGACGGGCCAAACCATGGCCAGCAGATCGGTACGCCGCCGCGGATCGCCGCGCCTTTCTTAAACGAGGTGGCCTCGCTCAGCCAAAGACCTTCTTCTTCGCCTTCTGGTTTCCAGGAGAGCAGGTGGGCGCCATTGAGCGCCACGGAGGTTTTCACGCGCGGATGGTCGACGACAATAACGTCGGCACCGTCAATCTGACGGCGGGAGAGCACAGGGGTAAGTTGTTCGACTACCGGAAGTGCAAATATTTTATTAATCATTACGCAATCCTCTGTCTAAAAACAATAAAAAAGGCGACCGAAGTCGCCTTTTAGGATCAAGAACTCATCTCAACTTATTTGGAGATGTGAGCGATCAGGTCCAGTACTTTGTTAGAGTAGCCAGTTTCGTTGTCGTACCAGGAAACCAGTTTCACGAAGTTGTCATTCAGTGCGATACCTGCTTTAGCATCGAACACGGAAGTGCACACTTCGCCGTTGAAATCGGTAGATACAACGTCGTCTTCGGTGTAACCCAGAACGCCTTTCATTGGGCCTTCGGAAGCAGCTTTGATTGCTTTCTTAATTTCTTCATAAGAAGCAGCTTTTTCCAGACGAACGGTCAGGTCAACAACGGATACGTTAGGAGTTGGAACGCGGAACGCCATACCAGTCAGTTTGCCATTCAGTTCTGGCAGTACTTTACCTACTGCTTTAGCAGCACCGGTAGAGGATGGGATGATGTTCTGAGCCGCGCCACGGCCGCCGCGCCAGTCTTTGTGAGACGGGCCATCAACGGTTTTCTGAGTAGCGGTGGTAGCGTGAACGGTAGTCATCAGACCTTCGATGATGCCGAAGTTGTCGTTGATAACTTTAGCCAGCGGTGCCAGGCAGTTGGTGGTGCAGGATGCGTTGGAAACGATGTCCTGGCCAGCGTAAGTTTCGAAGTTAGCACCACGAACGAACATTGGGGTGTTGTCTTTGGAAGGACCAGTCAGAACAACTTTCTTCGCACCCGCAGTGATGTGTTTACGTGCAGTTTCGTCGGTCAGGAAGATACCGGTAGCTTCAGCTACAACATCAACACCGATTTCGTTCCATTTCAGGTTAGCTGGGTCTTTCTCAGCAGTAACGCGGATGGTTTTGCCGTTAACAACCAGGTGGCCGTCTTTCACTTCAACGGTGCCGTCGAAACGACCGTGAGTTGAGTCGTACTTCAGCATGTACGCCATGTATTCAGCGTCCAGGAGATCGTTGATACCAACGATTTCGATGTCAGAACGTTTCTGAGCAGCACGGAAAACAATACGGCCGATACGGCCAAAACCGTTGATACCTACTTTGATAGTCATATATTCCACCAGCTATTTGTTAGTGAATAAAAGGTTGCCTGTAAAATTACAAAAACCTTACGCAGCGTCAAGCGGAATCGTGTCAATCATTGCGACAAATCAATCCTGTGACTAACGTTTGTGCGACTGACTCGCCTCACTTTCCCTTTGAGCTAGCAACCACATGGGGGCTGCGCCCGGAATTTTAAAGGCCTCGCAGGATTAAAATGTGAAACAGATCACAATTGCCTGACCGCCTTTTCGCGACACATAAGTTTAGAACAAAAGTGCACGCGCGGGTGTTAATGTTTTGTTAGAATCTGGGTTAAAAGATGTCTGTTTCAACAGCGAGATGTAAGCATATGTCGAACCAACGTAACCCCGACGATTTGAAAAAAAACCTCACGGAAATGCAGTTTTACGTGACGCAGAATCACGGCACAGAGCCGCCGTTTACCGGGCGTTTACTGCACAATAAGCGGGAAGGCGTCTACCACTGCCTGGTGTGTGATGCACCGCTGTTTAACTCCCAGACCAAGTATGACTCTGGCTGCGGCTGGCCAAGCTTCTACGAGCCCGTCAGCGACGAGGCGATCTGCTACCTGACGGACTCTTCCCACGGGATGGTGCGCACTGAAATTCGCTGCGGGAACTGTGATGCGCATCTGGGCCACGTCTTCCCGGATGGTCCCCAGCCTACGGGCGAACGTTTCTGCGTAAATTCGGCCTCCATGAGCTTCACCGATGACGAAAACGGCGACCAGACCAAAGGTTGAAAAAACGATTCAGCAAATTATTCCTTTGTAAGGGAGAAATCGTGAATATTGATGACATGATTGCGGGAATGACCCCGGAGGTTTATCAGCGTCTGGTAACGGCCGTTGAGCTGGGAAAATGGCCGGACGGGGTAGCGCTTACGCCGGAGCAAAAAGAGAACAGCCTCCAGCTGGTGATGCTGTGGCAGGCGCGGAACAATACGGACGCGCAGCATATGACCATTGACACTAAAGGGCAGATGGTGATGAAGAGCAAGCGCGAGCTGAAAGAAGAGTTTGGCATCACGCCCAGGCCGATTGCGACGTTCAAATAACGCCCCTGAACAGGCCGGGTGAGCCCTCGCGCCACCCGGCACAATCCAGCTAGTGCTTAATCCCCAATGACGCTGCCAGCTGCTTCGCGAGCCGGTTTTCGTCGTCGGCCCCGTACTCCCAGAACATTGCGCCTGCCAGACCTTTCTCTTTGATGTAGTCCGCTTTGATGGCAACGGAACGCGGATTCTCATAAGAGATGGCAAACAGATCCTTCCCGTCTGCACCCTTCACGGAAAGCCACGGCACCTTCGCCTGGTCGTCCCAGCGTTCGGTAAAGCGCTTTTGCGGGTCGTTCAGCAGCTTCTTAACGATATCGTTGTATTTCACGTAGGTGTCTTTGGTCAGGTCATAACCGAGTGAGCGGAACAAAGCGATCTCCCGAGGGCCGAAGTAAGGCTGCGTCACCGGGTTTTTTTGCGCATCGGGCTTGCTCCAGTCAATGCCCGGCTCAACGGACCGTTTTGGCACGCGCCCGTAGAAGCCAATCCCGAGGTTCATCTGCTGCGGCTTCAGGCCAGCGGCCAGATAATTGTTCACCACAAAATCGACGCTGTATTTATCTGCTGCCGCCACGGTCGGCCAGTCGCTGGAGTCATACAGGTTCGCGTTAAAATACTGCGTGCCGTACGCCATGTCGTAGGTCATCAGGTTGATGTAGTCGAGCAGCGGCGCAATGGCCTTAACGTCAATCCAGCTTTTCGGACTTTCCGCATTCGCGCCCACCGCAATGGTGACCAGCTTTTTCTTGCCGAACGCGTCACGCATCTCTTTTAGCAGCGCGGTGAAGTTATCCCGGTCGGCAGGTGAGCTTTCCACCAGGCCCCACGCGCCGTTGACCGGAAATTCCCAGTCGAGATCGATACCGTCCAGGCCGTACTTATCGACGATCTCCTGCGCGGAACGAATAAACACCGCGCGGGTCTCTTTCGTCGCCGCCGCGCCAGAAAAGCCGCGCGCGCCCCAGCCGCCAACGGAAAGCAGAATCTTAATGTCAGGGTTTTGTTTACGAAGCTGAGGGATCAGCGCCAGGTCGGACGCCACCTTCGGGGATAACCAGATTTGATGCAGCTTTGTCGGATCTTTCAGCGCGGCGTTGGTTTCGTCTTTCTCGCTGTTATAGACCAGACCAAACGAGTAGTTCAGGTGGGTTATCTGGTGGACATCGAGTTTATTAATATCGCCGCCTGGTCCTGCGGTGACGTCACCGCCGCCGTTGAAGTAGCCCACGGACATCAGAGGTGCGGCAGTAGCAACCGACGCGCAAAGCAGGGGTAGAGCTGCCAGCAAGGGCAAACGTTTCATAGGTGTTCCTCTTTGACTAAACAAAAATAACCACGCCACAGAAAAGGCGTGGCGAAAAAACAGCCTGAAAAGAATACCATTACCGTTTCGCTGGTGATGCGAGGGAGTTCACTTTATGGGAGATAGAAAGGGGAGTGCCGGGTAAGCGCAAGCGCCACCCGGCAAAAGCATCAGGCCTGCGTTTCCAGCCAGTCGGCCAGCGTATAAAGCGTTGCGCCTTCGGCAGCCATGTCCATAAAAGCCTGGGCGCTGTCCTGCGGCTGAAGGTTCACCCCGCGACAGCCGTCGGTAATGACGTTAACCGTGTAGCCAAGCTGGAGCGCGTCGAGCACGGTGAACTTCACGCAGTAGTCCGTCGCCAGCCCCAGCACGATCAGCTCGGTGATTTCGTGATGGCGCAGCCAGGCGTCGAGCGCCGTTTTCTGACGATGTCCGTTATCAAAAAACGCGCTGTAGCTGTCGATAAGCGGATCTTCGCCTTTATGGAACACCGCGTCGATGGCCTTCTGGTTCAGCAGCGGATGCAGCTCTGCACCTTCCGTTTGCTGAACGCAGTGATCCGGCCAGAAGGTTTGCGCCAGCCCGTCGAGTTCGCCCTGAGTGAAAGGCTCCACGCTATGCTGGCTGGCAAAACTGCCGTGGTTTGCCGGATGCCAGTCCTGGCTTGCGACCACCGCTTCGCCGCGGGCTTTGCACCAGTCAATCAGCGTGTTTGCCACGTCCACGGTGCTGTCACCTTCGGCGACGGCCAGCGCGCCGCCCGCACAGAAATCATTTTGCAAATCGACCAGTAACAGGGCGCGTTGCTTCATGGGAACTCCTTATTCGTCCGGCGTCAGCTCACCGCGCAGGTTTTGCATCATCGCGCGGCGAATGGAATCTATATCCAGATCCTGACTCAGTAAATAGTGAAGTTTAGTCAGGGTTGCCTCAACGGTCATATCGAAACCGCTGATAACGCCCGCGTGCGCCAGGGCATTACCGGTGGCATAGCCGCCCATGTTGACCTTACCGGACATACACTGGGTGAGGTTGACCACCACAATTCCGCGATCGCTTGCCTCCTGTAGCTCCTTCAGGAACTCACCGTTTTGCGGCGCGTTACCCACGCCATAGGAACGCAGGATCAGCGCCTTCACCGGCTGGCGCAGGAAGTTGCGCACCACGTCGGCGGAGATGCCCGGATAAATCGTCACCACGCCAATCGGCTGCGGGGTGATCGGGTGAACAATCAGCTCGCCCGCGGTGTTTGGCGCAGGCGGCGTGCCCAGACGACGGATATGGATACCCGCTTCCAGCAGCGGCTGCAGGTTCGGTGAGGCAAACGCGTCAAAGCCGTCGGCGTGCGCTTTGGTGGTGCGGTTGCCGCGGTAAAGGCGGTTGTTGAAGAACAGCGACACTTCGTTGATCGGGTAGTTGGCCGCAACGTACAGGGAGTTAAGCAGGTTGATCTGCCCGTCTGAACGCAGTTCCGCCAGCGGGATCTGCGAGCCCGTCACGATGACCGGCTTGCTCAGGTTCTCCAGCATGAAGGAGAGCGCCGAGGCGGTAAACGCCATGGTGTCGGTGCCGTGCAGGATCACGAAGCCGTCGTACTGGTCATAATGGGCTTTAATGTCATCCGCAATATGCTGCCAGTCTTCCGGCGTCATGTCGGAGGAGTCCATCAGCGGCTCGTATTCGTGGATGGTGAAGTCCGGCATTTCCGGGCGATGGAATTCGGGCATCAGCGCCAGCTGGCGCTGCAGGTGGCCGGAAACCGGGATATAGCCGTTTTCAGAGCGCTGCATACCGATGGTACCGCCGGTATAGGCGACATAAATTGATTTCTTCTGCATGATAGTGAGTTCTTGTTCTTCAAAAGAAAAAATCCCCTCTTCGCGGGAAGAGGGGACGGGTTTTAACGGACGTTCGCGCAGGTCAGGCAAAACGCGTAACGACTCTGTGGATCGTTGAAGGCCGCGAGCCTGTCGCTCTCAGCTTTCATCGCGCTGGCTGCGGTGGCGACCGGTGCTGGCAGGTAAGCCTGAAGCGCTTCCGGCAGCATGGCGCGAACGGAGCCGGACATGCTGTCCACGATCATATCGAAGAACGTAGGTTCGTCCTGATAGTAGTCCACGTGCCACTGCTTCAGTTTGGCCAGCTCTGCCGCTTTCTTCACCGCATCATCAAAGTCGCCCAGGCTGTCTACCAGACCGTTGCTTTTTGCATCCTGGCCTGTCCAGACGTGGCCCTGAGCAATCTGGTCGATCTGATCTGGCGTCTTTTTACGGGAATCAGCAACCAGCGTGATAAAGCGCTTATAGCCGCTCTCAATGCTGAGCTGCATCATCTCTGACACCTCAGGCGGCAGCGATTTCGTCACGGACACGTCGGCCAGCGGTGAGGTGGAAACGCCATCGGTATGAACGCCAAGATAATCAAGGCTGTTTTCAACGGTGTTGATAACCCCGAAGATGCCAATCGAGCCGGTCAGGGTGCTCGGGTTAGCGACGATGTAGTTAGCAGGCGTTGAGATCCAGTATCCCCCGGACGCCGCCATGCCGCCCATGGAAACAACAACCGGTTTACCCGCGGCGCGGGCGGCGGCCAGCTCCGCACGGATCACCTCTGAGGCGCTGACGCTGCCGCCAGGACTGTTTACGCGCAGGACAATCGCCTTCACTTTCGGATCGAGGCGGGCATCGCGGATCTGCGAGGCAGTGGTATCTCCGCCCACGTTCCCCGGCGTTTCCTGACCGTCCATGATGGCACCGTTAGCAAACACCACTGCAACGCTGTCGCCGCTGTCGTCCGGTTTTTTCGCGGCGTAGTCATACATGCTGATGGCGCTGTAGTTTTTGTCTTCTTTGCTCCAGCCGAACTGTTTGGTGAGCGCTTTTTCAATCTCGGCGCTGGAGCCCAGACGATCGACCAGCTTGTTATCGAGCGCGTATTTCGCCGTATCGCCATCCACCTTACGCAGACCGTCCAGCACGCCGCGCGCGCCCGGGAAGATCTGTTCAGGGGTCATCTGACGGTTAGCGGCAATGGTGCCGAGGTAGTTCTGCCACAGCTCGCCGATCCAGCGGCTGTCCGCTTCACGGGCCGCCGGGGACATATCATCGCGGATAAACGGCTCTACGGCAGACTTATAGGTCCCGACGCGGAAGACGTGGGTGGTGACCTTCAGCTTGTCGAGCAGCGATTTGTAGTACAGACCGTTCGTGGCAAAGCCATGCAGGTCGACCGTGCCCTGCGGAGAGAGCCAGATTTTGTTAGCAAAGCTCGCCAGATAATATTGCCCCTGGGTGTAGCTGTCGCCGACGGCAATCACCGGTTTACCGCTGTCGCGGAATTCGCGCAGCGCTTTACCGATGTACTGCATCGAAGGCTGATCGGCACCGGCAAAATCTTTCAGATCCAGCACGATACCGGTAATGTTGCGATCGTCTTTGGCCTGACGGATCGTGTCGACGATATCAAACAGGGAGTTTTCCTGCAGGCGGTCAGACGTTGCGCCGAACAGCTGGCGGCCAATCACGCCCAGACGGTTGCTGGTGGAGGGCTTATCGACAATTACCCCGGTGATATCGAGGAGCAGCGCGCCGCGCGTCGAGTTCTGCGACTGGCTGGCGCTGCTGAGATGCATCCAGATACCTGCGCAGACCAGTACCAGGAAGATGAAGAAGATATTCATCACCAGGTTGCGGACGAAGTTGAGCAGTCGCCACGTCCATTTAAAGAAACCGGCAAAGATTCGCCAAAGGGTTCGCATGTATTCTCCCTAACCAGAAAATGACTGTTTCCGTCGCCACGGGACGGTAATGTGCGGTTATCGTAATGACCCAACCGCCACTTGTCAGCAGGAATCGCCTGCCACGCTGTAACAAATTCTGCTGTCGTGTTAATTTTGTGAGTAAATTTCAAGAAAGGAGTTAACCAATGGACGCACTAGAACTGCTTGTTAACCGTCGTAGCGCTTCCCGCCTGGCTGAACCGGCACCGGTCGGCGAGCAGCTGGAAAACATTCTGCTTGCCGGAATGCGTGCGCCGGACCATGGCACCTTACAGCCGTGGCACTTCTTTATCATTGAAGGCGAAGGACGCGATCGCTTCAGCCAGCTGCTGGAGCAGGGCGCTGTAGCCGCCGGTCAGGATGAAAAGGGTATTGATAAAGCCCGCAACGCGCCGTTCCGCGCGCCGATGATCGTTGCCGTGGTCGCGAAGTGCAGGGCCGATCATAAGGTGCCGGTCTGGGAGCAGGAAATGTCCGCCGGCTGCGCCGTGATGGCGATGCAGATGGCCGCCGTCGCGCAGGGCTTTAACGGCATCTGGCGTACCGGTCCGCTGACCGAAAGCGCCGCCGTGCGGGAAGGGTTCTCCTGCGGTGAGCACGATAAAATTGTCGGTTTCCTCTATCTCGGTACCCCGCAGCTTAAAGCGTCCAGCACCATTAGCGTGCCGGACACCACGCCTTTCGTCAGCCGTTTTTAATCCCACGCGCTAAACTGTCTGGATTCTGAGCATCCGCCGCAGAATTCAGACAGTCATACTTACCTCTTTATGGAATGAGCGCTACCATAGCGCGATTGCAATGACAGGAGATGTCCATGAGCGAGCAAACCATTCGTTTAACGCAATACAGCCACGGAGCCGGTTGCGGTTGTAAAATTTCCCCAAAAGTGCTGGAAACCATCCTGCACAGTGAACAGGCGAAGTTTGTCGACCCGAACCTGCTTGTCGGTAACGAAACGCGTGACGATGCAGCGGTTTATGACTTAGGTAACGGCACCAGCATTATCAGCACCACCGATTTCTTTATGCCGATCGTCGACAACCCGTTCGACTTCGGCCGCATTGCGGCCACCAACGCCATCAGCGATATCTTCGCGATGGGCGGTAAGCCCATCATGGCGATCGCTATTCTGGGCTGGCCGATCAACACCATCCCGCCGGAAATCGCCCGCGACGTGATTGAAGGCGGACGCTTTGCCTGTCAGCAGGCGGGGATCGCCCTGGCAGGTGGTCACTCTATCGATGCACCTGAGCCGATCTTCGGCCTGGCCGTCACCGGCGTAGTGCCGACCGAGCGCGTGAAGCGTAACAGCACCGCGCAGGCGGGCTGTAAGCTGTACCTGACCAAGCCGCTGGGCATTGGCGTACTGACCACCGCCGAGAAAAAATCCCTGCTGAAGCCCGAGCACAAAGGTCTGGCTACAGAAGTCATGTGCCAGATGAACCTCGCGGGTGCGGCGTTTGCGAGTATCGACGGCGTGAAGGCAATGACCGACGTGACCGGTTTTGGTCTGCTCGGGCACCTGTCCGAAGTGTGCCAGGGGGCGGGCGTGCAGGCGCAGATCTGGTATCAGGACGTGCCGAAGCTGCCGGGCGTGGAGGAGTACATTGCCCAGGGCGCGGTGCCGGGCGGTACGCAGCGCAACTTCGCCAGCTACGGCCACCTGATGGGCGAGATGCCTGAAGAATGGCGCAACCTGCTGTGCGATCCGCAAACCTCCGGCGGCCTGCTGCTGGCGGTCACCCCGGAAGCGGAAGCTGACGTGCAGGCGACGGCCGCCGAGTTTGGCATTACCCTGACGGCGATCGGCGAGCTGGTAACCGCCCGCGGCGGCCGCCCGATGATTGAGATCCGTTAATTCGATGCGGTTGTTTATTGCCGAAAAGCCGAGCCTGGCGCGCGCCATCGCCGACGTGCTGCCTAAGCCGCATCGCAAAGGCGACGGCTTTATCGAATGCGGTAACGGGCAGGTTGTCACCTGGTGCATCGGCCACCTGCTTGAGCAGGCGCAGCCGGATGTCTACGACAGCCGCTATGCCCGCTGGAACCTCAGCGATCTGCCGATTGTCCCGGAAAAGTGGCGCCTGCAACCCCGACCTTCCGTCACCAAACAGCTCAACGTCATCAAGCGCTTTCTGCATGAGGCGACGGAGGTTGTCCACGCGGGTGACCCGGACAGGGAAGGGCAGCTGCTGGTGGACGAGGTGCTGGACTATCTTGAGCTGGCACCCGAAAAACGCCAGCAGGTGCAGCGCTGCCTGATCAACGACCTCAACCCGCAGGCGGTTGAGCGCGCGATTTCGCGCCTGCGCGCCAACAGCGAGTTTATTCCGCTGTGCGTCTCCGCGCTGGCGCGGGCGCGCGCCGACTGGCTGTACGGGATCAACATGACCCGCGCCTACACGATCCTGGGGCGCAATGCGGGCTATCAGGGCGTGCTCTCCGTGGGCCGCGTGCAGACCCCGGTGCTGGGCCTGGTGGTGCGTCGTGACGAAGAGATCGAGAATTTCGTCGCGAAAGACTTCTTTGAGGTTAAAGCGCATATCGTCACGCCGAAAGACGAACGCTTTACCGCCGTCTGGCAGCCGAGCGATGCCTGTGAATCGTATCAGGATGAAGAGGGTCGCCTGCTGCATCGCCCGTTGGCGGAGCACGTGGTCAACCGCATTACCGGCCAGCCCGCTATCGTCACCAGCTATAACGATAAACGGGAACCAGAACCCGCGCCGCTGCCGTTCTCCCTGTCGGCGTTACAGATTGAGGCCGCCAAAAAATTTGGCCTCAGCGCGCAGAACGTGCTCGATATCTGCCAGAAGCTCTACGAAACCCATAAGCTTATCACCTATCCGCGTTCGGACAGCCGCTATCTCCCGGAAGAACATTTTGCCGGACGTCACGCGGTGATGAACGCCATCGGCGTGCACGCGCCGGATCTGCTTCCTCAGCCGGTCGTTAACCCGGACACCCATAACCGCTGCTGGGACGATAAAAAAGTCGATGCCCACCACGCGATTATCCCGACGGCGCGCGCCAGCAGCGTCAACCTGACCGACAACGAAGCGAAGGTCTATAACCTGATTGCCCGTCAGTACATGATGCAGTTCTGCCCGGACGCGGTGTTTCGCAAGTGCGTCATTGAGCTGGACATCGCCAAAGGCAAATTTATTGCCAAAGCGCGTTTTCTGGCGGAAGCGGGCTGGCGCACCCTGCTTGGCAACAAAGAGCGTGACGAGGAGAACGACGGCACGCCGCTGCCGGTGGTGGCTAAAGACGATGAGCTGTTGTGTGAGAAGGGCGAAGTGATAGAGCGTCAGACCCAGCCGCCGCGTCACTTCACCGACGCGACGCTGCTGTCCGCCATGACCGGGATCGCCCGCTTTGTGCAGGACAAAGATCTGAAGAAGATCCTTCGCGCGACCGACGGGCTGGGTACGGAAGCGACGCGAGCAGGGATCATCGAACTGCTGTTCAAGCGCGGTTTCCTGGAGAAAAAGGGACGTTACATCCACTCAACGGAACCGGGCCGGGCGCTCATACATTCCCTTCCTGAGCTTGCGGCAAGGCCGGACATGACGGCGCACTGGGAGTCGGTGCTGACGCAAATCAGCGAAAAGCAGTGCCGTTACCAGGACTTTATGCAGCCGCTGGTCGGGACGCTTTACCAGCTGATTGACCAGGCGCGCAGCACGCCGGTGAAGCGGTTCAGGGGAATGGTGGCGCCGGGCGGCGGTGCGAAGAAACCGTTTAAAAAGAAAAAGAGCGCGGCCTGATACGCCCGTTTTTTCCCTCTCCCCGTGGGAGAGGGCCGGGGTGAGGGGCCCCGGCCGCACGATAAAACTTAAATCACACCCTGCCCAATCATTGCATCCGCCACCTTCACGAACCCGGCAATGTTCGCCCCGCGCACGTAGTTGGTCTGCGAGGCCTCGCCGCCGTACTCCACGCAGGCATGGTGAATATCAAGCATGATGTGATGCAGGCGGGCATCCACTTTCTCTGCCTTCCAGCCCATTCTTGCGGCGTTCTGCGCCATTTCCAGGCCGGACGTTGCCACGCCGCCCGCGTTCGCCGCCTTGCCCGGCGCAAACAGCACGCCCGCGTCGAGGAACAGGTCTGTCGCTTCGATGGTGGTAGGCATGTTCGCCCCTTCCGCTACCGCTTTTACGCCATTGCTAATCAACGTACGGGCGGCCTCCACGTCCAGCTCGTTTTGCGTCGCGCACGGCAGGGCGATATCCACCGGCACGCCCCACGGCTGTTTACCTTCCAGATAGGTCAGGCCAAACTCGCGGGCATAATCTGCCACGCGGCCGTCGCGGCTGGCTTTAATGTCGCACAGGCGCGCCAGTTTTTCTGCCGTAAAGCCGGCTTCATCCACCACGGTACCGCTGGAGTCGGAGGCGGTAACCACGCGCGCGCCGAACGCCATCGCTTTCTCGATAGCGTACTGAGCCACGTTGCCGGAGCCGGAGACCGCCACGCGCATCCCCTCAAAGCTCAGCCCGTGACGCTTGAGCATCGCTTCGGTGAAATAGACCAGGCCGTAGCCCGTCGCTTCAGGGCGAATCAGGCTGCCGCCAAACGACAGGCCTTTGCCGGTAAAGACGCAGGCGCTGTTGTTGGAAAGCTTTTTCATCATCCCGGCCATAAAGCCCACTTCACGCCCGCCCACGCCGATATCTCCGGCAGGTACGTCGGTGTCCGGGCCAAGGTGGCGATAGAGTTCGGTAACCAGCGCCTGGCAGAAGCGCATCAATTCACCTTCGCTTTTACCTTTCGGATCGAAATCACTGCCGCCTTTTCCGCCGCCCATCGGCAGGGTAGTGAGCGCGTTTTTGAAGGTCTGCTCGAAGCCGAGGAATTTAAGGATCGACAGGTTCACCGAAGGGTGGAAGCGCATTCCGCCCTTAAACGGCCCAATGGCGGAGTTAAACTGCACGCGCCACGCGCGGTTCACCTGCACCTGATTGCGGTCGTCCACCCATGCCACGCGGAACTGGATCACGCGCTCGGGCTCCACCAGGCGTTCGAGCAGCGCCATCTGGCGGTAACGCGGATTTTCTTCAAGGAAGGGCCACAGGGTGGTCATCACTTCACGAACGGCCTGGGCAAACTCGCTTTGGTGCGGGTCGCGCTGCTGAACGTGGGCAAGGAAGCTTTCCAGAGAGCGTGTCTGATCCATAGATATAAGAACCTCTTATAATATTTTATGCGCGTGGCGTAGATGTTTTGTGTCGTTTTTTTGACTATACCACCCGCACCGCTTTGAGAGGCAAGCAGAAATGCAGCCCGAAAGGGAAATTAATGACGAGGCGCGCGTCATAACCAAAAGCGATGATGCGATAAATTAAAGATCCCGTCCCGATCTACCGTTATAGATATAAACGATGCAAAGGAAATAAAGTCTATGAACCGTTACGCAATGACCGCGATATGTTTGACGTTATCCGCAGGCGCGCAGGCTGACCGCTTTCGACCGGATGTCGAGGTTAACGTGCCGCCGGAGGTCTTTAGCAGCGGCGGCCAGCGTGCCCAGCCGTGCAATCAGTGCTGTATCTATCAGGATCAAAACTACTCAGAAGGCGCGGTGGTCAGGGCGGATGGCGTGCTGCTGCAGTGCCAGCGCGATGAGCGCACCATCAGTACGAACCCGCTGGTCTGGCGTCGCGTAAAAGAATAAACGCCTCAAGCAGCGGAATATCCGCCGGGGCTAAATCATAGGCGAAAGCCTCTTCCGGCGTGCACCACACCAGCGCCGAGTGGTAATGCGCCCTGAGCTCGCCGCTAAAGTCGGGCACGTGCCAGGCGTGGAGATGGATCAGACGCTGCGACACCTCCCGCTGGTGGCTTGCCACGTACCGCGCGGGTACGGCCTCAATGCCGAGTTCTTCACGCAGTTCGCGGATCAGCGCCTGTGGCTGGGTCTCTCCGGCTTCAACCTTGCCCCCTGCAAACTCCCACATCCCGGGCTGATCGGCATGGGCTGGACGCTGCGCCAGTAAAATTTTGCCCTCTTTTTCGAGGATGGCCGCAACAACATCGAGTGTTTTCAGCATGTTCGTCAATAATTAATAGCGGAAAACGACATATTATCGTCCCCTTTCAAAGAGTCCAGTCATCAGGAGAATCAGGTGAAAGAGACATCCGCCTGGGTTGCCCCCATCGAATCCCTTCCCGTCAGCCTCAAGCCCATTGCCGCCATGCAGAAAAAACATTTTGGCGCGGTGCTTAATCCCACCCGCTGGTGGGGGCGCATGCCGCGTCTTTTCTGGCTGGTGGCGCTGTTTGTCGGCTATCTGGAGCGGCGCCAGGCGCGTTTGTCCCCGGCGCTGCGATCGCTGCTGATGACCCGCGTCTCGCAGATTTGCCACTGCGCATTTTGTATCGATGCCAACAGCCTGCGTCTGGCCGAGCGGAGCGGGGCGCTGGATAAAGTGCAGGCCGTTAGCGACTGGCAAACGTCTACCCTGTTCAGCGAGGAGGAGCGCGCCGCGCTGGCCTTTGCGGAAGCGGTCACCGCCACGCCGCCTCGTGTCGATGACAGCATCAAAAGCCAGCTAAAGCGCCACTTTACGCAGGACGCTATCACCGAAATGACGGCCCTGATTGCGTTTCAGAACCTGTCCGCCCGCTTCAATGCGGCACTCGATATTCCGGCTCAGGGGCTGTGCGCCACGTTTAAAGGAAAACCGCATGCTGGATAAACATCTGCATCCCCGGCTGAAGCCCTGGCTGAACCAGCTGGCTGCCGCGCTGGATAAGCCGTTTATCACGCCCGACGGGCTAACGCTCGTCGGGTTTGCCGCAGGCGCGCTGGCGTTGCCCTTTCTGGCGCTCGGCTGGTACCCGGCGGCGCTGGTCGCCATTGTGCTGAACCGGCTGCTGGATGGGCTGGACGGCGCGCTGGCGCGTCGACGCGGCCTGACGGACGCGGGAGGATTTCTTGATATCGCCCTCGACTTCCTGTTTTACGCCCTGGTGCCGTTTGGCTTTGCGCTGGCTGCACCGGCTGAAAATGCGCTGGCCGCCGCCTGGCTGCTGTTCGCGTTTATCGGCACGGGCAGCAGCTTCCTCGCCTTCGCCGCGCTGGCCGCGAAACACGATATTGATAATCCAGGCTATGCGCACAAGTCGTTTTATTACATCGGAGGTTTGACGGAAGGGACGGAGACCATCGCGCTGTTTGTGCTGTGCTGCCTGTTTCCGGCGCACTTCACGCTGTTTGCCTGGGCGTTTGGCGCGCTGTGCTGGCTGACCACCACAACGCGCGTCTGGAGCGGTTACGCGACGCTGAGATCGCTCAACCGCTAGCGTGAACTCTCGGGGCCGCGCTCGCCGCGGGAGACCGGGTTTTGCGGATGGCTACTCCATTCGTACCAGCCTCCGTCATAGACCGCGACGTTCTGCCAGCCCATGGCGCGGGCGTACATAAAGGCTTCAGAGGCGCGCCAGCCGGTACCACAGTAAAACGCAACGTGCTGTTCCGGCAGGATATTCCACGTTTTCCACATGGCGGCGATATCGTCGGCGCTGCGCATGGTGCCGTCCGGGTTGTGGAAGTCTTCCATGTGGGTCGCGTCGCTGCCCGCGTGGCCCCAGCGCGCGCCGGCAATTTCACCTTTCGGCTTGATATAGCTGTAGCCGCTGGTTTCGCCGGTGAATTCCGGCCAGGAGCGAATACTCACCAGCGACGCATCCTGACGGTGCAGCATCCCGCGGGCCCGATCCATATCCACCATCAGCTGGGGCTGGCCCGGGATCGGCGCGCCAAAATCAGGGGCTGGCTTCACGCTTGCAGGCGTACCGCGTTCAACGGGCAGGTTTGCGTCGGACCACGCCCTCCAGCCGCCGTCCAGAATGCGCACATCCTTCACGCCCGCGTAGAGCATAATCTGCGCCACGCGCGCGGCGGCATAGACGTCACGACCGTACAGAATGACGGTGGTATCGTGACGGATCCCGTGCTTCGCCAGCATCACTTTCAGCGCCTCGTCAGAGACTTTATTCCACAGCGGCTCGCTTTCCACTTCGTTGGTGTCGATGTAGCCCGCGCCGGGAATATGGCTCAGCAGATACAGCTTTGGCGCGCCCCATCCGGCCTCAATCACCTTCCAGTCGCCTGCCGGTGCTGCCGTAACCGGCTTGCCCTGCTGTAGCCGGTGGATCCACTGCGGATAGATCAGCTGCTCGAAGTGCGCCAGCCGCTGCAGGCGATCGGCCTGCTGTAGGGCATCGCTCAGGGTGGTGATGCGGCTAAAGCCCGCTTTTTCCAGCCGCGCTTTGACGGCCCGGTTGTCTTCATCGCTGCCATAGAGCGCAATTGGCGCGTCCGGCGAAAGACGATGCCGCGTTGTCCAGCCGCTGAGCTGGTCATCGCTCATCGTCCCAAGCCAGCTGGCGGAGAGATTAAGCGCGGCGGGCTCATGTCCGGACGTTCCGCTCAGGGTTTGCGGCCAGCCGTTATAGAACGCGCTGATACGCGTATCGATTACCGCGCCGTTCTGTGCCTGTAGCTGGGCCAGCGTGAGGGCGTGGGGCATATCAGCCGCCGTGGAGGAGAGTGAGGCGAGGCCGCAGAGCAGGGCCAGCGCGGTCAGTTGAGAAACACGTTTCATCGAAAAACCTGACGTCATCAAAAGGGGATGGCATTGTCGTCTCTCCTGCCGCCAAAAACATTGCGTTAGCACATTATTGCCAGCGAGAAATTTCAATCACCTGCCCGCCGGGGGGAATATCGTCCTCATCGTGCGTGACCAGCACTACCGGAATAGCGCGCTGGCGAGCCACCTCAAATACCCAGGCGCGAAATGACGCGCGCAGCGCTTTATCAAGGCGGCTGAACGGCTCGTCGAGCAGCAGCGCCTGCGGCTCGGCGAGCAGGGCGCGCAGCAGGCTGACCCGGGCGCGCTCGCCGCCCGACAGGGTGGCCGGATCGCTGGCGTAGTGGTTTGCCAGCCCGGCTGACGCCAGGGCCTGCTCTACCGCCTGGCGACGTGCGCGCCCGGCGACGCGCGCCGGCAGCGCCAGCATCAGGTTTTGCCCAACGCTGAAGGCGTCAAACAGCAGGGCATCCTGAAACAGGATGCCGATCCCGCGCGCTTCCACGGCGAGGGTATCGCAGCGACGATCGTTCAGCCACAGCTCGCCGTGCGCCTTAAAATCAGCGGACAATGCCCCCACCATCCAGGAAAAAAGGGTCGATTTGCCGCTGCCGGATGGCCCCATCAGCGTCACGATCTCACCCGCCGGGACGCTGAAGTTCACATCATGAAACAGGGGGGAGATGGTGAGATTTTTCACGTTCAGCATTAACGTAATCCTTGTCGGTAGCGGCCTGCGAGCCGCGAGATCAGCGCGGCAAGGGCGAATACGCTGCTGGTCAACAGCAGCAGGCCCAGCGCCCGGGACGCCAGAACGGGAACGCTGCCGCCGCTGCTGAGGGCAACCGCCTCCGTCGTCAGCGTGGCGAAGCGTCCAGCCCCCAGCCAGAGGGTGGGCATGTACTGCGCCATGCTCACGGAAAATCCGGTGGCAAAGGCCAGCAGGGCCGGACGAACCATCAGGGGGCATTTCACTAACCAGAAAATTTTCGCCTGTTCCCATCCCAGCGTTCTGGCGGTCAGGATCAGGCGGGGATCGAGCCTGCGCCAGGCCGGCTGCAGCACCAGAAGCATCCACGGGATAACCCAGAGCAAATGGCTCCAGAGCACGGCGGCGTACTGACCGTCGATGCCCAGCCGCAGCGCAACGGCATACTGCCCGGACACAAGCGGCAGTGCGGGAAGCGCAAGCGGCAGCCAGATCCACCGCGCGCCGCGCGGCGGTCCCCACTCAAGCCAGAGAAAGAGGAGCGCCAGCGCAAGCAGGCTGGACAGCAGCCCCAGCGACAGGCTGTCGCTGACCGGGCCGACCTCGTCCCGACCCGCCAGCATCAGCAGGACAATGGCACAAAGCGCGCCGCACAGCGGCAGTAATCCGCCAAGGGTCCGCGCGGGCAACGCGCTGTGCGAAGCACGACGACGCCCCGAGACGTCAGGCTGCGAGCGCCGCCATGCGGCCCTGAGGCCGTATCCCGCCGCGGCCAGCGCGGCCAGCAGCAGGAGCAGCGCCAGGCACAGCAACGTTCCCTTTATCTGCTGCTGCGCATCGCCCTGGGTAAGCCACTGCCAGGCCAGCACCGCCAGCGTGGGCGGATTGCCCGGCCCGAGCACGATCGCCACATCCACCACGGAAAGCGACCAGGCGAGCACCGCCAGCATCACGGCGCCCAGCGCGGGGGCGATTGCCGGGATTATCAGCCAGCAGAGCGCCTGCATCCGTCCGTAGCCCAGGGTATGCAGCACAATCTTCTGCTGAGCGAGACGCTTCTCAGGCAGCGCGGCGTACAGCGCCCACAGGACGAACGCGCTCTCTTTGACCGCGAGCGTAAGCCCAAGCCCGATACCGTAGCGGTCAAGCTGCGGCGAGCAGAGCGTGCACATCCGGTAAAACGCGCCCCCTTCGGCGAACAGCAGCAGTGCGCTGGTGGCGAAGGCGACGTGCGGTACGGCTAACAGCCACGGCAGGCGGGCGGTCAGGCGCTGCCAGCCTTCACCCGGCCAGAGAAGCGCAAGCAGGCTCAGGGCGATAAACAGAGAGCCCAGCGTCGCGATAAGCGATGAAACCAGCGTGGCAGCCAGCGCCTGCGGCAGCTGCGGGTCGGCAAACAGCGCCGCCCAGCCGGCGGGGGAAAACGCCGGTGCGAGCAGCATTCCGCTGGCGGGAAGCAGCGGCAGATAGATGGCTGCCATAGCAGCCCACGCCAGCCCGGCTAGCGGGTACCGTAGCGGCGAAGCCATTCCTGATCCAGGGCGTTAACCCAGGCGGCGTGCGGTTCGGGAAGCACGTCAGGGGTGCCAGCGGGCGTAAATAGACGAAGCCGTTTTGCCTCATCCGCAGGCAGCCTGTCGGCATCCAGCACGCTCGGGTCACCCCAGACGGCAGGATCGGCTTTGCGGATCTGCGCCTGCGGTGAAAGCAGAAAGTTCGCCACGACTTTTGCGCCCGCGCTCGCGCCGGCATTTGCCGGGATAGCGACAAAATGGACGTTGCCGAGCATGCCCTGACGAAAGCCGAAGCTGTAGCTGTCGGCAGGCAGTTCACCGTTCGCCACCTTTTGCCGCGCGTGAGCGGGGTTGAAGGTTAGCGACAGGTTAAGGCTGCCGCTGGCGAGAAGGGTATCCATGCGCGCGGGCGAGGCGGGAAAATCGTTCCCTTCGCGCCAGAGCAGGGGATGCAGGGTATCAAGGTAGGCCCACAGCATAGCGGTGACCTGGGCAAAGGTGCCGTCAGGCGCTTTTTTTAACGCGTCCGGGCGGGCGGTCAGCGTTAAAAGCAGCTGCTCAAGAAACGCGGTGCCGGTAAAATCCGGCGGGCGCGGATAGCTCACCTTGCCAGGGTGCTGCTGCGCGTAGGCCAGCAGCGCCTGCGGATCTGCCAAAGGTGTCGGCATGCTCGCTTTCCGGGCGATAAAGGTCAGCTGCGCGCCGCCCCACGGTGATTCCGCCCCGTCGGTCGGGACGGCAAAATCTTCCGTCACCGGCTTACGGGTATCGACGTAGCGCCAGTTGGGCAGGGTCTGCGCCCAGCCGCTGAGCAGCAGGTTTGCCTCTTTCAGCGTGCGGAAATTTTCGCCGTTCACCCAGAGCAGATCCACCGACCCGTTGCTGCCGCGTCCCGCGGCCCGTTCCGTCTGGATCCGTTTGACCGCGTCGGCGGCATCGGCCAGATGAACGATCTTAAGGTTAATGGCGTAGTGCGTTTTCATTTCGCCGCTTACCCAGTCGAGATAGCGGTTAACGGCCCCATCGCCGCCCCAGGCGTTAAACCAGACGGTCTGCCCTTTAGCCTGCTGTTGAATGGTCTGCCAGCCCTCTGCGGCAGCGGAAGACGTTGCCAGCAGCAGGCCAGTCAGAAACGCGCAAAAACGCACCCGGCGCATAATGCCTCACTTTTTATTCGAAGGGTTGTAACGGGAAAACAGCCAGCGAGTGACCAGCGGTAATAGCCCTAATAGTGTAAAGGCGAACAGCAATCCCGGCGACAGAATATCGCGCAGCGAGGCGAGTTTCCCCAGCTCGCGTCCCGCGTTCAGATAGATGACGGTGGCGGGCAGCATGGCAAGCTGGCTTACCCACCAGTAGCGACGCACCGTAATCCTGGTCAGCCCCATCAGCAGGTTGACCAGAAAAAAGGGGAACAGCGGCATCAGGCGCAGGGCAAAAAGGTAGCGCGCGCCGTCGCGCGCCATTCCCGCATCGATCGTTTGCATCTGGGCGGCAAAGCGCCGCTGAACCCCGTTGCGCAGCAGGTAGCGGCTGGCGAGCATGGCAAGCGTCGCGCCGAGCGTTGAGGCAAATGAAACCAGCAGCACCGCCTCCCACAGGCTGAACAGCGCCCCGCCGAGCAGCGTCAGAAGGGCCGCGCCGGGTATCGACAGCGCGGAGACCGCGACGTAAACCGCAAAATAGAACAGCGCACTCTGAACGGGCGCCTGCTCCACCCGATCGAGCAACGTTTGCTGGTGCATTTTTAACGCGTCGAGGGTGAGGGTGCCCGGAGGAAGCAAAACAACGATCGAAACAAATGCGCCCGTAAGGGCGCACAGGAGAATGGATTTTTTTACGTTCACCGGAAGTTACAGCTTGAACGTTGCCCATACGGGCGCATGGTCGGACGGCTTTTCCATGCTGCGGATGTCATAGTCGATTCCGGTTTCGATGCAGCGCTCGGCCAGCGGCGAACTGGCAAGAAGCAGATCGATGCGCAGGCCGCGGTTGTCATCGAAGCCTTTCGAGCGGTAGTCAAACCACGAGAAGCGGTCCTGCGTTTCCGGGTTGGCATTACGGAAGGTATCCACCAGACCCCAGCCGAGCAGGCGCTCCATCCACTCGCGCTCTTCCGGCAGGAAGGAGCATTTACCGGTGCGCAGCCAGCGCTTGCGGTTCTCTTCGCCAATGCCGATATCCAGATCCGTCGGGCTGATGTTCATGTCGCCCATGATCAGCACCGGATTCTCTTTTTTAAGCTCGGTTGCCAGGTAGTTTTGCAGGTCCTGGTAAAACTTGGCCTTGGCCGGGAATTTGGTTTCATGATCGCGGCTTTCACCCTGCGGGAAATAGCCGTTGATAACGGTAATGTTGCCCAGTGCGGAAGGAATTTCCGCCATGATGATGCGGCGCTGCGCCTCTTCCCCGTCGCCCGGGAAGCCACGACGCACCGAAACCGGCGTGTCTTTAGTCAGTAGCGCAACGCCGTAGTGGCCTTTCTGTCCGTGGTAAAAGACGTTATAGCCCAGCTTTGTTACCTCTTCGAGAGGGAACATATCGTCGTGAACTTTTGTCTCCTGCAGGCCGATCACATCTGGCTGATGTTGCTCAACAATCGCTTGAAGCTGATGAGGGCGGGCACGCAGGCCGTTGATATTAAAAGAGACAAATTTCATAGTCGCTGCCAATGCAAGGTGAATAGTGGAAGGATGGTAGCAGAATTTGCGTCGTCTGTTATCCGCTTCGCCCAATTACTGCGACAGATAATGCCGGTGGTGCAATATTTGCACCATTTCAACGCGCGTTGCTCTCTGACAGGGCGTAAATAACCAATAAATTTCGCGAGCGATCACAATTCCAGAATTATATTTGGCTTCTGCATACTCTTTCTTGTTTTCATGCCGCAAAGCGCCGCTTACCGTAAAAATATTCACTTATTATGCATTAACAGTGAATAACTCCATATTCTAACCCGTTGATATTCTGTTACCTCCTCCCTTTTATGCATTTTTATCGCTGGCTGGCACGAACGCTGCAATCTACATTCACAGTGCAAACACTCAATTATTTAACATTTAAACAACCTTTTATTTACCGGATGAGGTCGCTATGTCTCTGTCAATTACGCGTGAAAATTTCGATGAATGGATGATGCCGGTATACGCTCCGGCGGCTTTTATTCCGGTACGTGGGGAAGGCTCGCGCCTGTGGGATCAGCAGGGCAAGGAGTACATCGACTTTGCGGGTGGCATTGCGGTAAATGCGCTGGGCCATGCGAACCCGGCGCTGCGTCAGGCGCTGAACGATCAGGCGGCGAAGTTCTGGCACACCGGCAACGGGTATACCAACGAGCCCGCGCTGCGTCTGGCGAAGAAGCTGATCGACGCCACGTTTGCAGAAAAAGTCTTTTTCTGTAACTCCGGGGCGGAAGCTAACGAAGCGGCGCTGAAGCTGGCGCGTAAGTATGCCCACGATAAATTTGGCGCGCACAAGAGCGGGATCGTCGCGTTCAGGAACGCGTTCCATGGCCGCACGCTGTTTACCGTCAGCGCGGGCGGTCAGCCCTCGTATTCGCAGGATTTTGCACCGCTGCCGCCCGATATCCGTCACGCGGCGTACAACGATTTGCAGTCCGCCAACGAGCTGATTGACGACGCCACCTGCGCGGTGATCGTGGAGCCCATGCAGGGCGAGGGCGGCGTCATGCCCGCGCAGCAGGCGTTCCTTCAGGGGCTGCGCGAGCTGTGCGACCGTCATAACGCGGTACTGATTTTTGACGAAGTGCAGACGGGCGTGGGCCGTACCGGCGAGCTGTACGCCTACATGCACTATGGCGTAACCCCGGATGTGCTGTCGACGGCCAAAGCGCTGGGCGGCGGCTTCCCGATCGGCGCGATGCTGACCACGGAAAAATTCGCCAGCGTGATGACCGTGGGCACGCACGGCACCACCTACGGCGGCAACCCGCTGGCAACGGCCGTGGCCGGACAGGTTCTGGATATCATCAATACCCCGGAAGTGCTGAAGGGTGTTAAACAGCGTCACGACTGGTTTGTGGAGCGTCTGAATGCCATAAACAGTAAGACCGGCCTGTTTAAAGAGATCCGCGGCCTGGGGCTGCTGATTGGCTGCGAACTCGCCCCCGAGTTTGCCGGCAAGGCGAAGCTGATTTCGCAGGAGGCGGCAAAACAGGGCGTGATGGTGCTGATTGCCGGTGCCAGCGTGGTGCGCTTTGCTCCTGCGCTGATCGTCAGCGAGGAAGAGGTAAGAACCGGGCTGGACCGTTTTGCGCTGGCCTGCGAAGCGGTGAAGGCCGGGGTGTCATCATGATGGTTATCCGTCCCGTTGCGCACGGCGATCTTGCCGGGCTTATGCAGCTTGCCGGTAAGACAGGCGGCGGGCTGACCTCGCTGCCTGCCGATGAAAAAACGCTGTCGGCGCGCATTGAGCGCGCCCTGCAAACCTGGCAGGGGACGTTGCCAAAGAGCGAACAGGGCTATGTGTTCGTACTGGAAGATACCGACACGGGAACCGTGGCGGGGATCTGCGCCATCGAGGTGGCCGTCGGGCTTAACGATCCCTGGTACAACTACCGCGTCGGCACGATGGTTCACGCCTCGAAAGAGCTGAACGTCTACAACGCGCTGCCGACGCTCTTTCTCTGCAATGACCATACCGGCGCCAGCGAGCTCTGCACGCTTTTCCTCGATCCGGACTGGCGCAAGGAGGGCAACGGCTATCTGCTTTCCAAATCACGCTTTATGTTCATGGCCGCCTTTCGCGACCGCTTCAACGAAAAGGTGGTTGCCGAGATGCGCGGCGTGATCGACGAGACAGGCTACTCGCCGTTCTGGGAGAGCCTGGGGGAACGCTTCTTCTCCATGGAGTTCAGCCGTGCGGACTACCTGTGCGGCACCGGCCAGAAGGCGTTTATCGCCGAGCTGATGCCGAAGCATCCTATTTATACCCATTTCTTAACGCCGGAGGCGCAGGCGGTGATTGGCGAGGTCCATCCGCAAACCGCTCCGGCCCGAGCGGTGCTGGAGAAAGAGGGGTTTCGCTACCGTAACTACGTCGACATCTTCGACGGCGGCCCCACGCTGGAATGCGACATCGACCGCGTGCGCGCCATCCGCAAGAGCCGTCTGGTTGAGGTCTCTGAAGGCCAGCCCGCGCCGGGCGAGTGGCCCGCCTGCCTGGTATCGAACGAGAATTACGCCAACTTCCGCGCCATGCTGGTGCGAACCAACCCGACCTGCGAGCGGCTGGTACTGACCGCCGCGCAGCTGGATGCCCTGAAATGTAACGCCGGCGACGCGGTTCGCCTGGTGCGACTCTGCCCTGAGGAGAAAACAGCATGACATTATGGATTAACGGCGACTGGATAACGGGCGAAGGCGAGGCGCGGATTAAAACCAATCCGGTGGGTCGGGAGGTGCTCTGGAAGGGAAACGACGCCAGCGCCGGACAGGTTGAGCAGGCCTGCCGCGCCGCACGCCGCGCGTTTCCGGCATGGGCGAAACGGCCTTTCACCGAGCGCCAGGCGCTGGTTGAGAAATTTGCGGCGCTGCTGGAGGCCAATAAAGCCGGGCTGACCCGCATTATCGCGTCCGAAACCAGCAAGCCGCGCTGGGAGGCGACAACCGAAGTCACGGCGATGATCAACAAAATCGCAATTTCGGTGAAGGCGTACCACGCCCGCACCGGCGAGCAGCATACCGAGATGCCGGACGGCGCCGCCACGCTGCGCCACCGTCCGCACGGGGTGCTGGCGGTGTTTGGCCCGTATAACTTCCCCGGGCATCTGCCGAACGGGCATATCGTCCCCGCGCTGCTGGCGGGCAATACCGTCATCTTCAAGCCGAGTGAGTTAACGCCGTTAACCGGCGAAGCGGTGGTGAAACTCTGGGAGCAGGCCGGGCTGCCGCCGGGCGTGCTGAATCTGGTGCAGGGCGGGCGTGAAACCGGTCAGGCGCTGAGCGCGCTGAGCGACGTTGACGGCCTGCTGTTCACCGGCAGTGCCGGAACGGGCTATCAGCTCCATCGCCAGCTGGCGGGGCAGCCGGAAAAAATTCTGGCGCTTGAGATGGGCGGCAATAACCCGCTGATCGTCGAGGATCCGGACGATATTGATGCCGCCGTGCACCTGACTATCCAGTCGGCCTTTATTACCGCCGGGCAGCGCTGCACCTGCGCGCGTCGTCTGCTGGTCAGGCGCGGCGCGCAGGGGGATGCATTCCTGAAGCGTCTGGTTGAGGTGAGCGCGCGTCTGGTGCCCGCCCGGTGGGATGCCGAGCCGCAGCCGTTTATTGGCGGGCTGATCTCCGAACAGGCCGCGCAGAACGTGCTGAAGGCCTGGCAGGATCGCGTCAACCGCGGGGCGAAAACCCTGCTGGAGCCGAAACAGGTAGCCCCCGGCACGTCGTTACTGACGCCGGGGATTATTGAGATGAGCGGCGCCGACGGCGTGCCGGACGAGGAGGTCTTTGGCCCGCTGCTGTGCGTCTGGCGCTATGACGATTTTGATGCGGCAATCGGGATGGCCAACAATACCCGATACGGCCTGTCGAGCGGCCTGATATCGCCGCACCGCGAGAAGTTCGAACAGCTGCTGCTCGAAGCGCGCGCCGGGATCGTGAACTGGAACAAACCGCTGACCGGGGCGGCGAGCACCGCGCCGTTTGGCGGCGTAGGCGCCTCGGGCAACCATCGCGCCAGCGCGTGGTATGCCGCTGATTACTGCGCGTGGCCGATGGCAAGCCTCGAAACCCCGTCGCTGACGCTGCCGGAGACGCTCAATCCGGGGCTGGATTTCACCCAGGGAGACGCCCATGAAAGCGCGTGAGGTTAACTTCGACGGGCTGGTGGGGCTGACGCACCACTATGCCGGGCTCTCCTTCGGGAATGAAGCCTCGACCAGGCACCGGTTCCAGGTTTCGAACCCGAAGCTGGCGGCGAAGCAGGGGCTGCTGAAAATGAAGGCGCTGTCCGATGCCGGTTTCCCGCAGGCGGTGATCCCGCCGCAGGAGCGCCCGAACGTGGCGGTGCTGCGCCAGCTGGGTTTTAGCGGCACGGATGAGCAGGTGGTGGAAAAAGCGGGCACACAGACGCCACACCTGCTTTCCGCGGCCAGCTCTGCCTCCTCGATGTGGGTGGCGAATGCCGCCACCGTCGCACCGTCGGCGGATACGCTGGACGGCAAAGTGCATCTCACCGTCGCTAACCTGAACAACAAATTTCACCGCGCCAGCGAAGCGGACACCACCTGGCGCGTGCTGCGCGCCATCTTTAATCATGACGCCCATTTTGAAGTGCATCAGGCGCTGCCGCAGGTCGCGATGTTTGGCGACGAAGGGGCGGCTAACCACAACCGTCTGGGCGGCGATTATGGCGATCCGGGGCTGCAGCTGTTTATCTACGGACGTGAGGAGGGCGGCCATCTCGCGCCGGTTCGCTATCCGGCGAGGCAAACCCTGGCCGCAAGCCAGGCGGTTGCCCGGCTGAACCAGGTTAATCCGTCCCAGGTCATTTTTGCTCAGCAAAATCCGCAGACGATCGACCAGGGCGTGTTCCATAACGACGTGATTGCCGTTTCCAACCGTCAGGTGCTGTTCTGCCACGAGCAGGCGTTCGTCCATCAGGAAAAGCTGCTGGCTACGCTGCGCGAGCGCGTGCCGGGATTTATGCCTATTCAGGTACCCACGCGGGCGGTTAGCGTGCAGGATGCCGTTGAAACCTACCTTTTCAACAGCCAGCTGCTGAGCCGGGATGACGGCAGCATGATGCTGGTGTTGCCCCAGGAGTCCCGCAATCATCAGGGCGTCTGGCGCTATCTCAGCGAGCTGGTGCAGGCGGATAATCCTGTTGATGAACTCCGCGTGTTCGATCTGCGGGAAAGTATGGCCAACGGCGGGGGACCGGCCTGTCTGCGCCTGCGCGTGGTGTTAACGCCGGACGAATTGCAGGCGGTGAATCCGGGGGTGATGATGAACGACGCGCTGTTCAACACCCTCAACGACTGGGTGGACCGCTACTATCGCGATCGTCTGGTTCAGGCCGATCTGGTCGATCCGCAACTGCTGCGTGAAGGCCGCGAGGCGCTGGATGCATTATCGACTATCCTGCAGCTGGGTTCGGTTTATCCGTTCCAGCGCTAAGGAGAGGGTATGGAGAATTTACTGGCGCTGACCCTGGCAGCAGAGACGCCGGAGCTGCAAGAGGGGGAAGGCCCCTCGTTCCACTGGCGGTGGCTGGGGCCGGGCGTGCTTGAGCTGACGCCGACAGGGGAGTATGACCTTTCGCTGCTGCTTTCTGCCGGCATTCACGGGAACGAAACGGCACCCGTGGAGATTGTCGA